>NZ_QUZH01000007.1 GCF_009761675.1 Bhargavaea sp. CC-171006
TTTCAGGAATAGAAAAAACTGCAGACCAAGGAGTAGTTCACTCACTTTGTCTACAGTCTGAACGGCCTGACGCATTTTGCGTCGGGCCGTTTTTTGTCATTCCTGATTTTGCTCTTGCCCCTGCTTTGTCCTTTCCCTCATCCTGCCGGCAATGTAGAATCCGGCGGTCAGAGAAAGTGCGTCAATCGTGTACAACAGCCAGGTATGCGTATATCCCGCATAGACAGAGGCTGCGATCAAAGCCACAGTCAGGACCAGCCCGACCACATGGTGGTAGGTCACCCGGGTGAACAGGATGACCAGTGCCGCCGGCAGGAATAGCGCCAGAATAACTTTAAGTGCATAAGATTCCACAGGCCGATCCCCCTCTCCTGCGAATACCGGTCAGCGGACGACAAGCAGGCCCATCCGGTGATGGTCATGCCGGAAGATGACATGCTGGCAAAGCCGCAGTTCCCCTTCCCTATTGAGCACCTCAACGCGGCAATGTGCCGCATTGACCTGGATGGCCTCGTACAATTCCCGCTCATCCGTCACGGTAACGCCATTGACCTTCCGGATGGTCTCGCCGGGAAGGATACCCATTTTATCGGCCGGAGATCCCGGAAGGACCGCTGCCACCACTACTCCGTCACTTCTTGGAGAGACAGCCAAGTTCCCTTTGCTATCCCGCACCGCGGCCATGATGGTGATGACCATCCTCACAATGACTCCAAGTGCCAGAACTGCCCATCCGGCCAGCGGTTCCCAAAGGCCGAGAAAAGCGGCTGCCGTGACACCCAGTCCGGTTACAAAAACCGACTTGCCATATTCCGCGTAGATCCGTCCCGGCAGATCATGCTTTGCCGTATGTTCAAAGCCGATCACAGCAGGGATGAAGATCAGATAGTAAGAAGATTCGCCGAGACTGAACTGCGGCCAATAAGGGAACATTTCCGAAAGCGGGCCGCCCGGGACCGCAAATAGAAGCGGCAGAAGCCAGAGGCGCTTGGTCCGGTAGACGGCTCCCTGCAGGCCTCTTCCTGTCTCTTGGAGGAACGGAGAGGCGTCACGCGCGCCGTACTTGCGGATCAGAAGTCCCTCGGCAGCCGTGAGCAGGCCGGCAATCACCGTGATAGTGACAGCCTCATCGCCCGTCATACCCGCATAGTTCCATCCGATGACCGGCCAGTCCGTAACGACATCGTAGCGGCCCAGAAGCCAGTAGGCAAGTGCAGCAAGTCCGGCAGCATAAATCGGAGCCCCTGCCTGGTAGCGGAATAAAAGCACAGCCGCCAGCATAAATCCGCAGAACAGCACGAGCCAGCCCTTCGGCACGACAAGTCCGGCACCTGCAATGATCAAAGACAGGACGAGAGCGGCCAGCCAGGACTCCTTGATCAGCCTGCGGAATTCAGCAAGGCCTTCATCCACCCTTACCCGGAAATGCTTCCGCTCCCGCTTGACTCTCGTGTATCCCAGCAGTACTGAGAACAGCATAGTGATATAAAACAGCGGGTTCATGAAAAACTTTCCCGCGCCATGCAACAATTCAACCATAATTTCCTGGAACATCAGACTGTCACCATCCCCGGTTCTAAAAAAACAAACTTCATTACTTCATTCTATCAAACCCGGGGTAGGATGAGAATGTTTTAGTTGCCGGACTTCAATACGTGTTTCATATATCCGACGGCAAGCTGCAGCTGATCGTCATTTTTATCGTCCGCCTTGTAGTCGATCACTTTGGCGCGCAGGGCCCGGAAAAAGGCATCGTCCATGGCATCACCGGGATTAAGTTTCTCATTGTCACGGAACCGCTCTACCGCTTTCAGCGTTGTTTCGTCATAGTAGCCGTCCTCGCGTGTCACATCATAGCCAAGCGCCGCAAGCACCCGTTGGGCGTATCCCACATCTTCACCGTAATCACCTGGTTGGAAGCTGCCTTCCACAGGCATGACGGGCAGACCGTACAGCGTCTGTTGCTTGGATTCCAAATCCGGCTTAATTCCCTTGCCGTGGATCCACTCTCCTGACGGTGTCAGCCACTTATGCGTCGAGAGCTTCATCTCACCGCCATTGGAGAGCGGCCACGTTTCCTGCACCGTTCCCTTGCCGAAGCTGACGGTGCCGATGATAAACGCCCGCCCGTTATCCCGGAGGGCACCGCTCAGCACTTCGCTTGCGGAAGCACTGCCCTTGTCTTGTAGAAGCACAGCTTTCATACGGCGCATCGCCTTCCCGTATTCCTCATCCTCAGGCTGTTCGGAACGGACCGGTTCCTTGACCCCTTCCGCATTCTGCATAAAGGCGAAGACCGTCCCCTCCCGCAAGAGGCTGCCCGCAATTTTGGACACACTGAACAGGTACCCGCCGGGATTGCCTCTCACGTCGATGATGAATCCGTCCGCCCCCTGGCTGATCAGTTTTTTCGTGTGTTCCTCCCACTCAGCGGCCGTCTCCTCTCCGAACATCGAGATGGATACGACGCCGACATGATAGCCGTCTTTCTCAATCATCCGGCTGCTTACTGTTTTGACAGGGATTGCGCTTCTCTTCATCGCCACTTCCAGATGCCTGTCTTCGTCCGGCCGGAAAATGGTCAGCGTGACATCCGTCCCTTCCTCCCCCTTGATCAGGGAAAGAAGTTCCTTCATCGTCTTCCCGTCCACACGCTCCCCGTCGACACGGACGATTTCATCATACGGGAGTATGCCGGCCTTTTCCGCCGGCGAATGACGGACCGGAGCAACGATAATGAATCGTCCTCTGGATTCCGTGATTTCCGCTCCGATTCCGACACGCTCGTCCGAGAGCGATTCCTCATGGGCAGCCGCTTCCTCTTCGGTCATGTATGTACTGTACGGATCGTTCAGCACATCGGCCATCCCCCTGACAGCCCCCTCGACCAGCTCGTCCCCGCCGACACGGTGAACGGCCTTTTCCAAGATCAGGTCATACGCCTCATCAATCGGCTTTTTTCCGCTGACGGACTCCGCCGATTCGCCTTTCCCGTTCTGGACGAAGTAAAAGATTCCGCCCGCTGCCGCGCAGACCGCCACAAACATTAAAAATCGGCTCATGCGCATCTGGCATCCCTCCTCTGTCCAAGTGTATGAACAGACTGGTAAGCATACGACACGCATGGCCGATTTTTCTCTCCCGGACACCGGGATTCACTCAATCAATATTGGCCGTCAGGCTCCTCATCATCTCCGCATCCATCGGTCCCCGGACCACGTGGCGGATGATGCCGGATGTATCGATGACGTAGGTGGTCGGGATGGTGATGACCCGGTAGATGTCCATCTGTTCCCCCTTCTCATCAAGCGGGATCGGGAATGTCAGGCCAAATTCGTCCACAAACGACTGGATGTTCTCCATCACCTTTTCCTTGTCGCCGCGTTCAGAAGTTGAAAGGTTGACTGCAATCACCCTGACACCGGCCTCCTCGGCCTCCTCCTCGTAGTACTCCTGCATATGCGGCATTTCCGCACGGCAAGGCCCGCACCATGAAGCCCAGAAATTCAGGATCACTTTTTCGCCGCGGAGCTTCGACAGTGTCAGTTTTTCTCCATCAAGCGTCTCCAAGGTGAAGTCGGGAGCCGCCTCTCCTTTGGCAATCCCCTCCTCAGGCTCGCCCCCGTTGCCGGAATCCGCCTCTGCCTGCATCTCCGACTGGGTCAACTCACGCTCGAGCTGCTTTTTTTGTCCGCTGAGGCCGTCATCCGCAGTGTTTTTCAACATGATGCCGACCATCGCCGCTATCACGGCCAATGCAACAATTGAACCGAACCACTTTTTATTCATAAGTTATTCCTCCTGCCTGCAGATAAAAAGATGAATTGATAAATAATCAGGATAACGGTCGCGGCAAACGGCAAACCGCCAAAACCGTCAGGCTGAAAAGTTGCCACAATCAGATGGGCTGCCAAAAACAACACAGTCAGCTGCCTCTGCCAAAGGATAGAGCCATTTATCTGAGAAACGGTCAAAAAGAGCAGGATGCCGAACACAGTCACTGTCACTGCCTCCGCCATCCGTCCATTTTCGTTCAATAACGCCATCATGGTCTGATAGACGCCTTGAACAGCAACGGCTGCCATGAGGACGGCTGGAGTTCCGGCCATGCCCTTCCTCCAAAGAAAGAAGAGGGCCGCCAGGAGACCTGCCAGAGCTCCCGTCAGTCCGCCATTGTAATACAGAAGAGACAGCGGAGCTTTCATGAAGTTGTCAAAGTCAGTCAGAACATAGCTGCCTTTCCAGATCAAAACAAAATAAAACACGGCATCCCCATACAACCCGGCCTGCCGGCTGCCAAACATGACCCGTAGCAGTATATAAGCTGCAGCCAGTGCAGCCAATGCAGAGAGATGGGACGATGGCACAGATAATTTAAAGATGGTAATGGCTTCTGTTACTTGCATGTGCGCGCCTCCAGCCGGATGTTTTCCATCTTCAAGATTAGAGGATGGGACGCCACGCCGTCCACCTTCCGAGACAAGACCGGAACAGATTCTTGTCCATTCTATGACACGGCAACATAAAAATCCCGCCTTTTGAAAGGCGGGATTTTTATTCATGCTTATAGAGGTACGTAACTCGCCGGGTTGACCGGGTTGCCGTACGATCCGATATGGAGTTCAAAATGAAGGTGAGGTCCGCTTGAACGTCCCGTTGAGCCCATCTTGCCGATCAGCTGGCCTTTGCCGACTTTCTGGCCTTTGCTCGTATTGATGGAGGACAGGTGTGCATAAAGCGTCGTGAAAGTTTTTCCGTCCATGTGGTGGGTCACCATGATGACATTGCCATACGTTCCGAATTGGCCGGTATATGAGACAACGCCGTTACCCGCCGAGACGACAGGTGTGCCGGTGGAATTCGCGATGTCCACACCTGCGTGGTTCGACGATGCCCAGCTCAGATTACGATAGCCATAATTCGACGATAATCTGCCTGATGCTGGCCGTGTCCAATTGCCTCCGGATACCGATGGGGCTGGTGCGCTCGTCTGGCTTACAGAGCTCGATGGGGAAGAAGTCTTTCCGGATGAAGAAGAAGTCTTTCCAGCTGAAGAAGACGTACCCTTCCGGTTATTTTCTACTTGCTGCGCCGCTGCGGCAGCTGCAGCCTTACGGCGTTCTTCAGCTTCCTTGCGCTTCCGCTCTTCTTCGGCTTTTCGGGCAATCTCAGCAAGACGTTCCTGTTCAGCCACAATCTTCTGGGTAAGCTCTTGGCTGACTTCGTGTACTTCCTCGTACTCAGCCTCCAGGTTGGCCTGCTCTTTCTGCAGACGTGCCTGTTCCTCTTCAAGTTGAGTCACCAGGCCATCGAGTTCGGCTTTCTGGCGATCAAGTTCAGCTTTCGCTTCCTCAAGCTTTTTCTTGTTTTCTTCTTGGGCGGCGAGCTTGTCCTCGACCTGCTGTTTCTGGTCTTCAAGAGTCGCCTTGTCCGCTTTTTGTTCAGCGATGATCTGGCGGTCAGCTTCTCTTAGCGTATTGACCGCTGAAACCCGGTCAATGAAATCGGAGAAGCTGCTTGCACCCAAAAGTACATCGATATAGCCCGTAGACCCGCCGGTTACCTGCATGGCACGGACACGATCACGAAGCAAGGCATCGCGATCTGCTATTTTCTGTTCCAGATCTTTGATGGAGGCGCGGAGAGCTTCGATCTCTGCTTTTGTCTCCTGGATCTCTTGCTCGATCTCGGCGATTTCACTTTGTTTGGTCTCGATCTTTCCGTGAAGGTCTTTGATCTGAGCAAGAAGCTTGTCCATTTTCTCGGAATTCACTTTTATATTGGATGCTTTCTCCTGGATTCCCTGGTTCAGCTCGTTTTTCTTTTGTTCCATCTGCTGCTGTTCGTTCTGGAGATCATTGAGCTTGCTGGCCGACGCGCCGGTCGTGCCGAGCCCAAAGCTCAGGGCCATCGTGGCTGCCACGGCGGCGATCAGTGGCTTAGACTGCTTCAACTTGTCATTTCCCCTTTCAGGACATTACGTTTCTATCTGTCTGATCGTGCTGCTTTATGCGTAAATTATACTTTCAGGAATTTGCGGACCGACATGAAGCTGCCCCATATACCGATGAAAACTCCCATCGAGAACAGTATGCCTGTCACTATATAGAGGAACGGGACAGGCGCCAGGATCTGGATCATTTCACCCCGGAGCCTCGGTTCCGCATAGTCGTAGAATTGGAGATAGCCGAATACAACGGCCAGGATCGGGATGATTGATCCGAGGATTCCCATCCAGATCCCTTCAAGAACAAATGGGATTCTGACAAAGCTATTCGTAGCCCCGACCAGCTTCATGATTCCAATTTCAGTCTGTCTCGCCACAATGGTGATGCGGATCGTATTGGAGATGAGGAACATCGCGGTGAAGAGAAGTGCGAGGATCAGGATCAGTCCCGCATTCCGCCCGAAGTTCAGGAAGTCAAATAGTTTTTCGATCTTTCCTTCCCCGTAGACCACTTCATAGGTGTTCGGGTACTCATCAATCGTCTGTGCGACTTTCGCCGTCTGCTGAGGTTCTGTCGCCTTTACATAAAAAGCTTCACGCAGCGGGTTGCTCTGTTCATAAAGCTTCAGGTCCTCACCGAAGTCCTGGACCATCCTCTCCAACTCCTGGTCTCGGGTTGAATAAATGACTTCAGCTACCCCGGGCGTCTCTCTGATCTGTTCTGCAAGAGCGGTTGTGGAGGCCTCATCTGCTGCAAGCTCAACATAGACTTTCATTTCAACATCATGTTCAAGGTCGTCCGCAATTTTATTCAGGTTCAGCATAATAGCCACGAACACGCCTACTAGAAGCAGTGTGACCGTGACCGCACTGACGGATGCAAAGGTCATCCATCCGTTCCGGCCGAGCGTCTTGAAGCTTTCACGGAAGTGGCGGCGAAGGGTCCTAAATTTCATAGCCGTATACTCCTTCCGCTTCATCCCGCACAATCAGCCCGCCCTCAATGGCGATGACCCTGTGTCTGATCCGGTTGACGATATTCTTATTATGGGTTGCCATGACGATCGTCGTCCCGAGCTGTTCATTGATGTCTCTGAACACATTCATGATGTCCCATGAAGTTTCCGGGTCCAGATTGCCTGTCGGCTCGTCTGCAATCACCACTTTGGGACGGTTGACGATCGACCGGGCGATTGACACCCGCTGCTGCTCGCCTCCCGACAATTCGGTCGGCAGCATCCGGGCCTTGGCCTTTAGCCCGACCAGGTCGAGCACTTCAGTCACCCGATCGCGGATCGTGTCGGACGGGGCCTCAATGACCTCCATTGCAAAAGCGACATTTTCGTACACCGTCAGCTTGGGCAGCAGTTTGAAGTCCTGGAAGACAACCCCGAGTTTTCTCCGAACAAACGGAACCTCCCTGTTTTTCAGCGTGGCCAGGTTGGTCCCGTCGATATATATTTCTCCAGAAGTCGGTTTTTCTTCACGATACATCATTTTGATGAATGTCGATTTGCCTGCACCGCTCGGCCCGACGACATAAACAAACTCCCCGGGAGCGATTTGGACATTGAGTCCGTTCGCAGCAACGACACCATTGGTATATTTCTTGTAAACGTCTTTCATTTTAATCATTAAAAAATCACCTTACGCCCTTAAATCGGGCTAAATTTTTCCGGCACGCTAATTATAACACTCTAAATCTCTTATTTTATTACAAGTATATTTCATTTTGACTACAGAAAATCGTTGATATTACTGGATTCTTGTCGCTTGACAACGAAGTATGAAGTTTTTTTGTAATGTCTGTATAAAATGGGTAAACTGAAAGCACCAAGAAGAGATCGAACTATCAAAAAAATGACAAAAAAAGACCGTTTCCCCGATTCAGCGGGAAAACGGCAGCATGATTATTTCTTTTCTGAGAGCCATTTCGCAACGGCATCGAGTTCTTCACCTTCGATGAGGCCGCCAGGCATTGCGCCTTTACCATTTGCAATGGTATCGCGGATTTCATCTTCCGACAGGCGGGAGCCGACATCATTCAGTGCAGGGAAATTCCCCTGACCTTCGAGGTTTTCACCGTGGCAGGAAATACATTTCTGCTGCACGACCTTTTCAGGATCTACACCGGCTGTGTTCTCACCTGCAGATTCTTCTGTGGCTGTGTTGTCATTTCCTGTATCGGCCGCATCGTCGGCTGTATCATTTCCACCGCCGCAGGCACCCAGAATGAGTGCAGAGCCGAACAGCATTGCCAAGAGTTTCTTTTTCATTCTCTGATCCCTCCTGTTTCTACATGCGTTCCCCATTAGTATACCAAACCGTCCCGTTTTCAAACATAAAACGCCGAGTCTTACTGGCTTTTCATGACAAAGGGATGAGTTTGATGGAAATAACTGTGTTTTTGTAGATCTGACGACAAAAAGATTTTTCATCGGCATCCACAAAAACCGTGTGTTCATGCACAGTTTGACACAAAAAAAGATGGAGCTGCACCATTGAAGTGCTGCCTCCATCTTTTTCTGTATTTCAGGAAAGCCGGGATCGCAGATAGGCGTTGATGAACAGATCGATGTCGCCGTCCATGACGTTCTGCACATTGCCTGTTTCCGTGTCCGTCCGATGGTCTTTTACCATCGAGTACGGGTGGAATACGTAGGAGCGGATCTGGCTGCCCCAACCGATTTCCTTTTGTTCACCGCGGATTTCAAGGAGTTCTTTTTCCTGTTCCTCGATTTTCAGCTGATAAAGCTTTGCCTTCAGGAGCTTCATCGCCTGATCGCGGTTTTTGATCTGTGAACGTTCGGATTGGCAGGTGACGACCGTATTGGTCGGAAGGTGCGTGATCCGGACTGCGGAGTCGGTCGTGTTGACGTGCTGTCCGCCCGCACCGCTTGAACGGTACGTATCGATTTTCAGGTCTTCCGTACGGATGTCCAGCTCGATTTCGTTGTCGAATTCCGGCATCACTTCACACGAAACGAAGGATGTATGCCGACGGCCAGACGAATCAAACGGCGATATCCGGACAAGCCGGTGCACGCCTTTCTCGGCCTTCAGGTAACCGTAGGCGTTATGGCCCTTGATGCTGATGGTGACCGACTTGACGCCCGCTTCATCACCGGCCAGATAGTCAAGTGTCTCCACCTTGTAACCGCGCTTTTCTCCCCAGCGGGTATACATGCGGAGAAGCATCGATGCCCAGTCCTGGGACTCTGTTCCGCCCGCGCCCGCATGAAGCTCGAGAATGGCATTATTTTTGTCGTACTCCTCACTCAATAGCATCCCAAGTTCGAATGCTTCCAGATCTTTGCCGAACGAGTGAAGTTCTTCCGAAAGTTCTTCGTGGAGGTCCGGGTCATCTTCCTCCCGGAGCAGTTCCAGTGTCATTTCAAGGTTCTCCTGGGTTTCTTCCAGACGGCGGTATTCGTTCACGACGTCTTTCAGGCCATTCGCCTCGGAGATGACTTTCTGGGCTTCATCCTGATTGTCCCAGAACCCCGGCTCGAGCATGCGCTCGTCGAGTTCCTGGATCCGTGCCTCTTTGTTTTCTAAGTCAAAGAGACCCCCTGAAGCCCGCCAGTTTCCCGGCTGTAGTATCGAGCTGATTTCTTGCGTCAGCAAGTTCCATCATAATGATTTCCTCCTAAATATGTCGGACTGCACTCAGATCATGCGGGACGGCTGTCTGCCGTCCGGGCTGTCACGCCGTGCTGCCGTGGCAGTTTTTGAACTTCTTGCCGCTTCCGCAAGGGCAAGGATCATTTCTTCCGACGATCACTTTTTTGCGGATCGGTTTTTTCTTGACTTCGCCGCCGCCCTCTTTCGGATTGACGGCCTCACCCTTTGCGACTTCTTCACGCTGCAGATTCTGGCGGATTTCAGCCTTCATCGCATACTTGGCAACATCGTCACGGATCGCATCAACCATGTCTTCGAACATCCGGAATCCTTCGTTCTGGTATTCGCGGAGAGGATCATTTTGGCCATATGCCCGGAGGTGGATCCCCTGGCGAAGCTGATCCATAGCGTCGATGTGGTCGATCCATTTGGTGTCGATGGACCGGAGCAGGACAACTTTCTCGAATTCCCGCATCCTGTCAGGAGTCATTTCCTCTTCCTTCTCATCGTAGCGCTTCCTCACCGCTTCCTTCACCATCGCGATGACATCGGCCTGTGTTTTGCCTTTCAGGTCGGAGATAGTCAATGCCCCTTCAGGAAGCAGATTGGCGGCAAGGAAATCTTCCAGGCCTTTCAGGTTCCAGTTTTCGCTGTTATCGTCGGCTGTATACACAGGGATCATGCGTTCGATGACATCGTCGATCATCGATTCCACGAGCTCGCGCATGTCATCTGTTTCGAGCACATCGTTGCGCTCCTTATAAATGATTTCGCGCTGCTGGCGCAGGACATCATCATACTGGAGCAGGCGCTTCCGCGCGTCGAAGTTATTGCCCTCTACCCGCTTCTGGGCGGATTCAACCGCACGGGAAACCATTTTCGACTGGATCGGCTGGTTGTCGTCCATGCCGAGCCGGGACATCATGTTCTTCATGTTGTCAGAGCCGAAACGGCGCATCAGGTCATCCTCAAGCGACAGGTAGAACTGTGTGATGCCCGGATCTCCCTGACGGCCTGAACGACCGCGAAGCTGATTGTCAATCCGCCGCGATTCATGCCTTTCCGTACCGATGACAGCGAGTCCGCCGGTTTCACGGACGCCTTCGCCGAGCTTGATGTCGGTCCCGCGGCCCGCCATGTTCGTCGCAATGGTGACTGCGCCTCGCTTGCCGGCTTCCGTGATGATTTCGGCTTCCCGTTCGTGGTTTTTCGCGTTCAGTACATTATGCGGAATGCCGTATTTGCGGAGATAGGCGGAGATGACCTCCGATGTCTCAATCGCAACCGTGCCGACAAGAACCGGCTGGCCCTTCTCGTGGCGTTCCTTGATCTCTTCCGCGACCGCTTTATATTTCCCCTCGGTCGTCGCGTAGATCAGATCCGGCCGGTCGTCCCGGACAATCGGTTTGTTTGTCGGGATGACAATGACATTCATGTTGTAGATGTTGCGGAGTTCCTCTTCTTCCGTTTTGGCAGTACCGGTCATGCCGGACAGCTTGTCGTACATCCGGAACAGGTTCTGGAACGTGATCGTCGCCATGGTCATCGATTCGTTCTGGATCTCGAGTGCTTCCTTCGCCTCGATCGCCTGGTGTAGGCCGTCACTGTAGCGGCGGCCTTTCATCAGCCGTCCTGTGAACGAGTCGACGATGACGACCTTGCCTTCTTCGACGACATAGTCGACATCTTTATGCATGCTCGCATGCGCCTTGAGCGACTGGTTGATCGCGTGATTCAGTCGGACGTGGGTCAAATCGAACAGGTTATCGATCTGGAACGCCTTTTCGGCCTTCTCGATTCCCGTCTCGGTGAGCGTGACGCCCTTTGACTGCTCATCGTATGAGTAGTCCTCATCTTTCTTGAGCGTGCGGACGAACGCATTTGTCTGAATATAAAGCCTTGCATTTTTCTCGGCCTGGCCCGAGATGATCAGCGGTGTTCTCGCCTCATCGATCAGGATGGAGTCGACTTCGTCAATCACGGCATAATGGAGCGGCCGCTGGACTCTTTCTTCTTTGTAGAGAACCATGTTGTCGCGCAGGTAGTCGAAGCCAAGCTCGTTATTTGTGCTATACGTGATATCCGCATGATAAGCTTCGCGCTTTTCATCTTTGTCCATGCTGTTCAGGTTCAGGCCGACCGTAAGGCCGAGGAACTCATAGATCTGTCCCATTTCGGATGCATCACGGCTTGCAAGGTATTCGTTGACCGTCACGACGTGGACACCCTTGCCTTCCAATGCATTCAAATAAACAGCCATCGTCGAGGTAAGGGTCTTCCCTTCACCGGTTTTCATTTCTGCGATATTCCCGTCATGCAGTGCAGCAGCACCCATGATCTGGACGCGGAACGGGAACATACCGGTTACGCGCTTTGCCGCCTCGCGGACAACGGCGAATGCTTCGGGCTGGATCTTATCAAGAGACTCTCCTGAATCGATCCTGCTTTTAAATTCTAAAGTTTTTGACTGGAGTTCGGCATCTGACAGCAGTTCCATTTCAGTAGCATGGGATTCAACAGCATCAGCAATCTTTTCAAGCTTCTTGACATCCCGTTTATTCGGGTCGAACATTTTATTTAAAACGCCTAGCATGTCGTCACTTCCTAACTAGTCTCAAAGTCCATTTTAACACCCGCCATGCACCCGTTGCAAACATACACGAGTGGCATATACGCACGGACGCTGTCGGACTTTGAAAGTTTCCGGTATCCTTTCTGCTTTCATACCCGCCGCCTTCATATTTTCCCAGCCCCCCGGGATCCCTTTCACGGCCCCAAACGAAAAGAGGCCCGCCGAAGAGGCGGGCCTTGGTAAGCCAATGCAGGTTATTCGACCTCAGTTTCAATCAGGCCGTATTTTCCATCCTTTCGCTTATACACGATGTTCGTGCCGTTAGATTCTGCATCCGTGAAAATATAGAATGAATGTCCCAGCATGTTCATCTGGAGGATAGCCTCTTCTTGGTCCATCGGCTTGAGGCTGAATTGTTTGGTACGTACAACATCGAATTCCGTGTCGCTCTCCTCTTGTGCAGCAGCCGTTTCGTTCCCTTCTGTCACAGTGGCAAAGAAAGAAGCCACACCTTCCCGCTCACGGAATTTGCGGTTCACCCTTGTCTTGTACTTCCGGATCTGGCGCTCGAGTTTTTCGTTAATCAGATCGATTGCCGCATACATATCGGAGTTCCGTTCTTCCGCCCGGAGGGTCAGGTTCTTCATCGGGATCGTCACTTCAACCTTTGTCTGGCGGTCGTTGTACACCTTCAGGTTGACATGTGCCGTCGCGTTCACCTCATCCGTGAAGTACCGCTCGAGTTTCTGGATTTTCTTTTCCGTATACTCGCGGATGGCGGGCGTGACCTCGATGTTTTCACCGCGGATATTGAAATTCAGCATACGAACTCCTCCTTTGTCAGGCTATATATGTTCTATTCTACATCTTCCCTCGATATCCCTCTAAGAAACAAAGCCGAATTTGTCGATTGGGAGGCATTTAAGCGCGGATCAGCGTCAGGGCTGCGACCGAGCGGGCTCCGGATTTTTTGAGTACATGGGCTGCATGGTGAAGCGTCGTCCCGGTCGTGTACAGGTCATCGACAAGCACGTAGTCTATACGGCGGATTTCCGCATCTTCCGCCAGGCAGAAAAGCAGATCAGACGCCATCCGCTCCTTCCGTCCCATCCTGCCCAGATTCCGGGCAGTCGTCTTTTCAAGGAGCGGGACGAACGGGATTCCCGCACGCACGAGCAACTCCTCCACCTGCGGAAACGTGCGCTCGGCAAGGCGCTCGGGGTGCATCGGCACGGGCACCGCCGTGCGTCCCTTCAGGATGGGGGCGTGCCGCAGCGCTTCAGAAAACACGCCGGCCAAAGCCGCGTCCTTAAGAAATTTATACTGGCGGAGGTAGGTTTTCATCACATCGTTATAAGAATAAAGCGAGACGGCGGCATCCAGCGCCCCCTCATATGGTGTCCCCTTCCAGTCACTGATAGGGGGCTTGCCTTCAGCCGGAACAAATCCGCCCTCGCACCGGGGACAAAGAGGGCTTTGCCCCCGGTCGGTAAACAGTCCCATCCATGTCGGAGGCCGCGAGAACGGGCTGTTACAGAGCAGACATTCCAAAGGCCTTTCCCCCTTCCCTGTTCAGACGGCGAATCTCTCGCACTGCCGCATCCATCTCGGGAGTGATTCCGTGATGGAACAGCACGACATCCCCGTCCGGATACTCCGGCGACCTGCCTGCCCGGCCGCTGATCTGGATGATGGCCGAGCGGTCAAACACCGCATTCTCCGAGCCCACGACGGCAATCTGTAGACGGGGAATCGTAATTCCCCGCTCAAGGATGGTCGTTGTCAGAAGGCCTGGAATGCGGCCCCCACGGAGTGCCAAGACAAGACTCCGCCTGTCCGGATGTGATGCATGCACCGCCCCGATTTCGGCGCTTAGCTGCGAGAAAAGCGGATGGCACTGCTCCATGAGCGGCACCGAAGGGAAGAAAATGAGGAAAGGCTCTTTGTTCCTCAGCCGCTCTTTCGTCCAAGCCTTCAGCCTATCCGGCATCTTCCCCGCGGATATCTTTTTTCGGTAACCGAAAAGCGGTACCGTGCGGGGCACCGGAAGCGGATGGCCGTGGAAACGCACCGGAATCACCGATCTGCCGCCCTCCCTTCCGATCTCCGACAGGATGGCAGGGGATGGAGTTGCCGTGACGACAGCCAGCACCCCCCGGGGCTTCAGCGCTTTTTTGACTGCCAGCCGCAGCGTCTTGTCGAACGAATAGGGAAATGCGTCAGCCTCGTCGACAATTACTGCATCAAATGCTTCCCTGAACCGATAGAGTTGATGGGCGGTCGCTATCACCAGTCCGGCGAGACCTTCACCGTGCCCCGAACCGCCGTAGAGTCCATGAATGACCGTCCCGCCGATCGCCTTATCGAATCGCGGCAAGAGTTCCAGCACGACATCGGTGCGCGGTGTCGCAATGCACACCCGCTTCCCTTCAGATAACAGGCGATGGACCGGCCTGAAAAGGATTTCTGTCTTGCCCGCCCCGCAAACGGCATGGAGCAGGTGCGGCCTGCCGGAAAGAAGGCTTTCTTCCAGTTCTACGGACGCCCGCTCCTGCAGCAGAGTGAGCCTGCCCTCCCATGTCAGTGTCGGACTTCCCGCAGGCAGACGGTCGGGTCCCCGCCAATAAATCAGTTCATCACACTCTGCAACACGCCCCATGTTCAGGCAATGCCGGCAATACCTGCAGACCTTCCCGCACTTTCTGCAGTTGAACGCATGAAAGTGCCTTTGGTCTTCAGACAGACACCTGTTGCACAGGAAAACAGTTCCCCCATGCCACCTCCGGAATGTGGTCACTCCGGGAATTGTCCCGATGAGACCGTCCCTGATCAGATCTTCTACTGCCTCTTCCCCAAACGGCAGAAGTTCACGTAACCATATCCGTCCCTGCAGGAATTCCTGCAATTCGTCCTGAATACTTATTCCCCACTCCCCCGTTCGAACAGAATATTCCGAATTGACTTCCTGTAAAAAAAGCGACCTCACATACGGTCACTTTTTCACCCACCCAAGTCCCATAGCACCTTCTCCCAAATGGGTTCCGATCACAGGGCCGAAATAACTGATCCTAAAATCCACATCCGGAAATTTCAGGCTCAGTTCCGTCCGCCATTCTTCCGCCTCTTGATTGCGGTTCGCATGGATGATGGCCGCTTCAAGCGGGCCATTGCCGGTATCCTGTGAGAGCAATTCGGCAATGCGGTTCATAGCTTTTTTTCGGGTGCGGATTTTCTCAAACGGGACAATCACTTTGTCCTTGAAGTGCAGCAGCGGTTTTACCTGCAAAAGTCCGCCGATCAGTGCCTGTGCACCGGAAAGACGGCCTCCTCGCTGCAGGTGGGCCAGATCATCCACCATGAAATAGGCACGGAGTGATTTCTTCATCTCTTCCAGTTCCGCCAAAATCGCCGCTGGCACAGCTCCATCCCGGGCCATTTCTGCCGCCCTCAACACGTAAAATCCCTGGGGCATGCATGCGATTTCGGAATCAAACACATGGACTTTCAAACCGTCCACGAGGTCTGCGGCCTGACTTGCAGATGTAAACGTTCCGCTGATGCCGCTTGAGAGAGTGACGACGACAACCGCCTCAAACCCATCATTCTTCAGATCCTCAAAACAATCTGCAAATTTTCCGATCGGAGGCTGGGAGGTTTTAGGGAGATCCCCTTCCCTTACAAGATCATAGAACTTGTCCGCTTCGAGGTCGACTTCTTCCTCGTAGGTATTCCCGTCGATGATGACACTTAGCGGAACCATACGGATGCCCAGCCGGTCCCGTTCAGGCCCGGGCAGGTAAGCGGTGCTGTCGGTCACAATGGCCGTTTTCATTCTATCTACCTCCGTTGTCCCCATTCTACTAAATCCCGTTAAAAAACGGAATCAATATCAAAGCCCGGACGGAATTCCGTCCGGGCTTCAGGAGATCATTGCCCCGGCGCATTGCCGACGTAATAGACTTCCTTTACTTTCCATTTTTCATCTTGCTTTGTAAACACGGTGACTTGCCGGCCTTTTTCAGTTTTGGACTCACCGCTTTCCTTTTCGACAAGTGTCGTCTCCAGGTTCGCGAACAGCTGCGCTTCAGATTCTTCATAAGACACGACAGTCATATCGGACGGCGTCCGCTCGACCTTCTCAAACTGGGCGGCCATCTGTTCGAACGCCGCACGTTCCTGATCCGGATCGTATGCGTCTTCTCCTGTTGCGAGGACGTCCAGATAGCCATCAATGTCTCCATTATTGAATGTGTCGATATAGCGATCAAACGATTCCAGGATTGCCGCCTTTTCTTTTTCCGGGATACCGGATGCTTCTTCGATCGAGCCGTCATCCGTCATCTCGAAACCAATTGCCCCATCTTCCGTACCATGTCCGATGGCCGACTGCTGTCCAGCGGGCGCATTGCCATCATCAGCCGAATTGCTATTTCCTTCTTCCGCCCCACCACAGCCCGCCAAAAGCAGCAGAGCCGCAGCAGGGGCCAGAAACCATTTTAGTTTTTTCATGTAATTCCCTCCTCGGATAGTTTGGCACAGGAAGCGATTCCGATGCAATTAATTGACTATCCGATACCTTGACGAAACGGTGAACAAAAAGGTTCGGCAACTGTGGTTCCATTTCAGTGCAACAAAAAAACCCGGATAAGTCCGGGCTGTTGTTTGATCTTATCAGCGAACTTCCACCCAGCCATTTTTGATGGCGGTAACTACGGCCTGAGTCCGGTCGTTGACGTTCATTTTCTGCAGAATGCTGGAAACGTGGTTCTTGACCGTCTTTTCGGAGATATAGAGAGATTCCCCGATAGCCCGGTTGCTCTGTCCATCCGTCAGAAGTTGAAGCACTTCGCATTCCCGCTTTGTAAGAAGGTGATATGGCCGGCGGATTTCCGCCTGGTGGAATGAGCCAAGGTGCTCTTTCGCGCTAAGCCGGCGGAATTCTGCCACCAGATTCTTAGTGACTTTAGGGTGAAGGTACGAACCGCCTGCCGCAACTACTTTGATGGCCTGGACGATGGCGTCGGCATCCATTTCCTTCAGCATGTAGCCGAGCGCGCCCGTCTTCATTGCGTGGGTCACGTAAGATTCGTCGTCGTGGATTGAGAGTATAATGATCTTTGCTTCCGGATGGGAGGCCATCAACTCGCCGGTCGCTTCGATTCCGCTTTTCCCAGGCATGTTGATGTCCATCAGGACGACATCAGGATGGTGCTGCTCGTACAATCCGATAACTTCGTCCCCGTCAGAGCCTTCCGCCACTACATTGAATGTTTCCTCAAAATCCAGGATCCGCTTCACGCCTTCGCGGAAGAGCTGGTGATCGTCGATGATAATGATGTTTGTCATCCTGATTTCCCCCCTGCGTCTTTATCTGTTGCATGTTGATCATGCGGAAGGGTCAGGATCACTTCGGTCCCTTCCCCTTCCTCTGTTCTAATTTCAAATTCGCCTTTCAGAAGTGCCACACGTTCTGTCATTCCCTGAAGGCCGAAAGAAGAATCGCCGGTCTTTGACGGGTCAAATCCACGTCCGTCGTCTGTGACCGAAGCCCGGATCCAGTTTTCACAAATCTCTATCCGGATATCGATCACTTTCGCTCCGCTGTGCTTGATGGCATTCGTAACGCCCTCCTGGACCAAACGGAAAACAGCCACTTCCGTGCTCTGCGGAATCCGGGCCATGATGCCTTTTGATTCGAATGTGAAACGGATATACGGATGGTAATCCTGCATCTTTTCCACATACTTGCTGAGTGCGGGCACAAGCCCGAAATCATCGAGTACCATCGGCCTGAGATCATAGATGATCCTTCGGATTTCAGACAGTGTGTTCCTGGCAAGTTCTTTCGTGAACCCAAGCTGATCCAGCCCGGCATCCATGCCCTTGTCATTAAACACTCGCTCGACAAGCCCCAGCTGCATCACCAGGTTTGCCATCATCTGGGCGGGACCGTCATGGATCTCACGGGAAAGCCGCTTTCGTTCCTCTTCCTGAGCCTCCAGCACTTTCATGCTGAAATGCTTTCGCATCTTGGCCGACTCCAGTGCCGGCCCGACATCCTTCAGTTCCGAAGTGAGGTACTTGGTCACGATGTTCACATGGCCTGCCAGATGATCCGCCCTATCCATCGAATCCTCATATGTCCGGATGCGGTTTTCGAGATGAATCTTCAGGTCATTCAGCTGGCGGACTTTCGTGCTGTTCAGCATGAATTCCAACTGAACTTCGTGCGCTGAATCATAAGCCTCGCGCACTTCGTCCTTCGTATAATCAGCGAAATGGACAGAAACATGCTGGAGTTTTTCCCGTGACTTAAGGGAGGCTGAAGACAGCTTTTCCCCTTCCATTATTGCCCGGGAAATTTCCTCATTGGTGCGCTTAAGATCCTCCCTCAGCTCTTCAAGCTGACGGCGGCTTTCTTCATTAATAATGAAAATATCGCTTTTAGACTGGTCCAGCGACCGGACCATTGAACTGAAAATGGCGTCAAGTGCATGTATGTCTACTTTATCTACAGGCATTTCTTCAATCCCCTCATCATCCGGAACCGGTAATTTCCGGCATTTGAGTTTAGACTGTGTTTATTATAGCATTACAGCGGTTGAAATATATTAAAATTACATTACAGCAGGGAGGCTGACGACATGAGAGACGACTACCGCACAGTGAAAGGTAACGGTGAAAGCGAGCTGATCATTAAAAAGTCCAGATTCATCGGCCACGTCGCCCGTGCCGAATCAGAAGAAGATGCGATGTCCTTCATCGCTGAAATCAAGCAGGCCCACCATTCGGCCACCCATAACTGCTCGGCCTATCTGATCGGCGAGCACGATCAGATACAGAAAGCGAATGACGACGGAGAACCGAGCGGAACCGCCGGTGTTCCGATGCTAGAAGTGCTGAAAAAGCAGAATCTGAAGGATACCGTCGTCGTTGTTACACGCTATTTTGGCGGCATCAAATTGGGTGGCGGCGGGCTGATCCGCGCATATGGCAGCTCTGTCTCGGACGTGCTGAGCCAAACGGGAATTGTCGAACGACGGCTTCATCACCTCATGAAAGTGACAATTGACTACACATGGCTCGGAAAAGTCGAAAATGAACTTCATTTGTCGGCCTATCCCCTGGACCGCCTGGATTACGCAGAAGCCGTCTCGGTTTTTGTCTATGTGCCGGCCGCAGAGGAAGACAAATTTCGCGACTGGATCGCCAATCTGACAAACGGCCAGGCAGTTGTCGACCTGGAGCGAAAGGAATTTCTGGAGTTTGACGTATAAATTGATTTTGAATTTTACGTAGGAATATGAAGGTAGTATAATAAAAGACATTGGCAATTTTACCAGAGTTGTTTTCAGGTATTTACACGGGGCCATAGAATTTGACTTTCCCGGAGGAAAAATTAATGAAAAGAAAAGAATACAGAAAAAGAAGGTATGCCTCAAAAAGAAAGATTACGTACAAGATATTCGGTGTGCTTCTTGTAACTGTTTTGCTTTTTGCCGGCGTCTACACTCTTTACCTGTATAAAAAAGCTCAAAATGCCGCAGATAATGCATATCATGCCCGTGAAGGCTCATCTCTTCGGGATGAACAGATTGAACCATATAAAGACAATGTCTCCATATTGTTCATTGGCGTGGATGATAGTGAAACTCGAAATGGTGGTAAGAATAGCCGATCAGATGCATTGATGCTGGCTACTCTGAATAATGATGACAAGAGCATTAAACTTTTGAGTATTCCAAGAGACTCACTTGTGTACATTCCTGAAGTCGGTTACCAGGATAAAATCACACACGCTCATGCCTTTGGAGGAGTAGAAGCCTCGATTGAAACTGTAGAGGAATTACTTGATGTGCCGGTCGATTACTTTGTCAAAATGAACTTCAACGCATTCATTGATGTAGTGGACGCTCTAGGCGGCATTACAGTAGACGTTCCTTATGAGCGCATTGAATTAGATGAAAATGACAAGAAAACCATTCACCTTAAACCTGGGCTGCAAAATCTTGATGGACGCCATGCTTTGGCTTTGGCAAGGACCCGAAAGGCGGACAACGATATTGAAAGAGGCAAGCGCCAGCAAGTAATCCTTAAAGCGATGATTGAAAAAGCCGGTTCGGTTACATCGGTCGGCAAATACGGAGAGGTCATCGATGCCCTCGGAAACAACATGACGACGGATTTAACATTCAATGATATGAAGGCGATGATTGCCTATTTGAACAACGGTTCGCCTCTCATTGAAACCTATACACTCGAAGGCACTGATGATAGTTCCACTGGAGTATATTATTGGAGAATAAATCAAGAAAATCTTCAGAACCTTTCTGCCGATTTAAGGAGCCATCTGGAATTAGATACAACCCTCGGCATTCAGCAAGACGATGACAAGTCAGAGTTGCATCAAGAAGAAAATCGCTAATTCCCATCATTAAACAGACGAGCTGCGGACAATGAAAAATGTCCCGGCTCGTTTTTTCTGGCAATTTTAAATGGACTTCCGAAGCTTCCAAGTTCATATCAAACTTACAAAGCAGTAATCCGGCCCACTCTTTTAAGGTATTACTAATAAATCGGTAACCTGATGAGCTGCAAGATTTTCTCCTTGAGACATTAAAAAAACTCCGGCAAATTGCCGGAGTTTTATTTCTATATAGGTTGCACATCGAATATTCATTTTCTTTGTCTGACTAACCCCAGAATCGGGCGATAATTTCTGCCGGCCAAACCTAAAAACTCAACAATCAGTTCCATTGCCAAAAGGATAATAACCGTTATAACAAGAGCACCCCATACGGTTGCTTGGGAAAATAAAATGGCTGCACCTCCAAGCATGATTGAACCCACATAAATCAAAAGTACGGATTGACGGTGTGAGAATCCGGTATTGATCAGGCAATGATGAAGATGAAGCATATCCGGCGCTGAAATCGGCTGCTTATTCTTAACCCTGCGGACAATGGCAAAAAGTGTGTCCAAAATAGGGATGCCCAGAATAAGTATCGGAATGACCAACGATATGATCGTGACGTTTTTGAAGCCAAGCAATGCCAAAACAGAAATCATATATCCCAAAAACAGTGAGCCGGAGTCACCCATAAATATCTTGGCAGGATAGAAATTATAAAACAAAAAACCGGCACAAGATACAGCTAGGAGAACGGCCATCACGACAACGAATGAGTCTTGCATGATCACCGCCATGACTGCCAGTGTACATGAAGCTATCATTGAAACTCCGGCGGCCAAACCATCGAGCCCATCAATCAGATTAATCGCGTTTGTAATTCCGATAATCCAGATTATTGTAAGCGGAACACTTAAATATCCAAAATCCAACTGGCCCCCGAATGGCAAGTTAATGAATTCGATATGTAGTCCGCCGTATACCACGACAACGCCAGCTGCTATCAGTTGAAAGAACAGCTTGGCTTTCGCAGTGATATCAAGTATGTCATCCAGTACACCCGCCACTGTAATAATGAGTGCACCGATCAGTATAGGCAAAAGATCCTCGTTATCCGGTTTTGCCACAATCAATCCAGTCATGAAAGCCGCTACAATCGCAAGGCCTCCCATCCTGGGGATATTCCGAGTATTAATTCTTCTATAATTCGGCTTATCAATAGCTCCCAGTAAAACGGCTGCCCGTTTTACAACTGGAGTATAAAGCAATACCGCGATCAGCGTTACAAGTATTGCTATTATCATTTTACCTGCCTCCCGCGAATCGCTTTAAACGTTTCGTTTATTATACCACAATCTCTCAAATGTTAACCCAGTGTAAATAGACGATTAAGGACGTAAAAAGTTTCTTTTCAGTTTCAATTGTGCGATACAGGGGAAATAATCAATATAACTAAAGCGTCAAGGAGGCAAATTCAATGGGACAGGACAATCAAGAATTCATCAACAAGGCCAAAAACTCCCTTGAAGAACTGGCCGGCAAAACAAAGGAGATTTTTGGTGACGTGAAAGACCGAAACGAAGCACGGATGGGCGAAAGCACCTCCAGCAAGGACAGCGGAAGCAACGAGTGGAGCAGCCAGGATCGGAAACATGCAGCCGGCGAATTTGAATACCAGACACGCAACCAATATCAGAATGGCGTGCAGCTTGATGCCGTTCCGGATTTAAGCAGCCAGTCAACAGGTGACCAGGAATACACCCAGGATCAGACCTCCCGCTACTCTGAGCAGCAGCCTGTTTCCGACTTTACGGAACTGGGTGCCGTAGGGGGAGAAGCTGCCGTTGAAGAAGTAACCGAAGGCAGCCGCGCCGACTATGGAACTGAGGCGGTCTATGGTGATCCGACAGGCCGCTATGACGGAAGTGAAGGGAACCTTCTGAGCGAAGAGGAGCGCCTGACACGCTATGACGAACAGGAGCCGCTTGATGATTTCTTTGATGACCTGGAAGGTCCGGGTCAGCCAAGACTCTAAGAAAAACAAAAAAGGATCCCGCAGCAGGCTCTGCTTTGCGGGATCCTTTTTATTATGGCTGAATGCCATCGAGGTCGGTGATGATGGTGACATCTGGATGTCTTAGGAGTGCCGTGACCGGAAACTCGGTAGTCTCCTCACCTTTCGCGAGTTGGTTCAATGCATGTCTTTTTTTCTCTCCGAAAGCGACCAGGATAATTTTCTTCGAAGAAAGGATCGAGGCGATTCCCATCGTCAGGGCGGTTTCAGGAATCGTGGACCTGTCTTCGAAATACTGGCTGTTGACGCCTAACGTTGAATCGGTAAGTTGTGTCACATGCGTGATCGAAGTGAAAGGCGTTCCCGGTTCATTAAATGCAATGTGGCCATTTTCACCGACACCGAGGAACTGCAGGTCGAGTCCGGCGTCACGGAGACGTGCCTCATACTCCTCACATTCCTCTTTGAGGTTATCTGCGGTTCCATCAGGAATGTTTGTCTCTTTGAAGGGCTTTTTGCTGAACAGATGATGGTCCATGAACCAGGCATAGCTGTTCGGATTATCCGCTTCCAGACCGACGTATTCGTCCAGGTTGAACGATGTGACGCCTGAGAAGTCAAGGTCCGAGCTTGCCCATGCCGCATAGATCGGTTCCATCGTGCTGCCTGTCGCAAGGCCAAGCACTTCCAGGCCACCTGCCAATTCCTTGCGCATCCGCTCGAGAACGACTTCCGCGCCCTCTTTTTTGTCCGCCACCTTCACATACCGAATGTTGTTTGCCATCTATTCACGTCCTTTTATTATGGTCGTATGAACCGTCACTGAACCAGCCCGGTGTTTGCTGCCCGTTCCACTGCTTCTGTCACCGCCACATGCACGTTCGGATCAAGAGGATGCGGAACAAGGTCTCCATCGCGCGTGCTTTCCACTATCGCCTGTGCTGCGGCAATCAGCATCGGGTATGTGATGTCTTTCGCACGGGCATTCAGAGCTCCCCTGAAAATGCCCGGGAAGCCGAGCACGTTATTGACAAGCCGGCCATCCGCCGCAAATGCAGCTCCTGCCTCGAGCGCGTCATCCGGTTTGATTTCCGGATGAGGATTGGACAGCGCCAGGATGATTTGGCCTTCCCTGACCTGCTCTTTCTTGATCAGACCTTGCACACCCGTAGTCGCGACGACGATATCGCTTTTCTCCATGATTTCGTCGATGGAAGAAACAACTGTCCCTCCACTTTTTTCAAGGCGGTCCTTGGCATCGTCGCTCAGGTCGCTGCCATACATTTCTTCCACACCATATGCCATAAGCATCCGGCAGATGGCAAGGCCTGCTGCGCCGAGTCCGATTTGGCCGACCTTCGCCTTTGCGAGGTCGACTCCTGCTGTCCGGCAGGCGGACAGGATAGCCGCAAGGGTGACAACAGCCGTGCCGTGCTGATCGTCATGCATCACCGGGATATCAAGCTCCGCCTTTAGACGGTCCTCGATTTCAAAGCAGTGCGGCGAACCGATGTCTTCGAGGAGAATCCCGCCGTATCCTTTATGGATATGCTTGATCGTCTCGACCACCTCATCCGGATCACTTGTATCCAGCAGGATCGGAACGCCACTGATGCCGACAAACTGATCGAACAGTACAGCTTTCCCTTCCATGACCGGCATGCCTGCGACTGGCCCGATGTCACCGAGACCCAAGATGGCTGTGCCGTCTGTTACGATGGCGACGCTGTTGCCGATGCTGGTAAAGTAGTTCGCCTTCTCGGGATCTTTCTCGATCGCTTTGCAGACGTTTGCCACACCGGGTGTATAGACACGGCGAAGGTCTCCGAGAGAGCGGATTTCCCTGCGGCTGCCCATATGGATCTTTCCGCCTTCATGTGCCTTCAGTACATCGTCCGATACGGCATGGATTGTGATACCCCCGCCAAGCTGGTTGATTTTCTCAACGACACGATCGATGTGTGTTTCGTCTTCAAATTGGACCGAAATGTCCCGGATTGTTGAATGTGTTCCGATTTTCAGCGTTTCAATGTCTCCAAGATCGGCCTGTTCAGAACCGATCACAGAAACGACTTTTGCGAAATTTCCCGGCACTTGCGGGATTTCGACGATGAGATTTCTGATGATGCTATATTCCATTGATGAGTTTCCCTCCTGCTGTCAACAGTGCCTACTTATTTTACTATTGTGTCCCCTCAACGTAAACCGGAAGCTTCTGCTGCATATTTAGCCTTGTTCTCTGTCTTCCCAGCATTCAGCGCCATTGAGGCCCGGAATAGCCGACGCATGGAAGTCAGGGTTCAGCCCCCGACTCCTCTGCACAGTGAAGTCTTCAAGCACCTTATATGCCACTTTCCCCAGCAGGAGGATTGCGGCCAGGTTGATGATTGCCATCATTCCCATGAACAGGTCCGCCATGTTCCAGATCAGCTGGACTTGTGTCAGTGAGCCGAACATGACCATGGCAAGGACACCGATGCGATACGCTGTCAGCCAGCCCCTGTTTGCATTGATGAATTCAATATTCGATTCGCCGTAATAATAGTTCCCGAGAATCGAGCTGAAGGCGAAGAAGAAAATCGCAACCGCAATAAAATAAGGGGCCCAGGAACCGACCAGCACGTCCAGGGACGCCTGTGTCAGGACAATCCCCTCCTGTTCGGTTGTGCCATAGACACCTGCAAGAATGATCATGAAAGCAGTCGCCGAACAAATGACGATTGTATCGAAAAAGACACCAAGGCTCTGAACGAGTCCCTGTTTGGCGGGGTGTGAGACGCTGGCGGTGGCAGCAGCATTCGGAACACTGCCCATCCCGGCCTCATTGGAGAACAATCCGCGGCGGACGCCCTGCATGATGGCTGCTCCGACTGCGCCTCCAGCTGCTTCCCGCAGACCAAATGCTTCTGAAAGGATAAGTGAGAACATCGCAGGAACTTCCCGGAAATGGATGACCAGTACGACAAGCACGACGAGCAAATAAATCACTGCCATGATTGGAACCAGAAACTGTGTCACACTCGCAATCCTTTTGACCCCGCCAAAGATGACCACTGCAGTGAGTCCGATCAGTATCAGGCCAACCGCCCAGTCAGGAATGGCAAACACACTGCTGAATGACTCCTTGATGGTGTTTGCCTGTACCGCATTAAAAATGAATCCGAAAGACAGAGTGAGGAGGATGGCAAACACGATGCCCAAAGAACGGTTGCCAAGAGCCTTTTGCATATAATAAGCCGGTCCTCCGCGGAATGTATCCCCGTCCCGTACTTTGTATACCTGCGCCAACGTACTTTCAATAAATGCCGTCGCCATGCCGACCAGTGCGACCACCCACATCCAGAACACCGCTCCGGGTCCACCGATTCCGATTGCCAGGGCAACGCCTGTCACGTTCCCTGTCCCGACTCGTGAAGCGGCACTGATGGCAAATGCCTGAAACGGAGAAATTCCGTCTTTGTCATCTTTTTTCTCTGTAATTAGCCTGAACATTTCCCCAAACAGCCGCACCTGCACAAACCTGGTTCTGATTGAGAACCACACCCCCACGCCAAGGAGTACGTAAATCAGGACAAATGACCACAGAAGGTCATTCCCCTTTCCGACGATCCATTCAAGTGTTTCCTGGAACATATTTACGTTCCCCTTCCACTATGTATTTATTTACTGGCACGCGGCCGCTTTTTGTCCATGCGAAAAGATGCCGGCTGCCTCGCACAGCAGCCGCCATCCATTTATCCTATTTACAGGAAACGTTCACGGTGGCGATCATCAATCCGGTCCCGCGTAATATTGGACTCGTAATTATCAATGACCGGTTCCACTTCCTCACCGAACGGTGCAGGGCCAAGATTCGGGTCCGCACCAGGGGCAGGCACTCCACCGTCATAGTAATTTTCATCCACAAGTTCAGAGGGAATCCTGCCTTCCGCGGCAGCATTGCTTCCGCTCCGGTTCAACTGTTCTTCTTTAAACTCCCTGGCGTCCGGACCAACGCTGACGGATCCTTCATCAGGTTCACGGTCAACTCCCGGGGAATTCACGCTGCCGTCCTCTACCCCGATAACATCGCTGTCCCCGTTATCCGGATCACGGAATGTATTATACACATCCCGGTCCCCGCCGGTAACAGCGACACCATCTTTCGTTTGCGCCTCTCCCACATGGCCGTCTTCTTTAAGCCGTCCTTCCCTGACCGCTTCTTCGCGGTCTTCCGCATTATAGAAACCTCGCTGTTCCGACGGGTGCAGATTATCTTCCAGCAGAGCATCGGATGGCATCGTTGCACTCGCCAGATCCCCATCCAGCTCCGGTGACGGCGGATCGGTCCGTCCGGTTTCCATGAACGGGCCGGCTTCTTCCGGCAGTCCCGCATAGTGGGCGTCTTCCAGTGGTTGCTTGTTTTTTTTCTGCTCAAATTCTCGGTTCATGTCGTTTCCCTCCTGTCGGGTCGTACTTTAAAAGTACCCGATAAAAGAAACACTAAAACAGACCGGATCGGCAAAGCACCCGAGTGCAGCGGCTTGACTCTCACGCCGTACTCTTTGAGTCGCAAGATCCCACAAAACAAAAGCGGGCAATCCCATTATTCTTGGGATTGCCCGTTTCTGTATTTCTTTATAGAATTTGCTCCCGGTTATCTTGCCTGATCTGGCTTACCTGGTTTCTCAGGTTTACCCGGTTTCTTTGGTTTACCCGGTTTCTCAGGTTTACCCGGTTTCTCAGGTTTACCCGGCTTGCCCGGTCCAGGTGTTTCGCCCTTTACCGGTGTACGCTCGATTGTGACGGTCTCAGTCGTTTCGTGTCCGCCAAGATCAACCACTTTGAATGTGTAGTCGAACTTGCCTTCAACGAGCGGAACATCCACTTCGACTGTCTGGTCGAAGTTCTTGCTGCCGTAAGGTTCGCTCAGGTCATTGGCGAACACTTCGCTATCATTTACATAGAGTCGGATGTCATCGAAGTTGTCTTTCACTTGTACCTGAACAGTGACAGATTCTTCTTCGGTCTTTTTAGGAAGCTTCGACTTGATGGAGAGCTGTGCCGCTGTCGCATCAACAAAGAATCTGCGGGCGATGGACATCTCGTTGCCGTGTTCGTCCGTCGCGCCAACTTTCACTGTCTGGAATCCGTCTTCCAGCGTGATTGTGTGGGAGAAATTGCTGCCATCGAATTCCGAAACAGCTTCCCCATTGACCGTAACAGAAGCGATTGCGGATTCATCTTCCACATGACCGCTGACCGTGACTTCATTTGTACCGTATACAGAGAAGTTGGTCGGCTCATCGATATAAATCACCGGCCGGTTCTGTTCTGCCGGTTTCATTGAAATGTCATACTCAGAAACGTTTTTGGCTGCGTCATAGACACGCGCTTTCAGCTCATCATCCTCATCCGCTGCAATCTCGAATGTGGTTTCGCTGACCGGAAGCGTCTCGACTGTCTCGCCGTTCAGGATGACTTCCCAGACATCTGCGCCTGTTCCTTCATCCGTGAAGTTGCCGGCAGTGACGACATCCGTTTCAGGATTGTAGGAGAATTCGGCTTCAGGTGCTATAGTGTCCACCTTCACAGGGAACTTGATCGACTGCCATTCGGCGTCTTCAAAGTCGATGACCGCCTTGAGTTCGATAAAGTACTGGCCATCTTCAGCAGGCTGGCCATTGATCTTGCCGTCCCAAGCGTAGTTCATGCTGTACGTGTACGGCAGTGCAGTCGCAGAAGCGATGTAGTGCTTACGAAGATCTGAAGCAGTACGGATTGTCCGCACTTTCTTGCCGTCCGCATCAAGGACATTCACTTCCATCTGCTTGGCGTTCCGGAACAGCGAGTAGACCGGGGTTACCTGGTCACGGAGTCCGTCACCGTTCGGAGAGAAGCCGAAGCGGTCTGTTTCGAAGTTTCCTCCGCCGTCGACAAACTCACCTTGCTCATCCGCAAGGGCAGTGTAGCCCCAGTACGTACGCTCGTCCCATGCAAAGTAATCAAAGATCGGAGCGTCATCCCAGCCGCCGTTGAATCCGAAGAACGGAACGGAAAGAGGGACATTGCCTGAGATTTCTTCATTCGGGTCTTCAAGGAAGACAAATCCGTCCACGAAGTAGCCGTTCGTAAAGATTGACTTCAGGCTATCTGCATTGGAAAGGTCGACTGTGACATCAATGGTGGCTGTGCCGCCGGCCGGAACCGTGACGGTTTCAGGTGCATCGATTGCCACATCTTCTGTGAGAACCATGGAGCCCATAAGGTTAGAAGCTGTTACCAGTGTTCCACCCGCATTAACCGGCTGGTCCGCCTGGACTGCAGTGGAGACATTGTACGTCTTCTCTTCATCGGAGAAGTTTTCTGCAGTCAGCGACAGGGTGATTGTATTGTTCTTGATTTCCTTCAGCGCCACTTTCGCTTCGTCTGTTGCCGAGTCAGTGACGACAACATCCGTATGGAGTGCATTGGCCAGTTGCATCAGGCCTGCACCCTGACGGCGAGGAGAAACATAATCGCCGTTTCCTTCATCGAAGACGACCGGATTGGCCGTGTTCATGAGAAGTTTCTTGGCGAATTCGGAACGCTCGCGTCCCGTCAGGCCGAACTCTTCATCAACACGCTCGAACAGGAGTGCTGCCCCGCCCGCCACGTGGGGTGCCGCCATCGACGTACCGCTCATGATGCCGTACTGGTCATTCTCGAGTGTCGAGAAGATGTTGCCGCCTGGAGCAGTGATTTCCGGCTTGAAGTCCAGGTTCGGAGTCGGACCCCAGGACGTGAAGTCGCTCATCTGTCCTGCGTTGGCATTTGGCGTATCAACATATTCACCGTCGAATGTGACTGTGACAGTCTCGCCTGCCTTTGCCGCTTCAGACATTGCCAGGCCATCAGATTGGAGGATCGACATGTATGGAATCCGGATCGCAGGGTCGGATGCCATGTTGATTGTGCCAGCCGTGTTGTTGTAGATGATAACGCCTGCAGCACCGGCTGCCTGCGCGTTGAGGCCTTTTTCTGTGAATGCAATGTCACCGCGGGAGATGAGGGCATACTTACCCGTAAAGTCTTTGCCTTCAAAGTCTTCCGGATGGCCGAAGCCGGCATCCACAATTTCAAATGTTTTTTGTTCCTGGGCCAGCGGATCCACGTCGTTCGCGAGCATATAGCCGCTCCGCTGCTCTTCACCGCCGCCGATCTTATAGCCGAAGCTCATCGAACGGACCATGTCGTTTTCGAACGATGCAACCCCTAGGGAATCCTTCGAGACACTCGGAGACCCTGTTACGCCGTAGTCCTGGTTTTCCACATAGTTATAGAAGTAACCATCACCGAAGAGAGCAGAGTTCCCAGCCGAGATGGCGACAAGGATCCCGTTCTCGACAGCGCGGGAGACCGCCTGCTGTTCCGGGCTTGTCTCATCGACGTAACCTGCTGTAGAGCCGAGGCTCAGGTTCAGGACGTCAGCGCCAAGCTGGATGGCATCATCCATCGCCTTGACGTAGACATCCCCGTAAGTGGACGGATAAAGCGGATCGTTCCCGAACACTTTCAGCGCGAGGATCTGGGCTTCAGGTGCGACGCCTTTCACTCCGCCGTTTTCTTCGTCACCATTGGCCCCTACCGTGCCGGCCACGTGCATGCCGTGCATGGAAGCGTCCGGCGCGATGTCGCCGATGATGTCGTTTTCATCCATATAGTTGTAGCCGAACGGAACTTTAGGCGTGTAGTATTTCCCGCCCTGAAGGGTGCCCGCTGCCAGTTCCTTCTGGACTTCCGCTTTCGTCAGCTCACCCGTGGACGGATCGGTAAGAACCATATCCCGGTGCTTCGGATCCATGCCGGTGTCGATGACGCCAACGATCATGCCTTCACCCTTGAATCCGTACTCTTCCCAGAAACGCTGGGCCTGTACGAGATCCTTCGAAGAAATCATTTCAGGCTTTTCCGCAGGGCGTTCATATTCAGCCGCTTCATAAACAGCTTTGACCCCGTTCAGAGAAGAAAGCGCCTTCACTTCTTTCGCTTTCACATTGGCCGAGAATCCATTGAAGACCGTGGTGAACTGGTTCTTCACTTTCATGCTCGGTGCTTTAGCCTTTGCGTTTTTCAGCACATTTTGCTGAGCACTTTTCAGTTTCTCTTGAGTGCTTTCTTTCTGGAATTTGGAGAGGTCCTTGTAAAGGATTCCTCTGTTCGTCGCTTCCTCGATCGCCGGCTTTTCAGTCAGCTCGACGATGACCCGCACCTCTGCCTCCGGTTTTTCCGGATCTGCCAGCCGCTCAGACAGCTTTGGCGCAGACTTTTCCAGCGCCAGCTTGCCCGAAGACGGTACATTGCCGGCCGACGGGACAGCCGCAAAGGCCGCGGTGCTGAATGAAAGGACGAACGCGAGTGCCAAAAGCAATGCACGCTTCATCGTTTTCAAGCCATTTTCCCCCTTATGATGCAATTTTTCACCCGATAATAGAGTGGCAATTATGAATTTATCATTATATTCAAAATTCAGGAATATGCCAGAAGAATCTATTTAGCAGAAATTGGAGTGGGTAAATGGTCGCACACAAAAAAAGTCCGGCAGTCTTTCGTTCTACGAAGGAATGCCGGAGCACATCAAATATTCATTAACTTATTATTCATTGGGCGGCTTTCTCTTCAGGCTGTCTCGGATAACAGCCAGCAGATAGGTAGGCAACAACATCATTCTCCTCCATCTGGAGGGTTGCCGTAAAAGCCGATAGAGCCATTCAAGGTTCAATTTCCTCCAGATTACAGGTGCACGTTTAACCGTACCGGAAAGAACATCAAAACTCCCGCCGACGCCTACAAAGATCCCTTTACTGTAATTCTTAAAGTGACGATAAATCCATTCCTCCTGTTTTGGAGCACCCATTGCTACAAAGACTATGTCCGGGGATTTAGATTCTATCTGTTTTGCCACAGCTTCCGGAGAACTTGTATAACCGTCACTTGATCCGGCAACCCGGATTCCGGGGTATTTTTTATTAACTGAATCTAACAGCCTTTTTAATACTTCCGGCTTCGCCCCGTAGAAGTAGACCGCCAGATTATTTTCGTCCGAGATCTTCAGGAGCTCTTCCACCAATTCAACACCTGGTATACGTTCCTTCAATGGATGTCCGATAATACGTGAGCCTATAATCAGTCCGATACCGTCCGGGACTACATAATCAGCTGATTGTATAGCTCCCGCAAATTCCGGATTCTGCCTGGCCATCATAATGATTTCGGGGTTGGCAGTAACCAGAAATCTTTTCCGGTTATTTTTGACTGATTCCAGAAGCTCAATCAATAATTCTTCTTTTGTGTAATTATCCAGTTCTATATTCAGTACTTCTATTTTTTCCAATAATCATCCACCGTCCGGATCATGTTTTCAAGTTAATCATACCACTATCCGGTTTCTATTTAACAGGCGGATCCGGAACGCCGGTGCGCATGTCTCCCCGAACCTTCCGGACAAACGTGCCGAGCCGCTCCATTCCCTTCTCCAACTGGTCCATGCTGGCGGCATAGGAGATCCGGATGTGTCCCTCTCCGTACATGGTGAACGCACTGCCGTGGACGACCGCCACGCCCTCTTCCTCGAGTGCCCGGATGGCGAAGTCTTTTGAGGTGAGCGGAAATTCCTCAATTGAGGGAAATGCGTAGAAAGCACCGGTCGGGCGGACGAGAGGAAGATTCATGTCTTTCAGTGCTGCGGTGATGAATGCCCTTCTCTTGATATAGGTCCGGTTCATTTTACCGGGTGCATCAGTGTCTCCCGTATACGCCTCGATTGCCGCATACTGAGACGGGGTCGGTGCACAGATAGCATTGTACGCGTGGATCTTCACGATGTGCTGCATCACCTCTGCCGGCCCGAACAGCACCCCGATCCGCCACCCTGTCATCGAATGGGACTTTGAAAGGCCATGGATCAGGAACAGCCGGTCCCGGAGCGCCGGGTAGACTCCGAATGATTGATGTGGTGCGTCGAACGTATTCTCGGAGTAGATATCATCAGACAGGATAAAGACCTCATGCCTGCCGAGCACCTCGGCGAGCCGGTCCATCTGGTCTTTCGGGATCGCGACACCGGTCGGATTTGACGGGTTGTTGAAGATGACGACCTTCGTCCTCGGCGTGATCAATGTTTCAAGCGCTTCCGGGTCCGGGATAAACCCGGTCCGCCGGGTATCCAGATAAACCGGAGACGCACCGGCCAAACGGATCAGCGGTTCATAGCCTGCGTAAATCGGTACCGGGATAATCGCCTCATCGCCCGGTTCCAGAATCGACCGAAGCACTGCATCCATCGACCCGCTCCCGCCCGCTGTGATCACCGTCTCGGTTGACGGATCATAAAGGAACCCATACTTTTTGCCATAGTACTCGGCAGCCGCCCTCCTCAGCTCCGGCAGCCCAGCATTCATCGAATACCCCGTCCCCCGCTGTGCAATGGCCTGCCGCGCCGCCTCTTTCACCTCATCCGGAGGCGGAAAATCCGGCTGTCCCACCGTCAGATTCACCGCCCCCGGATGCTCCGCAAGCCGGTTCGACATCTGACGGATCCCCGAAAGCGGCGTCTGCTCCACCAGCGGATTGATCCTGAGTGCCATAGTGATCATCCTTTCCTTATCAGTCAGTTTATGATGGCCTCCGCGACGGATAGAAGAGTGGCGTTGCGTAATTAGGGTGAAACGTTGCGTTATTATATTGAGACGTTGACATATTTCATTGAGACATTGACATATTTCATTGAGACGTTGATATATTCTCACCAGGTACCTCAATCCCCTGTTCTTCCGCCCACATCAGCGGACCGTTGCCCAATTTAGCGTAACGGGTTGCAGGAGGCTCACCATATTTGATCAGAGTCAGGGACTTCAGGACTCTTGTCGCCTGGGAACTATGCCGGAGCCGGAGAAATTCTCTACATTGCTTGTTCGTGATTTCCGGCCCGATCAAGATCAGGCGGTCTTCAACCGCCTGGCGCACCGCTTCTCTTCCCGGCAGGTCGCAGGTTTTACAGTACCAGCTTCGCTTACGGACGTTGTGGATCAGCCGGTGACATTTGAGGCAGAGCACACCCGTTCGAAAAAGCTTCGGGTTTAGTTCCAGTTCTTGACGTAGAGGAAGTCTGGCGCTGTCGGGGACCTGAGATCCGATCAATTCGGCTAAACGGGCAAATATCTTCGTAGCAAGTGGCAGCCCATCTGCCACAAGTGACCGGAAATAACGCGCAAGCTGTTTCCGGTACAGGAGCGTGTACGTGGCCGGCCGCTTCTTCACGACTGTGTTCTGGTTCGCCAAGACGATGGCCCCATAGACTGGCAATGAAATCTGAAGGGTGGACAGAAACTGATTAAGGCCGTTAATCTGCCGATCCAGCTGATTTACATAGCAATCAAACTCATCGGTTTGACCATTCTCCCGGATGCGGACGGTCTTCCCTTCCCCTTCATTGAAAAAGAGAGTCCCGGCAATATTCTTCACTTCAAGGACCAGTACAAAGCTTGGCGTGAGAATCAGGACATCGATTTCAATCCGGTAGCCTTTCCTGATCAGTAGCGAGACGTTTCTAAATACATGTGTCCCTTCTGGAAAAATCACTTCCGAAAGTGTCTGCTCTACCGCCTCTTCCCCTGCCCTCCCTGCTCTTTTCCGATAAAGGATGGTTTCAATATCTTCCAACGCCTGCCTTCTCTCCCGTTCAAACTTCCCATCGTTTGAGGCGATGCCCAGCATCGCTTCAACTGTCGGCACGTCTGTCCGGCCCACCTCTTCCAATTCCTCAGGCTGAAGACGAACAACGGCGCGTTCCAGGCGATGAACCTCCCAGTCAGTCGTATCCACTTGAGTCTCCTCTCCGGCCGGAGGGGGATCGCAAAATAAAAAGCGTCCGGCTTCGTTTCCTTTACCATAGGGGAAGGAGAGCCGTGACGCAATAACTGAATTTTTAATTTTATGAATTCTGCATCAATGAAGTTAATCAACATTTCTTTAAACTTAGTCAACGTTTCAGCGAAGATAATCAACGTCTCACAACAGATGGTCAACGTCTCACCCCGACTCGTCAGCACTCCGCTGTTTCCGCTTCTTCCACAAATCCTCCGCCGCTCCGGATCCGAAGAGGACGCCGGTGACGATCAGGACGAGGCCGAGCAGGTGACGGTTGGTAAGGGGTTCGCCGAGGAAGACGGCGGAGCCGAGAAGTGCGATTAAGGTGTTCAGGTTCATGAAGATGGCGGCTTTGGTCGGACCGGCCTGGCCGACCGAGTAGTTGTAGAGCATATGGCTGATGGCGGTTCCGAACAGGGCACTGAGCCCGAAGATCAGCCAGAATGTCGGAGGGACCTGTCCAAACGCGGCAAGTTCGCCTGGTTCCGCGAACAGGCCGATCACAAACAGGGTGGAGCCGCCGATCAGAAGCATATAGGCTGTCAGCAGCCTCGGATCGAGTGTCGCCGCAGCTTTAGCAACTATCAGGAAACTGAGCACCTGTACGGCGATGGACAGGAAGATGAAAACGTCACCCTGTGAGATGTCCGACAGTCCGCCGCCTGCAAGGACAACCGAGCTGACACCAATCAGTCCGAGAAGGACACCGAGCCACTGCAACCTGGACGGGAACACCCGGATGAGCAGCGAAGAGAACACTGCGGTCAGGAACGGTCCTGTCCCCAGGATGAGTGCGGCATTGGTGCCGGAGGTCATGGTCAGTCCCGCATTCAGGAAGTAGTGATGTGCCACGACGTTCAGCAGCATTCCCGGGATGATATAAATCCATTCAGAACGGCGCGGAAGACGGATGATTTTCATGGCCGAGAGGATGATGAAGACGGCTACCCCAGCGGTGGAAATACGGAGGGACGTCATCGTGACGGGCCCTACAAACTCAAGCAAATACTTCAGCATCGGGAGGTTCAGTCCCCACATGAACATCACGAGCGTCAGCATCAAATAAATCTTCCACATGGGCCGGTCTTCCTTTCCTCAGCCTGCAAGGCATGTTCTTTCATAGCTGTAAGTATACCAGACCGGGAGGAAGTCGCCGCATATAAAAAAGCCTGCCAGGCGGCAGGCCGTTCAACCGATGACGCCAAGGCAGTGCTGATAAAGTTTGGCCGTGACCAGGCAGTCCCCGATGGCATTGTGCGCATCGTGCTCAAGCTTCAGGTAACGGCTCAGCGTGGTGAGTTTGTGATCAGGTGTTTCAGTGATGACTTTTCTGGACAGCTGTACCGTGTCAATCACCGTATACTCCGGGATCTGGATGCCGTACAGGTCTTCGATGGCATAGAGGAAGCCCATGTCAAATGATGCGTTATGCGCGACAATCGGGAGGTCGCCGATAAAGTCGATCAGTCCGCCGATGACCTCGTCGATCATGGGGGCGTTTTTCACGGCGTCGTTTGTGATGCCGGTCAGTTGGGTGATTCTAGGCGAGATATGCCGCTTCGGATTGATGAGCGTCTCGAACGTGCCGGTTTTCTCATGGTCCTTGTATTTGACTGCACCGATCTGTATGATCCGGTCCGCACCCGAGCGGAATCCGGTCGTTTCAAAATCCAGGACTACATAGCTTGCGGCTTTTCTCACAGAAGTCTTGTATCGTCTTGGCCGTCTCGGCGGCCGTGCCTGTTTGCGTTGCTGACGGATCTTCTCTTCCAGCAATATTTCCACTTCCCGCCTCGGGTTTACCATTGGTATCCACCGCCTTCTGTCTAGTACTCTTCTATTTCCGTTTTCCCAGTGATGTAATCATATTGTAATCTTTATTTCCGATAGCAAAAACCCGTTCCGGAAGATTTTCCGGAACGGAACTTGTAATGATCATCTCTTTGCCGTGAAGGTCCCCGGGCCGTCCGCCTTGAACGTGCTGGTGCTTTCTTTCGCTTTCAGTTTGTACGTGTTGCCGCTGTCACTGTCCGCAACCGTCAGCTTATTTGTCTTTTGAATGCTATCGAGATTTACCTGAATGGAATCATCTATCTTGGGCTACATATTTGGAGCAGACACCTTATCGTTTTCATGAGGTACAAAAAAAGACCTTGAGACCCGTTAAATCTAACAAGTCCCAAGGTTCATTTTTTTAATTTAGGCTGTTTCAGAGTGACATCGAGGGTGCCGTCTTCCAATAGTTGCGCAAAAAACACTTGATCTGAGCGGGACACCCCATGCTTTCTGATCTCCTCCAGCAGCCAATCCTCGCTCAGTCCGTATTGCTTCAGATTTTTCCGGTTGACCCTTCCGTCAGCGATGACTTCCGACGGCATGTACTGAGGAGGGCCCCCGCCTGCCTTGACGTCTTTTTTGGTTGCGGGAAGTTGGGGAACTTTCTGAAGGATGCTCAGCGCGCCGTTGGTTTCCAGGACGGCATACTGTACATCTTTAATCGTAAAGACTCCCCCTTCGCGAAGCATCATGTTCAGGTCATCCAAGTGCAGCTGAACTGATTTCATCGCCTGTTCGTCAAGTCGGCCATCCCTGATCACAATGGTCGGCTGGTTGTCGAGTATCATCCTGCTACCGCCCCATTTAAGGGTGATGAAGCTCAGAAGAACGACAAGCAGCACCCAGACGACCAGTGAAACAAGGCCGTTCCAGAATGGTGTCTCGCTTTCACCGGCGATATTCGCTGCGATTGAGCCGATCGTGATTCCGGTAATGTAATGAAAAAACGTCAGCTGGCTCATCTGCTTTTTGCCGAGAAGCCTTGTCAGAAGCAGGAGTGCCGCGAACGATACGGTTGTCCGGAAGACCATTTCCCAAAAGTGGACATCTCCCCACCCTTCTCCCCAGCCATCAAACATAAGGACGCATCCTTTCCTTCTTCATTCACTTCTTTCATCGTGCCACTCCCGCTGCGGCTTTATTCATAAAAAAAGACCGCTGCACTTAAGTGCAGCGGAGTGATGCGTCCGAAAATCGATTTATAGGGGATCGTTGAACCGGTCACGGTTTGCAGGATCCACCGTGTCATCAAGCATTGTACGATCAGTTGTGGCGGCCGATTCGTCAATCCGGTCGCGGCCGGTAGTGAATGTCGTTTCATCGGCAAGTGAGCTTCCCACCCCGAAGGATGTGTCTTCTACGCTGGCATTGCGGTCGACAAGGACAAGAATCTTGCCTTCGTTAAAGTACGTTTCGTAGCGCTCCGCCTCGTCTTCCGGCACACCCATGCCGATCAGTGCGCCGGCAAGTCCGCCAACGCCCGCACCTGCAGCCGCTCCGGTCAGTCCGGCAACGACCGGACCCGCGGCGACAATCGGCCCGATGCCCGGGATAGCCAATGCTCCGAGACCGGCAAGCACGCCGCCGAGGCCGCCCAGTACGCCGCCTGTCGCAGCACCGGTCGCCGCGCCTTCGGCAGCCTGTGTGCCTGTCTCATCCTCGATAGCTTCCACGTCTTCATTGTTCTTCGAGATGACGGAAATGTCATCCGATCCGTACCCCTGGCGTTTCAGATCCTCGATTGCATCGATTGCTTGCTGTTCGTTGTCATAATAACCTACTACTCTACGTTCAGTCATGTTTCCTAACGCCTCCTTTAGCAGTCTAGTTTGAGGTTACCCGCTGCACATAGGGATAAACACGAAAAGCCGCCCGCAATTCGGACGGCCTCGCTGCAGTTGAGCTTATCGGAATAACATGAAACGCATATAATCGCGCCAGTCATGGGCTTTCCATTCGTCTTTGGACGGCCATTCTAGCGGCATCGGAAGGATGATAGCCGGAGGCGAGATATTCCGGTCATAGATCGGACCCGTAATCACGAAGTCACCCGCATACAGGTTGTCCGTGATGACGCTCTGCCCTTTCCAGTCAAACGGCGTGATGACCGGCACGTCCACAGCATATCCATCACCGTTGATCACCGTGGCAATCGCTTCATCCCTGTATCTGCCGGAGAGGGCGCCGGACTTCACAGCGACCGCGTCGAACGCTTCTTCAGTGTAGATCACGGCGTTGACATTATTCGCGAACGGGAGCGTGACGACGTTCTCATTCGGCAGGATCCTCACCTCGTAATAGGCCAGCGGGTTGCTGACATCACGTTTGTCGAGGCTTTTGTAAGTGTCCAACCACTTCGATTCCGGTGCCTCGACCTCCGAAACAGAATACACACTGCCTTCGATGGCGGCATCAAGGCCGGGCGCCTGGATGAACACACGGTCTTCCTGCTGGATGTCCTGCCACTCTTCGCCGGCTGCAAATGTCAGGATCGTCCGCTCTGATGAATACAAATCCACGGCAAGCTGCTGCCCCTGCCTGTGGACCTTGGCGACCGTTCCTTCCACCGGGCTGACAAGTGAAGGTGAGTCCCCGCTTTGCTCCAGCTGGGCCTGGACGACCGTCAGCTGCCGCCTGATGTCCGCTATTTGGTTTTTCACCGCGGCAATGGCATGGGCATAGGCCCCTTCCTGAGGAACATCAACATTGACATCAACACTCAGGTCGACAATCGGATTGTCGTTCCCGGGACTGCTGTTTCCAAACCGTTCGTCAGCGTTGGTATTGGAGCCCGACCCGGATTCCGCAGATAGGCGTTCCTGTTCGAGCTGGCTCAGCGTGGACTCCAGTTCGCGCTCCTGGGCTTCAAGTGCACTCTGTTCGGCCTGCCAGACCGAACGCTGGCCTTCCATCCGGCCCGAATCCAACTTTGCGATCGGTTGTCCGGCGGTGACCGCTCCCCCTTCTTGGACAAGCCACTCCTCCACAGTCGCATCGTTGTCCACATACGCTGTGTAGACCGTATCGGGAATGACAAACGCTTCCTTGGCCATCTTTTTCGCATAGTCAGCAGCGACCATGCGCTCGGTTTCGGGCGCATAGACATCTTTCGGAATCAGGCTTTTCCCGCCGTACAGCAACATAAGATTTGTCGCGATAAAAGCGGTGACGGCAACCGAGACAGCGATATTCACAAACTTATTCAACCGACCCACCTCCTCCGAAAAGCTCCGTGAACAAGCTCTCGGCCGGTATCATCCCAAAAAGGGACACGGCAAGCGCCATCAGCACCTGGAGGCCGATGATGATCCAGAGAAGGCTCCGGCCGGCTTCCGGAAGGAGCTGGCGGATAAAACGAAATTGGTATGCAACAACAAGCGCAGTTCCAAGACTTAGCTGGTTCAGAAAGTAGATCAGGACCGGATGCGTCAGGAATGTCGAGGCAAGCGGGCCGAACGACAGCGGCGAGACCGGCGTGGCGGCTCCGCTGGCCAGGAAAATTGCAAAAACGACTGCTTTCTCCAAAAGCAGAATCGCTGCCACGAACAGCTGCAGGACAATGAGTTTCCGGTATCCGGCATTTGTGAGCTTATGTAGGATGAACGAAACGACATACACATGAAACGCTGTATAAATGACAGACCAGAGGACCGCGGCTGCGAGCGACAAAATCCGCCTGAGGGCGAACGTTTCCTCCGCGCCGCTGACGGCGATTGGCGTGAGGCCCCTCGACCCAAGTCCCCACATGTCCATCAGGGCATACAGGACGGCCGCGGAGATGAACAGTCCGGCTATCCGCCATCTGAAGCCCTTCATCACAAACACGTCCATCCGGTCCGTCAGTTTCCGCTGATTCAGCAGGAAACGCCAGAATTTGAATTCAATGAACATACATCCATACCCCTTCAAGCCCGATAGGTTAATAGCTTCTCTCCAACTTTACCAAATAAAAGCTGTTTTGTATTCATTCAAACGACACAGGTCCTGAGGATTATCCAAAAGGTGCGATTATTCGTACGCTGATGCTCGAAGTACTCCATCATCTGTGAAGTCTTATCCCAAACGCCAAGAACCCGCCGGAAACCATACGGCGGGTTCTTTAGATTTCATCTATTTTATAAAGTTCCATTCAACTGACCGGTCAGATGGTGGAAGAGGTCCCGGTCTCCTGTTTCGAGTGCGCGGTCAATCAGGTTCAACAGGTTCATCCGTTCAAGTTCTTCGATCAGATTTTCCGCTTCACCGGGTTCGAGCAGCAGCGGGTCATTTTCCATAATGTCCGCCCCCTGCAGGATTTCTTTGAGATGGGTGTGTATATCTGAAATGAGCAGCAACTGATAAAGCGGGAGGCGGATGAAGCGGCTGCCTTTCTGGAAAACGAAAATGTCACCGAGATTTTCGACTTGAAGGTTCTGGAGGTTGATGTGGATCTCTTTCCCCTCCGCCGGAATGAAATGAAAAAGCTCTTCACCTTTTTTGATCGTGAAATACTGATACTCAAAGACCAACTTCACCTTCGCCTGTTCCTGCGTAACGTAAAATGGCTTCATTCGTTGGATGTGCAGCATGGGGCTCCCTCCTTTTCTAAATATTCCGTTATCGACAGTTTACCATAATTATATGAAAGCGCATACAAAATAATCCGGGCTTGAAGCCCGGTATCTTTTTATTCCTTGTGGCCCGGACTTTTCCGGCTCTTTTTCCGGGGTCTGCTGCTGGCGTCCACGAAGAAACCAAAGCCGTCCTTCCCGAATTCCATGACATAGGATGACAGGAAGGCATGTCCGGTCTCACGGAAAAGCTGGCGGTCCTCGACCGGCTTATAGAAGACAATGGCCTGCTCAGTAAAATCCATGCTGACATTGCTGAGGCGGAATGGCCCATAATCCATTTCCGGAAGCCGGATATAATCTCCGTCTCCTTCCATGACCACCTTGTAGCCGGTCATCCCTCCTCCCTTTCTCTCGATGAGCCTCCACTTCCCCGGCCTGATTCCGTCCTTTTTTCCGATTACCCTTATTTCATACCGCGTCATCTCAACCGCTCCTTTCTCCCTGATCCATTGCTATCATCATATTTACAATATTCGTTAATTCAAAGACTTAAATCGACAAAATGACGATTTATCATCAACGTTTTGTTGATTAAGCACGATGGTTCCTTTCCAACCGTTAATTTGGGTCCATGACAGGCCCGAAGGGGGAATGGAATCGTGGCAATTCAAGATAAGTTCCGGGAATATCGGGAAGATGTGCTCGGCATCAAACAGAGAGAAATGGCTTACCGGCTTGGCGTGGAACCGGCCGTGCTCTCCAACTATGAGCTCGGGAAGCGGGACTTTCCGAATGATCTGCTGGTCAGGGCGAAAGAAGTGTTCGGAATGACAGATGAGCAATTCCTGGCCATGATGCTTGGCAGGCCATACGGTGGTGGTGGCCGGGACACGGCCAGGCTGCTCGAGGAGGCCCGGGAGGCACAAGCCCGATACTATGCCTCGTTCGCAGAATCGTACGGTGAAGTTATCGAACAGTCGGCAGAGTTGCGGGAGCTGATTTCATTTGTCTCCGGGCAGGATCCCAAGACACGGAAAGAGATGCTGTCAGTCACCAGGCGCATGCTGGATATTTTCAAAGACATGAGACTCGACTGACATCCTAAAGAGAATCGGCAGTCCCTCCGTTTACGATTGTTTCCAGTCATCGTATAATGGAGGGACAGCCTTTTTTAGTTTAAGGGCATTTCCGGGCGCCCGGCGTTCCTTCCTGCCAGGAAAACAGCCCAGAGAAAGCGGTGTGTTCATTGATCGATCAGCTTACAGAAGTTGCCGATATATATAGAACGGAAATAATTGATGCGATGGAGCAGCAGAAGCGGCTTCCTGTCACACTTGAAGTGAGGGAACGGCGGTTCCGCCAGGCGGCGATGATGGTCCGGAATGACTGGTTGCGGCTTCTTCAGTCCGATCAGACCGGGATTGTCCGGTTCGCCTTCCCCGGCTATCCCCAGCCGGAAGCGGAAATCCGCCTGTACAACCCGCGGGCATTATGCAGTGTCCATGGTGATAAGGGGTGCGAGCATACTACGGCCGCCTATTTCGCGCTATATCAGCGTTTCGCCTCCCTGTCGGACTGGCTTGCGGAGTGGCGCCACTCCGCAAGCCATACCGCTGCTCCATCCCGTACGGCGGAAAAAACACCGGAAGCATGGCGTGAGTTTTTCGGTCAGCTGACGGGAACTTTCCCTCCGATGGGGGACAATGTCCCCTTTCATATGATTTCGTCTGCAGTCACTCTTTACCGCCAGCAGGTGCGGGAAGCGGAGCCTCTCGAACAGGAGTGGAAGCCGCTTTTCCGGCTGTATGCCGGGCTGTTCGGCTTTCATGCAGTCACTGCCGGTGCGCCGGCGGGAGGCTTCTCAATCGGATATGATCGGTGGCAGTACGGGCGCCTGCTCGATTCACTCACAGACGGCATCAGAGACGAACTGAAGCTTCTATCCACCACCCGCCGCCTGTTTGCCGCCGACCCGTTTTATCGGGATCTGGAGGAGCTGATCCGGTCGCTGACCCTTTCCGCTGAAAATGCCCAGGGCAGGTGGCTGAGCATTTACCGTGAGATGTGGGAATCCCTTTTCAGCGGAAGCGATGCCGGAAAACGTGAGCTTGATAAGCTTCGCCAGATGAATGAGGAGGATGAAGAGCGGCCTGCCCTTCGGCTCATGACCGCTTATCTGGAAGTGCTTATCGGAGTTCCGGCCACGGGTCTGGATACACCGCTCGGCCAAAGCGACCTGCCGCTTTTCCCTTCCTATCTGGACATGGCATCGAGCCTTGCAGAAAATGGACAATCCGATGAGGCAAGGAACCTCCTTATGTCGCTTGTTCCGCAGATCGGAAACTACATGGAATCTGTATCATTTCTGGACCAGCGCACCGCAGCCGGGAGACTTGCCGACCTATGCCGTGAAACAGACGTACCAGATGAAACGGCGGCCGATATCCTGTTCCGATGCGGCAGCGCCGCAGAGGCTGAATATGCAGAATTTCTCCTCAGCAAGGGCCATTACAGGGAATGGGCGGCGTACCATCACCTGAACCGTTCCAGCCTCGAAAGGATTGAGCGGACCGGTCTGAAGACGATGATGGACGAAGCCCCTATGGAGGCTGTCTTCCTCATGAATATTCATGTGGAGGAACAGATCGCCCAGAAGAACAGGCAGAATTACCGGGAGGCTGTCCGCATCCTGAAAAAAATGAAGCGCGCTGCGAAAAAAGCCGGACGGTCAGAATGGTGGTCCGGCTACGTCGGAGCACTGCGTCGGCGCCACCAGCGGCTCCGCGCACTCATGGAGGAACTTGAGAAAGGAGGACTGCTGTCATGAAGCCGCTCACACTGAACCGCGACATCCGTCTGTCCGTCAGCGAATCACCCGACGGCAGGTTTCTGTTTGCCGGATTCGATTCGTCCGGCGATTTTATCGGAAGCCGGCCACTGAAGGAACTGCTCTTTTTCAGCCACACGCGCTCTTATATGGGACTCCTCATCGAAGACAGTGACGGTGCTGTCCGGGCAGGAAGCCGTGAAGTGGTCGAATCGTTCGGCGATTCCCACCCGTTTGTCCGCTATCTCGGAAAGTCGGATGAAGACGAGCGGTGGATCGGCATCTTCAAAGAAGCCGCGGCCATTTACCGGGAACCGGGCCTGCCCAGGATCATCGGGGCACCGGGCGGCTCGCTGCAGGTAGCGGAAAGCGTGTCAGCGGAAGCAGCCCGCCTCCTCGACAGGGTCTTTGCTGAAATCCTGGCTGAAGGGGGAATCGGGCAGGAACGTTTGGAAGACGTCATCCGCTTCCGCCGGTCGGAGGCCGCCAAAACAACGGACGCCCCCCTCCCCTTCCGAATGGCGCTCCGTCTGTCGGAGCCGGAAGATGAGGATGACGGGTGGATGCTGGAGAGCATCCTTGTGAACCCGAAAACCGGCACGCACTGGACACCGGCAGCAGGCAAGGTCTCAAAGCCCCCATCGGAGTCTCTGCCGAAAAAGTGGAAAACGCATGCCGGCCCCGTTTCCAGGATGCAGTCCAGCATCCGCACCGTCCTCTCCGTAGAACATGGCGTCGGGGACGGCTCATTTATCGCTCTTTCACTCGAGGACCATGAGGTTCGGAAATTCCTGAAAGACGATCTGCCGCTCCTGCAAGCGCTGGATATCGACGTCATCCTGCCGGGCTGGCTCCGGGAAGCCGCGGAGCGCCGTGTACGGGTGCGGGCATCCGCCTCCGCCGGCTCTTCAGGCAATGCCCGCCTTGAGGATGCACTCAACTTCAACTGGACGTTTTCTCTAGGCGGTTCCGACATTTCCGCCGAATATTTCAAGCGGCTCGTCGAGGAAAAGCGTGAGTTCATCCGTGCGGGCGATGAGTGGTTCCGGCTGGACGCCGCATGGCTCGCCCGCATCAGGGAGATGATGGAGACGGCGGAGAAAAGCGGCTGGACCGTCAAGGACCTCCTGTTCAGGGACCTTGAAGAGGAACTCGGTACGGGCCGGGAAGAAGCGGAGGACGAGGACGAAGATGATCCGTTGTTTGATTTCCTTCTCCAGCATTCGCTGAAAGACGCGGTGGAAAGGATCCGCAGCAAGGAAGGCATCCCGGAAACCCCTGTACCTTCCGGACTGCAGGCGGAACTCCGGCCCTACCAGCAGAAAGGGTTCGACTGGCTCGTATTCATGCGGAATCATGGATTCGGGGCGGTGCTTGCGGACGACATGGGGCTCGGCAAAACCGTTCAGCTTATCGCCTACCTGCTGCATGCCCGGGAATCCGGGAACGCGGAAGCCCCTTCCCTCATCATCTGCCCTACCTCAGTTATCGGAAACTGGCAAAAAGAACTACAGCGGTTTGCACCGGAACACCCGGTCCTTATCCACTACGGAATTTCCCGCCTGAAGGGCGGTGATCTGGAAGCCGCACTGGAATCACTCGGCAACGGCCTTGTCCTGACGACTTACGGCACGTTCATGCAGGATCATGAGGAACTGACTGCGATGGAGTGGGACGCCGTCTCGCTGGATGAAGCTCAAAACATCAAGAACATGCAGACCAAACAGTCCAGGGCGGTTAGGAAACTCAGGGGCAGGCACCACATCGCCCTGACAGGCACGCCTATCGAAAACCGGCTCGCAGAACTATGGGCGATCTTCGATTTTATCCACAGAGGTTACTTGGGCCGCTTCTCGGAGTTCCAGGAAGCATTTATCGGGCCGATCGAGCGGGACGGTTCGGAAAAACAGATGCAGCGTCTGCGAGCAAAAATTTCCCCATTCCTTCTGCGGCGGATCAAATCAGACCCGGCGCTAAAGCTCAACCTTCCCGACAAGCTCGAGGAAAACGAGTTCGTGCCGCTCACCGAAGAGCAGGCCGCACTTTATGAAGGTTATATCAGCGAAACAAAAGCGACTCTTATGGAAGCGGAAGGATTCCGCAGGCGCGGCATCATCCTTAAAATGCTTAGCCGGCTGAAGCAGCTCTGCAACCATCCTTCCCTTTTCCTGAAGGAGCCGTTCGCGGAGCCGGATGAGATGATTGCCCGGTCCAAGAAGCTCGAGCGGATCATGACGCTCACAGCGGATATTGTCGACCGCGGCGAGCAGGTGCTCATCTTCACCCAATACATCGGCATGGGGGAACTGATCCGTCACTGCCTGTCCAGCCTTTATGACATTGAAGCACCATTCCTGACCGGCAGCATGCCGAAGGGCCGCCGCGACAGTCTCGTCGAGGAATTTCAGGACGGCGGCTTCCCGGTGTTCATCCTGTCGCTGAAGGCCGGCGGTACCGGGCTGAATCTTACGGCAGCCAACCATGTGCTGCATGCTGACCGATGGTGGAACCCGGCTGTCGAAAACCAAGCGACCGACCGTGCCTATCGGATTGGCCAGGATCGCTTTGTGCATGTCCGCAAATTCGTGACCATCGGCACAATCGAAGAAAAGATTGACAAGATGATCTCCGAAAAAGCTGCTCTCTCCGCCGACCTCATCCAGTCCGGCGCCTGGATCACGGAACTCACTGACGAAGAACTGAACGACCTGTTCATGATCGGGTGAGCGGCGGAACGGTGATGATCTCTGGTGAGATGTTGATGATCTTTTGTGAAACGTTGACGATCCTTCCATTTCATATCAAGCTGTCCTATGTAGCAGACGGCCCGGCCACCCCCATGGCCGGGCCATCTTTTATCCTGTATTCTCCACCATTTTTCACTCATTCATCGCTTCATGACGAATTTCAGAACATCCGATTCTTGCCAATGACGATCACTCAGCTTTTTCTCCAGATAAATGACACGCTCGTTAAGATGGGCGACAATCCGGATCAGCTGCTCAATCTGCTGCTCGGTCCGGCCGAGCTGCTGCTTAATGTGCTCCATGCCATAAGTTCCTTTCTGAAGGGTGGCGTTTCCTGATCAAAGGGTGTGTGGGATGGCCCTAATGGGTCCGGTTAGCGATCCGGGCTTTCCGGCGTTGCGGTCCCGCCGGATTCCCGGGTCATGGCCGGATCGGTTCTTCTTGGTCTTCTTCTTTCCGGTTTTCGAATACCAGCTCGGGCGGAAGGGTCTGTCCCCTGACAGCCGGACTTCCGTGTCGGTCATGATGGTAGTCCTGCTTTACCCGTTCTTCCGGCCCTGTGTTCTGATATGGTCCGGCATTTGTCCCTGCTGCATTGCCCCCTTGCGGACTGTCGGCCACAACAGTCGTGCGGGCAGGCGGTTTTGTAGCAAGGAAGCGGACTTCCTCACTCACCACCTCCGTGACATAGACCCGGTTGCCGTCTTTTTCATAGGATCTTGCCTGCAGGCGGCCTCCGATGCTGACAAGCGATCCCTTGCCGCAGTACTTCACGGTGTTGATTGCCGCTTTTCCCCAGGCCGTGCACAAAACAAAATCCGCGTCATTGTCCCGGTCATTCCTGAACCTTCGGTTGACGGCCAGCACAAAACTGGTCTGGACCCGCCCTTCCGAAAGGTTCTTCAGTTCGGGATCCTTCGTAAGACGCCCGACCAATGCCACCTGATTCAATCGTTCACCTCCTTCACTGTAGTTGAGCCAAGCATACTTGAGCAGAGAGGCAGGAAGCAAAACGCTATTTTTGAAGATTGGACCCGTATTTTGCGGCAAAATTGATTTTTGCCCAAAATGAACTCCGGTTAAGCAAATAGCTGCATCCTTGTCATAACTGGGTTTTCTGTTTTTTTCGGTCACCTCTAAAATCGAATTTTGGCAGTTACGAAAGAATATTTCTGCAAGGTTCCGGTATGGTATACTGGGCGTACAAAATACCGGGGGGTGAAGCCCTGTGAAATCATTTAAACTGCTGTCTGTCCATTTTGAGAGGAATGACGGAGAATTCTTTTCCTGCCCACTTTTCGACGGAATCATCATCAATGAAGAAAACAGCCGCCGCTCCTGGATCCTGGAGATGTTCATCGATAAAGAGCACAAGCCGGTGTTTGATGAATGGCTTGAATCGGGTGAAGTTCTTAACGCAAAGGCTGTCATTTCCTACCCTGAAAACGAACCTGCCGGATTCAGGCTCGCCGTTTATGCGGTAAAAGAAATCGGCGACCATATCTCAATCCTTCTGAAAGGACCGCTAAAGCGGGTCCGTTCCCAGTACGCCGAACACCTCCTCGAGGAACTGATCGCCGAAGGGCTGCAGGGAGACGAAATGCTTGACCGTTTCAGGTCAGACATGAAAAACCGGCCGCAGCTTAAGCGCGACCGGGATAAACAAAATTCCTGAGCTTGCCGCCTCTGCAGGCGGTTCTTTACATGACAAAACCCGGCCGGGCGCCTGCCCGAGCCGGGTTCTTTTTCATCAGCCGCCGCCCATGCCGCCGCCATTGCCGTTTCCATTGCGGTTAAGATCATCTTCTATGATATCTTTCCGCTGTTCGACATCCGTTCCTCCGCCGTTATCATTTCCGAACTCACCGAATCCCGGTCCCGTACCATCTCGGTCGACGGGGCCGTTTGTCCCGTTCCCGTTCATGCCGTCACCGTTTCCGTCATTGATCCGGTCTTCATCGTACATCCGGTTATTGCCGTCCTGGATGTCCTCCATCGGAGTTTCGTTGTTTGCCGGGAGTGCGTCCTGGTTGTTCCCGTTGCAACCCGCAAGTATGACAGCGGTGGCAAACAGTGTCGGTGCCGCTTTTTTCAGCATTAAAAATCCTCCCCTCCGGCTTTTGTGCAAGGCTTCAGCACGGCCGTCCGGACGGCCACTCTGCCTCGGTCATCACGCAGGCCTGCGCGATGGTCTTAGCTTGGCCGTTTGGGGAGGAACGATGATTAAATTCTCATTTCCTATTTCAGCCTGCACTTCCCGCATGAAGCGGACTTTCCTGCACATGCTAAATGAAGTCAGGCTTCTGACGCTTCGGCCTTGGGGCCGATGGCGAACAGGATATCCGCTTCGCATGCGATTTCGCCGTCGACCCGGGCGATGGCATGGCCCTTGCCCATCGTGCCCCTGAGGCGCGTGAGCTCGACTTCCAAATCCAGCCGGTCACCAGGCTTTACCTGCCGTTTGAAGCGGCAATTGTCGATGCCGGTGAAAAACGCAAGCCTGCCTGCATTGTCTTCAATCGAAAGTACTGCAGTCGCCCCTACCTGCGCCAGCGCCTCGACGATCAGGACACCCGGCATGACCGGATAGCCGGGAAAATGTCCATTGAAGAAATCTTCATTGATGGTCACGTTCTTATAGCCTGCTGCCCGCTTGCCCTCTTCCAGTTCCGTTATCCGGTCGACCAGAAGAAACGGATAGCGGTGCGGCAGGATTGCCTGAATCTGTTCTGTCGTCAACATACGTGCTCCTCCTTCAATATGGCCTGCCTGATGGCGGTCATACATCGCCTTTGATCATTTTCCAGATGTGCTGCCATGTCTCCGGCTTCAGTGCATCAAGTGCCTTGCCGTCACCGATGACACCGTAGCCGAACATCACGCCCAGCACGGCGGCCAGCACGACACCTATCAGAAACAACAGTACGCGCAGCCAGATCGGAATGAGCCGGATCTGGACCCAGCGGCCGACCTCCTGCCGGCCGCCTTCCGTTGCAGCCTGTTTTCCCGCCGTTTTTTTTCGTGCACCTGCAAGCGCCTTTTCCCGCTCCGCGGTCCGGTTGGTTGCCTTGAACACTTTGCCTGCTGTACGCTGCGGTGGAGGAACTGCGGCCACGGAGGCTTTATTCCGTCCGGCAGTTTTTTGCCGCTCAGCCGTCCGGTTTGTCGCGCGGAATGTCCGTTCACCTGAGCGGCCGGTTATCCCGTTTTTTTGCCGTTTGCCGGTATTCTGTTCGGTCTTTTCTTTTCCAGTCATTGCAATCTCCCTAATCCGTGCATTGATTTAGCGTTTGACGAATACCGGCCGCTGACGGTCCAGCATGATGCCTGTCCCCGTCACTACACATCCAAGCGGATCGTCTGCCAGATAGACAGGCACCTTCACCTGTTCAGACAGCAGGCCGTCAATTCCGTCAAGAAGCGCGCCTCCGCCCGTCAGGATGATGCCCCGGTCGATGATGTCCGCCGAAAGCTCCGGAGGTGTCTTTTCCAGCACGTTCCTGGCTCCCTGGACGATCGCCATGACAGATTCCCTTATGGCACCGGCTACTTTGTCGGAATCCACTGTAACGGCACGGGGAAGGCCGCTGACGAGATCCCTGCCGCGAATGTCGATCGTCTTCTTTTCCGCACCCGGAAGCGCCGTCCCGATCTCTTGTTTGATCAGCTCCGCTGTCCGTTCCCCGATCAGCAGCTGCTCATGTTTCTTGATGTACTGCAGTATGTCCGCATCAAACGTGTATCCTCCGATTTTGACGGACTGGCTTGTGACGATCCCCCCCATCGACAGGACCGCAATGTCGGTCGTGCCTCCGCCGATGTCAATGATCATATTGCCACTCGGCTGGAAGATATCCATACCGGCGCCGATTGCGGCAACCTTCGGCTCTTCTTCTATGTATACACTGCGGGCACCAGCCTTAAGCGCAGCATCCTGGATCGCTTTCTGCTCGACAGCGGTCACCTCGACCGGGCAGCAGATCAGAATTCTCGGTTTTCGGAGAAATCCTTTTACACCGAGACGGTCAATAAACTTGGTCAGCATGGCTTCGGTCATATCAAAATCGGCGATGACGCCGTCTTTCAGCGGACGGATGGTCTGGATGGTCCCCGGCGCACGTCCGAGCATCCGGTATGCCTCGTCCCCTACAGCCAGCACCTGTTTTGTTTTCGGATCAATCGCGACGACCGAAGGCTCGTTCAGCACGACGCCGCTCCCCTTCACGTGAATCAGCGTGTTCGACGTGCCGAGGTCGATTCCGATATCCCTGTAGAACATATCCGTGCTCCCTTCGTCCGTCTCCCATACGTTTTTCTGTCTTGTCCCATTTTATCATAGCAGCCGGACAATGAACATATGGGAATCACGGCTGCTCTCCCATGAAAAAAGCGCCCCGTCGGTCCGGCAGAATGCCGGACGCGGACCGCTTTTTCAGGATTTCGGGGCCGCCGGTTCCTTGCACCCTTCCGACCCGGTGCGGGTGCGGCGCCACTTGTCGCGCGTCGCCTCGCCTCCGCGCAGGTGCCGGATCGCCTTGTGATAGGCGAGCACCTCCGCGACTTCACGTGCCAGCTCCCCATCCACGTTCGGGAGCCGCTCCGTCAGATCCTTGTGGACGGTGCTTTTGGAATATCCCGTCGATCGGGCAAGCGCCCGGACGGTCGCCCTCGTCTCCAGCAGCAATTCCCCCAACTTCAGGCATCGGCGCCGGATATGTTCGTGCACGTTCTCTTCCTTTCCTCATGTAGGAACGCTTTTCACAACATATGCCGCCAATCGGGGATTCAGACCGGATGAAGGAAAATCGTCTTTGGGAAGAAAGGCGGTGACCGCACTGTTCGGGAGGATTGTCGTTTGCAACGCTTCTTTAGCAACGTCTCAATATACTTTGTTAACGTCCCCCCCTCACCGGATCCCCAAAACATTAAAAACCGGGCAGCACGACACTTGGTCGGCTGCCCGGCTGAGATCAGAATGCCAGGTAATTCCCCGGATTCACCGCGACACCATCTTTTTTCACTTCGAAGAGCAGGTGATTGCCTGCCGTCGGGTTCCACTCGTTGGCGGCAGTAGTGGCGATCGTCTCACCCTGGGCAACCTGGTCGCCCTTTTCCACTTGAATGCCCGTGACCGAGCCATAAGTCGTCTCCAGGCCATCAGCATGCTTGATGGTCACCTTGTTGCCCATGAATTCGTCGACAACCACGTCTTCCACCGTGCCGCTCAGCACTGCCTTCACCTCGAACGGCTCATCACCGTTCGAGAGTGACACGCCGCTGTTTGTCACATACGTCTGACTAAAGACGAGAAGAGCTTTCTCTCGCTGCTCTGAATCTGCTTCCATGTCATAGTATTCCTGAATAACAGATACGCCATCGAGAAGCGCTTCATCGAACGGGAATTTCATGGTTTCGTTCGAGGCATTGGTTTCCACAGTGACGTTTCCGCCTCCACCTGCGGGACCGGATTGTGATACTTCAGCTTTTTCACCTGCATCGTCATTCGTTACTGCCTGATAGGTCCAGACCATCCCTACGAATAAGACCGCGAATCCTGAATAGATGGCCGGCCACAACCAGCTTTTGCGATTCTTGTTCTTCTGAGAAGGATTATTCGGTTTCTCTTCTCTCATTATCATCACCTCAACCGCATTGTTGGCAGGTTAAGGGGATTTTAAACACTCCGGATCGTCCGCTTCCAATTTTTTTATTGTTGTTCCCTCATAATAGTGGAATAAAATCTTTTCAGCAGGCCACCCTTCGCGCGCGTAGGCTTCTGCCCCGTATTGGCTCATGCCGACACCATGGCCGTACCCTTTCGTAAAAACATGAACGATTTTCTTGACCGGATCGAATGCGATGTCAAAGTCCGTGGAGCGGAGTCCCAGCTTTTCCCGCATCTCCCGTCCTTCCATCGTAAATCCGTTCGCCTCCGCCTGCTGAACACGTCCGGTCTCGTTCCGCTTCAGACGGAGCGTCCCGAATTTGGCCGCATTCCAATCTCCCCCGAGCTTCTTGTTCCATTGGCTGAGTGTGAAGGTCTCCGAATCCTCAAATCTTGGAGATACCTTGGCATCCTCTGGGCTTTCAACACTCTGAAGATACGGAATATCAGTGCCTCCGTAATTTTTCGCCGTTTCAGTCTTTCCGTTGCTGGTGGAGTGGAACATGGCAGAGATGAGCTCACCTTCATGGATCAGCACTTTGCCTTCCGTCTCGGTCACCGCTTCCCTCACTTTCCGCTCGTTATCCGAATAGGCCTTGTCCCACTCTTTTTTCCGCTCCGCCTCAGGCTTATACACCTGGTGTGCGGTGTCTTTGCCAATCGGTTGCTTGCCGCCGGACGTTACTCGCAGGGCGTACGTGCGGGCAGCAATAGCCTGCGCCTTCAGTGCTTCCTTGCTGAAGCCGGTCGGCATCTCGCCCGAAACCACGCCGACTACGTACTCCTCAAGCGGGACCGGTTCAGGCTCTCCCTCTACTGTCAGGAAAACTTGGCACCCCGCTCCTTCTTCCGTGACAGCGACTTCTATCGGCGCAGTTGCCGCGGGAAGCTTGTCCCCCGCCATACCTTCAGTTTTTTTCAACAGAATCGGCATGCAAAACAAGAAGATGATCAGTCCGAGTGCAATTATTTTTTTCATACCCGATTCTATGTGCCGGAAAGAAGAGATATGAAAAAGCGGACCGGCTCACAGCCGGTCCGCTTTGCTTATAGATAGATAAGGATAAGATGAATGCATTGGCGGTGTGGCAGCCGGCCTTGCAGACCATTCCACAATCTTCAGGAGGGCTGTAGCCGCCCTCCCGAAGAAATCATACCAGTTCCTTTTCCTTTTCGTCTGCTGTTTCGTCGTCATTCACACGGATGATATCCGCTCCGAGACGTGCAAGCTTCCCATGGAAGTCGACATAGCCGCGATCAAGGTGGATAAGTTCAGTCACGCGTGTGATGCCTTCTGCCGCAAGCCCCGCCAGAATCAGCGCAGCAGCAGCACGCAGGTCAGTGGCCGCCACTTCGGCGCCCTGCAGGCTGGACGGGCCGTTCATGATGACGGAACGCCCCTCGATCTTAACGTTTGCGTTCATGCGCCGGAATTCTTCCACATGCATGAAGCGGTTTTCAAATACGGTTTCCGTAAGGACTCCTGTGCCTTCAGCCGTCAGCATGAGCGCCATCACCTGGGACTGCATGTCTGTCGGGAAGCCAGGGTATGGCATCGTCTTGATATCCACCGCACGCAGAGGCTGATCAGCGCGGATGCGCAGGCCGGCATCGGTGTCTTCAATTTCGATGTTCATTTCCTTAAGCTTTGCGATCAGTGCGGCATTGTGCTCAGGCACCGCATTCTCGATGATGACATCGCCCTTGGTGATCGCTGCGGCAACCATGAACGTGCCGGTTTCAATCCGGTCCGGAATGATGTGGTGGGTTGCTCCGCGCAGTGACCTGACGCCTTCGATCCGGATCGTATCCGTACCGGCACCGATGATTCGGCCACCCATCTCATTGATATAGTTCGCAAGGTCGACGATTTCCGGTTCCTTCGCCGCGTTTTCAAGAATGGTCGTCCCTTCGGCCAGCGCAGCCGCGGACATGATATTCTCCGTTGCGCCGACGCTCGGGAAGTCCATGTAAATGCGGGCGCCCTTCAAGCGACCTTCCACTTTTGCTTCGACGTAGCCGTTGCCCGTCTTGATCTTGGCACCCATCGCCTCAAAGCCCTTCAGGTGCTGTTCTATCGGCCGGGACCCGATTGCACAGCCGCCCGGCTGCGCAACACGCGCGTAACCGTTACGTGCAAGCAGTGGCCCCATGACAAGGATGGATGCCCGCATCTTGCGCACATATTCGAACTGTGCCTCGCTTGACAGCGGAGCAGATGCGTCAATCCGCACTTCATTGCGCTCCGCGTCGAAATCGACCGTTGCGTTCAAACTCCTCAATACCTCATTGATGGTGTATACATCCGTCAGAATCGGGACATCCTTGATGATGTTCGTCCCTTCAGTTGAAAGGAGTGCCGCGGCAAGAACAGGAAGAACCGCGTTCTTTGCCCCTTCGACACGAACCGACCCTTTCAGCGCCTGACCACCCTTAACAATAATCTTTTCCAATATAAGTCCCTCCGGCTTCTCTCTCGTATCCGTGTGTTCCGTGATCTGATTTTCAAGTAGTATCGTAAGGTACGGCCCGCCTCTGAAGCCCTGCAGTCAGGAATTCTGCGGGTCCGCTATAAAAACACAAACCATTAACATTTTACAATGCTTCCGTCGCCGTTTCAAGATTTGCGCCAGTCATCGGCCACTTAGCAGCGTAAATTTTACACATTCGTCATACTATACGTCGATTCTTCTGTTTTTGTGTCGGTAAGCGCCCACCGGCCGGCACGGGTCTTCATACCTAATTTGTTCATTCCCTATGAAATTTGTGTTAAACAGCTTCCTGTCTTTTTTCTTATCTGTCCTTCATGGACGGAGACAGGAACACACCACAACGGATGCTCCGCGCGCCCGTCCATGAAGGACAGCCCTCAGCCGAAAAGGCTGGGGAGCTGCCTTGACCAATAGGATATGTCCAGGAAGAAATTCGATACAGCGGAACCGATGGCGATACTTAGCAGAATATACAGGAGCTGTGCCTGAAACACTTTGTTCTTCCGGATCCAGCTTTCGGGCATGAGCGCCTGCAGTGCATAAAAAGCGACTGCGATGAAAAAGATATGGGAAATAAGCCCTGTCACAGACTGGAAGGCAAAATATTGATCCAACTCCGCAAACCGCCTTTCTGAATAGGTTCTTCTGAAAAATCCGGATTTCTCAGTCCTTCATGCCAAAAATTAATGCTCTGTTATAGAGTGTTGTTGCTTTCCGTTCCGGGCGGACGCTTTCCGCGGGGAAGGCATCGAGCCTCCTGCGGAGTCTCTCCGCACTTCCTTTCCCGCTGGAGTCGCCGCCCTTCACTCCACAGTTAAATATCAACATTATCCGCTAACAAGCAAAAAAATAAAAAGAAAGCGGGCAGATCGATTCTGCCCGCTTTTCTCTGTGAGGATATCGTTAGATTTTGCCTTTCGCGACGTCCAAACGGTTCATCGCGCGACTGAGTGCCAACTCTGCACGTTTGGCATCCAGGTCCCCCTGCTTTTGCTGAAGACGGGCCTCGGCACGCTTTTTCGCCTCGATGGCGCGGGCAGTGTCGATGTCTTCCGCAAGTTCGGCGGACTGGGCGAGGATCGTGACCTGATCCGGACGGACTTCCAGGAATCCGCCGCTGACCGCCACACGTTCGGTGGACGAGTCTTTGTTCAGGCGGACGGCGCCGATTTCAAGCGGCGCGACCATCGGGATGTGACCCGGAAGAATTCCGAGTTCACCGGTCGTAGTGACCGCGATGACCATGTTCGCATCCGAATCATATACCGGACCGTCGGGAGTGACGATATTCACTTTGATTGTGCTCATGCTTTTCCCTCCTGGTCAGGATAATCAGACTTCTACGCCCATTTCCTTCGCTTTTGCAATAACTTCCTCGATGCGTCCGACAAGACGGAATGCATCTTCAGGAAGGTGGTCATAGCGGCCTTCAAGAATTTCCTTGAAGCCTTTGACCGTTTCCGCTACCGGTACATAAGAACCTTTTTGGCCCGTGAACTGCTCGGCAACGTGGAAGTTCTGGGAAAGGAAGAACTGGATGCGGCGGGCACGGTCGACGACAAGCTTGTCTTCGTCGCCGAGCTCGTCCATACCGAGGATCGCGATGATGTCCTGAAGCTCACGGTAGCGCTGGAGCGTCTGCTGGACTTGTGTCGCGACTTCGTAGTGCTCTTCGCCGACGATTTCAGGGGAAAGCGCACGGGAAGAGGAAGCCAGCGGGTCAACCGCAGGGTAAATCCCCATCTCCGAGAGCTTACGCTCAAGGTTTGTCGTTGCGTCGAGGTGGGCGAATGTTGTCGCAGGAGCCGGGTCAGTGTAGTCATCGGCAGGGACATAAATCGCCTGGATCGATGTGACGGACCCTTTGTTCGTGGATGTGATCCGCTCCTGGAGTTTACCCATCTCGGTTGCCAGCGTCGGCTGGTAACCAACCGCGGAAGGCATGCGGCCGAGAAGGGCCGATACTTCGGAACCGGCCTGTGTGAACCGGAAGATGTTGTCGATGAAGAGAAGTACGTCCGCGCCTTTTTCGTCACGGAAGTATTCAGCCATTGTCAGACCCGTCAGAGCAACACGCATACGTGCGCCCGGCGGCTCGTTCATCTGGCCGAAGACCATCGCCGTCTTCTTGATAACGCCGGAGTCGGACATTTCAAAGTAAAGGTCATTCCCTTCACGGGTACGTTCGCCGACACCCGCAAAGACGGAAATCCCGCCGTGCTCCTGAGCGATGTTGTTGATGAGTTCCTGGATGAGGACCGTCTTGCCGACGCCCGCTCCGCCGAAGAGGCCGATCTTACCGCCCTTGATGTAAGGAGCGAGAAGGTCGACGACTTTGATGCCTGTTTCAAGGATTTCAACATCAGTTGTCAGTTCCTCGAATTTCGGCGCATCACGGTGGATGGCGTCACGGCGTTCGGATGCAGGGATTTCCTCGTTAAGGTCGATTGTGTCGCCGAGGACGTTGAATACACGTCCGAGCGTTACGTCTCCGACAGGAACCGAAATTGGCGAACCTGTGTCGGTGACAGCCGCTCCGCGCTGAAGGCCGTCCGTGGAGGACATGGCAATCGTGCGGACGGAGTCGTCGCCCAAGTGAAGGGCAACTTCAAGCGTCAGTGTTTGCGCCTCTTCGTTCGGGCGCGCAATCTGGACTGTAAGGGCATTGTAGATCTCAGGCATGTTGTCGCCGTCGAACTTTACGTCGACGACCGGACCCATGACCTGGAGGACATGTCCTTGGTTCATGCTGTTCCCTCCTGTCTGTATACTGCGGGAGCCAAGCATGGACAGGGCCGGCGCTTATTCCAGCGCCGCGACCCCGCCGACGATCTCCGTGATTTCCTGGGTGATCGCTGCCTGGCGCGCACGGTTAAATGAAAGTGTCAAATCGTCGATCAGTTCCTTCGCGTTGTCAGTCGCGGCCTTCATCGCGGTCATCGAAGATGCGTGCTCGGAAGCCTTGCCGTCCAGCAGAGCGCCGTACATGAGGCTTTCCGCGTATTGCGGGAGGAGCACTTCCAGGATGGCTTCCGCGGAAGGTTCGAACTCGTAGGAAGCGGTCGATTTCATCGAAGAGAGGTCAGTCAGCGGAAGGACCTTTTTCTCGGTCACTTCCTGGCTGATCGCACTCACAAAGTGGTTGTAGTACATGTACAGCTCATCGTACTCACCGTCGATGAATTTGCCGATCGCTTCACGCGTGATGTCTTTGATCTCGGCAAAGGTCGGGTGATCCGAAACGCCGATGACGCTTTGGATCACGTTGTATCCAAGCTTATTAAAGAAATCAACGCCGTTGCGTCCGATGGAAAGGATGACGACTTCATCTTTGGATGTGTGCCGTTCACGGATTTTGCCGAGAGCCGCCTTCAGGACATGGGAGTTATAGGCTCCGACAAGTCCCCGGTCGGATGTGATGACGAGATAGGCGGTCTTTTTGACCGGCCGGCTCTCGAGCATCGGGTGAGTCGCGTCCGGTGCGCCGGCCGCGATTGCCCCGATCACATCCTGGATCTTCTCCATATACGGGTTGAACGACTTGGCGTTCAGCTCGGCCTTGCTCAGTTTGGAAGCCGATACCATGTGCATCGCCTTCGTGATCTGGCTTGTCTTTTTCGTGGAGTTGATCCGGCTCTGGATTTCGCGTAATGATGCCATCGGTTGTTCACCACCTTCTCGTTATTGGATCTGCCGGAACTCAGTCTTCGGAGCGGACGAATGTCTTCTTGAATGCGTCAAGCGCAGCTGTCATGTCTTCATCAGCAGGAAGAGCCTTAGTTGTGCGGATGTGATCCAGAACGTTCGTGTGGTTGCTGTCGAGCCAGCTCAGGAATTCCGCTTCGAAACGGCGGATGTCCTGAACCGGAACGTCGTCGAGATGACCGCGGGTCAGCGCATAAAGGATCGCAACCTGCTTTTCGACTTTGATCGGCTTGTTGAGGTCCTGCTTCAGGACTTCAACCGTACGCGCACCGCGGTCGAGCTTCGCTTTTGTTGCAGCGTCAAGGTCCGAGCCGAACTGTGCGAACGCTTCGAGTTCACGGTAGGCAGCAAGGTCAAGACGGAGCGTACCGGCAACCTTCTTCATCGCCTTGATCTGAGCGGAACCGCCGACACGCGATACGGAAAGACCCGCGTTGATCGCCGGGCGGACACCCGAGAAGAACAGGTCGGACTGAAGGAAGATCTGTCCGTCCGTGATCGAGATCACGTTCGTCGGGATGTAGGCGGAGATGTCCCCTGCCTGTGTCTCAACGAATGGCAGTGCCGTGATGGAACCGCCGCCGAGGTCGTCGTTCAGCTTCGCTGCACGCTCAAGAAGGCGCGAGTGAAGGTAGAAGACATCACCCGGATAAGCTTCGCGGCCCGGAGGACGGCGGAGCAAGAGGGAAAGTTCACGGTAGGCAGCAGCCTGCTTGGACAGGTCATCGTAGACGATGAGGGCGTGCTTGCCCTGGAACATGAATTCTTCAGCCATCGTTACCCCTGCGTATGGTGCGAGGTAAAGAAGCGGTGCAGGGTCGGATGCGCCTGCGGAGACGACGATCGAGTAGTCGAGCGCACCGTTTTTGCGGAGAGTTTCCACAAGGGCACGGACCGTGGACTCTTTTTGTCCGATCGCGACGTAGACACAGATCATGTCCTGGTCGGCCTGGTTGATGATCGTATCGACCGCAACAGTCGTTTTACCGGTCTGGCGGTCACCGATGATCAGTTCACGCTGTCCGCGGCCGATCGGAACAAGTGCGTCAATCGCCTTGATACCGGTCTGGAGCGGCTCATCGACCGATTTACGAGCCATGACGCCTTGCGCCGGGCTTTCAATCGGGCGGGTTTTTGTTGTGTTGATCGGGCCGAGTCCGTCGATCGGCATGCCGAGCGGGTTCACGACGCGGCCGATCAGTTCTTCACCGACCGGAACTTCCATGATCCGGCCCGTGCGGCGGACTTCGTCGCCTTCCTTGATGTCCGTGTAAGGTCCAAGGATGACGATACCGACGTTGTTTTCCTCGAGGTTCTGCGCCATGCCCATGACACCATTGGAGAACTCCAGTAGTTCACCGGCCATGACGTTATCGAGGCCATGCGCGCGTGCGATTCCGTCACCGATGGTGATAACGGTGCCGACATCGCTGACTTCCAACTCAGATTGGTAGTCCGCAATCTGCTGTTTGATGAGAGCGCTGATTTCTTCAGCTTTGATGCTCATGCATGTCACCCCTTCATTTCAAAAGATTATGCATTCACGAGATCACGCTTGAGGTGATCCAGTTTTGTTCTGAGGCTGTTGTCGTAGATCCGGTTACCGATGCGGATGCGAAGTCCGCCGATCAGCGACGGATCCACGATGTTCACAATGCGGAGCGACTGCTTGCCGACCTTAACGGCGAATGCAGCGGAAAGCTCCTGCTGTTCCGTATCGGAGAGCGGCCGGGTGGAGTACACTTTCGCTTCCGCGATGCCGGCTGCCTCGTCCACAAGGGAGATGAAGTCGTTTGCGACATTCACCGTCTCGTTGAGGCGGCCTGCATCGGAGAGAACGTACAGTGTATTGAGCGTCAGCTGGTCCGCGCCGTTGAACAGCTTGGCCAGAAGCGCCTTTTTCTCCCGGTTCGAAAGTTTTGGGGAAGTCAGGAGCGTACGGAGCTCACGCGTCCCGGCGAATACCTTGCGGATCTCGCCCATTTCGGTGCTGATCACTTCCGTCTTCCCTTTTTCGCGGGCCACTTCAAACAGCGCGAGCGCATAGCGCTTGGCTACAGTGGACTCGCTCATCGGCTTTCCCCTGCCTTCTGGATTGTCTCCTCGATGAGGGCACGGTTGTCCTCTTCAGAGACTTCCTTGCCAAGAACCTTCTCTGCGGCCAAGATGGACATCGAGACGAATTCTTCGCGTACGGCCTGGATGGCCTTTTCTTTTTCGTTGGCGATTTCTGCCGCTGCATTTTCTTTCAGGCGGGATGCTTCCGCGCGGGCGGTTTCCATGATCTCCGCACGCTGGGCGTCACCCTGCTGCTTTGCGTTCTCCACAATCGCCTGTGCTTCAGTACGCGCTTCTTTGAGGAGCGCGCGCTGCTCTTCCAGCAGCTTGGCGGATTCGGCGCGGCTCTTTTCAGCTTCGTTGATTTCGGAAGCGATCAGTTCGGCGCGCTGGTCCATGATGCCCATAAGCGGGCCCCATGCGAATTTCTTGAGGAGAATCATGAGCAACGTGAAGAAGAAGAGCGTGGCGAGGATATCACCGGTGTTCAGTTTATCCAAAATTCCATCGCCGGCTGATGCCGCCAATACGAACTGGTCCAAAGACACGATTGTCTCACTCCCTTCGGAAACTAGGGAAGCCGGCGGACCGGCTCCCGTCAGATGGTGTTGCCTTCAATATCCGTACATAAAGGAATGGCGAAGGGATTCAATAGATGCTCTTCGCCATTTTTGCTTTGCCCTATGATTATCTGTTCATTACGATGAACGCGATAACGACAGCGATGATCGGAAGGGCCTCGACGAGTGCGACCCCGATGAACATGGTCGTCTGAAGGACGCCGCGCGCCTCTGGCTGACGTGCAATACCTTCTACTGTCTTGGAAACGATGAGACCGTTACCGATACCGGCGCCAAGTGCGCCCAATCCTACTGCGAGTGCTGCTGCAAGAAGACCCATTTTATAATTTCCTCCTAAATAGTTGTTTTTGTTTTGTCGCCCGCTAAGCGGGAATTATATGATCAATGATCTGTCTGTACTTTGTGGGACATGTAGACCATCGACAACATAACGAAGATGAACGCCTGGATCGTCCCGATGAAGATCGAGAAGCCCTGCCAGGCCATTGCCGGGAGAATCGCACCCAGGAAGCCGCCGACGCCTGCAGTTGCGAGGCCGGCGAGGAGTCCGATGAGGATCTCACCCGCATAGATGTTTCCGTAAAGACGGAGACCGAGTGTCAGCGTGTTCGCGAATTCCTCGATGATTTTAAGCGGCGTCATGAAAGCGAGCGGCTTTGTGAATCCGAGGAGATAGTTCTTCACGCCGGTCATCTTGACGCCATAGTAATGCGTCAGGACGAGCACCATGACCGCCAGGGTCATCGTGATGGTAGGATCCGCGGTCGGAGATTTCCACCAGAGCACGTGGTCGTACGCGATGGCGAATGGAAGACCGAGCATGTTCGCTACAAAGATGAACATGATGAGTGTCAGGGCAAGCAGGTGGAACCGCCCGCCTGTTTTCCAGTCCATGTTGCTCTTGATGATCCCCTTGACGAAATCCATGACCCATTCCATGAAGTTCTGCATGCCTGTCGGCTTCATTTTCATGTTCCGGGTCGAGATGAACGCAATGAGGAAGACTATGAGGCATGTCACCGCCAACATGAGGATGTTCGACGGGTTGAACGTCAGCCCAAGAAATTCCCACTTGGGGTTTACGTGGTTCATTAAATGTTCACCTCTCTTTCCCCCCAGGATCCGGGTGTTTCAGTTGCGAGATGATCCGCTCCGCCAAAAGGAACAGATACGGGATCATCAGGCCGATCACCGTAGCGATCAGATTGAATGTCTCCGGCAGCGAAACCGCGATGGCCGCGGCAGCGATGCCCGAGGCGAAGCGGAGTCCGGAGCCCAATGAGGGCGCCTTCTCCCCTTGCGCCAGGGCGCGATCGAACCGTTCCATCCTCCTCGTGAGGATCCAGAAGTTATACAGACCGAAAAGGACCCCGAGGATCAACCCGGCAAATACAGTCGGCCATGGGGAGAATCCCCAAGCGAGGGCAAGTAATGCAAGCAAAAAAAAGAGAGCCCTCTTCTGCCTATTATGGATTTGCCGTAAATTCTCCATTTTTCGAGGTCCTCCGCATCATGTATTCCGGACGGTTTCTGACTGTCGGAGCGAGTATGATAGAATGCAGTCAAAGCAAGTGGACAAGCGCACAAAACGCCTGAAACCCTTGTCATTCTTACCCTTAAAAAGCATACAATAGGGGTATTTTGATGTCAATTGATTCCCGTGAAATTATTCACAAGCGACTACGTTTGTCAAAGATTCGACAAATTCATGACAGGCATCCGCAAGTGGCCCATTGAGCCTTTTGCGGATGTTTTTATTAGCCATTTTGCTTAAGAAAATCCTTCAGGGCATCGACAATCCTCTCCGATGCATGACCATCACCATATGGGTTCGACGCCTGCGCCATGCGATTGTAGGCTTCCCTGTCGCTGAGGAGTTCATGCGCCAGGCCGAAGATTGTCTCCTCGTCCGTACCTGCCAGCTTCAGCGTGCCCGCCTCGATCCCTTCCGGACGCTCCGTTGTATCCCGCAGGACAAGCACCGGCTTGCCTAGCGACGGGGCTTCTTCCTGGATGCCGCCGGAATCGGTCAGGATGAGGTGGGATCGGGCCGCGAAATTGTGGAAGTCCACCACTTCGAGCGGTTCGATCAGGCGGACGCGCGGATGGCCCGCCAGGATTTCATCGGCCACTTCCCTGACCGCGGGGTTCAGGTGGACCGGATAAATCACCCGGGTGTCTTCATGCTGGTCCAGCAGCCGGCGGATCGCCCGGAACATGTGACGCATCGGCTCGCCAAGATTTTCCCTGCGGTGCGCCGTCATGAGATCAGGCGACCTTCGGTTGCCCATTCGAGGAGCGGATGTTCGTAGTCGTCACGCACCGTCGTCCGGAGTGCATCGATCGCCGTGTTCCCTGTGATGACAATACGTTCTTCCGGCTTCCCTTCCGCTATGAGGTTGGCGGCGGACTTTTCAGTCGGCGCAAAATGGAGGTCTGCCAAGACGCCCGTCAGTTGCCGGTTCATTTCTTCCGGATACGGCGAATACTTGTCCCATGTGCGGAGTCCTGCCTCCACATGGCCGACCGCGACATGGTTGTAGAACGCTGCAAGCCCCGCGATGAAGGTCGTCGACGTATCCCCGTGGACAAGGACAATATCGGGATCCGCTTCCTTCATGACGCGGTCGAGACCCTCGAGGCCCCGGGCCGCGACATCGGTGAGTGTCTGTCGTGCCTTCATGATATCCAAGTCATGGTCCGGCGTGATGTCGAACGCTTTCAGGACCTGATCCAGCATTTCGCGGTGCTGGGCAGTAACGGTGACAATCGATTCAATCGTGTCGGGATGCTTTTCCAGTTCAAGGACAAGCGGCGCCATTTTGATGGCCTCCGGGCGTGTTCCGAAGATCGTCATCACTTTCCACCGTTTTTCCAATTCAGTCACACACCTTATTTCGTTCCGAACAGACGGTCACCGGCATCTCCGAGGCCCGGTACGATATAGCCGTGTTCGTTCAGCTTTTCATCGAGAGCCGCGATGTAGATGTCCACATCGGGATGAGCATCGGCCAACACCTCGACCCCTTCCGGAGCTGCGATCAGGCACATGAATTTGATGTTCGTCGCGCCGCGCGACTTCAGGGAGTCGATTGCGGCAACAGCAGAACCGCCCGTCGCAAGCATCGGGTCGACGACAATGAATTCCCGTTCGCCGACGTCGGACGGCAGCTTGGCGTAATACTCCACCGGCTTGAGCGTTTCCGGGTCGCGGTACAGCCCGATATGGCCGACTTTTGCAGTGGGAATCAGTTCCAGGATCCCTTCCACCATTCCGAGTCCCGCGCGCAGAATCGGTACGATCCCGATTTTTTTGCCGGCAAGGACATAGGATTCCGCCTTCATGACTGGCGTATCCACTTCCGTCTTCCGGAGTGGCATATCCCTCGTGATCTCATAAGCCATCAATGTGGCGACCTCATCGACCAGCTCCCGGAACTCCTTGGTTCCCGTATTGACGTCGCGGATGAACGTCAGCTTATGCTGGATGAGCGGGTGGTCGAACACATGCACTTTTCCCATCGTTTCACTCTCCTGTTCAGTGCCGGCAAAACCGGCCTGTTTGTTCAAGCCGGGTGATGGCCCGGCTGTCTGTTTCAACCTCGTTCATTATAACAGTCGCACGGGCTCATGCACAGTGAAGGTGGAAACAGTCGACGGCGTAGCCCAACATATTTCGCACGTGAACTATTTGGATTCGTACGCAAACTCGGTGGCGTAGAACTTTTTGTGCGTGAACTTCCGCAATTCGTACTCGAACCCGAAACGTTTACATACTCGAATGAGACGTTGACATATTCCTTCCTGACGCCTCTGACTCTATGAAAAAAAGCCATTCCCCGAATCCGGGAAATGGCTCCAAATCTGATCAGCGCTCTGCTGCAGCGGCTTCTTCTTTAGTTTCGTAAAGCGGGAATTTCGAAGTGAGCGCTGCGACGCGCTCTTTGGCTTCCTGCTTAACGGATTCGTCTTCGTGGTTTTTCAGGAGCTTGGCCATGATGGCGCCAATTTCCTTCATTTCTTCTTCCTTGAAGCCGCGGGAAGTGACGGCCGGAGTACCAATGCGGATGCCGGATGTGACGAACGGCTTTTCGGTGTCGAACGGAATCGTGTTTTTGTTGACGGTGATGCCGACTTCGTCAAGCACATGCTCGGCAACCTTGCCCGTGATACCAACGGAACGGAGGTTAAGAAGAAGCAGGTGGTTGTCCGTGCCGCCCGACACGAGGTCGATGCCTTCAGCAGTCAGTGATTCGCCGAGCGCCTTCGCGTTCTTGACGACCTGCCCGATGTATTCCTTAAACTCTGGCTTCAGTGCTTCGCCGAATGCAACCGCCTTTGCGGAAATGACGTGCATGAGCGGGCCGCCCTGGAGTCCCGGGAAGATGGATTTGTCAATCTTCTTCGCGAACTCTTCAGTCGTCAGGATGATGCCGCCGCGAGGCCCGCGGAGCGTTTTGTGGGTTGTCGATGTAACGAAGTGTGCGTGCGGCACAGGGTTCGGGTGAAGGCCCGCCGCAACAAGTCCTGCGATGTGCGCCATGTCGACCATGAAGTAAGCACCGACTTCGTCCGCGATTTCGCGGAACTTCTTGAAATCGATTTCGCGCGGATACGCACTTGCACCTGCCACGATCAGCTTTGGCTTGTGCTCCAGCGCTTTCTGGCGGACATCTTCATAGTCGATCGTCTCGTCGCCTTCGCTGACACCGTACTCGACGAAGTTGTACTGGACGCCGGAGAAGTTGACCGGGCTGCCGTGTGTGAGGTGGCCGCCGTGGCTCAGGTTCATGCCGAGAACCGTATCGCCGTGCTCGAGCACTGTGAAGTAAACAGCCATGTTCGCCTGGGCGCCGGAGTGCGGCTGGACGTTGGCATGCTCTGCCCCGAAGATTTCTTTCAGGCGGTCACGGGCGATGTTTTCGACGACGTCGACATGTTCGCAGCCGCCGTAGTAGCGCTTGCCGGGGTAGCCTTCCGCGTATTTGTTGGTCAGGACGGAGCCCTGGGCTTCCATGACTGCTTCGGATACAAAGTTTTCGGAGGCAATCAGTTCGATGTTGTCTTGCTGGCGCTTTTTCTCTGCCATGATCGCTTCATATACTGCCTGGTCCTGGGACTTCACGTGTTCGAGTTTCATTCTTCATTCCCCTTCCATCTCTTCTGTTTGTGATGATTCGAATTCGAAATCATCCATTTCTTCCTCTTCAAGCTTATAGACGGCACGTACTCCGCCGATCAGTTTCGGCCTTGTCGTGGCTGCCGTGACGATCGCGTCCCCGATTTTTTCCACCGTCGTGCGGAGCGGGACCGCGACCGGGCGCAACTGCATGCCGATGAGCGTCTGGCCGATATCGATCCCCGCGTGCGCCCGGACGCCCTCAACGACGACAGGGTCTTCCATCTGACGATAGGCATGGGCCGCCATCGAGCCGCCTGCCTTCTGGACCGGAACCACCGAAACTTCATCCAGCCCGTACTTTTCTGCCGCTTCACGCTCAAGTGTCACGGCGCGATTGATGTGCTCACATCCCTGAAAAGCAAGCCAGAGGCCGTTCCGGTCTGCAAACTCGCGGAGCGGGCTGTAGAGGATTTCCGCAATATCCATCGCACCAGATGTTCCGATCCGGCTTCCCGCCACTTCGGACGTGGAGCAGCCGACGACAAACATCCGGCCCCTCCGGAATTCCGCCTGCTCCTCCAGCTGGCCCAGGATCTCCTCCAGCTGCAGCTTCCATAATTGTCGCGCATCCAAGAAGACCAACTCCCTTCAGACCGGAATTACTGCTCCAACTCTTTCAGCTTTTCGATTCGGCGCTCGTGACGGCCGCCCTCGAATTCGCCTTCCAGCCAGGTACGGGCAATTTCCCTAGCCAGCCCCGGACCGATCACGCGTTCGCCCATTGCAAGCACGTTGGAATCGTTGTGGCCCCGGGTCGCCTTCGCGCTGAACACGTCATGGCAGAGCGCACAGCGGATGCCCTTGACCTTGTTTGCTGCGATCGACATGCCGATGCCTGTCCCGCAAATCACGATGCCGCGGTCGAATTCACCGTTCGCCACTCGCTGCGCAACTGGCTTCGCGTAATCGGGATAATCAACGGACCCGTCGTCTTTCGGTCCGAAGTCTTCGTATTTAATACCCATTTCATCCATCAGATCGATGATCTCGGCGCGCAGCCGGTTGCCGCCGTGATCGGAAGAAATCGCTACTTTCATCCGCTTCCCTCGTTTCCGATATATTTCAACACCATCATATCATTATTTGACAAATAAAAATACAGCCCATTGCAACAATGGACTGCATCACATATTACGCCTCAGCGAATCCGCCAGAAGCGAAATCGCCTTCCGCAGCTCTTCGTATGTCTGCCTGTAATCTTCCATGCTTCCTCCGAAAGGGTCCGCAATATCCCCGTCTCCCATGCCCGTGTAGGCATTGAGAGGGAAAGTCTTGCCCGCCGCTTCCCGGACAGAGCGTTCGAGCATGCGCTTGTGGGCATCCGTCATCGTGAGGATGAGATCCGCCCACTCGACAGCTTCCCGGTCGGCCGGAGAGGAGGGAGCCGGCTCCTCTAAGCCCGCCTCCCGGATCAGCGTTGCCGAATGACCTGAAACTGGTGAACCCGGAAAAGCAGAGATGCCGGCCGAGCGGACGGAAACGCCCGAAATCTGTTCCGCTTTCAGTATCGCTTCAGCCATCGGGCTCCTGCATGTGTTGCCTGTGCATACAAAAAGAATATTCAATCTCATCACCGCCATTGGCGCCCGTCCATTCCCCGCTCAACCGATCAGGGGAATAATCCCCATCACGGCAAGACCGATGCCTCCCGCTACCCGGAGTTTCCTTCCTCCGAGAAGAGCAACTGACCCGCGGACATAGAGCGCTGCACAGGACAGGAAAAACGCGCTGAGGCCGGCGCTGAGAATGAAACGGACCATATCTAATTGAAGCATACCAAACGATAAGCTGACCGAAAAGGAATCGATACTGAGCAGCGCTGCAAGCAGATAGGGCGGCATCCTTACATCCGCCCCTTCCTCACTCAGCATCATGTGGATACCGAGAAAGATCAGCATCAGTGCCGACAGATAGATTCCGAGACCTGCCATAAGTTCTGCCGCAGCTCCGCCTACCACAAATCCCGCAACCGGAAAAGCCATATGGAGCAGCCCTGTCCATACGGCAAGCAGCAGACGCTTGCGGCGGAGCGGCAGGACCGTATAGACTGCCGCCACGTCCATCGCCGTCAAAAGACCCGCAACCGGTTCCTGCCACATCCGTTATTCCCCCCGTTCCGACTCTGTCCAGCTTATGCGGAACAATAGGGGTGTATGTACGGGCTCAGCCGCGGAACATGCGCCCTCCGGCTGCCTTGTTCAGGCGGTTCATGACGGCACCGCCGATTCCGGCATCATCGACTGTCGCTGCAAGGACGATATCGGCATCGGTCCCGTCGCAGGCGCGGAGTGATGCGTACAATTCGCCCGAAACGGAAGCCGGATCATCTTGCCGTCCTGTCGGGAAGAACCAGTCTGCCCCCGTTTCCCCAAAGCCCTCTGGGGCAACAAGGGCAATTTTCTTGCCCTCCTCCTTCAGCAGGCTTACGGCGGTCCGGATCTGCTCATGTTCCGGTTCGATCAGCCAGACCGGAGCGTCCGGTGAGTAATGGGTGTACTTCATGCCGGGTGCGCGCGGCGCCTCTTCCCCGGCATCGGCTGCTTCTGCGGAATGATTGACTTCACCGATGACTGGACGGAGCATGTCCGCCGTGACGGCGCCGGGGCGCAGGATTGCCGGCGGCTCTGACGTGAGATCGAGGACGGTCGACTCAATGCCGATGCCTGTCGGGCCGCCGTCCAATATGTAGGGGATTTTGCCGCCCATGTCCGCCGCGACATGTTCTGCCCGGGTAGGGCTCGGTTTTCCGCTCGTGTTTGCGCTAGGTGCGGCGACCGGCAAACCTGACGTTTTGAGCAGCCCCAATGCGACGGGGTGTGCAGGCATCCGGAGGCCTACCGTATCCAGACCCGCAGTGACGGAAGGCGCGAAAACGCCGGGCTTTGCGCGGACTATGAGCGTAAGAGGCCCCGGCCAAAATGCCTCCGCACATTTCCATGCCGTTTCGGGTACATCCACCGCGAAACGTTCCATTTCCGCAGCCGTGCCGATGTGAACAATCAGCGGATTGTCGGAAGGACGGCCTTTGGCACGGTAAATATCCGTGACCGCCTCTTCGTTGGTCGCATCCGCACCAAGCCCGTAGACGGTCTCCGTCGGAAATGCGACAAGTCCTCCCTTTTTCAGGATTTCAGCGGCGTCACTGAACCGCGTTTCGCCGTCTTCTTCCCTGATTTGTGAAATGACCGTATCCATTCGGTATCTCTTCCTTTCCGCCGGCGTTATCCGAACAGCGACTTCAGCCATTCGACGATGAAAAAGGTGACCGGCTCCTCCTCTGTTTCCTCTTCTTCGGCAGCAACTTCTCCCGGCTCGCATACATCCGAAAAAAGTGCGCACCACCAATTGTCTCCGCGGCCGCTGCCGACCGTCACAACAAGGGAATCTGTCCTTGCCTGCGGGATCATTCCCCCATCCAACACTTTCGGAGGGAAGAAAGCAGCCCCGACCGTTACACGGACAGGTGCGCCGCCGGAAACTGCTTCTGCTGCAAGTGTCATTTCCGGGATGAGTGCTTCGATACCGGACGGGTCCGTCAGTCCGGCCCGGCCGAGCACACGATTGACCTCTTCCGCCACGCCTGCCTTCACCTGCTGGGCCTGAGCGGTATTGCTGTCTGCGATGACCCTGACACGGAACGCTTCCTTCGCTTCTTCACCTGCCGTTCCTGATAGCAGGATCAGTGCGCATTGGAGTGCAATCAGCAGGAGCATGAATTGTATGAACGGAAGGATGGCAAGCCAGATTTCCCTTCGGCTGCCTTTCCTCTTAATATTGTAATCTGTCAGCATTTTGAACGACCTCCTTGACCGCATTGTGGACAGGAGGCCGTAAATCTATTCAATCGAACCAGAATATTTATTGTCCATAGACTTTCCCGGGAATCTGGCAGAATACCATCCGTTCCTTGCCGTTGATATCCCGGACCACTTCAACTGTTGCATACGGGAAAGCGGCACGGAACATTTCGCGGACGGCCGGCCCCTGGTCATGGCCGATTTCGAGGCCTATCAGCCCCGGGGCAGACATCAGGGCCGGAAGCGAGGCGGCAAGCGTCCTGTAATGGGCAAGGCCCTTTTCCTCCGCGAACAGCGCGCTGTGCGGCTCATGGCCCGTCACCGTATCGGACATTTCCCTGCGATCCCGGGGATTGATATACGGCGGATTGGAAAGGATGATGTCCCACTTCCTGCCTGAGAGCGGCTCTGCCATATCCCCTTCAAGGAAAGCCACTTCTGCCCCCAACCGCTCCGCGTTACGCATTGCGACACGGAGCGCAGCAGGGGAAATATCGGTTGCGGTAACCTCTGTACCCGGACGCTCCAGTTTGAATGTCACGGCGATTGCGCCGCTCCCCGTACCGATGTCAGCCATGCTTATAGCGCCTTCTTGGGGCCAGAGACGTGCTGCACGGACCAATGCGCCTGAAACCAGCTCTTCCGTCTCCGGACGGGGAATGAGGACATCCGGTGTGACCGTGAATGAGCGGCCATAAAACATTTCCCTTCCGGTCACGTACTGGAGCGGCACGCCCGCTGCCACTTCTTCAATCCCGGAAAAGAACCGTTTCCGCTCATCTTCTCCGACTTCATCGCGCAGGCTGATCAGGAGTTCCGTACGGCTCAGCCCCAGCACGTGCATCAGCAGCAGCTCCGCGGCATGCGCTTCACGTCCGGCCGCTGATAACCTCAATTTTCCTTCCGCGAGGATCGCGGATGCCGTTTCACTCCGTTGCATCAAGCGACTCCAGCCGTGCGGCCTGTTCTTCCATGATGAGAGCATCGATCACTTCGTCGAGCTTCCCGCTTATGATCTGGTCCAGCTTTTGGATTGTCAGGCCGATTCGGTGGTCCGTCACGCGATTTTGCGGGAAGTTGTAGGTCCGGATCCTCTCGGAGCGGTCTCCGGACCCTACCGCGGATTTGCGTATCGCGTCATACTCCGCCTGTGCTTCACGGTGGAACTTATCATATACCCGGGCACGCAGGACCTTCATGGCCTTTTCCTTGTTCTTGATCTGCGATTTCTCGTCCTGGCAGGAGACAACGATTCCGGTCGGCAGGTGTGTCAGGCGCACCGCGGACATGGTCGTATTCACCGACTGTCCGCCCGGTCCGCTGGAAGCGAATGTGTCGGTTCGGATATCCTTGTCATGGATGTCGATCTCGACTTCCTCGGCCTCGGGCAGGCAGGCAACCGTCGCGGTCGATGTATGGATTCGCCCCCCGGATTCTGTCTCGGGCACACGCTGGACGCGGTGTGCCCCGTTCTCGAATTTCAGCCGGGAATAGGCTCCGCTTCCGCTGATCATGAAGATGATTTCCTTAAAGCCGCCGAGACCTGTCGGCGATGCGTCGATCACATCGGTCTTCCATCCCCTGGACTCTGCGTATCGGCTGTACATGCGGAACAGGTCCCCGGCGAACAAGGCGGCCTCATCTCCTCCAGCAGCTCCGCGGATTTCCATGATGACATTCTTCGAATCGTTCGGGTCTTTCGGGAGGAGCAACAGCTTCAGTTTCTCCTCCATCTCTCCGATGTCAGTTTCCAGCCCCGAGACTTCTTCTTTCACCAGTTCCTTCATGTCGTTGTCCAGTTTATCTTCAAGCATTTCCTTCGCATCCGAAAGCTCATCCGATGCTTTTTTGTAGGCACGGTAAACCTCGACCGTCTCGGCGATCTCCGACTGCTCCTTGGAATATTTCCTCAGCAGATCGGTGTCCGTAACGACTTCCGGGTCGCTCAGCAGTTCATTCAGTTTCTCGTAGCGGTCTTCCACCGCCTGAAGGCGTTCATACATAAGGGAATCCGTCCTCCCGCATCATCAGATTATCTGCAGGACCCTGATAGGGTCCCCTTGATGTTTTCCCAGTTACATTCATCCAAACATTATAACCCAAAAAGCACCCGGCCGTCATCGGCCGGGTGTATCGGTCAAGCATCATCGATTCAGTTTTCTGCGTCGGATCGGCTTTTTACTGAAATTCCGTTCGGCACTTCATGGTGCAGACGGCAACGGGGCTCGTAGGCCTCCTCCGCACCGACGAGAATGACCGGGTCATTGTAATGCGCCGGCTTTCCGTCGATCAGCCGCTGAGTACGGCTGGCGGGTGATCCGCAGACCGCACAGACTGCCTGCAATTTTGTGACAAGCTCTGCAGTGGACATCAGCTCCGGCATCGGGCCGAACGGCTCACCGCGGAAATCCTGGTCAAGTCCCGCGATGATGACACGGTAGCCGTGATTTGCAAGTTCTGCAACCGTATCCACGATCCCCTCATCAAAAAATTGGGCCTCATCGATTCCGACCACGTCCACATTGTCATTGATATGTCTCCATATATCTGCCGATTTGGCGACCGGGAGCGCGACAATCTCATTCCCGTTATGGCTGACGACGGCCGTCTCGCTGTACCGGTCGTCGACCGCCGGCTTAAATACCGCTATTGATTGTTTGGCAAACTGGGCGCGGCGGACACGGCGGATCAGCTCTTCGGACTTTCCCGAAAACATGCTGCCGCAAATCACCTCTGCCCAGCCTCCCTGCATTGAAACGAACATCCGGTTTTCCCCTTTCAACCTCAGGGGCAATCCCCCGATCCTGGCATTCCAGTTTCTCATCTTAACCGATTTCCAGAAGTATTTCCCGTCTTTATTTTTGGTGATCGATGTGTTATAGCATGTCTCCGTCAAAATCCATCCAGACAAGCAAAAACCCGCCCGCCGCAGGTGCGGTGGACGGGTTTGATGCAGGAATTACTCCTGGCCTTCTTCTTTGAGGCCATATTTTTTGTTGAAGCGGTCGATACGGCCGTCGGCTGCAGCGAACTTCTGGCGACCCGTGTAGAATGGGTGGCACTCGGAGCAGACTTCAACTTTGATGTCTTCTTTCACGGAACCAGTTTCGAAAGAGTTGCCGCAAGAGCAAGTGACTTTCGCTGTTTTGTATTCCGGATGAATGGCTGTTTTCATGAAATTCTTCTCCTCTCGCCCTGAACCATCTGGAACAGAGTTAAATTATCGTACTGCAGCCTTACACGACCATACAGGCGAGCCGTATATGCTGTCAGATAGTCACAAACTTACACTTCACAGTATAGCACCTAATCCGGCGCATTGCAAATGATAAATTTGGGCCCTTTGATCAGGACGCTCCCTATAATAAAAGGTCTGTCGGCTGATGTCAATCAATAAATTCCTGGTTGAACCGACATCAAAGCAGTCCCTTGCCGCCCCGCTTTTCCTTCATCTCCCGGTTCAGCAGCTCGAAGAATTCTTCGTTGCTTTTCGTGCCGCGGAGTTTTTTCAGGAAGCGCTCTGCAAAGTCCGGTGTGTCGGAGAATGTCCGTCGGATGGCCCATAGCTTGTCGAGGCGCCCTTTCGGCAGAAGAAGTTCCTCTTTCCTGGTGCCGGAGCGGCGGATGTCCAGTGCCGGGAAGATCCGGCGTTCGGCAAGATGGCGGTCCAGATGGAGTTCCATATTGCCCGTCCCCTTGAATTCCTCATAAATCACATCATCCATCCGTGAGCCCGTCTCCACGAGGGCAGTCGCGAGAATGGTCAGGCTTCCGCCTTCCTCGAGGTTGCGCGCGGCGCCGAAGAAGCGCTTCGGCCGGTGGAGAGCAGCCGGGTCGATTCCCCCGGAAAGCGTTCTGCCGCTTGGCGGAATGACGAGGTTGTAAGCACGGGCGAGACGTGTGATCGAGTCCATCAGGATGATGACGTCCCGCTTGTGCTCGACCAGTCGCATCGCACGCTCGAGCACAAGCTCTGCAACGCGCACATGGTGGTCAGGAAGCTCGTCGAACGTCGAGCTGACGACATCCGCGTCAACGGAGCGTTCGATGTCAGTGACTTCTTCCGGGCGCTCATCGACAAGGAGGACAATCAGTTCCGCCTCCGGATGGTTTTCCGTAATGGCATTGGCAATCTCTTTGAGGAGCTGGGTTTTCCCTGCCTTCGGCTGTGCGACGATGAGGCCGCGCTGGCCGAAGCCGACCGGCGAGACGATGTCCATGATACGGGTCGACAGCTTGTCCGGCGTTGTCTCGAGTTTGATCTGCCGTTCCGGATAAAGCGGGGTCAGCGCCGGGAAGTGGACACGCTCTTTGGCCACTTCAGGGTCTTCGCCGTTGACTGCTCCGACCTGGAGGAGCCCATAGTAGCGCTCATTTTCCTTGGGCGGACGGACCTTGCCGCTGACCCTGTCGCCGTTTCGCAGGTCGAATCGGCGGATCTGGGATGCCGAAATATAGATATCTTCCATGCTCGGCGAGTAGTTGATCGGCCTGAGGAAGCCGTAGCCCTCCGTCGGGATGATTTCAAGCACGCCTTCCATGAAGAAATAGCCTTCCTGCTCGGCCCGAGACTTCAGGATTGCAAAAATCAGTTCTTTTTTCGTCAGTTTGCTGTAGTAGGAGATGTTCAATTTACGGGCAAGCCCGTAAAGTTCCTTGAGGGTCTTTTCCTGCATGCCAGCCAGTGTGAGTTCTTCCGCCATGGGGCGGTCACCTCTTTTCGTTCAGTTGGGGGATGGCAGCCGCCCGCAGGCGTTGCGAAGTGATGAAGAAGGAGATGCCCGGCGTTTCCGCCGGGCACAGATGATCAATATTCCATGACATAGTGCGGCTTTTTCTGAAGGCTGTGACGGCCTTCTACAAAGCGAACCGTACCTGACTTGGCACGCATGACAAGGGAGTGTGTCGAACCGTAAGCACCTTTGAACTGGACGCCTTTCAGGAGCTCGCCGTCCGTCACGCCGGTCGCCGCGAAAATGGCATCGTCCCCTTTGACGAGGTCTTCCATCCGGAGCACTTTGTCGATTTCAAGGCCCATCTTGTTGCAGCGTTCGATTTCAGCGTCATTGGACGGAACGAGACGGCCCTGGATCTCGCCGCCAAGACATTTCAGTCCGACCGCGGAGATGACCCCTTCCGGTGCGCCGCCGGAACCGAACAGGATATCCACCCCTGTGTCATCGAACGCGGTGTTGATCGCACCGGCGACATCACCGTCATTGATCAGCTTGATGCGTGCACCGGCATCCCGGATTTCCTGGATAATCCTTGCGTGGCGGTCACGGTGCAGTACAGTTGCGACAACGTCTTCGATATCTTTGTTTTTCGCCTTGGCGACTGCGCGGAGGTTATCGATGATCGGGGCATCGATATCGACCTGACCGACAGCCTCCGGTCCGACTGCGATTTTTTCCATGTACATGTCCGGCGCGTGGAGAAGGTTTCCCCGGTCAGCCACAGCAAGGACCGCGAGTGCATTCCAGCCACCGGACGCGACGATGTTCGTCCCTTCAAGCGGATCGACTGCAACGTCGACAGCAGGGCCTGTGCCGGTGCCGAGTTCTTCTCCTATGTAGAGCATTGGCGCTTCGTCCATCTCGCCTTCACCGATCACGACAACACCCTGCATCGGGATCGTATCAAAAACGGTTCGCATCGCGCTTGTCGCTGCGTCGTCCGCTTCGTTCTTGAGTCCCCGTCCCATCCAGCGGGCGGAATTGAGTGCCGCTGCCTCCGTTACACGGACAAGTTCCATCGATAAGCTGCGTTCCATCGTGCACTTCCTTTCTCCCCGCCTGGCGGGGAAAGCAAAATCAATTTACGGCCCGCCCGGCAGGAAACCTGCCGCCGGCCGCTGTTTCGTATTTTCAGGATCAGGTCAATGATTGCCGCCATCCTTGCCGGATGTCGCGCCTTCCGGCAAGCGCACTTTTCGGATGTCAGCACCGAGTCCGCCCAGTTTGCCGATCAGGTCAGAGTACCCGCGCTCGATATGGTGAATCGCCTGCACTTCCGTCTCGCCTTCAGCGATCAGTCCGGCAAGCACGAGCGCGGCCCCCGCTCTCAGGTCAGTCGCTCTCACGGATGCACCTTGGAGCTGCAGAGGACCTGTGATGATGGCAGAGCTTCCCTCTACGCGCGCATTTGCATTCATGCGACGAAGTTCGTCGATATGTTTGAATCGTGCTGAATAGATCGTGTCTGTAATAACCGAAGTCCCTTCCGCCTGTGTGAGAAGGACGGACATCGGCTGCTGCAGGTCGGTAGCAAAACCGGGATAGACCAGCGTCTTTACATCGATCGCCTTTAGCGGACGTTTCGGCTTCGGAATGATGATCCGCTCTTCCTCTTCAATCAGATCAACGCCCATTTCGCGCAGCTTCGCCGTCAGGGCTTCAACGTGGAACGGAATGACGTTATCAACCGTGACTCCGGCACCCATCGCCGCGGCCATGATCATGAATGTCCCCGCTTCAATCCGGTCGGGGATGATCGTATGTGCCGTGCCCGACAAAGATTCAACGCCGTCGATCCGGATGACATTGGTTCCGGCCCCTTTAATGTTGGCTCCCATGTTCGACAGCAGGGTCGCGACATCAATGATCTCCGGCTCTTTCGCCGCATTTTCAATGGTCGTTCGGCCTTCCGCGAGGACGGCTGCGAGCATAATGTTAATCGTCGCCCCCACGCTTGCCACGTCGAGATAGATCTTCGCACCCCGAAGTTTCTCGGCACGGAGATAGATGGAGCCGTGTTCATTCGTCACTTTGGCACCCAGCGCCTCGAATCCCTTGATGTGCTGGTCGATTGGGCGCGGGCCGAGATGACAGCCGCCCGGCAAGCCGATCACAGCCTTGCCGAAACGGCCGAGCATTGCCCCCATCAGATAGTAGGAGGCACGCAATTTCTTGACATTGCCATTCGGGAGCGGCATGGCGATCATTTCCGAAGGGTCGATCGTCATTGTCCCGTCACGGAATGTAACCACACCACCGATTTCCTCAAGCAACGATTTTAATGTGAACACATCGGCGATTTCAGGCAGGCCTTCGATCAAGACTTCCGAGCCGGCCAAAATGGATGCGGGTATAAGTGCGACCGCGCTATTTTTGGCCCCGCTCACCTTGATGGTGCCTTTAAGTTCCCGTCCGCCATTGATTTTGAAAACGTCCATTTCATTTCCCTCGTTCCGAAAAAGTTCCGTCACTCGGCAGTCCGCTTGTTCCAGTCTGCGAGAAACGCTTCAAGGCCCTTGTCCGTCAGCGGGTGGTTGAACATCTGCTTAAGCACTTTAAGCGGAGTCGTCGAGATATGCGCACCGTTAAGCGCTGCATCCGTGATATGTTGCGGGTGGCGGATTGAAGCCGCAATGATTTCCGTTTCGATGCCATGCTGGATAAATATTTCGGAGATGGTCGCAATCAGGTCCATCCCGTTGTGGCCGATGTCATCCAGGCGGCCAAGGAACGGCGAGACATACGTTGCGCCAGCGCGAGCCGCGAGCAGCGCCTGGTTTGCGCTGAAGATGAGGGTGACGTTTGTCTTGATGCCCTCTTTGGCGAATGTGGAGCATGCCTTCAGGCCTTCCGGTGTCATCGGAAGCTTGACCGTGATGTTCGGAGCGATTGCAGCAAGTTCGCGTCCTTCCCGGATCATCTCTTCCGCTTCTGTCGCGATGACTTCTGCACTGACCGAACCCGGAACCAGTTCCGCAATCTCTTTCAGGCGGTCATGGAATGGCACGTTTTCCTTGGCGACGAGCGATGGGTTCGTCGTGACGCCGGACAGGATGCCCCATTCATTGGCTTCCTTGATTTCGTCAAAATTGGCTGTATCGATGAAGAATTTCATTTTCTGTTTCCTCCCTGGAGTTTCTCTCGATGAATGGAAAGAAGGAGATGATGCCTTGCACCTCTCCCGCTACCTTCCCTGTTTTTAAGCTTTCCCGGAACTGCCGAATTCACGCATCTTGCCTTGGACTGTTTCTTTGATGGCTTCGCGCGCAGGTCCGAGGTATTTACGAGGGTCGTAGACCTCTTTGTCATTGTCCAGGATATCGCGGATCGCTTTGGTCGACGCAATCTGGTTCTCGGTGTTGACGTTGATTTTCGCCGTTCCGAGGGAAATGGCGCGCTGGATGTCTTTTGTAGGGATGCCTGTGCCGCCGTGAAGGACAAGCGGGAGATCCGACTGTTTGGAAATCTCCTCCATCTCTTTGAACCCAAGATTTGGTTCGCCTTTGTACGGGCCGTGAACCGATCCGAGTGCAGGCGCGAGGCAGTCGATGTCTGTCTTCTTCACAAGCTCTTCACACTCTTTCGGGTCCGCGTAGATGACACCGTCCGCGATCACGTCGTCTTCCTGGCCTCCTACGACACCAAGTTCCGCTTCCACGGATGCGCCGTTTTTATGGGCGTAATCGACGACTTCAGCCGTGATTTTTATATTTTCCTCAAGCGGTTTCGAAGAAGCATCGATCATGACCGATGTGAAGCCCGCGTCCACCGCTTCTTTGCATTTATCAAAGGAAGAGCCGTGGTCCAGGTGGATGGCGACCGGAACGGTCGTACCATAGGATTCCATTAGGCCTTTCACCATCGGAACGACTGCCTTGAAGCCGCCCATGTACTTGCCTGCCCCTTCTGAAACGCCCAGGATGACCGGGGATTTTTCTTCTTCCGCGGCCTGCAGGATTGCCTGTGTGAACTCCAGGTTGTTGATGTTGAACTGGCCGACCGCATAGCCTTCTTTTCTTGCTTTATTCAGCATGTCCGTCATGGAGACAAGTGCCATACTCGATTCCTCCTTCGAAAATGGGAAGTCAATCTTTCGTTTTTACACCCTCCCATCATAACAAAAACAGGCAGTGTCCGCCACTGCCCGCCAGTCATGCCAGTATCCCTCCGACCTCGCTGCGGAGTTCGTGGATATCAAACGGCTTCGTAAAATACTTCTCCGCGCCGAGAGCCTTAGCCGCATCGATCTGCTCCTGCTCGCCGTAGGCCGTCATCATGAATACCGGAACATCGGGCCTTTGTGACTTGAATTCCCTCAGAACTTCAATACCGTCCATACCCGGCATCTTCATATCGAGTAATACACAGTCCGGCGGCGTCTCTTTGAACCGTTCAATCGCTTCGTATCCGTTTTTTGCGACGCATGTTTCAAATCCGTCACGCTTGAACACTTCTTCCAACAGAAGGCGTATGCCATTCTGGTCGTCAACGATTAAAATCCGTTTCATAGAAAAGTCCCTGCTTTCCAAAGATTCTTTATTTTTCTTCTATTCTCCTTAATTCCTCTCTTTCCTGTCTTGACTGCTCAAATTCTTTTGCCCCTGCAAATTATTCTGTCATCCGTATTCCTTTTTGGCTGCTGCCAGGTCATCCTTTATAATGAATCCGGAGGGATACTAAATGAAAATGCTGACTACACAAATGTCCGGACTGCTGCAGCGCATCGCCGGGCGCGAAGAAGAAATGATCGGCATGACTGCCCGGCTTCTCGCCCAGGCAACCGCCGGAGAAGGACGGGTCTTTATCGCGGCGTTCGGTGAACTTGGCGCTGTGAGTGCCAACGCCCTTCTCGGACAGGAACCGCTCGGAGGAGCCGTACATTATAACGGGGAGGAAATCGACGGCACCGATCGGGTATGGATCCTGACACGCAGTGCTTCTGATCAGGAGGCATTGCAACTTGCACGACGGCTGTCTGAGGAATTCATTCCATTTGCCGCGCTGGCCGACGAGCCGGAAGACGCCGTGGGCAATGAACTCGCCAGCCTGGCGACCGCATATGTATCGCTCGGTGTAAAACGCGGCCTGCTTCCGTCTGATGATGGCGGGCGCACCGTCTTCCCCCATGCTCTTGCCGCACTTTTTGTCTATGAAGCCGTCCGAATGGACTACGAGGAATTGCTGGCCGAATTCGGTTGAACCGACCGCCCTGTTATCAGACAGGGCGTTTTCTATGTATAAGCTGTTATGTAATCTATGATAAAACAAAACCGATATGTTTAATACCTCTATTTGTAAACTTATGGTGATTCTGATAGAAGTCGGACATCGGAAGACCCTATTCATTGTGCGGTTTGTTAAGAAAACAAAAGCCAGGCGTCCGCTGTTCAAGCGGACGCCTGGCTTGTTGTTGTTCAATTTTCGCCGATTGATGCACGGATGAATTCGCGGAAAAGCGGCTGCGGACGGTTCGGTCGTGAAACGAATTCCGGATGGAATTGGCATGCGACGAACCATTTGTGTTCAGGCAGCTCGACTATTTCTACAAGGCGTCCGTCCGGGCTTAGGCCGGAAAATACAAATCCCGCTTTTTCGAATGTCTCACGGTATTCGTTGTTGAACTCGAAGCGGTGGCGGTGGCGTTCATAAACGAGGTCTTCCCCATAAGCTTCGCGTGCTTTCGTCCCCGGCTTCAGCTTGCACGGATAAATGCCGAGACGCAGGGTGCCGCCGAGATCTTCAAGGTCTTTTTTGTCCGGCATGATGTCGATGATCGGGAATGCAGTCGACGGGTCGAGTTCCGAGGAGTGCGCGCCATCCATCTTCATGACATGCTGAGCATATTCGACTGAAGCAAGCTGCATGCCGAGGCAGATGCCAAAGAACGGTACATTGTTTTCGCGGGCATATTCGACAGCCGCAATCTTGCCGTCAATGCCCCGGTCTCCGAATCCTCCCGGAACAAGCACGCCGTCAACATCAGAAAGGATTTCTGCAGCGTTTTCGCTTGAGATATCTTCAGCATTAATCCACTTCACGTCGATTTCTGCATCAAAAGCGAATCCGGCATGGCGGAGGGCTTCAACAACCGATATGTAGGCGTCCTGAAGCTCCACGTATTTGCCGACAAGGCCGATTTTGACGGTTTTCGAAAGCGACTTGACCTTTTGGACAAGCGCTTGCCAATCATCAAGTTCCGGCTTCGACGCTTCCAGACGGAGGTGATCGAGGACAAGTTCGTCCATTCCCTGCGCATGAAGCCTGAGCGGGATTTCATAGAGTGTTTCAGCATCACGGGATTCGATGACTTCTTCCGGACGGATGTCGCAGAAGAGGGCGATCTTGTCCTTCATGTCCTGAGGGACCGGCTGCTCGGTACGGACGACGATGAGATTCGGCTGGATACCGAGTCCGCGCAGTTCCTTAACACTGTGCTGGGTCGGCTTGGTCTTCATCTCGCCTGCTGCATGGATAAACGGAATGAGCGTGCAGTGGATGTACATGACCTCATTGCGGCCCAGGTCGGAACGGAGCTGGCGGATCGCTTCAAGATAAGGCAGAGACTCGATATCGCCTACGGTACCGCCGATTTCCGTGATGACGACATCCGCATTCGTTTCCTTGCCGGCGCGCAGCACACGCTGCTTGATCTCATTCGTAATGTGCGGAATGACTTGGACTGTTGCGCCATTATAATCGCCTCGGCGCTCTTTTTTCAGGACGGTGGAATAAACCTTCCCCGTGGTCACCGCGGAGTACTTCGTCAGATTGATGTCGATGAATCGTTCGTAGTGGCCGAGGTCAAGGTCGGTTTCCGCACCATCTTTCGTCACGAATACCTCACCGTGCTGGTATGGGCTCATCGTCCCCGGGTCCACGTTGATATACGGATCGAACTTCTGGATGGTCACTTCAAGACCGCGGTTTTTCAGCAGGCGGCCGAGGGATGCTGCCACAATCCCTTTCCCGAGTGAAGATACGACACCGCCGGTTACAAAGATATACTTGGTCACTTCAAAATCTCCTCCTGTCATTCCAAAAACAAAAAAGCCCCCCTGCAAACCGTTCTGCAGGGGAGCGCATACGCACATTTTAATCTCCTCAAACTGAGGAGCCCGAACTAAATCATAAACCCGAGAGGAGAATTCGTCAAGGTTAAACTTCTTCTTCTTCTTCCTCATCGTCATCTTCATCGGCCAGATCTATTTCGCCATCGAGGAGGTCATCGTCCTCTTCTTCATCAAGTTCCTCGACGTCCTCTTCTTCTTCTTCGTCTTCGATTTCGAAGTCTTCCTCATCATCGTCGTCAGCAAATTCATCGAAGTCCTCATCAAAATCGACATCCTCGTCATCCTCGATGATCTCATCGTCATCGTCCGCGACGGCTTTTGCTTTCGCCTTACGCTTGCGCGGCTTGACCGACGGCGCGGTCTCTTCCTCGATCTTATCGACCGGGTACCACTCACGCAGCGCCCAGCGCCCGTCTCCAAGCGCGAGGAACCGCCCGTCAATGTTCATATCTGTATAGAAGCGGACAAGGCGTTCCTTTGTCTCTTCCTCGGAAAGTCCGACCATCCGGCCGAGTTCTGCCATTAGAGCGGGGAACTCCATCGGCTCCCGGCGCTCCTCGAGCAGGGCGAAGGCGAGGTCGATCAGGGCTTCTTCTTTTAATTGTTCCTGTGTTAGATCTTGAAGGTTCATCAGGAGCACGTCCTTTCTGCATGCGTTGGCATAATCACCATTATATACAATGCGGTTCCTGCTATGCCACCATCAACTTTTGTTTTTCAGTGTCCGCCACCCGCTGAAGAACAGATAAAACAGCTGAGCGGACAGCAGGATAAGCGGCGCGGCGGCCAGGCCACGGTTATACAGGACGACGGACAGGACGATCAGGATCACCATTATGATTACGTGATGGGACGTTTTCAACGGGAGGCCCTCCTCTGCGCTTCTTCCTACATTATACAACAGAAGAAAAAATAGATGTCCCGCAGAGGGCGGGACATCGGAAATTTTTTTCTTGCAAAGCGGTCCTTTTGTTTACATGTTCCTGCGGTATTGTCCGCCGACTTCATAGAGGGCTGCCGTAATCTGGCCGAGGCTCGCCACCCTGACCGTATCCATGAGTGCCTCGAAGATGTTGCCTCCTGAGACGGCCGCTTGCTTCAGGCGGTCAAGCGCTTCCTGCGTACGGTCGCCGTGATGTGTCTGGAACGCCTTCAGGTTGTGGATCTGGGTCTCTTTTTCTTCCTTCGTCGCACGGGCAAGCTCCATGTTGTCGATGTCTTCCTCGGACGGCGGATTCGGGTTCAGATACGTATTCACGCCGACAATCGGCAGTTCACCCGAATGCTTGAGGTGTTCATAATACATCGACTCTTCCTGGATTTTCCCCCGCTGATACTGGGTCTCCATCGCACCCAGTACGCCGCCGCGGTCATTCAGCCGGTCGAATTCGGCAAGGACGGCCTGCTCGACGAGGTCGGTCAGTTCTTCGATGATGAACGAGCCCTGGAGCGGATTTTCGTTTTTCGAGAGCCCGTGCTCTTTCGTGATGATCATCTGGATCGCCATCGCGCGGCGGACCGATTCCTCCGTCGGTGTCGTGATCGCTTCATCATAGGCGTTCGTATGAAGCGAGTTGCAGTTGTCCTGCAGCGCCATGAGCGCCTGGAGCGTCGTCCGGATGTCATTGAAGTCGATTTCCTGTGCATGCAGGCTCCGGCCTGATGTCTGGACGTGGTACTTCAGCTTCTGGCTGCGGTCGTTCGCACCGTACTTCTCGCGCATCGCGACCGCCCAGATACGTCGGGCAACCCGGCCGATGACCGTGTATTCCGGATCGAGGCCGTTAGAGAAGAAGAATGATAGATTCGGCGCAAAGTCATCAATGTTCATGCCGCGGCTCAGGTAGTACTCGACGTACGTGAAGCCGTTCGCCAGCGTGAACGCAAGCTGGGAAATCGGGTTGGCCCCCGCCTCCGCAATATGATAACCGGAAATCGATACCGAGTAGTAGTTGCGGACCTGATGGTCGATAAAGTACTGCTGGATATCCCCCATCATACGGAGCGCGAACTCGGTCGAGAAGATGCACGTGTTCTGTCCCTGATCTTCCTTCAGGATGTCGGCCTGTACCGTTCCGCGGACCGTTTGGAGCGTCTTCTCACGAACTTCCGTGAACTCCTCCACGTTCAGCGTGCGGCCGAGTTCTTCTTCTTTCGCCTTTACCTGCTGGTCGATCGCGGTGTTCATGAACATCGCGAGGATGATCGGTGCCGGGCCGTTGATCGTCATGGAGACCGAGGTAGACGGCGCACAAAGATCAAAGCCGTCGTAAAGCTTCTTCATGTCATCGAGCGTGCAGACCGATACGCCGGACTCGCCGACCTTGCCGTAGATGTCCGGGCGGTATGCCGGGTCTTCACCGTAGAGCGTCACCGAGTCGAATGCCGTGGACAGCCGTTTTGCATCGTCATCCTTCGAAAGATAGTGGAAACGGCGGTTGGTCCGCTCCGGCGTCCCTTCTCCGGCAAACTGGCGTTTCGGGTCTTCGCCCTGGCGTTTGAACGGGAATACTCCAGCCGTGTAGGGGAACGACCCCGGCACATTTTCCGCATATACCCAGCGCAGGATTTCGCCGTAATCCTTGAACTTCGGGAGAGAAACTTTCGGGATTTTCAGGCCGGACAGGCTTTCTGTCCGCAGAATCGTGCGGATTTCCTTATCCCGGATCTTCGTGACAAATTCTTCGCCGGAGTAGGCTTCCTTAAGGCTTTCCCAGTTTTCGAGGATACGCTTTGACTCGGTCGACAGCTCAGTGTTCACCCCGTCGATCAGCGACTGAAGGGATGCTTCAAGCGCCTCATCCCCGCCCTTTTCGCGTATGATCGCAAGCGCTCCTTCCAGCTGGAACAGGCGGCGGCCAAGTTCTGCCTGCTGTTCCGCACGTTTGTGGTAGTCGCGGACCGTATCCGTGATTTCCCGAAGGTAATAGCGGCGGTCATTCGGGATGATGACATTCTGTTTCTGTGTTTTCACAGAATGCTTATAGGACGTTTCCCATCCGAGACTGAACTTGTCATTCAGGACATCGACGATTGCCGCAAACAGCGAGTTTGTGCCCTTGTCATTGAACTGGCTTGCGATCGTGCCGTACACCGGCATTTCGTCAAGCTGGCGGTCCCACAACTGGCGGCTCCGCTGGTACTGCTTCTGCACCTGGCGCAATGCGTCCTCGGACCCTTTGCGTTCGAACTTGTTGATCGCGATCAGGTCTGCAAAATCGATCATGTCGATCTTCTCAAGCTGAGTAGGCGCACCGAATTCACTCGTCATCACGTACATCGAGGCGTCTGCGATCTCCGCGACTTCGGCGTCCCCCTGCCCGATCCCGCTCGTCTCGACGATGACCAGGTCAAAGCCCGCCGCGCGGGTCACATCCAGCACGTCCCGGATGGCTCCGGACAATTCGGAACGGGAGCCGCGTGTCGCGAGGCTCCGCATATAGACACGGTCGCTGAAGATTGCGTTCATGCGGATCCGGTCGCCTAGAAGCGCACCGCCCGTTTTCTGCTTGGTCGGATCGATCGACAGGATGGCAACCTTCTTATCCGGCAGCTCGTGAAGGAACCGGCGGATCAATTCGTCGGTGAGTGAGCTTTTCCCCGCGCCGCCCGTGCCCGTGATGCCAAAGACCGGTGTGTTCTTCGACTTCTGCCGAACGGCTTCCAGCATCTTCTGCGCCTCTTCAGTCTGGTTCTGATAGGCGTCTTCAGCCAGTGTGATCAGCCCTGACAAGAGCGGCACATTGTCCGTGGTCAGTTCTTCCGGGTGGCCGAGGTCCTTTTTCTCGGATGTCTTGAAATCGCACTGCTTCAGCATTTCGTTGATCATGCCCTGGAGGCCGAGCCGGCGCCCGTCTTCCGGTGAAAAGATGCCCGAGATGCCGTAGTCATGCAGCTCCTTGATTTCCTTCGGGATGATGACGCCTCCCCCGCCGCCGTAGATGCGGATATGCGGCGCGCCCTTTTCCTTTAGAAGATCATGCATGTACTTGAAATATTCGACGTGGCCGCCCTGGTAGGAAGAAATCGCAATCCCCTGCACGTCTTCCTGGATAGCCGCATTGACGACTTCCTCGACCGAACGGTTATGGCCGAGATGGATCACTTCCGCCCCGCTAGACTGCAGGATGCGGCGCATGATGTTGATCGAGGCATCGTGGCCGTCGAACAGGCTCGATGCCGTTACGAACCGGACATGGTTGACCGGCTTGTAGACTTCGACTGGTGCCGTTGTCATTTTGCTTCCCCCTTCCGCTGAAGGCCGGCCACCCCGTAGAGCAGCTGGTCTGTCAGCATATCGATGAATTCCCCTAATGCGAACTGTTTTTGGAGTGTCCAGCGGCGGAACGCCCACATCTGACCCTGGACGATGATATGGTGTGCGCCGAGCTTGGCTTCCTTGGCAGAAAGCTTGATCTCGCCCGCTTCCGAGCACCCTGCCAGCATCCGTTCGAAAAGACCGGCCATTTCGAGTTCCTTCTCCAATACGTAGCTGAGTGCCGTCTTCGGGAGCGACTTCGTCTCCTGGTACATGACCGTGAATTCGTCATCCATAGCATCGATCGTTTCGATGTAAAGCCGGATGGCGTTTTTCAGGCCGCCGACTGTCCCCTGCTGTTCCGCAAGCGGTGCCAGGCGGTCATGCACTTCCTCATAGATCCTGTCGCATACCAAGTACAGGACATCTTCCTTTGTCCGGATATATTCATAGAGCGTGCCGATACTGAAGCCCGCTTCCTTTGCGATTTCCCGTGTGGTTGTGCGGTGGAACCCTTTCTCCCTGAACAGTTTCACCGCTCCGCGGATCATCTGGTCGCGGCGCTTTTCGATCAGTGACTCGTCCTTGACCGACGACTTCACCTCATGGCGCACCGACGTTTTCTTTTCGGTCATTTCGTCAGCATGCGGGAGATGACGAGCCGCTGGATCTCCTGCGTGCCCTCGTAGATCTGAGTGATCTTCGCATCACGCATAAATCGCTCGACCGGATAATCCTTGGTGTAGCCGTATCCGCCGTATACCTGAACCGCCTCAACCGTGACCTTCATCGCCGTATCGCCGGCCATCAGTTTCGCCATCGCGGACTCCTTGCCGTACGGAAGACCGTTCGACTCCAGCCATGCCGCCTGATATGTGAGGAGACGGGAAGCCTCGATCGAAGTCGCCATGTCGGCGAGTTTGAAGCCGATGCCCTGGTTTGCAGCGATCGGCTTGCCGAACTGCTCACGCTCTTTTGCGTAAGAAACAGAGTGGTCAAGCGCGCCCTGCGCGATGCCGACCGCCTGTGCCGCGATGCCATTGCGGCCGCCATCCAGCGTCTTCATCGCGATGATGAAGCCCTGCCCCTCTTCACCGAGGAGGTTTTCGGCTGGGACTTTGCAGTTGTCGAAGATGACTTCCGTTGTCGGAGACGAACGGATTCCTAGTTTTTTCTCTTTCTTGCCTACGGAGAAGCCCTCGAAGTCCTTTTCCACGATGAACGCGCTCGTGCCCTTGTGCTTGGACGACGGATCGGTGACCGCGAACACGATGTAGGTATCGGCGATGCCGCCGTTCGTGATGAACATCTTCGAGCCGTTCAGGATGTAGTGGTCGCCGTCCTTTTTGGCGGTCGTCTTCATGCCGCCCGCATCGGACCCGGACCCTGCTTCAGTCAGGCAGTAAGCGCCGATTTTCGAGCCTTCCGCCATCGGGCGGAGGTACTTCTGCTTCTGTTCTTCCGTTCCATATTTGTAGACCGGCCAGCCGGCCAGCGATGTGTGCGCGGAAAGGACGACGCCCGCGGATGCATCCACGCGGGAAAGCTCCTCTACCGCGATGACATACGCAAGGAAATCCGAACCGATGCCGCCGTACTCTTCCGGCCACGGAATGCCTGTGAGGCCGAGTTCGGCCATCTTGTGGAAAAGCTCCACGTCGAAGCGCTCTTCCTCATCGCGCTCTGCCGCAGTCGGTGCAACTTCCTTCTCAGCAAAATCATGTACCATCTTTCGGATCATTTCATGTTCTTCGGACAGTTTAAAGTTCACTTTGTCTTCCACCTTTCAGTAATCGGCCGGGCCGTCATTTGTGCATAGCATTTTGGGGCGTTTGTGTACTCGAATGTGCAGTCTCGTTCGGCGAACGTGCAATCTCGTTCAGTGATCGTGCAATCTCAAAGCTGATATGTGTAATCTTGCAGTTCCCCGCCATCCCTTTTTGAGGAGTTTGCACCCAACGCTGCGCTTTTGGGCGCAGAACACCTCACTTTGTGAGGTGTTTGCCGATGACAATCCTCTGGATCTCGCTTGTGCCTTCATAGATCTGGGTCACTTTCGCGTCGCGGAAGTAGCGCTCGACCGGGTAGTCCTCGGTGTAGCCGTAGCCGCCGAACACCTGGACGGCTTCGATTGCGCAGTCCATGGCCGCCTGGGAGGCGAACAGTTTCGCCATCGAGGCTTCCTTGCCGGCTGGCAGGCCGCGGCCGTAAAGATCGGCTGCCTGGTAAACGAGGAGACGTGCCGCTTCTACGGATGTCGCCATGTCGGCCAGTTTGAATCCGATTCCCTGATTTGCCGCGATCGGCTTGCCGAATTGAACCCGCTCCTTGGCATAGCTGACAGCCGCTTCAGTTGCAGCCTCGGCAATGCCGAGCGACTGGGCGGCGATGCCGATCCGGCCGGCATCAAGGTTGGCTAGGGCAATCTTGAATCCTTCGCCTTCCTGGCCGAGCATATTTTCCACCGGCACTTCCATGTCTTCGAATGTCAACTGGACCGTGCGTGAGCCGTGGAGACCCATCTTCTCCTCGTCTTTGCCGATGACAAGTCCCGGCGTGCCCTTTTCGACGATGAATGCTGTGACACCGCGGCTTCCCGCTTCCGGATTGGTGTTCGCGAAAACAATGTAAACATCCGCCTCACCGCCATTTGTAATGAACACTTTTGAACCGTTCAGGACGTAATGGCCATCTTTTTTTACACCCCGGGTCTTCATCGCGCCGGCATCGGATCCGGAGGACGGCTCGGTAAGGCAAAATGCGCCGAGGTATTCACCCGAAGCCATCTTCGGAATGTACTTCTGCTTCTGGTCTTCCGTTCCGAACTTCAGGATCGGGTTGATGCCGACCGATGTATGGACGCTCAGGATGACCCCCATGACGGCGCTAGCTTTCGACAGTTCATGGATGGCGATGATGTAGCTCGTGTAATCCATCCCGGAGCCGCCGTACTCTTCGGGCACCATAATGCCCATGAGGCCGAGATCACCCATCTTTTCGAGCAAAGGACGGGGGAACTCGCCCGCCTCCATCCTCGGAGTGAACGGCTCCACCTCGTTTTTCGCAAAGTCGCGCACCATCCGGCGCATCATATTCTGTTCTTCGTTGAATGTGAAATTCATGGTGTGCACCCCATTTAATAAAAGCCGTTTAGGACAGGTTTATTCATAGACATAAAATCCGCGGCCGGACTTTTTCCCGAGCCAGCCGGCGTTTACATATTTGCGGAGAAGCGGGCACGGACGGTATTTCGGATCGCCGAAACCTTCATGCAGCACTTCCATGATGTACAGGCAGGTATCCAGACCGATGAAGTCCGCAAGCTGGAGTGGTCCCATCGGGTGGTTCATGCCAAGTTTCATGACGTCGTCGATCGCTTCTTTCGATGCGACGCCTTCATACAATGTGAAAATCGCTTCGTTGATCATCGGCATGAGCACACGGTTCGAGACGAATCCGGGGTAGTCATTGACCTCGACCGGTGTCTTGGACAGCTTCCTCGTCATGTCCTCGACCGCCTGGTAGGTCTCGTCGGTGGTCGCAAGCCCGCGGATGATCTCAACAAGCTTCATGACCGGTACCGGGTTCATGAAGTGCATCCCGATCACTTGCCCCGGACGCTTGGTTACCGCTGCGATTTCCGTGATCGGCAGCGCGGAGGTGTTCGTCGACAAAATCGCGTGCTCTTTCGCATGCTCGTCAAGCTGCCTGAAGATGGACTGCTTGATTTCCATTTTCTCGACTGCCGCCTCGATGATCAGGTCGGCATCCTTTGCATCGGAAAGGTCCGTCGATTTCCTGATGCGTCCGAGCGCCGCATTTTTTTCTTCTTCTGTGATCCGGCCCTTCTCCACTCCTCGGGAAAGGTTTTTCTTGATGACGCCTAGTCCTTTTTCATAGGATTCTTCACTGATATCGTTCAGGGTCACGTCGAATCCGGCCTGGGCGCACACCTGTGCAATGCCGCCGCCCATCTGTCCGGCTCCGATGACCATCACGTGTTTGATGTCCATGCTTACTCCCCCTGTCCCTGCTTCGGTACTTCGATCATGACGGCATCCCCCTGGCCGCCGCCCGAGCAGATTGCCGCGATGCCGACACCGCCGCCGCGGCGTTTGAGTTCATGTGCGAGTGTCAGGATGATCCGTGCGCCGCTTGCGCCGATCGGGTGGCCGAGTGCGACCGCCCCTCCGTTGACGTTTACTTTCTCGGGATCAAGGCCGGCGATTTTCGCGCTGGCGAGCGAGACGGCAGCGAACGCTTCATTGATCTCGAACAGGTCGATCTCCTCAAGCGGCTTGCCTGTCTTTTCAAGGATCTCGTTGATGACAAGCCCCGGTGTCTGAGGGAAGTTTTCCGGCTCTACTGCGACTTCCGCGTGGGCGATGATTTCTGCCAGGACGTCTTTTCCTTCCTGCTTGGCACGGTCCGCATCCATGAGAACAAGGGCGCAGGCCCCGTCGTTCACTCCCGGTGCGTTGCCGGCCGTGATCGTGCCTTCTTTGCCGAATGCCGGCTTCAGTTTCGCGAGCGATTCGGAAGAGGTGTCGCGGCGCGGCGCCTCGTCTTCCCCGACATGGATTGTCTGACCTTTTCGTGCAGGCACTTCGACCGGCACGATCTCTTCGACAAACAGCGCTTCATCGATCGCCTTCACGGCGCGCTCATGGCTGCGGAGCGCCCATTCGTCCTGGGCAACGCGTGTAAGCTCCATCTTTTCCGCGGTGCTGTTTCCGTACGTGCCCATATGAACCCGATCCGGGTGGAACGAGCAGGAAAGCCCGTCATGGATCATGCCGTCAATCAGCGGGGCATCCCCCATCTTCAGGCCGAAGCGGCCCTTTGGCATGTAATACGGTGCGTTCGACATCGACTCCATGCCCCCAGCCACAATCACCTGCTCCTCACCGAGGCGGATCAGCTGATCGCCGAGCGTCACCGCGCGCATGCCGGATGCGCATACTTTATTGATCGTCTCGGTTTTCACTTTCCATGGAATGCCCGCTTTGTTCGCAGCCTGCCGGGAAGGAATCTGACCCTGTCCACCCTGCAGGACAGTCCCCATGATCACTTCATCCACTTCTTCCGGGGATGTTCCGGTCCGTTCCAAAGCCGCGCGGATCGCCACCCCTCCGAGATCGCTTGCCGTCTGAGATGCAAGCAGCCCGCCGAATTTGCCGAATGGTGTGCGTGCCCCGCCAAGAATCGCCGTTCTTGCCATGATCGATTTCCCCCTTTTGAATGTGAGAGCGTTTTCATATTGAATTCAGTAAATGCCGGGCGGCGCTTTTTCAATTGATTGACTGAACGCTCGCTCGGCAAAAATCCCGAGAAAAAGGGAGTGACAGGCACTCCCTCTTCCATTTGTTTCATTGTATCGAATTTTCAAAGAATCCGCAACGGCTTACTGAAGAATCGGTTCTTCCTCTTCCTCGACTGCCGGCTCCATATTGTCCCCGAAGATGGAGAGCTCAAGAAGTTCCGCAACGTCGTAGGTGCCGACCTTGTCTTCCACTTCCACCGCTTTTGTGCCGTCCGAAATCATCGTCAGGCAGTAAGGGCAGGCGGACGAAATGACGGACGGATTGACTTCCAGCGCTTGTTCGGTCCGAGCGACGTTGATTCGGTGGCCCTTGTCTTCCTCCATCCACATGAGTCCTCCGCCCGCGCCGCAGCACATGGCATCCTGGCGGTTCCGGACCATCTCGACAAGTTCTACGCCCGGGATGGACTTCAAGATCTCACGCGGTGCATCATACACGTCGTTGTACCGTCCGAGGTAGCAAGAGTCATGGAAGGTGATCTTTTCGTTCACCGCATACTTAGGTTTCAGCTTGCCCTCCATCAGAAGTTTATACAGGAACTCGGTATGGTGGTAGACGATGGCCTGATAGCCGAAGTCCGGATACTCGTTTTTGAAAATGTTGTAGGCATGCGGGTCAATCGTGATGATCTTCCTTACACCGTTCTTTTCAAACTCCTTGATGTTCGCTTCGGCAAGCTCCTGGAACAGGAACTCGTTTCCGAGACGGCGAGGCGTGTCACCGGAGTTCTTTTCTTTGTTTCCAAGAATGGCGAATTTGACGCCGGCTTCGTTCAGGAGATGAGCAAACGACAGCGCAATTTTCTGGGAGCGGTTGTCGAATGCGCCCATCGAGCCGACCCAGAGCAGATACTCGAAGTCTTCACCCGATTTCTTGGCTTCTTTGACCGTCGGAATATGGAGGTCCGGACGCGCTTCGCGCCAGTTTTCCTTTTCCTTCCGGTTGAGGCCCCAAGGGTTGCCCTGACGCTCGATGTTCGTCATCGCGCGCTGTGCATCCGCATCCATGCGGCCTTCCGTCATGACGAGGTAGCGGCGGAGGTCGATGATCTTGTCGACGTGTTCGTTCATGACCGGGCACTGGTCTTCACAGTTCCGGCAGGTCGTGCACGCCCAGATCTCTTCTTCCGTGATGACGTCCCCGATCAGGGAAGGGCTGTAGATATCACCGATGACCGCGCCTTCAGCGCCTGCCGCCATCGCGAGCTGGTTGCCGCGCGTGTCGTTGAACATGAACGGCGGCACCCAAGGCTTCTGCTTGGTAGTAACAGCACCCGTGTTGGTCAGATGGTCGCGCAGTTTCGTGATCAGGTCCATCGGCGACAGCATCTTGCCCGTGCCGGTTGCCGGGCACATGTTCGTGCATCGGCCGCACTCCACACACGCATAGAAATCGAGCATCTGGAGCTGCGTGAAGTCCTGTATCTTGCCGACTCCGATCGACGGCATCTCTTCTTCGCCGCAATCTTCTTCCGCATCGTCTTCCTCAAGTGCGGTGAAGTCGATCGGCGCGAGTTTGCCTCGACGGTCAAATCGCATCAGGTACGTGTTGGCTGGACCCGCGATCAGGTGGGCGTGCTTCGACTGAGGCACATACACGAGGAAAGCGAGAAGCGTCAGCAGATGCACCCACCAGGCAACAAAGAACACTGCGGCCGCTGCGGTCGGCGGCATCCAGCTGAATGCGGACGCAATCGCCGATGCCATCGGCTCCGTCCAGGTCGTCCCGTGTCCATGCCAGATCATATTCATGCCGTTAGCGACAAGTGTCGACAGCATCAGTGTCCCGATGAAAATGAGGACGAGGCCGGCTTTCCAACCTCGGCGGAGCCGGACGAGCTTTTCCACGTAGCGGCGATAAAATGCCCAGACGACCGCGACCAGGATCGTGAAGACGACAATCTCCTGGAAGAACGTGAAGAACGGATAGACCGGCCCGAACGGCAGGTGGGAATCCGGTTTCAGCCCTTTCCAGATCAGATCGATCGCCCCGAACTGGACAAGCAGGAATCCGTAGAAGAACATGACGTGGATTGTCCCGCTCTTCTTATCCTTCAGCAGTTTTTTCTGTCCGAAGACGTTTGTCCAGATTGCACGCAGCCGTTCATCGATCTTTGCGTCAAACTCCTCTTTCTTTCCGAGTCTGATAAAATCAATGCGTGTTTTGACCACGTATGTGAACAATCCGAGCGCGTACGCAGTGACGGCCAGGAACAGAATCCAGTTGGCAATAAGCAATGGGTTCACATTGGTCCCTCCCTTTCCGGTACCGGCCGGCGTTGAATCCGCTTTCACTTCGTGCAGTTCAATCCGGCTCCGGCATCTCTTTATGACTCCAGTTTAATAATGAATGAGCATTCAGTCAACAATATTTTTGAATTTTGTCCCGAATGACAAAAGTGAGGCATCCGTGTTCCCGATTTTACGGGAACACGGATGCCTCTGCAATGTGATTTTTTATTGGTATTACGAACGATTTCTGTTATATTCCCCGGTATGTCCTGTACCTGCTGCTTCTTCCGCTCACTCACGACTGAGCCACTGAACTCTGTGAGTGGCCCGGCGGTCGCCGTGCCGGTTTCTGTTTCAGCCCATTTCATGGAAGAATTCCCCGAAGTGCAACTGGGCATCCGATTCTTTCCCCGGTATAGTGCGGACAAAGATAGCAGTGGCCGGACCGGCGGAAGCTGCAGGATCCACTTCGGATGGCAGCCATGCAGGCGGCTGTCCGGTAAGCCGCTCCCATTCCGCACCAATTCCGCCTGAGCCCGCCGGCCAAACGGTATCGATGATCCCTTCATCAAGACCGGTCCTCACCTTTCCGAGTTCCGCGCACTTTTCCGCCTCCCGGATGACGGCTTCGCCGACAAGCGGACGGCCATAAAGGAACCATTTACCACCTGATTCCGTAATATCATGTGACCTTCTCCCGATCATCGTCATACTCATTGCGGACTGGAGCATGTCCATGTTCGTCTCGGTGCTTCCTGAAATCGGCGGAGGCATTAGTGAACTTTCCTTGAATGCCCGCCGGATTCCGTAAGTGTACTCATCCCAACTGGTATTCCCGCTGAAGTTGTGGAGGAGGACGGCGATCGGCTCTGCTCCTGCCGCCCACTGCTCAAGAAGAGTGACCCGTGCAGAGAAATAGCCTACAAGTTCATCCGGCACCTGAACGGCATCCGCCGCTTTCTTGCCGATACCGCCCGAGTTATCAGTTGTAATGACCAATCCTCCGCCCAGGTCCAGTGCATTTCTCACCGGGCCACCTCTTTCCGGACCGCGACTTTTCGTACAATGGGCATGGTCGCCCCCGCTACCATAGCATTAACGATGGAAGCTGCCGGAACTGCGATGATCGCCGTCCAAAAGAACGCAGGTGAAACGAGCCAATAAAAAGGCAGGACAGCAACCACACCGTTGCCGACCAGGAAGAATCCCCATTTGAGAAGGTTCCTTCCCCGATGGTGCAGCCAGGCAAAGCCGCCGACCACAACAAACATTTCAGCAGCGATCAGCAGATGAAGCGGTCCGAGCGGGCTTCCTCCAGTGATGGCCGATAGCAGGTGTCCGATCATCGCTGCCGTTCCTGCCGCTGCGGGGGGAAGAAAAGCGGCCGATAATAGTGCCGGTGCCGAATCAAGTGCCGCCGACCCGATGCCCATCGGAATCTTCACCAGTGCTCCGATCGCGCACATTGCCGAGACCAGCGCCGTCATCACAAGAAGACGCGTTCTGTTCAATCGGTTTCATCCTTCTGTTTTTTTCTCTTGGTATTCCGGAACACCTTGGCGCTCCTTGCATATTCGACATCCGTCCGTCCCAGCCGGAAATTGGCGATCCTTGCGGCAGCAAACAGATAGTCCGAAAGCCGGTTGATGTATTGAAGTGCGGTCTCCGGAACCTCCTCCCCCGCATTCATCAGCCGGACCACCTGACGCTCCGCCCTTCTTGCCACTGTCCGGGCAATTTGAAGCGTCGCGGCAGGATCCGTCCCGCCAGGAAGGATGAACCGTTCAAGTTCAGGTGCTTCTTCCGTCAGTTCATCAATCCTCTTTTCGAGCCGTTCTATGGAAATCGGGCTGAGCTTGTTCTCGCGTTTTTCGGTTACATTTGCCAGATCTCCCCCGCAGTCAAACAACTCATGCTGAATTTCCTCAAGGTCTTCAAGCAAGTCACCAAATAATTCTGCCGGGAGCTCAGACATCGCCTTGCCGATAAATGAATTGAGTTCATCCGTCGTGCCGTAAGCTTCAACACGGAGATGGTCCTTGGATACTCTCGCACCGATGAGCCCTGTCATCCCTTTGTCTCCCGTTCGTGTGTAGATCCCCATCCTTCTTCCTCCTATCTGCAGTTTCACTTCAGTTCTTTCGCAAGTCCGTACCAGATCCGCGTGACACGGCCGGCTTCCCTGAACAGCCGCTGATTCAGACGGCCGCATGTGTCCCGAAGCCAGCGGCTGTGCGGATCGGCGGGTACGATCCCCCTGCCGATGTCCGTCACGATGACGACCAGCCGGTCTTGGTCCGCAGCTTCAATAAATCGGAACACGTCTTTCAAAGCGGACTCCTCGTCACGATGGTTGGATGACAGGTACGCTTCCAGTCCGGCCAGCACCACCCGGCCGGACTCAGGTTTCGGCAGCCGGGAAAGATCTCCCGCCTCGACCCATTGCACTTTTTCATCGGCAAGCGCTGTTCTTACGTACTCGCGCTTCCCGTTATGGGCACCTCCGATATAAACGTGCACCGGTTTCCCTCCTCCCATGACCTGCGGCTGGACCATTCCAGCCTGTACAAACCTCCCGGCGGGACACTCCAGCCGAAAAAAGGCCGGGGCTCCGGCGCAAGATGACTCAGCAGGATCCTCGCCGGGCCTCCATGCGTGACGATGGCCGCCGATCGGACCTTCTGTTTCCTGAGTTGGTCAATCCCCAGAAGCACACGGTCCTCCAGGCAGGCAAACCGCTCACCTCCGGGCGGATGCTCGACAGCCGGGTCATTAATCCAGCTGCGGTAGCGGACATCCGCTTTCAGGTCATCATACGTTTTCATTTCCCAGGCGCCGAAGTCCGCCTCCCTGAATTCAGGGAGGGGCTCGTACGGTATGGCCGGAAATAAAAATTCTGCAGTCTGTCTGCAGCGAAGAAGATCACTACCTGCCAGATAATCCGGCACGAATCCGGCCGGGCCGGCATCTGTGCATACAGGCACTTCGCTCCACCCGACATACCGGCGCTCCCGGTTCGCTGCTGTTTCAAGATGCCTGATTACATACAGAACAAAAGAATCGTCCATAAAAACAGCTCACATCCTTCGACAAATGCACCGGCCAGATCACCGGTGGCACCCCCAAAATTTCGGGCGGTCCAGTTTCTGAAGAACAGCACCGCCGCGAGAACCGCCGCGGTCCCCACTGCCGGAAACAACAGGCTCTCCGACCAAGCAGCGACAGCGGCTCCACCCAGAACGAGCATGGCCGCGGCGGGGATGCCAATACGGAACCCTTCCAGTTTCCCGATGAAAAACACAAGCACACCCGAACGTTTTGCCTGTGCAGTAATCGACAGATAGATGGCAAGTCCTGCCCGTGCAGCGAACGGCACGAATACTGCAAAAGCAGGCATCAGTCCTGCCCGGCCAATCAATTCTGTCAGGACCGCGAGCTTCCCGAGTAGAAGAAAAAGCAGCGCCATTGTGCCGAACGCTCCGATCCGCGGATCCCCCAATATTTCCAGACGCTTTTGGGGGTCTCGGTAAGAAAAGTACGCATCCCCCATATCCGCCCAGCCGTCCAGATGGAGCCCGCCTGACATGACTGCAAGCACCAATACCAAAACAAAAGCCGTAAGGAATGGCCCCGTTCCTCCGGGGCCGGCAACCAGTGCCGCTGCTGACCAAGACACCGCCCCGATCAGTGCGCCGACAACCGGATTGAGTGTAAACATCCAGATTGCCTCTTTCCTGCCGATCGGCAGGTTTTTGCGCACAGGCACCGCCGTAAAAAACTGGACTGCAAGAAGAAATCCCCGGATCATCGGCCGTCTTCTCCGAAAATCAGCTGCCGGATGCGCGGCCAGTCCGCATAGTTTCGGAAATGTGCTGCCCACTCGTCATACAGGGGCCGATCGGGTCCTCCTGCTCTGCCAAGGGTATCTTCTTCTTCAATTCCGTGGCCATCCATATAGGGCACCACGCCCAGGACCGGAAGACCGGTCCGTGTCTCCAGGAAATCGATGCCGCTCTGAAACAGCCCGATATCGCCCCGGAACTTGTTGATGAGAATTCCCTTGACCCGATCCCGATCCTGCCTGTCCAGCAGTGCAAGCGTGCCGATGACCGAGGCGAACACCCCGCCCCGCTCAATGTCTGCGACGAGCAAGACCGGAACATCTGCCTCCCTGGCGACCCGCATGTTCACCATTTCTCGGTCGTTCAGATTGACTTCTGCCGGGCTGCCCGCTCCTTCTATGACGATGGCATCATAACTTTCACCCAGGGCCCGGAGCGACGTCCGGATCGCTTCCATACCGGTCCGGAAAAAGCGTTCCCGGTATTCCATTCCGTTCATCTTGCCGGACGGACGGCCGAGAAGCAGGATTTCGGCAGTATTGTCATTCTTGGGTTTTAGTACAATCGGGTTCATCTCGGCCATTGGAGGGACCCTGGCCGCTTCCGCCTGCACTCCCTGTGCCCGGCTGATCTGTAGACCGTCACCAATTTCAGTCGTGAAAGACGACATATTTTGTGATTTGAAAGGCGCCGTCCGGACCCCCTCATCAGCGAGCAGCCGGCAGATTGCGGTGCATGTCATGCTTTTTCCGACATGGGATGCCGTTCCCTGAATCATGATTCCGTTCATGCCATCCCTCATTTCCCGTTTTCCGGTTTCCACCGGAGCGGTATGCCCGCATCCATTTCATACGCAAGGTCCGCCATTGACACGAGCCGTTGATGGATGTGCCCGAGCATTTCTGAATAAGCCCGGATGTCCGCCGTGGCCGGAAGCGGTTCATCCAGCACTTCATTGGATACCACAACGACGGCAGACGCCTTTCCGGTCATTTCAGATAGCGCACAGAGCAACGCCTCGACTTTTTCCTCCAGGCACCCTTGCCGGCGGTGGCAAGGCAGGCCGCTTTCAATGCCTTCATACATTTCATTGGCCAGCCATGTCGTGATGCAGTCAATCAAAAGCCCATCCCCTTCACGGATCATCGGAAGGATGCCCGAAAAATCTGCAGGACGCTCAATCGTCTCCCATGATTCCGGTCTGGCGGCACGGTCCTGCCGGTGATGCCTGATCCGCTCTCTCATCTCCCTATCGATCGGACGTCCCGTTGCGACATAAACGCGACGGCCGGCTGCATGGGCACAGAGCCAGTTTTCCGCGAATGCGGTCTTTCCGCTTCTGACGCCTCCGCTTATGAATACGAGTCTTCCCCGAACCATCCGGCAAGCGCCTCCTTCAGAATCTTCATCTTTTCCCGTTCCTTGATGCCCACCCGGAACCACGCCCCGTCCATGCCGTGAAAGTTCTCCGAATGGCGGAGGACGATCCCCTGCCTGAGCATCGCTCCAAAAAGCCCCGCAGACTTCTCGGGCCGGAAGCTGATGTAGTTCGTTTCGCTGTCGGTCACAGTGCATCCTGCCTCCTCCAGAAATACGGCAAGTTGCTGTCGTTGTTCTCCGCAGTACCGGACTGTCCGTTGGCGGAATTCGTCCTCGTCAAAGCAGAACGTTCCGATCCTGGCGGCAATCCCATTGACATTCCAGTGAGGAATGGCATTTCGGTGGCCGGCGATCCGATCTTCGGCACCGATCATATATCCGAGCCGGATACCCGGAATACCGTACATTTTCGTCATTGAACGGACGACGACCGCATTGGGGAATTCCACAAGATCAGGGATAAACGAGTGTTCCTCACCTGCAAAATCCATGAATGCTTCATCAATGACCAGCTCGCAGCCGGTCCGGAGCCCATGTTCAGCCAGCCGGCGTATGGTCTCCCTAGGAATCCGCACACCGGTCGGGTTATTCGGGTTGCAGATATACAGCACATCCGCATCCGACATTTTCTCCAAAACCCGTTCCTCGGGAAATTCCGGGTCGGCCGGGTCCGTTACAAGATCAGTGCATTTGGCACCTTTTGAGAGCAGTGTGGTCCTGTATTCGGAAAACGTCGGATGAATCAGGAGAGCCGTCCGGCCGCGGTACCTGTCCGCAATGACCGAAAACAGCTCCGCAGCACCGTTTCCTGCCAGTACGCGATTCCCGGGCACACCGTGATAGGCGGCGGCTGCCGAGCGGAACGGTTCACCTTCCGGATCCGGATAATGAGGCAACGCCGAAAGCAGTTCCGGCCAACTTTTTCTGACCTTTTCAGGAATTCCCATCGGATTGACATTTTCACTAAAGTCTCTCACCCGGTCCGGCACTTCCATGCCGAGCCGTTCATATAAGCGGAGCGGGTTCGCCCCGTGTTCAGGCAACTGCAACAGCAATTCCTCCGATCAATAACCATAGGATGACAAACGCCCACGATGCGGAGTGCATCGCGTTCACTGACTCAGCAATATCCGCTGTCTCAAGCGGACGGTCCGGACGGCCCATCCTCGCGCGATCGGACGGCACCCCCTGATAGGTGTTGAGCCCGCCAAGTTCTGCGCCGAGCTGCCAGGCGGTAGCTGCCTCAAGCCAGCCGCTGTTCGGACTCGGATGCTTTCCGGCATCACGCCGCCATCCGTCCAGCCGTTCCCGGAGCGGCAGCCCGCTCCGATTCGGGGCGACGAGCAAGATGAGCAGCCCCGTCAGCCTGGCTGGGATCAGATTCAGCACATCATCGGCCTTGGCCGAGAAATAACCGAACGATCCGTATCGTTCATTCCGGTAACCCACCATCGAATCAAGCGTATTAACCGCCTTGTAGATCCAAAGGCCCGGCGCCCCGAAGAGAAAGGCCCAGAAAAGCGGTGCTGTCACACCATCGGATGTATTTTCCGATACAGTCTCCACGACCCCGCGCACAACTTCGGACTCAGGCAGTGACTCCGTATCCCGTCCGACGATCCAGCCGAGTTTTTCCCGTGCTTCAGGGAGATTTCCTTCCACGAGCGGCCGATACACCTCCATCGCAGCCTGCGCCAGACTTTTCCGGGCAAGACCCGCCGCAATCAGCAGAGACTCTGCCGCGATGCCTGCCGTGCGGTGGACGCTATAGAACAGCCAGACGAGGACCCCCGCTGTAAGCGCGGACAGTCCCGCAGTGATCAGGAGTGCCATCAGCCCTTTTGTACGGCGGTTCCTTCCTGAATTCAGCCGGTTATCCAGAAATGTGATCAGCCGGCCGATCCATCGGACGGGATGCGGCCATCCGGGCGGATCCCCAATCAACCTGTCAATCAGGAACCCGGTCACACAGGCGATCAGATGATTCAGGATCATCGGCTTTCCCTTTCCAAGTTCGCCTTCCGCTTCCGGTACCGGCGGATGGCTTCGGCGGTGCACTCAAATACCCCCCGGCCGATTGCCTTCCCCAGTTCGGTAACGGTCCCGGCATACGGATAGCGGATCCCCCTCTGGGTGGCCGCAATGAGCAGGCTGTCGGTCGAAGTACCGGTCGCCACGGTCCCGGTCAGCGGGTCAAGCACATGCTCAGTCTGCATCGCTTTTGCCTTTGCTTCGGTTGCAGTGATCATTCCCTGTATAAGGGCTTCTTCCGGAAGATGCCCGTTCACGATGACCCAAGTATTGATGGTTCCTGCATATGCATCACGATCAGTTCCGAGTGAGGCATCCACTGCATTGCCGACTCCTGCCGTGACACAAATGAAAATGGGGGCATCCGGTGGCCCGTATTCACCGATGACAGCATCTTCAGTCATCGCCGCAGTCATCATCGCCACCGTCTGGGTGAGAGGAAACCCGCTTTCATCCAGCCAGTCCCTCATCTCCGTTCCGGCGTCATCCGTGGAATAGTCGGCATCGACTTTCCGGTTGACAAAGTGGCGGTACCAGCCGGCACCTGCCCCGAACACTGCAGAAGATACTGCCATCAGAGGGATTCTGCTGTTGAGGTGGACATACTCCCGGGACACCGAAAAATTGGCTTTCCGGATGATTTCCTGCCTGTCTTCCGGTTCCTTGGCGGGAAGAAGCGTGATCTGCGGCTTGGGAACTTCCGGATGCATCCCCGCCCTGACCCGCGCCGCATATACCCTCTCCATCTTCCGTTCGTCCACCACTTCATCCGGCGTTCCGATCGCAGCCACTTCTCCTCTGTCCATCAGAAGCAGGCGGTCACAGTAGAGCGAGGCCAGATTGACATCGTGAAAAACAGAGACGACGGTCAAACCGTTTTCAGTCGCCTGGCGCCGCACAGTATCCAGTAATTGCTGCTGATGTGCGATATCCAGATGGTTGGTCGGCTCATCCAGGAGCAGCACAGGCGCTTCCTGTGCCAGCGCTTGGGCGACGAACACCCGCTGGCGCTCGCCTCCGGACATGAATTCAATCTCTGTATCCCGGTACTTTGTGACCCCCATCCGGTCCATGGCTTTCTGAACCGCACGCTCATCCGCATCGGACCATCCGGCAAACAGGCCGGTCTGGTGAGGATAACGGCCGAGCGCAACCGTCTGATATGCAGTCTGCGAAAAGGTATCCGCCTGGAGCTGCGGGAGTACGGCTACTTGCCGGGCAAATGCCTTGCGTGAATACTCGGCAATGGACCTGCCGCCGATTTCGACCTTCCCGGAATCTGCCGGAAGAAGCCCGCTCAGCATTTTCAGGAGCGTCGACTTGCCGCTCCCGTTCGGTCCGAGTATCCCGAGCATGGTACCGGCTTCCACCTCAAACGAAACTGACCGGACAACCGGCGTGGCGCCGTATCCGCCTGTTAACTCCTTTACCCTAAGCATGCCGGGCTGCCCCCTTTCTCCGCTGTCTGTAGAAGATGAATGCAAAAACCGGTGCCCCGATAAATGATGTGATCACTCCGACCGGCAATTCTGTTGGCGAAATGATGGTGCGTGCCACAAGATCGCACAGCACGAGAAGCGAAGCGCCATTGATGAATGAAAGCGGCAGCAGATGCCGGTGGTCGCTTCCCCATAAGATTCGTGTCATATGGGGGACGACAAGCCCGACAAATCCGATTGTCCCCGATACGGCAACAGCGGAGCCGGTAAGGATTGAGCCGCCGCCGAGGATCATCCATTTGCGCTTCCTTACGTCCACACCGAGATGGTGGGCCCGCTCCTCCCCGAACAGCATCGCATTCAGCTCCCGACGGCAGAGCCAGAGCAACAGGCCGCCAATCAGAAGGAACGGGAGGATCATCCACACATACTTCCAGCCTCTCATCGATACACTGCCGAGCAGCCAGCTGATGATCTGCCTGAGCTCCTCCCCGGTGAGGGCAATCATGAGCGACAGCACCGAGCCGAGAAACGACCCGAAAATGACTCCCGTCAGGATGATCGTTTCCATCTTAAGTGACCGGTCGACCGCCCGCGCAAAGCCGATCACCAGAAGAAGCACCGCCATTGCGCCCGCCATGCTGAAGATCGAAAGGGTATAGGCGCCGAACAGTCCGATACCGAAAAAGAGTGTCGCCACGGCGCCAACTGAGGCACCGGACGACACTCCGAGGGTATAAGGATCGGCGAGCGGGTTTTTCAGGAGACCCTGAAACGCTGCGCCCGCCAAGGCAAGCGACCCTCCGACGAGCCCTGCAAGCACAACCCTCGGCATTCGGATGTTCCAGAGGATGTTGGCGGCAACTTCATCTGCTTCCGGGTTCACGAGCACTTGGAACGGAATCTTCACCGATCCGACGGAAACACCCAGCCAGAGTGCCAGCAGGAGCATGGCGGCCGATACCATGTATGCAGCGGCCGGCTGTTTCGTCTTACGCTGCCTGATCTTCTTCATTCTCTTCTGCTTCCCCGAAGATTTCCGGATAAACGGCTTTAGCCACTGTCTCCAGGCCATCGGCGAGACGCGGACCCGTGCGGCTTGTGATGTTTTCATCAAGCTGGATCACGGCCTTATCCTTAATGGCGGTTACGGTGTCAAACCCAACACGTGCATACACATCTTCCACTGCCGTATCGATGTAGTCATACATGACCAGGAGCACATCCGGGTTTCGGCTGACGATCTCTTCCGGATCCATCATGACCCAGCCTTCCTGGTCACCTGCGACATTTTCCGCATTGATGATGTCGAGGAACTGCTGCATGAATGTACCGGATCCCGGTGTATAAATTTCAGGTGCCGGAGATGTTTCGACAAACACTTTCTTCTTGTCTGTGACTTCCGCTGCTTTTTCCTTGATCTCTTCCACTTTGGACTGCATACCGCTGACGATCTCTTCGGCTTCGGCAGAATGGCCGGTCAGCTTGCCGATCTGTTCAATCGTTCCATAAGTTTCATCAAAATCCATAGCGTTCTTTACGACAAATACAGTAAGTCCTGCATCGCGCAGCTGCTGAAGTCCTTCTTCTCCGACGCCGAGTGCAGATTCATGTGCAAACACGACGTCCGGCTGCATGCCAATGATTTTTTCGACGTTAAATTCCTGGCCGCCGATCTTTTCGACTTCCTGGGCTTCTTCCGGATAGTCGTCAAAGTCACTGACACCGACTACCGCATCTCCCGCACCAACCGCAAACAGGATTTCCGTATTGCTCGGAATCATCGAGACGATCGCATCCGGTTCTTCCTCAATTGTAATCTCATTGCCGGCCGCATCGGTCATCGTAACCGGGAATTCCGCCTGTTCGGAAGATTCCTGGGACGGTGTTTCCTCCTGTTCTTTCGCGGGCTTGTCTGCCGATTCCTCTCCGTTGCCGCACGCGGCAAGCATTAGGGCAGCAGCGGGTGCAGCAAGCCATTTTAACCATTTCTTGTCCAAATCCGATTCCCCCTAATCTTTATGTACGGAACAGAAAAAACCCCCGCGCAATGCGGGGGCAGAAATACCGGCAGGACGGCCATGCGGAAAAAACGACCGCTGCCTGGCATATGCAGGCGCCGTTCCACACCGGCCTGTCCTCGCAGGCGCATTCGGGTGTTTCCGCTGAGGCAGGTTTCCTGACTTGCGGCTTTCAAGCCGCTCACAGTGGCGGGACCGTGCCGGATTCTCACCGGCTTCCCTTTTACCCCCATTCGGGGCACCTCAGCGTTATCCGGCGCTAACTCATGCCGGATATTCAGTTCCTATTCAATTTAATCAGATGGCGCGAGATTTGTCGAGAGCCTTCGGGAAAGACGGGACTGTCGGGGTATAGCAACGTCTCACCTGGATATGGCAACGTCTCAATGAAATATAGCAATGTCTCATCAGTTTTCCGCCGCAACCTGAAAACCGGCCCCGTGAGCCGAAGCTGAGAGGGGCCGGTCATAATGATTTTACATCCGTTCCGGTGCGGCAACGCCGATCAGGCGCAGTGCGTTGGCAACGGTCGTACGGGTTGCCGTGACAAGCGCAAGGCGTGCCTCCGACAGTTCCTTGTTGTCCGGGTCGACAACTTTGTCTGTCGAGTAGAACGTATGGAATGCCGATGCAAGTTCCTGAATATAGGTTGCGATCCGGTGCGGTGCGCGGAGCTTCGCAGCATCCGCGACAACCTGAGGGAAGTCGCCGATCTTCTTCATGAGATCAATCGCCTTCTCACTGTCCTGGAGCAGTCCGACATTCTCTTCGGAACGGAACAGTCCGGCGTCGTCCGCCTGGCGCAGAATCGAGCAGATGCGTGCATGTGCGTACTGTGCGTAGTAGACCGGGTTTTCATTGGACTGGGACACTGCGAGGTCCAGGTCAAAGTCCATCTGGGAATCGCCGGAGCGCATGATGAAGAAGTAGCGGACCGCGTCCAGGCCGACCATTTCCACCAGCTCGCGCAGCGTGACCGCCTTGCCTGTCCGCTTGCTCATCTTGAACTTCTCTCCATCTTTGTACAGCTGGACCATCTGGGACACAATCACTTCGAGCGTATCATTGTCGTAGCCGAGTGCTTCGATTGCCGCCTTCATGCGCGGGATGTAGCCATGGTGGTCGGCACCCCAGATGTTGATCAGCTTGTCGAAGCCGCGCTGGAGCTTGTCCTCGTGGTAGGCGATGTCCGGCGTCAGGTACGTATAGGAGCCGTCCTGCTTGATGAGGACACGGTCCTTGTCGTCGCCGAAGGTCGTTGAGCGGAACCAGGTGGCGCCGTCCTGCTCGTAGACATGGCCGTTTTCTTTAAGTTTATCGAGTGCTTTGTCGATCTTCCCGGACTCATAAAGCGTCGATTCGGAAAACCAGTTGTCGAACTTCACACGGAAGTCGGCAAGGTCCTGCTTGATCTTGTCCAGCTCGATGCCGAGGCCATGTTTGCGGAACCAGTCGAAGCGTTCCTGTTCCGGCATCTTGGCGAATTTGTCGCCGTGTTCCTGCGCGAGCGCATTGGCGATCTCAATGACATCCTTGCCCTGGTAGCCGTCCTCCGGCATTTCGCGTTCCTCGCCGAGCGCCTGGAAATAACGGGCCTCGATGGAAAGTGCCAGATTGTTGATCTGGTTGCCGGCATCATTGATGTAGTATTCGCGGGAAACGTCATAGCCTGCAAAATCGAGCACGTTGGAGAGCGCATCGCCGATCGATGCGCCCCGGCCGTGGCCAAGGTGCAAGTCGCCGGTCGGGTTTGCCGAAACGAACTCGATCTGAACTTTCTCACCGCCGCCTGCATCGCTGCGGCCGAAGTTCTCGCCCTTCTCCAGCACATCTTTCACGACTTCTCCGAGATAGTCGGTCTTCACGCTGATGTTGATGAAGCCCGGGCCTGCGATATCGACGGACTTGATCGGTGTGTTGTCGGTCTCCAGATTGGAGAGGATTGCTTCCGCGATGGCACGCGGCGGCTTTTTCGCTAGTTTCGTCAGCTGCATTGCGATATTGGTGGCGTAGTCGCCGTTTTCCTTGTTTTTCGGCGTCTCAAGCATCACATCAGGCATGTCTGCGCCTTCCGCGAAGCCCGCCTTTTCCACCGCGCTGCCGAGCGCGTCCTTTAGCTGCTGTTTAATCTGTTCCACTGTGCTCATGCTTTTCCCTCCGAATAAATAAATTCCACATCATAGGTGCCGACAGTCTCGCTGCCCGACAACAGATCATAAGCGGCCGCAAACCGCCCTTGGGATCCCGGTTCATAACGGACCGAATCGGTTTTGACCGTCAGCGGAAGGTCCATGCTCCCGTTGCCGTAGCGGCCCTCCCGCCGCTCGCCCGGGACGAGGGGAAGCCGCATCGAGACGTCGCCGTTCCGCATGATGAGACCTTCTTCGTGACCCAGGCGGACCATCGTGCGGATCTCCTGTCCGTCTGCTGTTTCCTTAAAACTCAGATACGTTTTTCCCGCTTTCTCGATCAGTTGGCCCTCCGCCCGGATGAAGTTCCGGAACGGCTTCTCGCCCGGTTGGCGGACCGTCGTGACAAGGCGGATACTGACCGCTCTTCCTTCCTCGGGTATATTCATCTGGATGCCCCCGTTCATAGTCATTCCCCTATTATATCCCGCCCGTCAATGGGATTTCAATGATAGGTGCACCCGTTATGCCCTCAAAACAAAAGGTGATGCGCAGGTTTTCCTGCCATCACCTTTTCGTTTATTTTACAAATCCGAGCAGCATCTCCCGGAACAGCTTGCTGGCTGTGTTGACAGTCTGTTCGGACGGGTCGTAGACAGGGGCGACCTCGACAAGATCGAAGCCGGCGACCCTGACACGGGATTGTGCAATTTCATGGATCGACGCGAGCAGCTCGCGGGACGTGATGCCGCCGCAGTCGACCGTGCCCGTGCCCGGCGCATGGGCGGGGTCCAGGACATCGATGTCGATCGTCACGTAGACCGGCCGCCCGGCAAGCGTCGGAAGCACTTGCTTGAGGGGCTCGAGCACATCGAATTTCGAGATGTGCATGCCGTTTTCACGGGCCCACTCGAACTCTTCCTTCATCCCAGATCGGATGCCGAACGAATAGACATTGTGAGGACCGATAATATCAGCAATCTTGCGGATCGGCGTCGAGTGGGAATGTTCCTCCCCCTCATACTCGGTCCGGAGGTCGGTATGCGCGTCGATGTGGATCACAGCGAGATCCTCATTCGCGGCAGCCACTTCCTTCATGACCGGAAGCGACACAAGGTGCTCGCCGCCCATCCCCGCAGGCACTTTGCCGTCAGCCATTAGCTGACGGACAAATCCGGCGATCAGCTCCAGGGATTTTCCGGCGTTGCCGAACGGGAGCGGGATGTCCCCCGCATCATAATAGCGGATGTCATCCAGTTCCCGATCCAGATACGGGCTGTATTCCTCAAGCCCGACAGAAGCTTCACGGATGCGCGCGGGTCCGAACCGGGATCCCGGACGCCAGCTGACCGTCCAGTCCATCGGCATGCCGTAGATTACCGCATCTGCCTCATTGTAGCTGGTCCCGCTTTTGATGAACACATTGCCGGAGTAGGCTTCGTCGAATTTCATTCGCCTTCTCCCTCCGCCAGGTCACGGACAAACTTCGGCAGCACGAAAGCCGCCCTGTGGAGTTCGCTCGTGTAGTACTTCGTATCGATGTCATGGAACCGCTCTTCCTTCACTTCAAGCGGGTCATGCTTTTTCGAGCCTAGCGTGAAGCACCAGAGTCCGCTTGGATACGTCGGGATGTTGGCGGTGTACATGCGTGTGACCGGGAAAATCTCCCTGACATCCTTCTGCACCTGGCGGATCAGATCTGCCTTGAACCACGGATTGTCGCTTTGAGCGACAAACAGGCCGTCCTCTTTCAGCGCCTTAGAGATGCCGGCGTAGAATCCTTTTGTGAACAGGTTGACCGCAGGGCCGACGGGCTCTGTCGAATCGACCATGATGACATCGTATTCGTTTTCGGACTCTGCGATATGCATGAATCCGTCACCGACACGGACCTCCACCCGCGGGTCCTCAAGCTTGCCCGCGATTGAAGGCAAGTATTTTTTCGAATACTCGATCACTTTGCCATCGATGTCGACCAGGACCGCCTGTTCGACCTGAGGATGTTTCAGCACCTCACGGATCACGCCGCCGTCACCGCCGCCTACGACCAGCACTTTCTTCGGGTCAGGATGGGTGAACAGCGGCACATGGGCGACCATTTCGTGGTAAACGAATTCGTCACGCTCCGAGGTCATGACCATTCCGTCGAGGAACAGCATGTTCCCCCACTCCTCAGTCTCCGCCATCTCCAGCAGCTGGAAATCCGTCTGTTCGACGTGAAGCGTCTGCTTGATTTTCATTGTGATTCCAAAGTTTTCGGTCTGTTTTTCCGTATACCATAACCCTGCCATGGGCTGCATTCCTCCTTCATTAAAGGGAAACGTCCCGCACTGCCTGTATTCCCGGCCTCCACGAAACTAAGCTTCATTATACGGCCAGCGGTCTCCGTTGCAACTATTTTTTTAATAGAATGGCGTCTTGGAACTCATCGTCCGGACCTGAACCGAAACTTGTCCAAAATCCGCCGGATGAAATGCCCGCTGTCTGTGCATACTTGCGGAAAAGCGCACGAAAGGCGGGAATGCGGTGAAACGGGCACATCTCAAACGGAAGCGGAAACGGCAAATGCTCATGAAGCGGCTGCTGCTTCTATCCCTGAGCCTCGGCGTGGCCGGGCTGGTCATGTACGGCGCGCTCCTCATCTATATCCATTCGGCCGGTCCCCCTTCCCTGAAAGTGCCGAACGCGACCGTGTTCCTTGACCGTAATGGCGATCCGATCGGCGACCGGCATTCGGGCGAGCGCCGTTACTGGGCTTCCCTCGAGGACATGTCCCCGTTTCTTGCCGATGCGTTCGTCGCCGTCGAGGACAAGGACTTTTATGAACATAAGGGGTTTGACTACTCCCGGATTGCATCAGCCGTGCTGAAGGATGTCAAATCGTTCCGCAAAGCGGAAGGCGCGAGCACAATCACTCAGCAGTATGCCCGCAACCTGTTCCTGACCCACCAGAAAACCTGGACACGAAAGATCAACGAGGCAGTATACGCCAGAAGGATCGAAACGTTCTACGACAAGGACACGATTCTGGAAGGCTACCTGAACACGGTCTATTTCGGCCATGGAATGTACGGTGCCGAAGCGGCAAGCAAATTCTTTTTCGGTAAGGATGCGAAGGATCTGACCCTGGCTGAAGCAACGTTGCTTGCGGCTGTTCCGAAAGGGCCGTCGGTCTATTCCCCGGTCGTTAATCCGGAGGCCGCAGCGGGACGCCAGAAAATCATCCTCAATTCGATGGTGCGCGAAGGGTACGTGACACGTGAGCAGGCGGACCATGCCCTGAACCAGCGGATAGCGCTTAAGCATGACCAGTGGGACGCGGGTGAAAAAGTTGCCCCATACTTCTTGGACGAGGTATGGCGGGAAGCTGAAAAACGTTTGGACGAAGCCGGACGCGACATCGCTGAAGGCGGCTGGACGATCCGGACCACGCTCGACCCTTTCCACCAAAAGACGGCGGAATCGGCAGCGGAGAAATGGATGCCCGATAACGGGCTCCAGTTCGGATTTGTCACAATGGAGCCGGAGAGTGGACAGATCACTTCCCTGATCGGCGGTCGGGATTATGCAACGAGTCCATTTAACCGAGTCACCCAGGCTGAGCGCCAATCCGGCTCAGCAATGAAGCCGGTGTTGTATGCCGCAGCGCTTGAACAGGGGTTTACACCGCTCACTTTCCTGAAAAGCGAGCCGACGGTCTTTACCTTCGATGACGGTCGCCAGGAATACGAACCCAAGAACGTCAACGGCAAATTTGCCGAACGGCCGATTTCACTTGCACAGGCACTTGCCATCTCCGACAATATCTTTGCCGTAAAGACACTTGAGGAGATCGGTTACAAGCCGTTCAAGGATATGGCCGCCCGCCTCGGCATCACCGGAAACTTTGTTGATGCACCGGCAACCGCACTCGGCACGACCGAAGTCACCCTCTATGAGATGACAGGTGCCTACAACCGGATTGCCTCAGGCGGCAAGCGTGTGGTTCCGACGACCATCCTGTCGATCACCGATTCCGCCGGAGAAACCGTCTACCTGAGCGGTGAAGAGGACAAGGAACAGCGTGAAGTGCTGGATCCGGCAGATGCCTTTGTCCTGACACAGATGATGACAGGCATGTTCGACCCTGTCTTCAGCGACTACACCCCGGCAACAGGCCTGTCTATGCGGCCGAGCCAAACACGCCCGTATGCGGCAAAGTCCGGAACGACACTTTCTGATCAATATCTGATCGGGTTCTCCACGACCCTCACCGCCGGGATATGGGCCGGCTACGACGAGGGACGCCGTCTCACCGAGAATAGCGACAAGATGGCGGCGAAGAAGATGTGGATTGAGTTCATGGAAAATGCCCATGCCGGCTTGCCCCCGGAACCGTTCACCCAGCCGGAAGGCATCACGGGTGTCATCGTCGATGTCGAAACCGGCGGGCTTGCCGTTGATGGGTGCGGAAAGCAACGACTTGTTTACGTAAAAGAACGGAATGTGCCGCGGAAGCTCTGCACTGACCCGACCCTTCGGCAGGAACGCTCCAAGGACACGAAAGACGGCGGGCCGATCAGGCTGTTCCCGTTCTCATTCTTTGACTGAAGCGCAGCTCGGGCAATTCTGATGAGATGTTGACATAGTCGGTTGAGACGTCAACATAGTGGATTGAGACGTTAACATACTGCAGTGAGACGTTGACATACCCTGCTAAAATTGCTGTCCTATTAATTTGTGGCAACCAAAAACCAGCCCCGCCCCCCGGAAATCGGGGGCGGGGCTGGTTATGTGCGCCGTTAGCTAGACGGCGCACTGTCCTAGCTTGTATTCAGCAAGCGTTAATCCAAGTTTACTCCCTTTTCGGGAGCGGTTCAACCGGCTGGAGTGCTGCCGGCGAAACTGTCAAAGATCGTTCATAATTACAGATCAGCCGGTGACGCCGAGTGCTTCCTGGAGTTCAGGGCTCCGTTCCCACAGTTCCGGGTTCTGTTCCTGCAGGAATTCCGCAAGCACCTTTTTCGAACGCTCATCCATCTTGTCGACGATGACATGGCGCTTCAAAGCCTTGTCCAGCAGGTTCACATGTTCCGGCAGGCTCTTGTAGCCACGCCGCTTCTCGCGGTTGACGACCATCTCGGCAGCCGTGACACCGGCGAAGTAAGGGCCCTCTTCCTTATAGTCGATGGCGACCCAGACGAGCCAGTACGGCTTTCCTCCCGCGGAATCCTCGCGGTCCGATGTGAACTTGACGCCCCGCTCCGTCTTGCTCCGGGCATGCAGCGCACCGATTTCCACCTGTGCGAGCTCCTCTTCCACGTCGATGATGACAGGCGATACGTTTTCAAGCGAGATCGAACCGATGCCGAACCCTTTATGGCCGGCAGTCGGATTGTCGCGGATGATCGTGAACTCCATTTTCGGTTTCGGTTTTTCTCCGTTGGCCATGATCATACCCCCTTCCCTGCATTATAGCCAATCCACCCGCACTGTTGGAAGCGGAGGCTCACTGGCGGATACAGGCGGAGAGGTCCCCGATAAAGTCAAAAGCCTCGTCCATCTCCGCGTCTGTGTAATTCAGCTTGTTCTTGACGATATGTACTTTCGCAATCTGCTCTTCCCGCGGCAGGTGATCAAAATACAGCAGAGTGGAGACCAATTCCAGGAAACGGGAACTCCTTTCCTTCATCCGGCCGATGCAATCACCTAGTGTGTCCGGGACTTCGTCGGCGTCACCGATGAAATCCCTGCCTTCGCCGGTTACCCGGTAGCTGTATTGAACATATGAACCCTTGTCCTCGCAATTTTCCGCCAGGAAGCCCATTTCGCACAGCTCCTCGATACGGAGCGTCAGCTCTTCCGAGTAAGGGCCATAAATATGGAGTTCATATTTTTCCTGGAACGGGAAGTCCATCTTTTTGGCGATGTAGATCATCTTCTGCAGCTTCTTCCGCCCGGTCACCCCATCAGCCATTGAAATGAACTGAACAAGTTTTGCATGTTCCTGAAGCATCAAAAATGCCCTCCCTATTTTCTATGTGTTCAAGATGCTTAGGATTTGTTGCCTGAGCACTTTTTTCTTCTTGCCTTCCCTGAGCATGTCCTCCGGGAAATAGAGTTTATGGTCCGTCCGCCGTTTGCCGGAGATGGCATCGACGATGTCGGACTCGCGGGAAAGCTCCCGCAGTTCGCCGTCCCTCATGAGCAGATGAATCGGCAGCCGCTCTTCTTCCTCCCCCGGCCGGTAAAAGTCGTACGGCAGGTCGGAAGAGGAATCGACGACCAGATAATAATCCGGGTCGATCCCGGCTTTCCGGAACAGGGCATCCAGTTCACCGAGTTTCCGATATTCCTTGGCCGGGTTGAAATCGATGTATTGGAACAGCCGGCGGTTCACGAACCGGTCGCACAGGTCGGAGAGGATTTCGTCTTCCTCCCGGATCCATGCTTCGAAATAAGTCATGAGGATGTATTCATCCAGCGCAATATAATCAGTAAGATCGTAAGTTTTGTCGAAAAACGACTTAAAGTGGACAGGCTCCTGCTTGAACGTATACCCTTCTTCGCTCAAAACTTTCGCCCTCTGCAAAATTTTCACGAGAATTACTTCCGCCGAGCGGGATACCGGATGGAAATAAACCTGCCAGTACATCTGGTACCGGCTCATGATGTAGTCCTCAACCGCATGCATGCCGCTTTGCTTGATGACGGCCTGTTCTTCTGACGGGCGCATGACCCGAAGGATGCGCTCCATATCGAAATGGCCATAACTGACTCCCGTGAAGTAGGCGTCCCGCTGAAGATAATCCATCCGGTCGGCATCGATCTGGCTTGAAATCAGGCTCACGACCAGCTTGTCCGGATAGGTCTTCCCGATGACGTCCGCCACTTTTCGCGGAAAGTCCTCGCTGACCCGCCGGAGGACCGCATTAACTTCGGTGTCCCCGAGCAGGATCTTCTGCGTGAACAGCTCATGATCCAGGTCGAACACCTTCTCGAACGCATGGGAAAACGGACCGTGTCCGAGGTCATGGAGCAGCGCCGCGCACAGTGTCACAAGCCGCTCGGAATCATTCCATTGCGGCCGCCCGCTGAAACTGTCGTCGATGATGCGCCGGACAATCTCATAGACGCCGAGAGAATGATTAAAACGGCTGTGTTCCGCCCCGTGGAACACGAGATAGGTCGTGCCGAGCTGATGGATGCGGCGGAGCCGCTGAAATTCCCTGGTTGCGATCAGGTCCCAGATCACCTGGTCCCTCACGTGGATATACCGGTGAACCGGGTCTTTAAACACTTTTTCTTCACTAAGTTTTTGTCTGGCATAGTCCATCATCTGGCACCTCCCCGAAACAGTGGGTCCTTCCAGTATACCCTGTCCGGCTCTTGTTTGGAACGGTCGCCGGCCTCCTTCTTCCTCCTAAAATCAAATCCGAAAAGATGCGCATTCTCCGACATTTCCAAACGAAACGGTATAAAACGCAGAGTGACGGTGCAAACTGACACCAGGCAAACATTCTATGAAGATGGCAGGAGGTACACAAATGGTGAAAGTAAGACAGGATGCCTGGGTAGAAGAAAACGATCGGCTGCTCGCGGAAACGGTGCTGCGGCATGTGCGCGAAGGGAGCACTCAGCTCAATGCGTTCGAAGAAGCCGGAGATGCGATGAATCGTACGGCCGCGGCCTGCGGATTCAGATGGAACGCAGTCGTCAGGAAAGAATATGAGAAAGAGCTTGCCGAAGCGAAAAAAGAACGCAAGGCAACCATGAAGGCGATGGGCAAAGATTTCCGCCGCAAGAATTCGGGACTCTATGTCGTGCCGGACGGGGCGGAAGGAGAAGGACGGGCGGCGATCCGGCTGTCGAATCTCTCGCTGGATGTGGTGATCGCCTATCTGATGCGTCTTCAGCATACGAATCTCGCGGACCAGGAGACGATGAAGTGGAAGCATACTGCCGAAGCGGCCGAACGCCGCGTGGGTGAGCTCGAGAACGAAGTTGCACGCCTCGCCAGGGAAAATGACGAGATCCGTGATGACTATGAGCAGTTCGTGCAGATCATGAACCGTGCACGCAAACTGGTTGCGTTCGAGGAGGATGAGAATTCTTCGGCCGTCTTCCGGATGGAGCAAAACGGAAATCTCGTGAACAGCGAAGAGCAGCAGGCGCACTGATGCCGCGGTTCAAGCATAAAGAAATGGCAAGGATATACCATCGCCTGCGGAATCAGGCGGCGGAGTCCTTGCCATTTCTTTGATTTTCCAGGCTTCAGATGCCCTCGAGCAGTTTGGCGTTCCGTTCGACCACCCGCTTCAGATAGATCGCGTACAGGTCGATCTCCTCCCCTTCAAGAAGGCTGTTGCGGACGTCTCCCGAAAGAGTGTGAAGCAGCCGGCGGACGCGGCTGTTCAGTTCGGTGACGGTGACCGGCTGACCAAGCAATTCGCTGAGAGAAGCCATCACATCCGGCCGGATGGACGGATAGTCGAACTTCGTCTCTTCCCCCTTCAGACCGGCCTCGTACATGTCCCCGATCAGTCGTGCACGCTCAGAGCCGCTGCCTTCCGCACAAAGATAAATCTGGACGGCGATGCCTCCCCTGAGTCTTCGCTGGGAAATTCCGGCGAACTTTCTGCCGCCAATGCTCAAGTCGTACGACCCCGGACAATAGGAACCGACAATCTCATAGGCCTCAATCCTGTCCGCTACTTCAGGCAACAGCATGCGGACAAACTCAAGCATGACCTCGTAGCCGGCCGGGATGTCGATTGGCCGGCCTTTCTCGGACAGCGAAATTGTGATGTTCAGGATGCCTTCATCCAAGACGACAGCCAGCCCCCCGGAATTCCGGACGATCGGGCGCCAGCCATTCAGCCGGAGAAGCTGCGCCGCATCTTCGATATACGGCAGCCGATGGTCCTGGATGCCGAGGACGATGGTCCTGTCATGCACCCAAGTACGCACGGCCGGCAGACTTTTCTGCTGTCCGACGACGTGGCAGAGTGTGTCGTCCATAGCGAACGACTCAAGAGCGGAGCGGCCGAGCCCGCTCACCGACTGATCGATGAACCGCCAGGCCGGCTGCCGGAGAAGTTGAAGTGTTTGATCCATAGCAATATCTCCCAAATATCTGATCCGTCCCCCGGTACATACCGGACATGGGACGGTTTTTCATTCCAGTGTCAAGCATACACAAAATGCGCCCAAACGGAAAACCGGGACTTTTTCACAAATCGGTGACACAGGGTCTTGCTTGCGGACCGCGCCTGCCTTCTGTGATAGACTGAAGCCATATGATCCCAAAGGAGTGTTTCCACATGAACGAAGCTGCAATCACACTGGACGGCTGGTATGTCCTCCACGACTTCCGCACGATGGACTGGGCATCGTGGAAAGCCGTTCCTGCAGAAGAACGGAAAGCGGCAACCGATGAATTCATCGCTTACCTCGACAAGCTCCAGAAAGCTGATGATGAAAAAACGGGCAGCCATGCTTTCTATACAGTAGTCGGCCAAAAGGCGGACTTTATGCTGATGATTCTCCGTCCGACGATGGACGAACTTCAGCAGCTTGAAGCCGAGTTCAACAAGCTCGCGATTGCGGACTACACCATCCCTACGTATTCTTACGTGTCGGTCGTCGAGCTGTCCAACTACCTGGCTAAGGAGTCCGATGAGGACCCATACCAGAACCCGTATGTCCGCGGACGCCTTTACCCGGAACTTCCGCGCTCGCAATATGTGTGCTTCTATCCGATGGACAAGAAACGCGAAGGCGAAGACAACTGGTACATGCTCGATATGGAACAGCGCCGCGATCTGATGAAAAGCCACGGCATGATCGGCCGCGGCTATGCCGGCAAGGTCAAGCAGATCATCTCCGGCTCCGTCGGCTTCGACGACTATGAATGGGGCGTCACGCTCTTCTCGGACGATGTGCTCCAGTTCAAGAAACTCGTCTATGAAATGCGCTTCGATGAAGTGAGCGCGCGCTACGGCGTCTTCGGTTCGTTCTTCGTCGGCACGATTCTCCAGGGCGATGAACGCGTCTCTTTCTTTAATGTCCAGTAAAAAAATGTGCCCGGCTGCCATCTTTGGCTGCCGGGCATTTTTTGTTGCGGCCGGGCTCTCCGGCAAACGTGCGTCAGCGTTTCAGATAATCCATGAACTCCTCTTCAAGTGTCATCGTGTCCCAATCGGTGAGCGCCGCGTCCATCCCCCGTAGTTCTGCGCGGTGTTCGATAAAGTCGTCCGCGACGTAATAGCCGAGACGGGGAACGCCGTGCCGGGCACCGCCGGAAAGGCGGAACCACTCTTTATCCTTCCTGTCATTCCACCCTTCCCTCATATCTTCAAGAAACACTTCATGCAGCTTCCTTCTGTTCGCCATATAAAATCCGTAGCCTTCCTCGCCGAGCGCTCCAAATGAAATATAGTCCGGACGGCCCCTGCCCGGGACAGCGAGTTTGGACAGATATGTGGCGCCGCCTTCAGACAAAAGCGTGACGAGCGGATGGCTCCAGTCCACCTTCCGCCACCAGGTTTCCCCAAAAGCTTCGGCACTCATGCGGTGGTGGACGATATGTCCCGTCTCGTGGGCTGCGACAAGGCGCAGATTGCCGGTATCCGGAGACAGCATTTCAAGCGCATAGAACACCTCATCCTTTTCCGGGCCCGCGACAAATGCGTTTGATCCGAAAGCGCCGACAAACAGATGATGGTCATTGTCGGCGTCGATGCCGGTCAAGCTGCGGTAAATATCACGCACATTTTCGATCTCCTCGGGAAGCCGCTGGCCGGCAAGTGAAATGTCTTCGGCCTTCGCCGGATATTGCTCGATCGCCCGGATCAGCCTCTCATCTGTCTTTGGGCAGTAATCCGGGAAGTACACGCCGAAAATTTCAGGATACCGGCTGTAATAATCCAACAGCCCGTCCTTCGTCTTCAGTTCCCCTCTGTCCAGCCGTTCCATGAACTCATAGACCGTATTATTGATCGCCACTGGAATTCTCCTCCCGTCCAAATCCGAATATAAGGAATGTACCCTCCTCCCTCCTCATATAGTCATTAGCGAGGGGGTCAGACGGTGGCGGTTGTACGAGCAAATGAAAAAGAAGTGCAACTGCTGGCGCGCCTCATGCGCGCCGAAGCAGAAGGGGAAGGCGACCTCGGAATGCTGATGGTCGGCAACGTCGGAGTCAATCGGGTCCGTGGCGACTGTTTGGATTTCGGGGACATCCGGACCATTGAGCAGATGGTCTTCCAGCGGCCCGGCGGTTTCGAGGCGACGACAAAAGGCTACTTTTATCAGCGTGCCCGTGAACAGGACATCCGCCTGGCCCGCCGGGTCATTAACGGGGAGCGGTTCCATCCGGCAACCCGCTCACTCTGGTTTTTCATGCCGGAGGGCGACTGTCCGGCACAGTGGTATAACCAGTGGAATACCGGCCGCTTCAAGTCGCACTGCTTCTTTTCGCCGTCCGAAAGTGATTGCCCGACAGTCTAAGGAGAGAAAGGTGGAACCACATGGTCCAATACTATTGGAATCCGAACATGCGGCCGATGCCGATGCAGCCGATGCAGCAGCCCCAGCAACAGGTCGTCCCTCCGCAGGTGACACTGCCGACGGCCCCTCCGCGTCGGAACGAGGAATCCTACATTGAGAACATCCTCCGTCTGAACCGCGGACAGCCCGGCACGTTCCATTTCTCGTTCGAACATGGGGACCGGCAGACCACATCGAAGGTTGTGCGCGGATTTGTCGAGGCGGCCGGGCGGGATCACGCCATCATCAGGGAAGCACGCACCGATCACCGCTTCCTGTTCCCGATGATCTACTTTGACTACGCGGAGTTCGACGAAGAGCTCAACTACTTCGACCAGGCACCGAGATAACGTAAAGAGCCATCCGGCGCGGATGGCTCTTTACGTTATCTCGGAAGTCTGAATAACAGCACTCCATTGGTATAACAGAACAGCAAAACCTGCCGCCAAATGAAACGAGGGCCGGCTTCTACAACTTATACATGCTTGACGGCTGCAATGATCAGCATAATCCATCCGGCGATAAAGGCGACGCCGCCGATCGGCGTGATGGCGCCGAGGATGCCGATCTGGGTCAGCGCAAGCACATAAAGGCTGCCGGAGAAAATAATGATTCCCGCCAGCATCAGCCACCCTGCCCAGTTCAGCTGCGAAGCTGCGCCGAGAAGCGCCTGGCTCTGCAAGATACCGATCAGAATCAGGCCGAGCGCATGGTACATCTGATACTTGGCTGCCGTCTCCCAGATAGCGATGTAATGATCAGAGACCTTGCCTTCAAGGCCGTGAGCCCCAAAAGCGCCCATACCGACAGAAATCATTGCATTCACCGCACCTGCTATCAAAAAGAATTTCACTTATTTCCCCTTCTTTCAGCAATTAAAAGTCGAAGATGGAATCGCCGTTGGCCCCGTCCTCTTCACGCTTTGGCGCGGCGGGAGAAACGCCATTTGGATCCGCCGGCGCGGTAAGCGGCATCGGCTTCACTTCCGGCAGTTTGTTCCGGGGCCGGCTGCCGAGCGCCGCTTCGGACAATGCGCGAATGGCGGCAATCGATTCCCGCTGTGCGGCAGGGTCGCCTGCGCTTCTGGCCGCCTGAAGATGGCGCTCCATCTCTTCGAGGATCCGTTCAATCGGAATCATCCGATCCCCTCCATTCCGTTAAAAGTGTATCATATAACGATTTGCATTCTGGCGCCGGAACCGTACAATCCCGTGACAATTCACCGGGCGATTGTGCGGCACCAGTCGATCTCTTTTTCTCCCCACTCCCTCAGCAAAGCATTTGCCCGGCTGAACGGCCTGCTGCCGAAAAATCCGCGCTTTGCGCTGAGCGGGCTCGGATGCGGTGACTCGATCACCGCATGCCGCTCCATATCGATCAGTTTTTTCTTTTCCTGTGCGGGACGTCCCCACAGAATAAATACGATGGGCTCATCGCGCGCTGATAGCTTCCGGATCACTTCATCCGTGAGCGTTTCCCAACCTTCACCGCGGTGGGAATGCGCTTCGCCGGACCGCACAGTGAGAACGGTATTGAGCAGCATGACACCCTGCTCCGCCCATCCGGTGAGCGTCCCCTCATCGGGGATTTCACAACCGATGTCTTCTTTCAGTTCCTTGAAAACATTGCGCAGGCTGGGCGGTTTCCGGATGCCCTTTTTCACGGAGAAGCTGAGTCCGTGCGCCTGTCCCGGACCATGGTAGGGGTCCTGGCCGAGGATCACGACCCTGACCGACTCATATGGCGTCAGTTCGAACGCTGTCCAGATGTCGTTCATCGGCGGGTAGATTTCTCTTTCGGCATACTCCTGTTTGAGGAACTCTCGCAACTCCAGATAATAAGGCTTAGAGAACTCGTCCCCGATCACATCCTGCCAGCTGTTATTCAGGATCTCTTTTACCATTACAGTCACTCCTTGAACTCGACTTCAACGTCATAACCCGAGAACGAGTACATTTGCTTCAGAGTCTTTACCGCATTCTCTCTGGCCTGGTTGAGTACGCCCTGTTCGGTCGCCTCCTTGATCATCATTTCCTGGGCCTTTTTGTCAAGTTCATATCCCTTTTTGATATCCGGAGGGTTACGGAACAGTCCTTCATGAGAAAACACTTTCCTCTCGTCAACGTGGATTTCGGGCTCCCCCAGGAACTCCGGCTCCGGCACGGTGAGTTTAATAGTCTTGGCATCCTCGTCAATAGAGATGTCATTCTCTTTTACTTTGCTGAAATCGATGCCCGCCTTGACCGATCCCGGGATAATCACGAGAAACTCGCGCTTGGTCCCCGGAATATCAATTCCGAGGCTCATTCCGAACAACTCATTATCCGACTCATCGATGATCACTTTCGTATAGGCTTCTGCCGTCACAAGTTCGCTCAGCTCCTGAACTCTCTCAATGACGGCCCCTTCTTCAGTCAATGTACTGCCGCCGGCGAGCATCTTCAATGTGACCACCGGAAGGATGACGGCAAGCAGGAGAAGCGGGACCGCAATCCACAGGAACCTCTTCAGCGCCCGGCTGCGCCTCTTCCCGTCGCGCCCCACTGCCGGAGCTTCCCAGGTCTCCTCAACCGTGACCGCCGTCTCCTCATCAGTGCGGCCTTTTTTTCCGTTGCTTCCAGCCATGTCCACTCTCCCTTCTCCCGCAATCGGGTAAATCTTTCATTCTTCTACAATACCCGATGTCTCCCGGTTCACGCACGCATAGAGAGCGGCAGAGGCTGCACCTGCGCATTTCTATGCGGTGAAATCAATTTTTCGTGAAATGCCTATTTTATTTGTTACAATAAGAACATTCAACTAACTATCCTAAAAGGAGTCCTGAATCATGACACTGAAAAAGACACTCACAATCGCAGGATCCGATACATCGGGCGGCGCCGGCATCCAGGCCGACCTGAAGACTTTCCAGGAGCACGGAACATACGGCATGACCGCGCTTACCGTCGTTGCGACAATGGACCCGGACAACAACTGGAGCCACGGAGTCTATACACTTCCGATCGACGTTCTGAAAGCCCAGCTGAAGACAGCCCTTTCCGTCGGCATCGATGCGGTGAAGACCGGCATGCTGAGCACCGAAGACGTCATCCGCACTGCAGGCGAAGGCATCAGGGAAACCGGCACAAGCCATGTCGTCATCGACCCGGTCATGGTGTGCAAGGGCGAAGACGAAGTCCTGAACCCGGGTACGGTCGATGCGATGATCGAATTCCTGCTGCCGCTTGCTGAAGTCGTCACACCGAACTTGTTCGAAGCGGGCCAGCTGTCCGGTCTCGGCAAGCTGACGACCATCGATGACATGAAGAAAGCCGCGGAGAAGATCCACGATCTTGGCGCGAAAAATGTCGTCATCAAGGGTGGAAAGCAACTCCAGCATGAAAAAGCTGCCGATCTTTTCTACGACGGCTCCAAGTTCCTGCTTCTCGAATCCGAAAAGCAGGACACGCTCTACACACACGGTGCCGGCTGCACATTTGCGGCTGCCATCACCGCGAACCTCGCAAATGGCCTCAGCGTAGAGGAAGCCGTCATCGAAGCGAAGAAATTCGTCGCTGCCGCGATCGCTCATGGCTGGAAGCTGAACCAATATGTCGGTCCGGTCCTGCACGGCGCGAAAAACCAATACGGTCCGGCAGAAGCCACCGTAACAGAAGTCTGATGCACTCCAAACGGCCGGTCCTCCCGGCCGTTTTTTTGTTGTATGAAAAAACCCCTTGCTTTCGCTACTTCTCCTTGGAGCGCACTTTTCGCATTCCCGGCTGATGTTCTTTATACTGAATACGATATAGGTAACTGGAGGAGGCCTGAAAATATGGAAAAAGTGAACCCTGAAGAACTTCAGCGCCTCATCGATTCGTTCGCCGGCAAAGAGCTTTATATCCATCTGGAGACGACGAACGGTTCGTATGCGGCCCATTTCAACGAAGGATTCTTCAATGCCGGCGCCTTCATCCGAAATGCCCAGATCCGCTTTGAACTGGGCAAGGTAGCCGGCGAAGCCCCACACCGGGTCGGGCTCAAACTGCCCTACGGCTGGGTGTATGCACAAGGCATTACACATTATGAACTCGATGAACACGGTCGCCTGCTCATGGCCGGGCTCGACGGCAGCGGTAAACTTGCCGTTGCGCTTGAACTGAGCGAGACGCCGTTCGCATACTAAGGAGTGGAACGATATGGCTGAAACGATTGAAAAAGAGCGTGCAGTCCTTGTTGTCTTTCCTCACCCTGACGACGAGGCCTTCGGCACATCCGGGTCGCTCTCCAAATATGTGGATATGGGTGTGCCTGTCACATATGCCTGCCTGACCCTCGGCGAGATGGGACGGAATCTCGGCATCCCGCCATTCGCCACAAGGGAGACGCTTCCCGAAGTCCGCAAGAAGGAACTTCAGGCGGCAGCGGACGCCATCGGCATCAAAGATCTGCGCATGATGGGATTCCGGGACAAGACAGTCGAGTTCGAGGATGATGAAAAGATGGTCCAACTCATCAGCGGCCTCATCGATGAACTGGATCCCTCTCTCATCATCTCGTTTTACCCGGGATACTCGGTCCATCCCGACCATGAGGCCACGGCCCGTGCGGTCGTCCGCGCGGTTCGCAGGCTGCCGGAAGATCAACGTCCGAAGCTCTACCTCGTCGCATTTGCAAACGATACGGAAGAAGGCCTCGGCCAGCCCGACGTTGAGCATCAAGTTTCGGAAATGCTGGACAGGAAGATGCGTACGCTGAAAGCCCATTCTTCCCAGACAGCCTACATGTTGGAAGGTCTCGAGGCGGCGATTGCGGCCGGTGAAGCCGAGGCCACTGAACGGTTTGCCAAGGAACGTTTTTATCGTTATCGCTGGCATGAGGATTTTGAAGAATCCTTTTGACGCCGCACCCCCTCCCTGCTATTGTGGGGAGGGGGATTTTTTGTGCCGGAATTGGCTGAATTCACTTTCATTTGCAGGGGGATTTACTTATTCACGATAGTGAATTATTATGTAAAAAAGTGAATGTCAAAACCGGTAAAATTAATATTGGGGGATAATAAAAAATGCAGAAAACTAGTGCATCGACGTGGATCTGGTTCCTGATTCCGTCGATCATCGGAGTCTTCCTGTTCATGATTCCGATTATATATAATGGCGAATGGGTGGTTCCGATCGCCATTCTTGCCAACTGGCTGGCAGGCATCGTCACGCCGATCATTCTTTGGGTCGCGGTCGCGGTTCTTATAATCGCCGCGCTCGGCTCTGTCATCATGCTGTTCGCTCCAAAAAAGGCCTCTTCTGAACGCGGATTTTGGCATGATCTGTTCGGCGTTTCGCTATTCTGGACGGTCGTAAGAGTAATTGGCGCCCTATTCGCAGTCATGACTGCTTTCAAGCTCGGACCAGAAGCGGTCTGGAGCGGAGACACGGGCGGTCTTCTCCTCGATCCTGCTGACGGGCTCGTCACGTTCCTCTTTACGATCTTTATTTTTGCGGGTCTGTTGCTGCCGCTTCTCATGAACTTCGGACTGCTGGAGTTTTTCGGTACGATGATGGTGAAAATCATGCGTCCGCTCTTCAAGTTGCCGGGCCGTTCATCGATCGATGCACTTGCTTCATGGGTCGGGGACGGCACGATCGGTGTTCTCCTTACTGATAAACAGTACCAGGAAGGCCACTATACGAAAAAAGAATCAGCAATCATCGCCACGACTTTCTCAGTCGTGTCAATCACGTTTTCCATCGTCATTATCGATACAGTCGGGCTTTCAAAATACTTCCTGCCGTTTTACGGTACTGTCATCCTGACCGGTCTCATTTTGGCATTTGTCATGCCTCGAATCTATCCACTTTCCCGAAAAAAACAAGAGTATATAGATGGACGTGAGTTCACAGGCGAAGAGGAAAAAGTGCCGGCCGGATATAATTCGTTTACACACGGTGTGGAAAACGCCCTAACCAAGGCACATGCAAACCGTAATCTCGGCAAGATGCTCACGGACGGCATGAAGAACGTACTGGATATGTGGTTCGGCGTGATCCCAGTCGTCATGGCGTTCGGAACACTGGCATTGATCATAGCCGAATACACCAGCTTCTTCCAGATAGTAGGCAAGCCGTTCGAGCCTTTCCTCGCGCTTCTGCAGATTCCGGAAGCGGCAGAGGCGGCGCCGCTAATGATTGTCGGATTCGCGGACATGTTCCTCCCGTCAATCCTTGCTTCTGGCACAATTGCTTCCGAGGTCACTCTTTTTACAGTGGCTGTCATCTCGGTCGTCCAGCTGATCTATATGTCTGAAGTCGGAGGCCTGATTCTCGGCTCCAAGATCCCTGTCAATTTCTTTGAGCTGTTTGTGATCTTCCTGCTTCGGACCGTGATCGCCCTTCCGATCGTCGCACTGATCGCCCATATGCTGTTTTAAATGCCAAAACCGCCCTTCCTCTGGAAGCGGCGGTTTTTGATGCTGTTTTTTTGTATGGATTTAGTGCCAGTATTTTGCATGGCGTAGTACGAAGTACCGGGCTTGCTCCATATGCGATATTGCTATCCATAGTACGAAACGGGCCTCTACGATATTGGGGGGTTTGTCCGATAACCGTTGCCATGATCAGAAACGCCTGCCCCTGTTCAGTCCAATTCAAGACGGCAAGCGTTCAGCCGGTGAAGAAGCTTAAAGCCCGCTGCTTCGTAAAGGCCAAGGGCCGCCTCGTTATCAGCACTGACAGTAAGGCGGACTTCTTCGATCGAATCATGGCGGAACAGTTCGGAAAGCCCTGCCCGAAGGAGCTTTTTAGCGAGCCCCTGACTTCGGTATGCCTCCCCCACCGCAAGAAACTCGATGCTCCCTTCCCCATGGATCGGATCAGCCTCGGTATAGACATATCCCATCACACCTGTTTCCCCATCGGGAATGACGAGGAGCCGGTGCTGATCATCCCTGATATCCAAAATCTCTTCCGCAGACAGATAGGTATCGGGAAAAGCATGATCGTGCAGTGACCGGAACGCCTCTTCATGATGTTCTTCAGCCGGGATGGCCGGGTTCTCTCCGGTCGGTACCTCTCCCGACTTGACCTGCAGAATCAGATGTCTGCCGATATGGGTTCCTCCCAGCTGTTCGATCATCGCCGACACATCCGTATTTTCTTCATTCACGAAAAACAGAAATGACCGGACATTCTCCAATCTCTGTACAGCCTCGCTCCACATCGGCATGGCCACATCCCTGAAAGGCAAGTCTTCACTGACAAAAGGCCCCCACACTTCCGCGATACCATCGTCACTATCTATATCGAAGCCGACCGCTCCGACGATCCGCCCTTCATTTTCCGCCATGAAAAATGACTGTTCAAATCCTGTATCGGAGAAATCCTTTTCCAGCGTATGCCAGATCTCCTTTTCCTCCTCGCCACAGAAACCGATATGATTCGTGCGGTGGATGTTCAATGCCGCAATAAACTTTGCAGCCTCCGCGGCATTGCTTGCCGTCCTCACCCGAATATCCATCATGCCGCCCCCTTTTCCCCTACTCTACACATTCTGGGCAAGGCATTCACCCCCCAATCAAAAAAACCGCCGGATACCCGGCGGCTCAGACTGTAGACAAAACGTACCCAGATGAAATCTTTCTGGGTACGTTTTGTCATTCATGTG
>NZ_QUZH01000008.1 GCF_009761675.1 Bhargavaea sp. CC-171006
AAGAGTAGGACGTCGCTGGGCACAAGGCCGTCTCCTTATGGAGGCGGTTTTTTTGTGCGTAAAAAGTCCGAAGGACTATTCACAGAAGTGCTCATAGAAACTCGGCGAGCGCTCATAGAAGACCTGCAAGCGCTCGTAGAATGGACGGAAGCGCTCGTAGAAATCAATGAGCGCTTATGTGGTGGTATCGATTTTCAAATCAATGCAAAACCATCTCCACAAGGAGATGGTGCTTTTTGTATTTTGACCTTATTTGCAGAGTGAAAAGACGGAAATTGCCGAATTATCATTCTAATAGGTCTTCCTTTATGGTATTGTGGAGGGGGATAATTCTAAAGACAGGGGGGCTTTTGAATGAAGGGGTTTAAATATCTGCTGACACTGGCGGCGCTGGTTCTGTTCCTTGCAGCTTGCGGCACCAGTGATGATGGAGCATCTGAAGAAGAGGGCAGCTCGGGTGACGGCGGCGGTGACGGCCAGACGTATACAGTCGGCATTGACACGACCTATCCGCCATTTGAGTTTGAAGACAGCAGCGGGAATTACAAGGGGATTGACGTTGACCTGATCAAGGCCATCGCAAAAAATCAGGGGTTCGAGGTAAAGCTTGAGCCGATGGATTTCGGCGGAATCATTCCGGCTCTCCAGGCAGGCCAGCTGGATGTTGCGATTGCCGGGATGAGTATTACGGATGAACGTAAGGAAATCGTTGATTTCTCCGAACCTTACTTTGAAGCGGGGCTGACGCTTGTCGCCCAGAAAGACAACAATGAGATCGAGGCACTTGAAGACCTGGAAGGCAAAACAGTTGTCGTCAAATCCGGCACGACTGGTGCCCAGTTCGCCCAGGATAATCAGGATGAATACGGTTATGAAATCACCGTGCTTGAAGACAGCCCGTCGATGTTCCAGGAAGTGTCGAACGGCAATGCGGATGTCCTTATCGAAGACTATCCGGTGATCGCGTATGCCATCGCTGAAAGCAACCTGGATCTGCAGATTGTGGGTGACCGTCTGAACGGGGACAACTATGGTATTGCCGTCCTGAAGGGTGAAAACGCGGATCTTCTCGACAAGATCAATGCGGGGCTTCAGGAACTGAAAGACAGCGGCGAGTATGACGAGATCCTGAACACGTACATCTCGGAATAAGGCGGATTGGCAAACGGCGCGCTGGTGCGCGCCTTTTCCATTTATACAACAGAGATCTGCAACGACGGGGGAGTGAATAAATGGATACGATCATTGAGTCCCTTCCCATGCTGTGGGAAGGCTTGAAAATGACGCTTTATATTTTTGCAATCGCCATAGTCCTAGGATTTCTCATCGGCTTGATCATGGCGCTTCTGCGGCTGGCGCCATTTAAGGTCCTGAACTGGATCGCCAAGATTTTCATTGACGCAATACGGGGGACGCCGTTTATTGTCCAGCTGTTCTTCATCTACTTTGGGCTGAACTCATTTTCTTGGGTATCCCTCGATAATGTTTGGGCCGGAATTGTAACCGTTGCCATCAATGCGGGGGCTTACTTCGCGGAAATCATCCGTGCCGGAATCCAGTCGATCGATAAGGGGCAGACGGAAGCGGCAAGGTCGCTGGGACTGAACCAGTCCCAGAACATGCGCTATATCATTCTGCCCCAGGCTTTCCGGCGGATGCTGCCGACGATCACGAACCAGGCGATCATTTCACTTAAGGATACTTCTCTCCTTTCAATCATCGGAGTCGCCGATCTGACACAGCGCGGGCGGGTTATCGTCAGTGCGACATTCGAGCCATTCACCATCTACCTTGCGCTCGGTGTCATGTACTTTATCATCATCTATCTGTTGTCACTCTTGTCCAGTTATCTGGAAAGGAGGTTTGTCCTGCGATGAGTATGATTCAAGTAAGCAATCTCAAGAAGTCATTCGGGGATCTGGAAGTCATAAAAGATATGTCAACTGCTGTCGAGCCTTCTGAAGTGGTGTGTGTGATCGGGCCATCCGGTTCCGGAAAAAGCACATTTCTCCGGTGCCTGAACCGGCTGGAGGAGATATCGGGCGGTCACGTCTATATCGATGGTGCAGATATCACCGATCCGAAAAACAACATCAATGAAATCCGTCAAAAGGTCGGGATGGTGTTTCAGCACTTTAACCTGTTTCCGCATATGACGGTACTGGAGAACCTGACACTCGCCCCGATCAAGCTTGGCAAGCTGAAACCGGATGCCGCCGAGAAAAAGGCGCTTGGCCTGCTGGATAAGGTCGGTCTGGGTGCCAAGGCGAAGTCTTATCCGGGTGAATTGTCAGGCGGCCAAAAACAGCGCGTGGCCATTGCAAGATCCCTTGCCATGGATCCGAAGGTGATGCTGTTCGACGAGCCGACCTCGGCTCTCGACCCGGAGATGGTAGGGGATGTTCTCGGCGTAATGAAGGACCTTGCAAAAGAGGGCATGACAATGATTGTCGTGACGCATGAGATGGGCTTTGCTGCCGAAGTCGCAGACAGGGTACTGTTCATCGACGGAGGCTACATCGTCGAAGAGAATATACCGAATGAACTGTTTGGCAACCCGCAGCATGAGCGGACCAAAGCTTTCCTGAGCAAAGTGCTATGAAAATATTCTAAAACCGTCTCCCTTGCAGGAGGCGGTTTTTCTGACTTGGCGGCAGCCGGTTAATATTAGGTTCACAAACGACCGTGAAAGCCGGCAGATTGTCGGAGTGCGCGCACCTCTCCTGCTTGTCCCGTTTCCCGCCATGTTGCACAATGGAGTCAGGAAAGAAGGGATGAACGTGAAGATTCTGGTAGTCGATGACGATCCGGGAATCCGGGAACTGGTCCGGATCACCCTGCAGGATGCCGGATACGCGGTCGCTGCTGCGGCAGAGGCCATCGGCGCACTCTCGATGCTGGAAGCGGAAAATCCGGATCTGGCGATTGTTGATGTCATGATGCCCGGCATGGACGGTTTTGCGCTCACAAGGGAATTGAAGTCGTTCAAAGATATGCCTGTGCTGCTCCTGACTGCGAAAGGAGCGCTGGAAGACAAGGAACGGGGTTTCCGGGCGGGGTCCGATGACTATGTCGTGAAGCCGTTCGAGCCGAAGGAGCTTCTGTTCCGGGTGGAGGCGATCTTGCGCCGCTATGGGAAGGAGGAGGAGGCGCCGATTTTGGCGGGTCCGCTTGAAATCGACCGGCAGAGCTATGAAGTGACATGCGGCAGCCGGACTCTTCTGCTTCCCCTGAAGGAGTTTGAGCTGCTGACGATTCTTGCATCGCGTCCCAATGTGGTATTTGAGCGAGAACGGCTTCTGGAGCTTGTGTGGGGGCTTGATTATGAAGGGGATGGCGGGACGCTGTCCGTGCATATCAAGCGCATCAGAGGACGCCTGGAGGGGCTTACGGATCGCGTCTCGATCGTAACCGTCAGGGGCGTCGGCTATAAGATGGAGATCCTCCCATGAAATCGCTCTATGGCAAATTCGTCCTGGTTTCTGTTCTCGTACTTACAGGAGGACTGGTTTTGTCGTACCTGATTGTCAACTCGGTGTATCACCGTGTGATGAAGGAAGACAATGACGCAAAACACGTTGCGATTGCAGATTCGATGGCTACATTTATCGGGGAAAACAGCAATCTCGACCTTGATCAGTATATGAGAACCCAGGCGGATGCCGGCTATATCCTCTATGTGACAGACCGTGAAGGGGACGGCAGCTTCTACGGCGGACCCTTTGATGACAAAACCCTTCCTCCCGGAACGGTCGAAAAAGTGCTGTCCGGGGAAACCTACCACGGCATGCGGGACCTGCCTGCGGAAACATTCTGGGCAGGGTATTTTGCCAATGACCTTGCAAACACAGCAGGAGTCCCATTCACATATGACGGCCGGCCGCATGCACTTTTTATCCGGCCGGATATCGGTCTCCTGTTCAGTGAGCTGCACTGGCTGACGGCGATTATGCTCGTATCGATCGCGGTGATCGGTTTTCTGGCGGTCCTGGTTACGGCCAAGCGTCTGATTCGTCCGCTCACAGAGCTGACTGAGGCGACCAACCGGGTGGCTGAGGAGCAGTTCAAGGACCTGCCCGATATCCGCCGGGCAGATGAAATCGGCCAACTGTCCGACAGCTTCCGGAGAATGGCCGATAAGCTAGCGGAAAATGACCTTGCGCGAAAGGCCTTTATCAGTGATGTTTCGCACGACTTCCAGTCACCACTTCAGAATATGAGAGGGTATGCGACCCTTCTCATGAATCCGGAGCTCTCCCGCGACCGGCGCCTGGAGTACGCCAAAATTATCCATGACGAGTCAGGAAGGCTGTCAGGACTGTCCAGGCAACTGCTTTTGCTCACTTCAATTGACCAGTTCACAGCACTTCCGGAACGGGTCAGCATCAATGTGACCCGGCAGCTCAAGGAAGCTGTTCGGAAATTCCGGTGGTCCTTTGACGAAAAAGAGCTGTCGGTCTCCATGGAAGCAGAGAATATGGAGATCTGCGGGGACCGGGAACTTCTGGAGAAAGTCTGGGAAAATCTGTTGTCGAATGCAGTGAAGTACACACCTGACGGGGGAGAGGTCGCGATTGTCCTGAAAAAAGAGGATCATCAAGTCACCGTCACAGTCGAGGACTCGGGACCGGGCATCGCGCCGGAAGACAGGCAGCGGGTTTTTGAACGGTTCTACCGGACGGAAAAAGCCAGAGGCAAGGAAGGTGGGACAGGGCTCGGCCTGTCCATCGTGAAGGAGGTTGTCGGTCTGCATGGCGGAAGTGTTGTGGCCAGTGTCAGCGATCTGGGAGGGGCCAAGTTCACGGTTACTCTTCCGGGACGGTAATCCAATAGTTTGAAAACCGGCACCCAGTACTGGATCGATGGCGGAATGGCTGCTCTCTGAACCCATCCGCCGACCAAACCGCATGGAAACATGCGGTTTTTTTCTATATTGTCACCCCGAGTTCATCTTCCGTTCAACTTGGAGATTTATAATGAAACCATCAAGTGAACGGAGGGATTCAACATGCAAGAAAAATGGAGTCTGCGCCTCATGCGCATCGCAGCCATTTTCGGGCTGATCGGTACGGTGATCGGCTCCCACATGGCAGGAGCGGGATCCTATGCGTTCCGCCCGATCCACGCTCATATCCTGCTCGTCGGCTGGCTGTCGGTGTTTTCCTGGGGCGTCTTTTATAAGCTTTACGCAGTACGGTCTCAGAAACTGGTCGCCATCCACGGCTGGACAGGAATCCTCGGGGCGATCGGCCTGACCGCGGGGATGTGGCTGCAGTTCATGCAGCCGTTCGGAATCAATGAAACGTTCTCGCTCATCTTCTACATCGTAGGTGGGACAACTCTGCTCGTCGCATTCGCATTGTTTGTTGCGATAACCTTCATGACTGAGAAAGAAGGAAATCGCCGATGAAAGGAAAACGGAAGTATTGGGCGACCCTGCTCATCTGGATCATCGCGGCGTCGGTGCTGTCCATGGTGGCACCCGGGGCAAGGGACTTTTTCGAGCCGAATGAAAACTCCGGACTTCCTGCGGATGAGCCGTCGATTGTCGCTTCCGAGCGGATCAACGATTACTTCCCTTCGGAGGAAGGGGTTCCCGCTATCGTTGTTGCAGAAAACTCGGATGGGCTGACCGAAGAACAGATCACCGCCTTTGCGGAAGCGATCGGCGGGCTTTCCGAAAACGGGTCCTATGAAGACGTGACGGTCATCCCGGCACAGGCGCTTCTTGGAACAAGGGATACGTTCCTCTCCGAAGATGGAACGGTATTTTTTGCTCCGGTCACCCTGCCTGGCCTGGAAGGGACGGAGCTGAAGGTTCTTCTGGACGACATGAAAGAAACCGTCGCCGCGGAAGCGGGAGACGGCATGGAAATCTATTGGACCGGGCCGGCGGGTATCGCTGCCGATGCTGTCGAGCTGTTTTCACGGGCGGATGTCGTCCTGATCCTGTCGACTGTCGCCATTATCCTGGTCCTGCTCCTCATCATCTACCGCTCGCCGCTTCTGGCGCTGATCCCGCTTATCGGGGCATCGATCGTCTATACGGTCGTCGATAAAGTGGTCGGACTGGGCGCGTCGGCCGGCTGGTACGTCACCGAGAACCAGTCCATCTCGATCATGCTCGTCCTGCTGTTCGCGGTCGTCACCGACTACTCGCTGCTTGTATTCTCGCGATTCCGCGAAGAATTGCGGACGCATGAGGACACAGCGGTGGCCATGGATGCCGCTGTACGGGGCGTCCGGGAACCGATCTTCTTCAGCGGAAGCACCATCTTCCTCGGTGTCCTTACTTTGTTCGTCGCGCTTTATGAGTCTTACCGGAACTTTGCGCCGGTGTTTGCCATTGCTACTGCGATTATCCTGATCGCCGGCCTGACACTGCTTCCGGCTCTGTTCGCCATTGCGGGGCGCAAGGCATTCTGGCCGAGGATCCCGGCTTACGGCGAACAGAAGTCAGACAAGAAAACCATCTGGGCGCGCATTGCCGAAAAGGTCACGGCCCGCCCGGTTGCATTCCTGATTCCTGTGCTGGCCGTGCTCGTCATCGCTTCGATCAACACGGTCAATTACAAGGAATCGTTTGACCTGATCAAATCGTTCCCGGATGATCTGTCTTCACGCCAAGGGTTTGAAGTGCTTGGTGACACGTTCGGCGAAGGGGAACTGGCTCCGGGAACGGTGCTTGTTGTGTCAAAAGACACGATCACGCCGGACCAGGCTGCGGAACTCGCAGACGCCATCGAAAAAGAACCGGGCATCGCAGGAACCTCCTTCCAGGGCATGCCGGTCTCTGAAGACGGCGAGGCGGTCCAGGTCACGGTCACGTTCGACTCGAACCCGTATGAAAGCGATGCTCTTGATGCGGCGAACCAGTTGAGGGACCGCGGCATGGACATCGCCGAAGAAGCTGGGATCGATGCCGCCGAGTTTCATCTGGCGGGCCAGAGCGCGATCAATGCGGACCTGAGGGACATCAATGACCGTGACACGCTGATCATCATGATTGCTGTCGCGCTCCTGATCACGCTCATGCTGGCGTTCCAGACCCGCTCGGTCATCGCGCCACTGTATCTGATCGGCACGCTGCTGCTGTCATTTGCGGCCACGCTCGGGCTATCGATCTTCCTGTTCGATGTGTTCTTCGGAACGGATGAAATCAGCTACCGCATCCCGCTTTACACATTTGTCTTCCTGATCGCGCTTGGCGTCGATTACTCCATCATGCTCATCGCCAGGATCCGGGAAGAGCGGAAGCATCATGAGCTGAAGGAGGCCGTCAAGCTCGGTGTCGAGAAAACGGGCGGCGTCATCAGTTCGGCAGGGCTTATTCTGGCCGCGACATTCCTTGTGCTCGGTACGATGCCGATTTATGAACTTAAGCTGTTCGGCATCATGATGGCACTCGGCATCCTGATCGACACATTCGTCGTCCGGCCGCTGCTGATTCCGGCCATCATCCTCCTGCTCGGGAAAAGGAGCGGAATCTGATTAAACGAATAAAACCGCAGGCCTCGTCACGTTGACCGGGCCTGCGGTTTTTTGCATGGTTATTCGATGATGATTTTCTTGGACGGCATCGTGTGCTGGCCGCGGGCGGTCGTATGAGGGATCACCTTATAGGTGCCCGGCTCGTCGAAGGTTTTCGTGATGGGGTAAGCTTCTTCTCCGTCGAATTCGGCCACGATCATTTCGCTTTCTCCGGCCTCGTTCTGGATCTCGTACTTCACTTCATCCGCGTCTTCAACCACTTCATCACCCAGTGTGACGACGGTGCGGATGGTCACTTCTTCCCCGACAGCCGCTTTCTCCGGCAACTGCATATCCACGGTGAGCGGGTGTACGCCTTGTGCGGCATCCGTCTCTTCGTGTCCGGCATGGTCACCACCGGTTTCTCCCGACTGGTCATCAGAGGTGCCGCACGCGCCGAGCAAGAAAATCAGGAAGGCAGACAAAAGAGTGAAAGTCATTTTTTTCTTCATGAAAGTACCCTCTTTCCATTGATCTACTGACTCTATCAAACCATATGGGCATCCGAAAAACATGACAATCAAAAGGCGATTACGGCGATTCAGTGACGATGGGCGTGGCGGAACGCCTCCGTTCGAACAGCGAGGGCACGATCATGCCGATGAGGATGACGATGATACCCACGAGCTGCACACCCGAGAACGGTTCATGCAGGAGCAGCACGGAAACGGTGACCGCGACCGGCAGTTCAGTCGAGCTCAGGATCGAGGACAGGCCGGAGCCGACATGCGGAACAGCCATTCCGAACAGGACAACGGGTGCGATGATTCCGAAGACACCGAGCAGCAAGCCGTACATCCAGAGGCCGTCAGTCAGGCTTCCGTTCCAGAGAATCTCCGGAGACTGGAAGATGGAGATGATGACAGCTGCGACAAATGATGTGATGAGCAGCCTTGTGAGCGTATCCATGCCCTCGACCGTTTTGCGATTCGAGAAGATAAAAAGAGAGAAGGTGAGTGCCGCGGCCATCCCCCACGCCCAGCCCTGCCAAGGAATGCCGGTCAGATCGGTGCCGATCAGTCCGGCTGCAAGGACCGTGCCCATAAAGAGAAGGACGAGCGAAATAACTTCCGCCCGGTTGGGCAGCCGCTTTCTGGCGATGCAGTCAATCAGCATGCCGATCCAGGTAAACTGGAACAACAGGACGACGGCAAGCGATGCGGGCAGGTAGACCAGCGATTTTCCGTATACGATACCGGTCGCCGCCGTGAAGACGCCTGCCGGGATCAGTGCCGCTGCTCCTTTCAGGCTGGGCAGCCGCCGGTTGATGACGGCAAACAGGATGAGCGCCAGGAAAAAGCCGGTCATATATTGGGCGGTTACCGCCTCGGACGCCGTAAAACCGGCGTTCATGGCGAGCTTGATATTGGTTGACAGGATGCCGTAGCAGGACGAGCCCACTGCGATCATCACGGGATAAATCCATTTAGGCATTTCTTTGTTTCCTCCATTCCAACCGATAGTATAGCATGGCCGGAGGGTATGGAGGGAATGGGAGCGTTACTGAAGCGGAGCGGCAAAATTTTCTTCCGGACGAAACTTTGCCATCCGACGGAACGTAGAATAATCATCATGATTTTGGAGGGATTCCCATGTCCTTTACGGAACAGCTTGCAGAGATTCCATGGGGGCTGATCTGGCCGCTGATCGTCATCCAGCTCATCCTCATGACGGCAGCGCTGATCGACCTCAACAGAAAGCGTTCGACAAACGGGCCGGTCATTCTTTGGGTATTCATTATCATCTTTATTAATACGCTCGGACCGGTCCTTTACTTTACGGTCGGGAGGCGGCATTCGTGAACATGGTGCTGGAGGTATCCGGGCTCACCAAGCAGTATGACGGATTCCGTGCGGTCGACGGGCTGACATTTTCGCTTGCGGAGCATACGGCGACGGCACTTATCGGGCCGAACGGCTCAGGCAAGACGACGACGCTCTCCATGCTCGCGGGACTGCTCCGGCAGTCATCGGGATCGATCCGGTTCAGCGGTACAGGGAAGGATCCGCGCAGCGCCATCGGATTTCTGCCCCAGTATCCGAATTTCTTCCCCTGGATGACAGCAACCGAGTACATGGAACTGGCGGCAGGCCTGAGCGGAATGGGGGGACGTGATGTGCGTTCCGAATGCGAGAAGACGCTTGGGTTTGTCGGGCTCGGGGATGCCGGGAAAAAGAGGATTGGCGGATTTTCCGGAGGAATGAAGCAGAGGCTCGGTCTGGCCCAGGCCATCATCCACCGGCCGGCGCTTCTTCTACTGGATGAACCGGTGTCTGCACTTGACCCGGCGGGACGGCGCGAAGTGATGGAGATGCTGAAGGAGCTCGGCGAATCCACGACGATCCTTTACTCAACCCATATCCTGAACGACGCAGAAGAAATGACCGATCAGCTGCTGTTTTTGAGGGGCGGAAAGCTGATTGAGAAGGGGCCTCTCCGTGAGGTCAGGGAAAAGCATGGCGGTTCGGGGTACAGGGTCCTATTCAGCGGGCAGGAGGCCGCGGAGCGGTTTGCAGATGCGGTCCCGTGGGCTGCAAGTGCCGACGGTTCGGCCGTCATGATTTCCGGGGAAACGGTTACGATGGAAGAACTGCTCCGGTTCGCCTCGGAACATCCGGCCGGCATCACAGACATCGGCCGGACCGCTGTCCGGCTGGAAGAAATCTTCATGAAGGTGGTGGGGAAGCCATGAGTCAGTTCAGTCTATTTCTTGGCAAGGAGTGGCGTGAGCAGGCAAGAAGCTTCAAACTTGTCTGGGTTCCGCTCGTCTTCATCTTTTTCGGTGTGTTGGAACCTCTAACCTACCACTTCCTTCCTCAGATCCTGGACAGTGTCGGCAACCTGCCTGAAGGGTCGGATTTCACACTTCCTGAAATGACGGGAGCTGACGTCTACGCTTCGCTCACCGGGCAGTATCAGACAATCGGACTGCTAGTCCTCGTTCTGGCATTCATGGGTTCGCTTTCCGGAGAACGAAAAAGCGGCACCGGCACGCTTTTATACGTGCGTCCAATCTCCTATGCGGCCTATTACATGTCGAAATGGACGGCAGCCGTGCTGCTCGCGGTCGTTTCCCTGTGGCTCGGATACGGCATGGCGGCGACCTATATCGTGCAGTTGTATGATCATGTGCCCGCTTTTTCGGATATGGTCCTGTTTCTCCTGGTCCTTGCGGTATGGATCGGTTTCGTCGTGACACTCACGCTGACGGCAAGCTCGGCGCTTCCGACGGGAGGTGCTGCCGGAGCGGCACTCGGCATCCTGTTTATCGGCATGATGATCGACAGCCTTGTCGGGACGTACTGGACATGGTCTCCGTGGAAGCTGCAGGCTTATGGTCTGGCGTTTCTCACAGGCAGTCCTGATTCCGGCGATCTGGCAGGTGCGCTCGTCATGACCGCCGTCCTGGCGGCATTATTGGTGCTTTTCGGCATTCTGCAGGCCCGAAGAAATGCGGCAAAAGCAAAAGTATAAGAGGGGGAGGAAGATGACAGCCAGAAATTCCGAACGGTTCCTGGTCGCCTTTAACCGGATCGAAAAGGCACTTGAGAAGATAACCGGAACCGGCTCTTATGTCTCTTTTTTCAAGCTGATTGACTTTGCCAAGAAGAAGAACGCCATCGTCCGCCGTTTTGAAGATGACTTGCGGGAATATGGTGACTTGCGCAATGCGATTGTCCATCACCGGACCGCCGTGGAATACGCCATTGCCGAACCGCATGATGAGGTTGTGGAGAAGATTGAGCGGATTGACCGCACGCTGACCGAACCGCCTGTTGCAGGGGATCAGTTCCGCAGGCGGGTTCACATCTTCAGTCCTGGCGATTCATTTGCGGAAGCACTCAGGATGGCAGGGAAGAAGAAGGACTTCCAGATTCCGGTTTATGATCGGGGTGAGTTCCGCGGACTGATTTCTCCTTCCGGACTCATGGAATATTTGGCGGACACAATCTCTGAAGACGTCATTTCCGGGGAAATAACGACGCTTTCCGACATTCTCCGGCACATCCATACCTCGCGCTCATATGAATTCATCCCAGCCGGCCTTTCCATTTACGCCGCCGAGGAAATGTTTTCGGAAGCCGTCGTGAAAGGCCGCCGGCTGGATGCGCTGCTCATTACGGAAAATGGCAGGGATGACGAGAAGCTCCTTGGTATCATTACGCCCTGGGACCTGGTCAAAATCGAATAACATTAAGAAAAAGCCCCCGGGTGGCGAATATGCCGCCCGGGGGCTTCCATGTCATCTGTTTTAGTTTTCGTCTTCCAGCGTTTCCTCGTTTTGCGCATAGTCGGCACCGGGGAACTTCTGGGTGGTTGAGGAATCATGTTTGCTCATCCGGTTATGATTTTCCTCGATCTCTTCCTGTTTCCGGTCCTCTATCGGTATCGCATCGACATGCTTCATATCCTCGTCCTTTTCGTAAATGCTTTTGCCTTCCAATCCTTTCATGTTTTCAGGGTTGTCCTTGTTCTCGGGAGTCAGGTCCAATTCCTCTTCGACTCCCCAAGTTTCCTCTACTTTTTTCTTTTCTTGACGATTTTCCACATTACGCACCTCTTTCCTTTATTAACCGGTTGTTACCGCGTTTTGCACGGGTATTCCGGAGGTTTTCCTACCTTTATTATTTCCTTGCGTACAGTGCTTCAAACCACAAGCGGCGGGCTTCCCGCATGACGATTCTTTCATTTTTGTAATAGTTTCAGACTCTGTCACCCGGGTAAACATCAAGTAGTCGCACCTCAACATCAACAATGAAAAGATGGAGGGATTCAGAATGGTAAACAGAAAGTATATCGGTACGTATCGCACAGAAGAAGAAGTCATGAACAAGATCGAGCAACTGAAGACGGAAGGTTACGACGAGTCAAGCCTTTACGTCGTCACAAACAACTCGGACAATCTGAATACGCTGCGGGGACGGATGGACGTCGACGCACGTGGTACGGATGATGACCGCGGCTGGCTCGACCGCTTCATGGACTTCCTCGGCGGTGATGAATCGAACCGCGGAGCTTTCAACGACATGGGCTTCACGGAAGAAGAAGCGAACCAGTACTACACTGATGCACGCGACGGCGGCATCCTGCTGTTTGCTGATGAAGAGTACGGGCATGCCGGAGGAGATATGATGGACAGCACGAACGTCGGCCATTATGACTCTGGCGTGGTCAACGAAGACGGCATGACAGTGGATACACCTCCGCTCGGCGAGGGTCGCGGTGAATCTGTAGGTTCCGGCCGCTTCACTGAAAACGCCCATCTGCATACTCATGAGCATGATCACCACGACCATCTCCATGAAGACGATGAAGCCCGCCGGCTGCGCCTTCACGAGGAGAAACTGAATGTCGACAAGGAGCGCGTGCAGACGGGTGAAGTGGATATCGACAAACATGTAGTTACAGACGAGCAGTCAGTGGAAGTTCCGGTCACCCGTGAAGAAGTATACGTCGAGCGCCGCAAAGTGGACGGCGAGATGGCAGACGGCGAAGTCTTCGAGGATGATGACAGCATCCATATCCCGGTAACGGAAGAGCGGGTCGAAGTGACAAAACGTCCAGTCGTCAGCGAAGAGATTGTTGTCGGCAAGCGTGAAATCCAGGACACTGAAACAGTCAATGAAACGGTACGCCGCGAAGAAGTAGACATTGACAAATCCGGCGATGTCCATGAAGAGTACGGACGGACAGGCGGCGAAACACGTGCGTTCAATGAATCGGCATCGGATTTCGATCTTGATGACGATCAGGATCTTGAACTGCGCAACCGCGATTTGAATAATCGCGACCTGAACGACCGTGACCGCCTGTAAATCACAGATACACATTCAACAAGGAGGAATGCAGCATGGCAGACAAAGACCACGGCTTTTCCGATAAGATGAAAGGCGCCGTCAACAAGGTGAAAGGCGAAGCGAAAGATCAGTGGGGCAATGCCACGGATGACACTTCCATGCAGGCCGAAGGCAAATATGATAAAACCAAAGGTAATGTTCAGGACAAGATCGGGGAAGTCAAAGACAAATTCTCCGACGGCGAGCGATAAACACCTTCAAACCGGGGAGGCCTAGCCTCCCCGGTTTCTTTTTGTCAGAGTGAGACGAAAGTCTGGTGTCGAGAAACCGAGAAAATGGGGGATTTTATTTAAAACGTGACTAAATATGGTTGAAAGAATTTTCAAATAAATTTATACTGGAAGAAAAAGAGAACGGGGAAAGGCGGGAGTGGAAATGAAGTTGCGTAAGGGCAGGTTTGCCAAGTGGAAAGGCGATGATTATGAACTGGCTTCTTACCAGCGGACTTATTATTTAACTACGGATGATCCTTCTCTTTCAAGTGAAGGTTTCCATCCGCAGGAAGGGCGCCCGGGCCGTTACATCCGGGAAGTGTCCGTCAAAGATCTGGAGGATGCCTATGAAATCATCCCTTATACGATCTATAAGAGTCATAGGTTTACAATCGAAGGCGAGACCAAAGACGGGAAACTCGTCTTGGTCACCAGCGATCCCTATGTCCGGAGCAAAGTGGATGTAAAGCCGTACGGCAGGCATGAATTCATCATCGAGGTTCCGGCTGCTGAAGTCGACGTCACGGAGGAGCGCAGGAGAATCCTTGGATTCAGCGGATCCCCCTCTATTTACTAACAGCGCCTAAAAGCGGAAAAACAGTATATGTTATAATAATAAAAGGTTCACCGTATCGGGTGGACCTTTTTAAGGTCTTGTATATCAATGATCAAAAAGCAGACGGGGGTTTTGGAATGCTTGTATTTGATAATGTCTCAAAAGTCTATGCAGGCGGCAAGCGAGCCGTCGACCGACTGAATCTTGAGATTGAAGAAGGGGAGTTTGTCTGCCTGATCGGCCCGAGCGGCTGCGGCAAGACGACCACCATGAAGATGATCAACCGGCTGGTCCGTCCGACGGAAGGGAAAATCCTGCTGAACGGCGAAAACCTGCTCGACAAAAATGTGGTCAACCTGCGCCGTTCGATCGGGTATGTCATCCAGCAGATCGGCCTGTTCCCACACATGACGATCCGTGACAATATCGCGCTTGTCCCGAGGCTCAAGGGCATGCCGGCAGAAGAACGATACAGGCGTGCAGAAGAACTGATGGAACTCGTCAACATGCCAAAGGAATTTCTTGACCGCTATCCGCATGAACTGAGCGGCGGTCAGCAACAGCGGATCGGAGTCTTGCGGGCGCTCGCATCTGATCCGCCGCTGATCCTCATGGACGAGCCATTCGGCGCGCTCGACCCGATCACTCGGGATTCCCTGCAGGCGGAGTTCAAGAACCTTCAGCAGACGCTCGGCAAAACCATCATCTTTGTCACACATGACATGGACGAAGCGCTGAAGCTGGCCGATAAAATTGTCATCATGCGTGCCGGAAAGATTGTCCAGACAGGATCGCCGGATGAAATCCTCCGGCATCCGGCCGATGAATTCGTCGAAGACTTTATCGGCAAGGAACGCCTTGCCCAGGCCAGGCAGCAGCTGCAGACTGTCGGCCAGATCATGAATCCTGATCCGGTGTCGGTAGGAATGGGTGAAACCCTGTCCCAGGCAGTCAGGCTTATGCGCAAGCGCAGGGTGGATTCCCTGCTTGTGACGGACGGGGCGGGCGTGTTCCGCGGCTGGGTGACGGTCGAGATGATCGACCGGCATAAAAACTGGGATGCTGCTGTAGCAGACATTATGGAGACAGACGTCCCGACCGTGCGGGCCGATACGCTACTGCGTGACGCGACGCGAAATATCCTCGTACGTGGCCTGAAATATGTACCGGTTGTGGACGAGCGAAAGCAACTGGCCGGCATCCTCACCAGGACAAGCCTTGTCGATGTCCTGTATGACTCCGTCTGGGGGGATGCGGAAGACGAATCTTCCGGCCTGCCGGCTGACGGGGAGGGAGCCTGATGGACAGTCTCCAAAATTTCTTCTCCGAATACGGAATTCTACTGCTTGAAAAGACTTGGGAGCACCTTTACATCTCCTTTGCCGCTCTCGCGTTGGGCGTGATTGTTGCGGTGCCGCTCGGCATCCTGCTCGCTCGGCTTCCGAAGGTCGCAGGGCTCATCATGGGTATCGCAGGGATTGTCCAGACGTTCCCGAGCCTCGCGATTCTCGCCTTCTTTATTCCCCTCCTCGGCATCGGAAAAGTCCCTGCAATTGCGGCGCTTTTCCTGTACTCGATGTTGCCCATCCTCAGGAATACATATATCGGCGTGAAAAATGTGGATCCGAATCTGCTCGAGGCCTCCCGCGGCATGGGAATGACCGCTATCCAGCGAACGGTCCGTGTCGAGCTTCCGCTGGCAGTGCCGGTCATCATGGCGGGAATCCGGATGTCCGCGGTTTATCTGATCGGCTGGGCGACCCTCGCATCGTTTATCGGGGGCGGCGGTCTGGGTGACTTGATCTTTGACGGATTGAACCTGTTCCGCCCTGACCTGATCATCGGCGGAGCGGTTCCGGTTACACTTCTTGCTATTTTGCTTGACTGGCTCCTGGGCAGGCTTGAGAGGACCGCAACCCCGGTCGGCATCCGAATGGAAAGGGAGGGTGCGTGATGAAGAACCGTCTTTTCAGAAACGGTCTGATGTTCATGCTTATCGTTGCTCTGCTTACAGGGTGCTCGCTTCCCGGACTGGGCGGCGGCGCAGAGGGAACTGTCCGTATCTCGACGCTGACCAGTACCGAGACCCAGGTGCTCGGACACATGCTGCGGCTTCTGATTGAAGAGGAAACGGATCTTAAAGTGGAGATGGTCGAGAACCTGGGCACATCGATTATCCAGCATCAGGCGCTCACCGACGAACAGGTCGACATCACCGCAGCGCGCTATACCGGGACCGATATGGCGTCAATACTCGATGTTGCACCTATGAAGGACCCGGACGAAGCGATGGCTTTTGTTCAGAAGGAATTCGACGAGCGCTTTGACCAGGTCTGGTATGACTCATACGGATTCCAGAACACTTACGCCTTCACCGTGACGGAGGAGTTTGCCCGACGGGAAGGGCTCAAGACAGTCTCCGACCTCGAGAAGGTAGCCGACAGCCTGAAACTTGGCGTCGACAACAACTGGCTGAATCGCCAGGGAGATGGATATCAGGGCTTTATAGAGGCTTACGGTTTTGAATTCGGTGAGGCGCTGCCTATGTCGCTCGGGCTTGTCTACCAGGCAGTCAAAAGCGGCAAAATGGATGTCGTCCTCGCCTACAGCACGGATGGACGGCTGAAGGCATTCAATCTGAAGACCCTTGAAGACGACAAGCGCTTTTTCCCTCCGTATGAAACGTCGCCAGTCACCCGCAAAGACGTGCTTGAAAAACATCCGGAACTGGACGGATTGCTTAAGCGAATGGCCGGCACGATTGATGCGGAAACGATGACACAACTGAACTACGAGGCGGACGTCAACAAAAAAGAGCCGGCCATCGTCGCAAAAGAGTTCCTCGAAGAACACAACTATTTCAGGGATAAGGGAGAGTGATGGAATGGAGACCATCCAGGAACTGTGGAATTATTACCAGGTCAACGGATCTTATGTCATGGAGCAGTTCATCCGCCATTTCCTCATGTCGGCTTACGGAGTGCTGTTTGCCGCCCTGGTCGGCATCCCGGCGGGCATCCTGATCGCCCGCTACGGCAAGCTGAGCGGCTGGGTGCTCACGGCGGCCAACCTGATCCAGACCATTCCGGCGCTCGCGATGCTCGCGGTCCTCATGCTTTCCATGGGGCTTGGCGCCAACACGGTCGTCATGAGTTTGTTCCTTTATTCGCTCCTGCCGATCATCCGGAACACCTACACCGGCATTCGGAGCGTTGACAGCTCGCTCCTGGAAGCTGGGCGCGCAATGGGTATGACAGGCGCACAGCGGCTGTTCATGGTTGAGTTGCCGCTGTCGCTGTCGGTCATCATGGCCGGCCTCCGAACGGCACTGATCATCGCGATCGGCGTCGCCACGATCGGCGCGTTTATCGGAGGCGGCGGCCTCGGATCAATCATCATCCGGGGCACGAACGTCACCGACGGTGCGGCCATTATCCTCGCCGGCGCGATCCCGACCGCCCTGATGGCGGTAATTGCGGACGTTGTCATGAGCTGGGTTGAAAAAGCCCTCTCGCCGGCCAACCAGAAACGTGCCGTCAAGGCCGGAACAGCGAATACGTAACAGTACCGCCCCCGTAAAACTTGCGGGGGCGGTTTTGTATGGTGGCCGCGATGATGTGAGTTACGAAGGGGAAAAGTGAGCCGCATCCGTGACACGTACAGCCTCCTCGAATCCAAGCGTTGCCGCCGGGAGCAGCCCCCGCTTTCCTTTCCCGGTGCGGCATGTTCAGCCGGCTATTATCGTACAATTTTGAACCCGGCTTTCATTTCCGTCATCAGTCTTCATGCGGTACAATGAGAACACTTTGAAACTCCCGTTTCCAAGGGAGAAAGGAAGACTGCAATGAAGAAATTTCTCCTGTTCGTGCTGGTGATCGCCGCAGGCGCCGCGTATATCGTCTACGATAACGGGCGGCTGTCTGTGACGGACTATATCGTGACGGATGATCAGATCCCCGAGTCGTTTGACGGATTGAAAATCGTTCAGATCTCGGATGTCCACGATGCGGAGTTCGGCGGGGAACAGGCGGACCTGATTGAGGCTGTCCGCCGGGAAAATCCTGATTATATTTTCCTGACAGGGGATTTTATCGACAGCAACCGGTACGATCTGGACCGCAGCATGGCGATGATTCCCGCTCTCACCGGAATGGCGGACGTCTTCTACGTGACCGGCAACCATGAAGTCGCGACCAATGAGGTCGATGAAATCTCATCCGCCCTCTCGGAGGCGGGTGTTCACGTGCTCCGGAATCAGGCGATGGTGGTCGGTTCGGGTAGCGACAGCATGGCGATTGCGGGCATCGACGATCCGCTTGCCGGTGTCGGCACGGAAGAGGAATCCGCCTTCACCCGAAATGCGATCGAGCAGGCGACCGCGGACGTGCCGGCGGGGATGTTCACGATGCTTCTTGCCCACCGGCCGGAGCAGTTCGAAACGTACGCCGCCATGGATATGCCGCTGGTCTTTTCAGGTCACGCACACGGCGGCCAGGTCCGCATCCCGTTTGTCGGCGGCCTCAACTCGCCAGGACAGGGCTGGTTCCCGGAGCTGACCTCGGGCATCCACAGCCAAGGCGGCACGCAGCTTGTCATCAGCCGGGGACTCGGCAACAGCCAGATTCCGCTCCGCCTCCTTAATACGCCGGAGATCGTCTCCGTCACTCTCCAATCCGAATAACGGTAGTAACACCCGGGTATGCGCTCAATCGCTGCCCGGGTGTCTGATTTCCATGAGGCGGTCATCTCCCTCCCGGGGAGTTCCGCGTCCGTCTGTATTGTTTGTGATAAAGTAAATCGAATCGCCGTCCGAGAACACATCCCGGACACGGCCGTAGCCTTCAATCCTTCTGAGCAGACTGCCGGTACCCGGGTCGAACACGAGGACCGCCTCACCCCGGAGCGCCCCCGCGTAAAGCAGGCCGTCATGATAGGCCAGTCCGGATGGGGCCCAGGTTTCATCGGCTCCGGAAGTCGCCAGCGGCCGCTCCATGCCTTCACGCTGTTCCATCCCCTGGATCACCGGCCAGCCGTAGTTTCGTCCTTCCTCAATGCGGTTCAGTTCATCATTTGCCGACTGGCCGTGTTCGGTTGCATACATCATGCCTTCTTCGTCCCATGCGAGCCCCTGCGGATTCCGGTGTCCCAGCGTATACACTTTGAATTCGCCGGCTTCATTCAGCCAGAGAATTTTGCCGTTCAGTGAATCAGGATTTTGTGCGGTGCCGGGTTCAAGCCGGTCCCCAACCGTTGCGAAAAGGGTGCCGTCGGGGGACAGGGCGAGCCGGCCGCCGTGATGCACGGGGCCCGACATCACCATGTCCAGGTGGATTTCTGTCTCATGCCAGCCGGAATCGCCTCGCCTGAGCGTGACGATCCGGTTTACCGGTCCGGATTCCCCTTCATAAGTGTAGTAGGCATAGGCTTCCCGGTTGTCGTTGAATCCGGGCTTTAGGACAAAGCCCATGAGACCCGCTTCCGACGCATCGGACAGCGGAGCGGAAAGCCCGGCTTCAAGCCGCCTGACCGAACCGTCCGGTCCGATTTCCGCAATGGTCCCGTCCCGCTCTGAAATATAAAAGGTATCTCCGAGCCGGTTGATGGACCATGGAGACTGCAGCCCCGCCGCAATTTCCCTGATCTCTTCCTTCAGCCCATCCTGTTCCTGATCAGCACGATCTTCAACGGGTCCAACCGCTTCCTCCGTTTTGTCCGAACAACCACCCATTAATAGGAAAACAAGGACAACCGCTATCTTTCTCATCCGTACCCTCCTTTAGAGGTGTTTTCTTTATCATACCCGTTGCGCATTTTTCCGTACCGCCAGCACTTTGCTATAATGGGAGAATCAGTGGATGGGAAGTGTTGTGGATGGAGAACCGGACGGAACGACCCGCATATACGATGAGGGATGCTGCTTTCTGGAAGATTATCGGTGCCCTCGGGTTTGCTTCGCTGTTTGTGTTTGCGGCGATGTACACGACGCAGCCGCTTCTTCCGCTTTTTACGGAAGAATTCGGCGTATCCGTCTCCTCGGCCAGTTTGTCGGTCTCCCTCACGACGCTTGGCCTGATCATCGGCCTTCTCGTAATCAGCTTTCTCTCGGACCGCCATGGGCGGACGCTCTACATCAAATGGTCGGTCGCGCTTTCGGTCATACCATTTTTCATCATGCCTCTGACCGATTCATTCTGGCTCATCCTCACCCTCCGCTTCCTGCAGGGCTTCACGCTTGCCGGGGTTCCCGCGGCGGCAATCGCCTACATCAGTGAGGAAGTGGACCGGAAAAGCGTCAGCTTCGCGACCTCGCTCTATATCTCGACAAACGCGCTCGGGGGGATGGTGGGGCGGGTTCTGACGGGATATGTAACCGAGCATTACTCCTGGCAGATGGCGTTTTACGGCCTGGGCATCGCCGGGGCGCTGATCGCCGCGGCCGTCATCTTCCTGCTGCCGAAGTCGAGGCGGTTTGAGGCGGCGGACGGCACCGCCCGGCAAGACATGGAAGCGTTCCTGTACCATCTCAAGAACCCGCTCCTGCTTATCTCGTTCGGCCTGGGGATCGTCCTTCAATTAAGTTTCACGGGCGTCTGGACCTTCCTGCCGTTCCATCTGCAGGGAGATCCGTTCCGGCTGTCACTTGAAGCCATCTCCTATACATACTTTGCCTACGGCATCGGCGTGATCGGCTCGCCGCTGGCCGGCTGGCTATCCGACAGGCTCGGCATCCGTCCGGTCCGGATGGCGGGCGTGCTGATCCTTTCATCCGGGATCCTGATCACACTCTCAGAAAGCGTCACCATGATTGTCGTCGGCCTTTGTGTGATCTGCCTCGGTTTCTTTACTGCCCATTCGCTTACAGCAGCCACTGTCGGCCGGGATGCGGCCCATCACAAGGGCAGCGCCTCAAGTCTTTATCTTGTTTCTTATTATGTCGGCGTCGCCGCGGGCAGCACCCTGTTGTCGCCGCTCTGGACGGCTGGCGGCTGGACGCTCCTGATCCTGTTCACTGCGATCATCCCGGTGATTTACCTGGCATTTGCCATTGCCGCAAGGAAACGGTTCGCAGCACGCGCATAATGCCCTATGAATACATACGAAAGCCATGCACCCTAAAAAACAGGTGCATGGCTTTTTCATTTCTTATTTGAGGAACTCCGGCAGCGTGTTCAGGTCAATGCCGAACACGGCCGGCAACAGGAACCAGATAAACAGCGGCACAAGGATGATGCCCATGATGTTGAGAGCGAGTCCCGCCTTCGCCATATCAGGGATCCTGAGATAACCGGAACCGAACACAACCGCGTTCGGCGGCGTCGCGACCGGCAGCATGAATGCGCAGGAGGCAGCAACGCCGGCAGCGACCATGAGAGCGAACGGATGGACGCCGAGGGCGATGGCGAGAGCGCCCATGATCGGGTACATCATCGCGGCCGTCGCCGTATTGGATGTGATCTCCGTCAGGAAAATGACGAGTGCCGTGACGACGATGATGACGACGATGAGCGGCACATTCTGCAGTGCCGTCAATTGGCTTCCGATCCACTCGGACAGTCCGGAGCCGACGAAGCCGGCTGCAATTGCAAGTCCGCCCCCGAAGAGAAGCAGGATGCCCCAAGGAAGTTTGGCCGCTGTCTCCCAGTCGAGCAGCCGGTCACCTTTCACGTTCACCGCAGGGATGACGAACAGGGCAATTGCGAAGAACATCGCGATGACACCGTCGCTGATTCCCGGCAGGAAATTCTGCAGGAAGAATGAGCGTGTGATCCAGGACAGCGCGGCGAGGATGAACACTGTGAAAACCAGTTTCTCCTCGGTTGAGGCACTGCCGAGTTTTTCTTTCTCGGCATGGATCATCCCGCGTCCGCCGGGCAATTCTTTGATCTTCTGAGGGAAGGCGATTTTCACAAGGTATAGCCAGATCAGGATAATGAACAGCCACGCGAACGGTGTTCCGAAGAGCATCCACTGGCCAAACGAAATTTCGATACCGTACATCTTTTCCATGGCCGCGGCAAGTGCTGTGTTCGGCGGTGTACCGATGAGTGTCGCGATCCCGCCGACTGAAGCGGAGTAGGCGATTCCCAGCATAAGTGCCTTGCCGAAGCCGAAGTTCTCCTTGGATGTATCGACAGACTTGTCATCCTTGAGCGCGTCTGCGACCTGATACGTGATGGCAAGTCCGATCGGCACCATCATCATGGCAGTCGCGGTGTTGGAGATCCACATCGACAGGAAACCGGTCGCGACCATGAAGCCGAGGATGATTTTGTTCATGTTCGTGCCGATCGCCGAGATGATCGTGAGCGCGATGCGCCGGTGAAGGTTCCACTTTTCCATTGCGAGCGCGATCATGAAGCCGCCCATAAAGAGGAAGATGTTTTCATCTCCATACGCGGATGCGGTTGCCTTTACATCCAGCCCGCCCGCCAGCGGGAAGAGGACAAGCGGCAGGAGTGATGTCACCGGAATCGGAACCGCTTCGGTGATCCACCAGGCGGCCATCCAGACGGTCCCCGCCAAGATGGCGCGAGCTTCTGGCGAGAGCCCCTCGGGATTAAAGAAAAGCAGGATCAGGAAGAAGAGAAGCGGTCCTGCAATGAGGCCGATCATCTGTGCGGTGGTGTAGCTCCGCTCGTTCCGCTTGTTTTCCGGATCTTTTTCGGTATAGCCGAACGGTGCCCCCGAACCTTCGGCGTTCATCATGACCTGATTGGGCCGGATAAAGAAGGTAAAAAGGCGTTTGGCTTCATCGTGCCAATCCCACATGCGGGACCAGGTGTTTTGGAACATATGTAAGACCCCCTTAAATAGATAGTCTGCTGTAACTTAACAGTCGTAATTATTATACGTTTGTTGCATCACAGAAAACAATCAGACTTTTAGTAGTGACCTGACTTTTATAATAATTGACCCATTTGCTTAATAGCTAACAAGACCTAATGGCATGTTTGTGTCATCTGTTGGTTTAGGGGGCGGGGGGGGAGGGAATGGTCATGTAGAAGAATATGGGTGAAAAGCATGCAGTACCGGTATAAAACGGATAACCGGGAGGGCATGCTCGTTGTAGATTTCTCATATTCAGAGAACCCACAAAGGAGGAACAGACATGGCGGATGAAAAGAAAGACGTCTCCCGTCGCGATTTTCTCAAGACGGCAGGCGTGGCGACCGGTGCTCTGGTCGGAGGCGGCGTCATCGGCGGTCTTATCGGATACAACGCTAAGGACGGCGGCAACGCGACCAAAGATGGGGAACGGAGCGGGGGCAGGGCCGACCAATCGGCAGGTTCACCGGGCGGCCGGATGTTCTTCACGAACGACCATGACTTCAATGTCCTCTCCGAGGCGACAGAGCGGATCTTCCCTGAGGATGATCTTGGACCGGGTGCGATCAAGCTTGGAGTCCCCTACTTTATCGACCATCAGCTGGCCGGCGCATATGGCAACAATGAAAAAGAATATATGCAGGGGCCGTTTTACGGTGGTGAGGTGACTCAGGGTTATCAGAGCCGTCTCCGGCGTAAGGAGATTTTTCTCCAAGGCATTAAAAAGATGGAGCAGGAAGCAAAGAGCCGGTTCGACAAGGACTTTACTGACCTCGAGGGCGATCAGATGGACGAAATCATCACCGCCTTCCAGAAAGACGAGGTTGAGATGGAAGGCGTCACTGCGGGCTTCTTCTTCCGGCTTCTTCGTTCAGCCGTGCTGGAAGGCGCATACTCCGATCCGATGTATGGCGGCAATGTCGGCATGGAAGGTTGGAAGATGAAAAACTTCCCGGGCCACCAGGCTTCGTACATCGACAAGATCGACAGCAAGGAATTCGTGGAAATCGATCCGCAGTCCCTTGGCGGACACCACTGATTGAGGAGGGAAATAAATGGCGAAAACATTGGATAAAGTAGATGTCGTGACAGTGGGAGCCGGCTGGACTGGCGGCATCGTGGCCGCGGAGGCGGCAAAAGCGGGTCTGAAAGTCGTAAGTATTGAAAGGGGCCGCGAGCGGGGAACAGAGGATTTTCTGCGCGTCCACGATGAATATAGGTACGCCTTCAGATACGAACTCATGCAGGACCTTTCAAAGGAAACGGTCACTTTCCGCAACCGTCGCGACCAACGTGCGCTTCCAATGCGGACGATGGGCTCGTTTTTGCTGGGTGAGGGACTGGGCGGTTCCGGAACTCACTGGAACGGCCACACGTGGAGGTTCCTTCCATATGACTTCGAGATCAAGACGATAACCGAGAAAAAGTACGGCAAGGACAAGCTTGGCCCGGAATACCAGCTCCAGGACTGGGGAATTACATACGACGAACTGGAGCCATACTTTGATAAATTTGAATACACCGCGGGAATTTCCGGTGATGATAAAAACCCATTCGCCGGAAAACGGTCCAACCCATACCCCACGGGGCCGATGAAAAAGACTCCAATTCTGGAAAAGTTCGAGAAGGCGACAAGCGATCTTGGCTATTCGCCGTTCATGCTTCCTTCGGCCAACTTGTCGGAAGCCTATACGAACCCTGATGGCCAGACAATCAATGCCTGCATGTACTGCGGGTTCTGCGAGCGTTTCGGCTGTGAATACGGGGCGAAGACTTCCCCAGAGATCACGGTCATTCCGGCTGCCAGAGAGACCGGAAACTATGAAGTCCGTTTTCACTCGAATGTAGTGGAAATTCTCCACGAAGGCGGCAAGGCAACGGGTGTCCGTTACATCAACTGGATGTCCGGAGAGGAATACATCCAGCCGGCGGAAGTTGTCGTGCTCAACAGTTATGTCATGAACAATGCCAAACTCCTCATGGTATCCGATATCGGTGAAAGGTATGATCCCGAAACAGGTCGTGGCACGCTCGGCAAGAATTACTGCTACCAGATCCTTCCCGGAGCGACGGGCTTCTTCGACGAGCAGTTTAACACGTTCATGGGAGCCGGCTCGCTCGGCATGACAATCGATGACTTTAATGGAGACAACTTCGACCACGGGGACCTAGACTTTATTCACGGCGGCAGCCTATCGATCACCCAGACAGGCGCGCGACCGATTGCAACCAACCCGGTTCCTCCTGATACGCCTGCATGGGGAGCCGAATTCAAGAAGGCATCGATTGAAAACTACACGAGAAGCCTCAGCATCGGTGCCCAGGGTGCCTCGATGCCTCACCGTGACAATTACCTGACTCTCGATCCGACGTACAAAGATGCCTACGGCGTTCCGCTTCTGCAGCTGACGTATAACTTCACTGACCAGGACAAGGCACTCCACAAGTACATTTCCGAGAAAGCGACTGAAATCATTGAAAAAATGGGTGCCAAGCAGTCGGTGGGCAGAGCACCGATTACCGACTACGACATTGTGCCTTACCAGACCACGCACAACACGGGCGGTACTGTCATGGGGGCCGACCCGGCAAACAGCGTTGTGAACACGTGGTTGCAGCACTGGGACATGGAGAACCTGTTCGTCGTCGGTGCGGGCAACTTCGCCCATAACGGCGGCTACAACCCGACAGGAACGGTTGGTGCTCTTGCCTACCGTGCGGCCGAAGGCATTATCAAATACAGCAAAGAAGGCGGCTCGCTAGTCTAAGTGCTGAAGGCGGCTGCCTAGCTCCGACAGGCATAAGACGGTCTGCGCAGCAAGGCCTGCCTTGCGGAGCGGAACGGCTTATGACCCGAGGAGCTGCCGCCAGAAGCCGGATAATCTAAGTGCTGAAGGCGCCGTTCAGGGGCGACAGGCATAAGGCATCCTGCGCAGCGAGGCCTGCCTCGCGGAGCGGGAAGACTTATGCCCCGAGCTCCTGGCGACAGAAGCCGGATAAGTCCAAGCAAGAATAACGGGAGGTTTACCTTTTCCTTCCGGGTGGAATTCTACAGTTAAAAGGAGGCGATCCGCATGGGTGGAATCGCAAGTATCGGTGTTCCGGGGCTGATCATCATCCTCGTCATCATCCTGATCCTGTTCGGTCCGAGGAAGCTCCCTGAAGTCGGTTCAGCCGTCGGCAAGACGCTATCCGAATTCAAGAAGTCGGCGAAAGACATCATGGACGACGACGATGACAAGCCAAGAAAAGATGAGTTGAAGGAAGAGCGTAAAGAAGCGTGACGGCAGGACCGGCCGGGCCGCCCGGCGGCTTGGACCCGGTCTGCCGTTTTTGGCGCTTCTCTGTGAATCATGAGGCGTTCAAAGACAGGAAGTGATCGATATGGATCCGTACGGAAATGATTATAATGCCACATTAAGCCCGGTTGACAAACGGAAAGCCGAGGCAAAAAAGGCTGAAATCGAGAAGCGGGAAAAGGTATCCGAAGAGGAGGCTGAGACGGAAGCAACTGCCGAAACACTTGTTCAGACGGCCCAGGAACAGGGCGCCGGAACGCCTCCGCCGAAAAAGCCGCCGCAGGAAAGGCCTGCGGACGGGGAGGGGGAAAACTACATCACCCATCTCTCCGACCTCAGGAAGTCACTGATCAAGGGTATCAGTGTTTTCCTGCTTGTATTCTTTGCGGTCTTTTCGACAATCAACCTGTGGTTTCCGTATGTCACAAAGGGGCATGACCTGGTTATCCTCGGTCCCCTTGAGGTCATAAAGTTTTACATGACCATGTCAGCGGCGATTGCCCTGGGGCTCTCTCTTCCGTTCCTTTGCCACTTTATCTGGCAGTTCGTGAAGCCGGGCCTGAATGAAAAAGAGTCAAAGTTCATCGGTCTATACTCACCGGTGATGCTGCTGCTCTTTCTCGGGGGCGTGTCATTTGGGTACTTTATCATCCACCCCCTGAGCTATGATTTCCTCCTCGGCTTCGGGGCGGCCAATTTCGATATCATGGTGTCTGCGCAGGAGTATATGCGTTTCCTGCTCATGACGACAATGCCGGTCGGCCTGCTGTTCGAATTGCCGATTGTGGCGCTTTTCCTCGGTTCCATCGGCCTGCTGACGGCAGATACGATGAAAAAGGTCCGCAGATGGTCTTATGTCGCGATTGCGGTCATCTCGGCCCTGATCACACCTCCGGATTTTATCAGCCAGCTGCTTGTCCTCATTCCGATGGCGATCCTATATGAAGCAAGCATCTGGCTGGTCCGGGGTGCAGAGCGCAGGCAGGAACAGGCTGTCGTGGCAGAATGAATAGCAGCGATTTAAAGGAGCGGTTCCCAATGGGGAGCCGCTTTTTTTCAGCTTTTCATGAGAGAAAGGAACCTGTTAAATAATTCTGATAGAAAATTCGACTAATATATTGCATTCTTCCTGAATCGATAGTAGGATATAAAGCATCCCCACAAAATCAATTTTCCGAATATTAAAAGACATCGTTAGAAAGGAATTTGCCATCATGAAAGAAAACTTGTCGTTTTCTAAGTTTATCGCTGTTGGAGTCATGCTTTTTGCTTTATTCTTCGGAGCAGGCAACCTAATTTTCCCCGCACAGCTCGGACAACTGGCCGGCGATAATTTCTGGCCTGCCATTATCGGATTCCTGATTACAGGCGTTGGCCTGCCGTTCCTCGGCGTCATCGCCATCGGCTATTCCGGAAGCAGCCACTTGCAAGATCTTGCAAGCAGGGTACACCCGGTTTATGCAGTAATTTTCACATCCGTTCTTTACCTGACAATCGGACCGTTCTTTGCAGCACCCCGTACAGGTACGGTCGCATTTGAGGTCGGCATCACTCCATATGCGAGCGGGCCTCTGGCTCTTCTGCTTTTCACGGCTATCTTCTTCGGTATCACATTGTGGCTGTCGCTCAACCCGGCGAAAATTGTCGACCGGGTCGGGAAAATCCTGGCACCCGGCATTGTCATCCTCCTGCTGGTCCTGATCGCGGCGTCCCTCTTGAATCCAATGGGCGCAATTCAGCCGGCGACTGAAGGGTACTTGGGGAATGCATTTGCCAAGGGCTTCACGGAAGGCTATAACACGATGGATGCCCTTGCAGCGCTCGTATTCGCCATCATTGTGATCAATGCCGTCAAGGCAATGGGACTGAAGACAAAACAGGGGATTATGAATGCGACCTTCAAGGCGGGAGTTGTCGCTGCATCACTTCTCGGCATCCTCTACGTCGGAATCGCCTATATCGGTGCGACAAGTGTCGAGCAATACGGCCTGTTTGATACGGGCGGTCCAGTCCTCAGCACTTCGGCCGAGCACTTCTTCGGGGCATTCGGTACGGCACTTCTTGCCATCATCATCACGCTGGCTTGCCTGACAACGGCAATCGGACTGATGATTGCGAATGCCGAGTATTTCCACTCGCTGTTCCCAAAAATCAGCTACAAAGTATTTGTCACGATCTTTACAACGTTCACGTTTGTGGTATCGAACTTCGGACTCGCAAACATCATCACCTACTCGGTGCCGGTTCTCATGCTTCTTTACCCGCTGGCCATCTCCCTGATTCTGATGGCATTCACTTCAAAGCTGTTCAACCATTCGCGCCTGGTTTATGTATCGGCAACAGTTGTCGCATTGGCGATCGGCATTGTGGATGGCCTGAAGACACTGGCGGGCACGCTCGGCACGGAGTTTGCATGGCTCCAGCCGGTTGTGGACTTCTACACTGCTTACCTTCCGTTCTACACGGATGGCCTTGGCTGGCTGATCCCGGTTGTCGTCGTCATGATCCTTACAGGCGTCGTCGCACGGGTCATGGGGCCTGCTGCCAGCACGGCAGAAGCTTAAATCTATCAAAACGAACATCCGGCGGGTTTTGTCCGCCGGATTTTTTTTATTCCATAAAAAACCCCGGAGCGGAACCCCCGGGGATGGCGGCTGCCGATCAACTGAAGAAGTTGGTCAGCAGGCCGCCTTTTTTATTGTTATTGGCAGTTTGATGCTTGTTGCTGTTGTTCTTCGCCGTTCCGGAAAAGTCGTTGAACTGGCCTTTTAACTTGTCGCGTGATTCTTTGTTTCTCATCAGATAAGCGGCACCCAATCCGAGGGCAGTCATCATCATCTTGTTACGATTCATGTTGGTTTCCTCCTTATATGGTGCGTCTGTCCGTTATATTCCCGCATGACAAAATGCTAAACAGGTCCAAAACACACACACAGAAGAAAAGTCAGACATTGGATGTTGTCATTTTGCAGAAAATACAGTAGGATGAGAAACATTGGTTTGATAACCGACAAAAGTCGATACAATCTGACAAAGCAGCAAATATACAGACCAAACAGAAAGGATCTTGTCTTATGCAGGAAAAAATGTCTATATCTAACTATATTGCAGTAGGCTCCATGCTGTTCGCTTTGTTTTTTGGTGCGGGTAACCTGATCTTCCCGGCGCAATTAGGCCAGCAGGCGGGCGAAAACTTGTGGCCGGCGATGATCGGCTTCCTGGTTACAGGGGTGGGCCTGCCGTTTCTTGGTGTCATCGCCATCGGTTACTCCGGAAGCAACCATCTCCAAGAGCTTGCGAGCCGTGTTCACCCGCTTTACGGGGTGCTGTTCACATCGATCCTTTACCTGACGATCGGGCCTTTTTTTGCGGCTCCCCGTACAGGGACAGTCGCTTATGAAATCGGAATCACGCCTTATGTAGGAACGGATGCGGGAGGAACGCCGCTCTTCCTGTTCACATTGGTATTTTTTGCAGTTACACTCTGGCTTTCTTTGAATCCTGCCAAAATCGTTGACCGGGTAGGGAAAATCCTCGCACCCGGGATTGTAATCCTCCTTGCCATTCTGATCATCATGGCTGTCATCAAACCGTTGGGGGACATTCAGCCCGCGGCGGAGGCCTATGCAGATGGTGCTTTCACCAAAGGATTTACGGAAGGCTACAATACGATGGACGCGATTGCAGCGCTGGTGTTTGCCATCATTGTCGTCAATGCAGTTAAAGCCATGGGCATGAAATCCAAAACAGCGATCACCGGTGCCACGTTCCGGGCTGGCCTTATTGCCATCCTGCTGCTTGCGGTCCTCTACATCGGAATTGCCTATATCGGAGCAACAAGCGTCCAGACTTTCGGTATGTTCGAGACCGGAGGACCGGTGCTGAGCAGTGCAGCCACGCACTTTTTCGGTTCGTTTGGAACGATTCTCATGTCAGTGGTCATCATTCTGGCCTGCCTGACAACGGCCATCGGTCTGATCACGGCAAATGGCGAGTACTTCCATTCACTGCTGCCGAACATCAGCTATAAGGCATTTGTATGGATCTTTTCGGTGTTCACATTCACGATCGCCAACTTTGGGCTTTCGAATATCATCAAATTCTCAGTTCCAATGCTGATGTTGCTTTACCCGCTCGCGATTTCGCTGCTGCTTCTGACGTTTACGTCAAAGCTGTTCCATCACTCACGGCTCGTCTATGTGGCAGCGACTGCCATGGCTCTGCTCATCGGCATCATTGACGGACTGAAGGCACTTGCGGGATCGCTGGATACGGAGTTTGGCTGGCTTGTTCCTGCAGATGAATTTCTCACAGCCAACCTGCCGCTTTACGCGGAAGGACTGGGCTGGCTGCTCCCGGTAGTCGCCGCGCTGGTCATTACCGGCATCATCGCCCGGCTGGCCGGGCCGGCCCCCGATAAAAATCCGGATCTATAAAATAACCCGCAGGGAAGCCGATCCGGCGTTCCTGCGGGTTTATCATTTCCTCATTATTGGCCTCTTAGTGCACGGAGCTCTTCGATTGCGGTAATCCAGTTTTTGGTCATTACGCTGTTCACCTTCCCGGCATCCCCGTCTTTCATGGCCCGGATAATGTCGGTGTGCTCCTTATACGACTGCTCCCGCAGAACGATGGCATCGTGGTAGAATTGACGCCGTACATGTGCCTGAAGGTTTCCGGCAATGCTGGTGATATACGGGTTTCTCGCCGCTTCGATGATAATCTGGTGGAATTCTTCGTCGATCCGGATGGCGGACAGTTCATCGCCTCCCCGGATCGCATTTCCGAACCGTTCGTTCGTTTCAATGAGCCGGTCGATGATTTCATCAGTCAAATGCGGGATTGCGAGTTCCGCTGAGAGCGCCTGAAGGACGGCAAGCGGCGGAAGCAGGTCGTTGATCGCTTCAGGATCGATTTCCGTCACCTGGGTCGCCTTGCCGGGATACATTTTCACGAAGCCCTGTGTCTCGAGCAGCTGGAGTGACTCCCGGACCGGCGTGCGGCTGACACCAAGTGCTTTGGCGATTTCCATATCGTTTAACTTTTCTCCGGGACGAAGCGTCCCGTCGATGATCCAGTTCTGAATCTGGTTGAATGCGGTTTCTTTTGCCGTCATGCGAACCGGCTTGGACAGTTGAGTAGGCAGTGGCATATCCCTGTTCCCCCAATCGGAAAACTGTGTTTCATCCATTATACATGAAACCCAATAAAAGGGGTATACAATATATCGCGTATACAAAAACCTGTATTCAATCAGCTAAAGCCTGCCCGAATAAGAAAAAGCCGACATCAGCCGGAGCTTCCCTGCTTTTTCAGGTCACTCGGTTACGGCAGATGTCAGCTGGATCTTCCATCCTGTTCAGTTGGATGTTTAGCGTACAGAAGGTTCCTGAGCGTCTTCGGAGGCTTCCTGAACAGGCAGCCATTCTTGGGACCATTTCTGGATTTCTTGCATGACCGGTGCAAGGGCGCGGCCCTTTTCGGTCAGACTATATTCAATGCGGACTGGTGTTTCCGGATAGACGTTCCGTTCGACGATGCCGTCCTTTTCCAGCTCCTTCAGTCTCTCCGACAGCAGCCGGTTGCTGATGCCGATCGACTCGGTCATCGTGCAGAACCGCTGTGATTCGCCGAGAAGGGAAAAGATGATCAGCGCATTCCACCGCCGGCTCAGCATTCCGACCGCCTGTTCAAAACGGGGACATAGTTCTGGCTGTACCATAGGGCATTCACTCCTTGTAAATATTGTATCACAGGAATTAATAGCGCGAAAGTAATTGAGTTACTTGAAATAACCTAGGGAATCCGATATGATGGTTACAATTCGTAACTAAGAGAGGGGAACCACGATAATGACATCTTTCCACCAGGCACCGGCCATCTATACCGGTGCAGTTTATCTGAATGTACTTGATCTGGAAGCCATGAAGGAATTTTATACCGACATCATCGGTTTCCGTGTGCTGAACACGTCAGATGGCCGAATTGAACTGACGGCCGACGGCAAGACGCCGCTTCTCGTTCTGGAGAACCGGGAAGGCCTCCATCCGAAGCGGCCGAACCGCGCAGGGCTCTATCACTTCGCGATCCTCCTTCCGTCACGCGAGGACCTGGGCGCAGCCATTCTTCACTTTATCCAAAAAGGCGTGCGCATGGGTGCAAGCGACCATTATGTGAGCGAAGCCCTTTATCTGAACGACCCTGAAGGCAACGGCATCGAAGTGTACCGTGACCGTCCGGCAGGCGAATGGAACTGGAACGACGGACAGGTCGACATGGCCACCGTCGCGCTCGATGGGGAAGGCGTCGTGCAGTCCGCGCAGGAAGCGGGACGGACATGGAACGGCCTCCCTGAGGAAACCGTCATGGGACACGTCCATCTGCACGTTTCGGACCTTGCCGCAACAGAGCGGTTCTACCGTGAAGGGCTCGGGTTTGAAGTGGCTACGTACTACCCGGGCGCACTCTTTATGTCGACGGCACGCTATCACCACCATCTCGGGCTGAACGTCTGGAACGGCCAGGGCATCCCGGCGCAGGAAAATGACAGCGCCGGACTCAAAGCCTATACGCTCGTTTTCCCGGACAGCGATGCCGTACAGAAGGCTGTGGAACAGCTCCATTTGGTCGGAGCGGAAGTCAGCGAAGAAGGCGGGCATACCGTGACTGCTGACCCGTCCGGCAACCGCATTATCCTGCAGGCAGGAGCCTGAACCGAGCCGCCCCGATTCGTAGGGGCGGTTTTTTTAAGTCCTAATGTCGGGATTTTCAGCAAGAATAGGGCGGGGCATGCGATTTGTGCATGGAATCGGTTATACTGGGAATAGGATTGGTAGAAAGCTATATAGCAAAGGGGTTCCTATGACTAAGAAACTCTGGTTCCAGGCGGGAGTCGGTATTCTTCTCGCACTGCTCATCATTCATTTCTTCATTGATATCAAAGGCCTGTTCGCACCGATCGGCATCATTCTGAGGACAATCTTCCTCCCGCTTCTCGTGGGCGGACTCCTGTTTTATCTGACGGAGCCCGTGCAGCGCTATCTCGAGAAGCGCAATTTTCCGAGATGGGCAAGTATCCTCAGCGTATTCGTGCTGCTCGTCGGCGTGTTCTGGGGCCTTTCCGCCATGATCGGTCCGATGATCACGAAACAGGTGAATTCCTTCACGAACAATCTTCCGCAGATTACCGAAGATGTCCAGGAGAACGTCAGTTACTGGCTGAACCGGCGGGATGAACTTCCGGAGTTCATGGAAAACGCGATCGACAATGCGCAAAGCCGGGTGAACGAAATCGCCGTCAACCTCGGCGGGGGGATGGTCAACTTTATCACGGGCTTTTTCCAGACCATCTTCATGCTTGTCCTTGCACCGTTCTTCCTCATCTACATGCTGAAGGACCATGAGCGCTTCATCCCGTTCGTTTCCCAATTTTTCACGGGGAAGAAGAAAGGCTTCGTCATCAAGACGTTGGAAGATGTCAACAGGACGATTTCGAACTATGTACAGGGCCAGATGCTCGTCAGTCTCTGTGTCGGCATTATGCTGCTTATCGGCTATCTCATCATCGGCCTGGAGTATGCGCTGATCTTGGCAATTTTCGGTCTCTTCATGAATCTCATTCCGTTTATCGGGCCGTGGATTTCGGTTATCCCGGCGCTTCTCATCGCGCTTATCCAAGATCCGAAGCTCCTGATTGGGGTCAGCATCGTCATGATTGTCGCCCAGCAGGTCGAGAGCAACTTCATTACACCAAACATCATGGGCAAAACGCTTGAAATCCATCCGCTTACTGTCATTACGGTCATTCTCGCCGCAGGGAACATTGCCGGGTTCGTGGGCGTGCTCCTTGGTGTTCCGATATACGCGGTCGGCAAGACGATCGTCAAGAACTTCTATGAAGAAAGAACGAAGATCAGGAAAGCTGCGACGAGTGACGTGGCGGAGGAATAGGCAGATGAAAGCCCGCGGCAAATCCGCGGGCTTTTGCATGTCAATCTTCAAAATACAGATGGTGGTGGAGCTTGCAGCCCGGATTGAAGGCAGCACCGCAGGAAGGGCAATTAGAGGCTCCGTCCAGGTATTCTGCCACCGTCAGCTCATGTCCGCAGGCACCGCAGAGGACGGCTTTCTCGGAAAATCGGTCCTCCGGCCAGATTGCATGCCCGCCACAGCCGGATTCCGCATGGCAGGCATGGCAGGGAAACCACTTTCCGCAGCAGAAAAACTTGATCGCAATCCGGTCGGTTTCACCGTGATAATGGCGGCATCGGGTCTCTTCGTCAATCACTGCGCCTTGAATGTGATGCCCATGAATATTCAACGTTAACCCCTCCTCCAAAACAGGTTGACTGAACGTCTTCCCATTATATATGATAGATTCAGTCAACTAAAGAAGAAATGAGTTAACCAAATGGGGGATGGAACAGATGGGGAACGAACGACTGAAAATGATGATCATGGCCGCTTTGTTTGCGGCAATCATGGGGATCGGGGCGCAAATCATCATCCCGATACCGCCGGTGCCATTCACTGCACAGACTTTGGCGCTTGCGCTGGCCGCAACGATTCTCGGCAAACGCTACGGAACACTTGCGGCTGCACTCTACGTATTGATCGGCGCAATCGGCGTCCCGGTGTTCGCGGGGATGAAATCGGGTCTCGGCATTTTGATGGGGCCGACCGGCGGCTATATCCTGAGCTATATACCAGCGGCATTCATTATCGGGTGGGTTTCTGAGAAGGGCGGTTTCCGAACGCCTGCTGTGGTTGCGGCAAACATCATCGGGGCATTGGTGATTCTCGTGATCGGCACCGTGTGGCTGAAGTTCATGGGCAGCCTGTCCTGGACAGGTGCATTTGCCGGCGGCATGCTGCCGTTTATCATCCTTGACAGCATCAAGGCCGTGGCAGCGGCTATTCTCGGTGTCATGGTCCGGAACCGTCTGGCCTCTGCCCGGCTGCTGCCGGCTGTGACATAATTCCTGATTGGATCAACCTGACTGCAGAAAAAGGAGGACTCTCACTGTCTCCTGATCTGCAGTTTTTTGATTCTGGAAAGATTGTGTGAAGAAAATCCTTTAATTAAATTTGGCGTGGGTCATCCGCCTGGAGAATGCCAAAAGAGAACTTCCCTGGACACTCATGGGAGTTCTTTTGTGTTTTTAATAAAGAAATTTCATGAGCAAAAAACAACTGTTTCAGGAGATGTTGGTATAGAATAGACCGCTGGAAGGAACAATTAATTGTGATGACAAACACTTTTTGAATGAGGAGAGTTAAATACATGCAATTGATCGGGATGTCCATTTTGCTCGTGCCGATTCTGATGTTCACATTTGCGCTTGAGGAACGTGGAAGGAAAATGATGAAGCAAATTGAGCAGTTGGACAACTTCGGGGTAGAGACGGACGCGGTAAAATGGGTGGAAGAAGCGGACGCGGGTGAGAAGTGGTCCAGCAAGGAACTGGCACTTGGCATGATGATATCTCTTGTCGGCTTTGGCAGCTATGTGTTCACTATGCTGTTGGGTTGATACCGGGCATACAAAAGGGCTTATATAAGTCCTTTTTTATTTTTGCCAATTACTGAAGCTGCCGTCTTCGGTGTCTAAGCGGCGGGGCATTCTCCCATAATGAAACAAAATGCAGTTTCAGGGAGGAATCCGGCATATGACGGAGTTTCCGGAGATCAGCACAAATGTCTGGGATGTGTTTATTGCCGTCCCGCTGGTGCTCATAGCTACACAGATACTGAAGAAAGTATTTTCGATTCCGCCCGCTTTCGTGCCGTCAGTTGCCACGCTGATCGGTCTGATCATCTCGGTGTTTGTCAGTCACAGAGGAGACCTGCCGGCGGGGATATTCATGGGCGTGCTGTACGGAGCCGCGGCGGTTTCTTTCTACGTTTCGACGAAGCTTTCCATCGGGGCATACCGTTCCCACTAGATTAGTTCTCCTGATAACGGGAATGAATAAGGTGATTTCATCGCAGGAGGGATCACTGATGGATATGGAGAGAAGTTCGTCAACCGAGCGGTTTCAGCCAATGACGTCTGTGAACAGCGGAGATGGCATCCCGGTCGGGGAAGACCTGTACAGCTATACGAACCAAGTTGTGAATGTCATTTTCTTCGGAAAGCCGGGTGTCGGGAATGAATGGGTACTGATTGACGCGGGCATGCCAAAGTCCGGCGGCAAGATCATGGAGGCCGCAGCAGCCCGTTTTGGTGACAACAATCCGCCAAAGGCGATCATCCTGACGCATGCGCATTTCGACCATATCGGCGGATTGATTGATCTGCTGGAGAATTGGGACGTCCCGGTCTATGCTCATCCGCTTGAGATTCCGTACATTACGGGCAAACGGGATTACCCGGACCCGGATATGACAGTAGAAGGCGGCATGGTCGCAAAATTGTCCAGTATGTTCCCGCATGAGGCGATTGATATCGGCGCGAAGGCATATGAGTTGCCTTCCGACGGCACGGTGCCGCATATGAACGGATGGCGTTGGATCCATACGCCGGGACACACCGAAGGCCACGTTTCTCTGTTCCGGGAGTCCGACGGCTCGCTTATTGCAGGTGATGCATTCGTCACGGTCAGGCAGGACTCCCTGTATAAAGTCATGACCCAGGAGCTCGAGGTCAGTGGTCCGCCGGTTTATCTGACCCCTGACTGGGAAGCGGCCGAGCAGTCCGTCAAGACACTTGCCCAACTGCAGCCGCAGGCCGCACTCACCGGCCATGGAGTTCCGGCAACGGGAGAATACCTTCAGAATGAACTGGCTGCACTCGCAGAGCATTTCAAGGAAAAGGCCGTCCCGGATCACGGAAAGTATGTGGACGGCGAAAAATGATCGCAATCTACCCCGCCGGGTATCCGGCGGGCTTTTATTTTTTGTTCATGCGGGTATGGTAAAGCAAGAAAATCCGAATCATTTGCTTCGCTTTCGATACACTGTGGCGGGACCGGACAAGCCTGAAGATGGGTTCAGGCAATCTTACCTGTTGACGAGATTATACCCCCGGTGGTATATTACAAATACCCCAACGGGTAATTAGAAAGCGAAAGGAATGAAGCGGAACATGTTTTTCCAATCATTTTTTGATGACCGCCTCGCTCAATACGCCTATCTTGTAGGCTGCCAGCGCACGGGTGAAGCGATTGTCATTGATCCGCCCCGCCATTCGGAGGCCATCATTGAGCGCGCCAAAAAAGAAGGCCTCAACATCACGGCTGCCGCGGAAACCCATATCCATGCCGACTTCACTTCCGGTGCCCGCCAGCTGGCCGAGGACCTTGGCGCCAAACTGTATTTGCCGGGTGAAGGCGGAGAAGACTGGACGTACCAATATACAGACGGACTGGATGCCGTTCTTCTGAAAGACGGAGATACGTTCTCGATCGGAAACATCGACTTTAAAGTGATGCACACACCGGGCCATACGCCGGAAAGCGTGTCTTACGTTCTGACCGACCGCGGAGGCGGTGCGACAGAACCGATGGGCATCTTCACGGGTGACTTCGTCTTTGTCGGAGACATCGGCCGTCCGGACCTTCTCGAAAAGGCTGCGGGCATAGCTGATACCGCGGAAAAAGGCGCGGTCCAGATGTTCGACTCGGTCCAGAAGTTCAAAAAGCTCCCTGACCATATGATCGTCTGGCCTGGCCATGGTGCGGGTTCCGCATGCGGCAAGTCGCTTGGTGCGGTTCCCCTCACGACAGTCGGCTACGAAAAGCAGTTCAACTGGGCGATGAAGGAAAACGACCGAGATGAATTTGTAAAGCAATTGCTGGAGGGCCAGCCGGAAGCACCGAAGTACTTTGCGATGATGAAGAAAGTGAACAAGGAAGGCCCCGCGCTCCTGAACCGTGAAGACATCAAAGTGGTCGGAGACATGGTTGAATTCAACCGGCTGCGCGAACAGGATGGCGCACTCGTGCTGGATACACGCCCGGCGAAAGATGCGGAAAAAGCGCTCGTCAAAGGCTCCATCAATATCCCGTTCAATAAATCCTTCACGAACTGGGCGGGCTGGCTGATCGGATACGACCAGGATCTCCTCGTCATTGCCAAAGAAGGCAAGGAAAAGGAAATCCGTAAAGCGCTTGAATCGATCCACCTGGACCGGGTCGTCGCATTTGTCCGTCCGGAAACTGCAGTTTCTGGAGCTGAGACGGATTCGTACGAAACACTGACCGTTGAAGAGTTCACGGAAGCGAAGAAAGACGGGAATACGTATGTCCTGGACGTCCGGAATGATTCCGAATGGGAGGGCGGACATATGCCCGAAGCCACCCATCACTTCCTCGGACATCTCTGGGATGAGGAACTGCCTCGGGACAAGGAACTCCTTGTCCACTGCCAGAGCGGCGCGCGCTCCGCGATCGCGTCCAGTATCCTGAAGGCACGCGGATTCGATCAAGTCTCCCACATGGCAGGCGGATTCGGCGAGTATGAAAGAAAAGGTTATGATACAGTGAAGTAAAACCCGACCGCCCGGGCTGGACGGTCCGGAAAGGAGAACAGAAGATGGAATATGATCAGAAAGTCAAAAACCGGATGAGGCGCGTGGAGGGGCAGGTCAAGGGTGTCCTCCAGATGATGGAGGAAGGCCGGGACTGCCGGGAAGTCGTCATGCAGCTCCGGGCGGTCAAGAGTGCCATCGACCGGACCGTCGGCGTGGTCGTCAGTACGAACCTTGAAGCCTGTGTACGCGAAAGTATTGAATCAGGTGAGGAAACAAGCGAAAAGGTCCAGGAAGCGATCGACCTGCTCGTAAAATCGAACTGATCGTCGCTGAAGGGCTACGAAAGGAAGTCAATCAAATGGAATGGATCATCATCTTGATCATTGTCGCCTTTTTCGCCTGGCGGATGATGCCGGCGAAGGGCGTACGGACCATTGACGCGGCAGGGCTGAAGGACAAGCTCGGTGACAAGTCGGTGCAGTTTGTCGATGTCCGGACCCCTGCGGAATATAAAGCCCGCCATATCAAGGAATTCAAAAACATCCCGCTGAACACCTTGCCATCCAAAACGGATTCTCTCGACAAGTCCAAGGAGACTGTCGTGATCTGCCAGAGCGGCATGCGGAGCGGGCAGGCGGCACGGGTTCTCAAGAAAAACGGCTTTGAGAACGTCGTGAATGTCCGCGGCGGCATGGGAGCCTATAACGGGTGAGCGGCGCGGAACTGACGCTTCCGTTCATCCTGACCCTGTTTGCGATCGGGTTTGCCGGATCATTCATCTCCGGCATGGTCGGAATCGGCGGGTCGATCATCAAATACCCGATGCTCCTCTATATCCCGCCGATGCTCGGCTTTGCGGCCTTCACGGCCCATGAAGTCGCCGGCATCAGCGCGGTACAGGTGATCTTCGCGACAATCGGCGGGGTCTGGGCCTACCGAAGCAGCGGCTATCTGAACAAAAAGCTGATTATTGTCATGGGCGCGGCCATTCTGGCCGGCAGCTTCATCGGAGGATTCGGATCTTCCGGTATGAGTGAAATGACGGTGAACGTCGTCTACGGTGTTTTGGCAGCCATTGCCGCCGTCATGATGTTCATCCCGAAAAAGGAAGTGCCGGACACGCCGGGGGAAGACGTTTCATTCTCGATTCCGCTGGCGGCAGTGCTCGCGTTTGTCGTGGGCATCGGCGCCGGCATCGTCGGTGCGGCCGGTTCATTCCTGCTTGTGCCGATTATGCTGACGGTGCTGAACATCCCGACACGGATGACCATCGCGACCTCGCTTGCAATCACGTTCATCTCATCGATCGGCTCGACTGCCGGCAAGGTGTTAACCGGACAGGTTTTGCTTTGGCCCGCGGTCATCATGATCGTGGCAAGTCTCATTGCTGCGCCACTCGGTGCAAAGGCAGGCCAGAAAATGAATACCAAGGTCCTCAAGTGGATCCTGGCAATTCTGATTGCGGCGACCGCTATCAATATCTGGCGCGACCTGTTCATGCAGATGCTGTAATCTGATATTTTTTTGAATGGATATATACCCATACGGGTAACTGTATATTAGGAGGAACTCACAAATGAAAGTAGCCATCATCGCAGCAAACGGCGGCATGTTTGACGCCTACAAAGTATTCAATATCGCAACCGCGGCAGCGGCAACGGACGGGGAAGTCGAGATCTTCTTCACATTCGAAGGGCTGAACCTGATCCACAAGGAAGGCCTGAAGCAGCTTCCGATGCCGGAAGGCAAGGAGCATTTCGCGGAAGGATTCGCGAACGCGAATGTCCCGTCGATCGAAGAACTCGTCGGCGTGGCACAGGAACTCGGCGTCAAATTCATCGCCTGCCAGATGACGATGGACGTCATGGGCCTCAAGAAAGAAGACTTTGTGGATGGCACCGAAGTGGGCGGAGCGGTGACGTTCCTCGGCTACGCAAAAGATGCGGACATCACACTGACGTTCTGATTTAGGGATGAAAAAAGATTGAGCCGATGCTCAGGAGGGAATGCAATAATGAAAAACGTGACGAAGACATTGGACGCAAAAGGGTTCGCATGCCCGATGCCGGTCGTCCGGACGAAAAAAGCGATTGAAGAGCTGTCGGCCGGAGAAATACTGGAAGTGGTGGTGACCGACCGCGGATCGATTGCGGACATTCCCATGTGGGCAAAGAACACGGGCCATGAATACCTAAAGCTCGTCGAAGAAGACGACGTACTGAAGCACTATGTCCGCAAAGGCGGGGAACAAGCATCAGACAAGGAGGAAACCCCATTGAAAACCATTACGAACGAAGAATATCTGGAGATTGCTGATAAAGGCCAAGTCACACTGATTGATGTTCGTGAGCCGGACGAGTTCGCGGCAGGCCACGCACCTGGCGCGAAAAACATCCCGCTCGGCCAGGTCGAACAGCGCGCGGATGAAATCCCGGCAAAAGGCGATGTCTACATCATGTGCCGCTCCGGCGGCCGTGCAGGCATGGCGTGCGACACGCTGGAAACACTCGGACGCAAGAACCTCATCCGTGTTGCACCGGGCATGGGTGACTGGGACGGTCCGGTCGAGTAACAACAAAATCATCGGGACGGCAACGGAATGGATCCGTTGGCCGTCTTTTTTGTTGGTGATTATTAGGGGACAGGAGATGGCAAACGGCGTGTTGGTTCGTTTTGATCAGGCATAGATGAGCGGGGATGCGCTGCATATAGGCTTTCCGTCATCCGTCAACTTAACATTAGGATGATTCACTCCTAACATTAGCCTGTTTCCGTGCTACAATGGGAGACGGGGAATGACTAACATAAGCAATCAATCGGAAAGAGGAGGACCCATGGTTAAATACATAGGAGATGTCACGAAGGAATTCGGCATTGAATCTCATACACTGCGCAACTGGGAAGACCGCGGCCTCATCGGTGATGTGGAGCAGGATTTCGTCCACGGACGCATGTACAACGAGGAGCAGATCGAGCGGATCAGGACCATCCAGGAAGTCATCAACGCCCAGCGTGAAAAGGGCATGAAGAGGACCGACTACCGGGAAGTGGAAGACGTCCTGCTGGACCGGTTTGGCGGCCTGGTCGTAGAGCGCCAGGAAAACATTCCGGCAACCCCGGAAACATTCATCAACCTGCTGAAGAAGCTGGAGAAGCAGGAGCAGGCCAATGAGCAGCTGAAGGAACTGCTGATGACGATGGCGAAAAGCCAGGTGGAAGGAAACGACCGGATCCATCAGGCACTGGTCGAAAATACCGCCAGGCAGGAAGAAGAGATGAAGGAGATCCGTGAAGTCCGCGAAATGATCGGCGAGCTGAACAAGGACCTTCCCGCACGCACAAGCGAAGCGTTGAGCAAAAACCTTCCTGAAGCCCCGGCGATCTCCAAGGAACAGGCAGAGACCGTCATCAAGGAAAACCAGTCGCTCAAACAGGAAGTCCAGCTCATGAAGAAAGTACTGGACGAAGTCCTGCTGCAGATCGAGGAAGACAGGGAAAAGCAGGCAGGCATGATGACCGTGCAGACAGAAGAACCAAAAAAGGGATTTTTCGCAAGGATATTCGGATAAATAAAAGGAGCTGCGGGGATGGAGTTAAATCCCCGCAGCTCCTTTTACCTTCCGGTGATCCTTAGCCCATAAAGGACTACCGCTTGAGCGGACAGTAGCCGCACTGCATGAGGCCGGGAACATCCTTTGAGTGACAGCATGTCGTTCGGACGGTCGTGTTGAGGAGGACTGACGGATGCGAGCCGCGGAGATACTTGGCGAAGAGCGATTCCTTCGCAAGGCCCTCCCATGTCCGGCCGTCTTTCAGGATGTCCATGACCGCCTCCGCGTCAGCCGCCATCCACGGGTCTGACAAAAGAACATGCAGATGGTAAAGCAGGAAACCGAACATATTCTCCCAGTGGGTGAGGGACGGAGCGGACGAGACGGTCCGGAGTGCATCGGACACCTCTTTCGAATAGATCCGCAGAAGATTCCGGATCATGCCGGTGCGTTCCGCTTCTTCTGCCATGACGTATCCGCCCCCGCGCAGGAACATGCTGACAGAAAGCTTGCCGTATTCCTCGACGGCGCCGAATTGCAGGGCGTCATCAGGCCCTTGCCACAGTTCCTCATAGACAATCAGAGTATACAGCTGCATCGCCGTGAACATGCCCACCCGCCTGCTGAAGTAGGAAGCAGCGACGGCCGGGTTATCCGTCCCGCTTACGGCACGCACAAGCTTCAATGCGCTTTCCGGGTCGGATTTCAGTGATTGGAGGGTAAACAGAGGGTGCGCAGGTTGATCCGTATAGATGCTATAGCTATTCAGTTGGCGCTTTTGTTCATGTGTCAGGTTCATCATATCGTTAGTATACCGCACCGGGACGGGGTTCCGGAATGCACCCTGCATCCCGGTGTGCTATCTTGAAACTATTCAGGAAGGGGGGCGGCCGGCATGCGATTGGCCATCATGACGGTGGGGAAGACACATAGCGGGAAGACCACATTTGCAAACCGGTTGGCAGAAGCGCTTGCCGGTTCGATTGTCGTCGACCAGGATCTGCAGGCGGAATTTCTGAACCGGAATTATCCGGAGCTTCTTCCGGAAAAGGGGCCCAATACGATTAAGTATGCCCTCACGCAGACACTGGTCGACCACGCTGTCCGTAATACCGGACTCCATCTAATTATATCCAACTCGAACCTGGGCCGTGAAGCGCGTCTGGAATGGCTGGATTATTACAGGAAACACGGTTTTACTACGGTGTTGGTCTTTTTCAACATCCCTGAAGACCATCTTCGGATCCGCATCAGGGAAAGCGGCAGGAGCACGAAAATCTTCCGTGTGAGCCTGACCTTCGATGAACTGCTCGACCGTCAGAAGGCGGCTTTTCCGGTTCTCGCTCCGGCGGAAGGTGAGGCGGACCATCTGTTCACGGTCCGTCTTCCGGATGACACGGACTCCGTCATCCGGAAAATTACCGGGCTAATGGAAACGGGGGACGGCCGATGAAGATTCTTGTGGATGCGGACGGCTGCCCGGTCGTGGCTGAAACGATCCGTACGGCGAAAAAGCATGAAATTCCGGTCACTTTGCTTTGTGATACTGCACACGAGATGCACCGGGAAGGAGCCGAGACGGTCATCGTCTCAAAAGGCGCTGATGCAGTGGATTTCCTGCTTGTGAACCGTGTGAGTCCGGGTGACATCGTCGTGACCCAGGATTACGGCCTTGCTGCCATGGTCCTCGCCAAAGGCGGGCGTCCGATCGACCAGAACGGCCGTCTCTACACGGAAGACAATATCGACAGCCTGCTCATGAGCAGGTATGTCTCGAAAAAAGTGCGCGATGCGGGCGGCCGCATGAAGGGGCCCAAAAAACGCAAGCCGGAAGCCAATATCCGGTTTGAGCGCAATTTGGCAGTGCTCCTTTCCGGATATTCCGGCAAAGCGGCACTTGGAGAAGGGAACGAAGAGTAAATGGCATTTGTCTGGTTTACACTGGCTGCTGCCGTTACGGTATTTGCGGCTATCAAACTGTCCAATTACGCCGATGTGCTCAGTGCAAAGACGGCGATGGGCGGCCTTCTTGTCGGGACGCTCCTCCTTGCGGGGGCGACATCGCTCCCGGAAGTGACGACAAGCGTTTCTGCAGTTCTGATCGGCAACCCCGACATTGCGATCGGCAACGTTGTCGGTTCCAATATGTTCAACCTGTTCATTTTTGCCTGTTTTGACCTGGCCTACCGGAGGAAACATCTGTTGGAGCTGGCAGGCCGAAATCATCTTTATACCGCCGGGGCCGGATTGGTCCTGATGGCGGTTGCCTACGTTTCGCTGCTGCTGCGTCCTGAATGGCAGGTGTTCGGTGTCGGGCTGGACTCAGTCGTCATCGTTGTGCTGTACGCCATCGGAATCAGTGTTGTCGGGCGCGTTTCCAAAAGCGGAGCTGCAGGCCCCACCGTACCGGAACCGGACGAAACGGTGCTGTCCGAGGAAGACAACGGCATCACCGTCCGACGCGCCGTCATCGGCTTTTCTCTCGCGGCTCTGCTGATCATGGCTGCAGGAACGGTCCTGTCGGTCATGGGGGACAGGATCGCGGTCATCACCGGACTTGGCTCAAGCTTTGTCGGCAGCTTCCTGATTGCCGCGACCACATCGCTTCCGGAAGCCGTCTCGGTTTTTGTCGCGCTCCGGGCGAAGAACGTCAATCTCGCCCTCGGATCGATTCTCGGAAGCAACATGTTCAACATGCTCATCATTTTCCTTTCCGATCTGTTTTACAGCGAAGGACCGGTGCTCTCGGTGGCCGATCCGTCCCACCGGATCACCGCATTTGTCGTTTTGGTGCTTTCCGTCATCATCCTGCTTGCGCTTGCCAGGAAAAAGACCGTCTCCCATGCTTCTTATATGGTCCCGTCCATCCTGATCGTGGTCGGCTATTTTATTGCATCTTACCTCATGTTCCAGGGATAAGAGGAAGAATAATCCGGGTATAGAGTCTAAGAGACCTTCCTGGCGGCCATGATAGGGACAGACGCGGTTTTGTGCCGCGCCGAAGCATTCATCCGCAGGGAGATGCGAATCTTCTTGGAGAGGGACGGAGATGAGTGAAATGGCCGGTATCTTCGATGAGTTCATGATCATGGTCTATTGCCTGGTGGTCCTCTGGATCAACATGGGCTATCTGCACGATCAGCCGGAAGAAGCAAGGGGAATTGCCGAGCTATCGCCCAGTGAGGACCTTGCCATCAAACAGGACAGCCTTCCGCTGCTGACCCTTTCACTTGCGCTTAATTTCAGCCGCAGGTGGCTGTTTTATATGCTGGCGTCGATTGTCACCGGCAATCTGTTAGTCAAGACTCTGTCGGTAGCCCTTTTTGCCGTCAGCCTGCACAACAGCATGCCCCGGCAGAAGACGTCGGTATGGAAAAGGAAACGAAAGCGGGACCTTGGCCTATTTTTGGCGATTGCCGATGCTTTCTTCATCACGGGTTTCCTGATCTGGCTGATCTGGACATGAAACCTGAGCCGGAAGCTCCCAAACAGCCGTGCAGCCCACTGCCGCCTCAAAAAAGAGGCGGTTTTTTTGTGCCCAGACATCTATCCGGGCGGGCTCATATCCTGTACGGGAAGGGGTGAAGGCGTATGGCATCAGACCATAACCCGGTCGCGGTCGAACGGGCCGAATGGAAAAAACGGCAGATGAAGGAACGGATGAAGCAACTCCTCACCGTCTCCTCCCCGATCTTCATGCTGCTCCTCTGGGAATTGCTGTCCCGGACAGCCGTCATCGATCCGAGGTTCTTTCCGCCGCCGACAGCGATCCTTGAGACGTTCTGGAACCTGGCGGCAAGCGGGGAACTGCTCACGCATATCGGGGTTTCGCTCTACCGGATATTCGGCGGCTTTCTGCTCGGGGTCATTCCCGGCGTGGTCATCGGCCTCCTAATGGGGCTCTACTCACCGATCCGGCATTTTGTCCAGCCGATCGTCATGGCACTCATGCCGATTCCGACGCTGGCGCTGTTGCCGATCATCATCATCCTGTTCGGCATCGGTGACCTGTCAAAGGTCGTGACCATCGCGGGAAGTGTATTTTTCCCGGTCGTCATCAACACGGCGGCGGGCGTCATGAACATCGACCCGATCCACATGGACCTCGCGAAAAACTACGGGGCCGACTCAAAAGACTATTTTCTCAAGATCGCCTTCCCCGGTGCGCTCCCTGTCATGCTGGAAGGAATCCAGATGGGCCAGGCGATTGCCCTGCTGACGATTGTGGCAGCAGAGATGATGGGGTCGGTATCGGGGATCGGATTCCTGATCTGGACTTCCTACAAGGCGTTCCTCCTGCAGGAGATGTACGTCGGACTTATCCTGATCTCTTTCTTCGGCTATCTGTTCTCGCTCCTGCTGCGCGGGCTCCAGAGAAAAATCCTGAGGTGGAGGTGACGGGATGAAAAACGACGTGAAAATCCGCATCCGCAACCTGACGAAGGTGTTCTATCAGAAAGGCGAAAGCATCACGGCGCTAGACAACGTCACGCTCGACATCCAAGACGGGGAATTTGTCTGTCTGGTCGGCCCGAGCGGCTGCGGCAAGACGACCCTCCTCCGGATTCTGGCAGACCTCGAACAGCCCAGTGCCGGCGAATATGAAATTGCCCGGGAAAAAGAGGAACGGCCGCTCCAGTCGATGGTGTTCCAGGAGCGGGGGGTCATCCCGTGGCTCACCGTCCGTGACAATGTCGCGTTCGGCCTCGAAATGCGGAAGCTGCCGAAAAAGGTCGTGAAGGAGCGGACCGACTATTATCTGGAGAAAACCGGACTCATGGCGTTTGCGGACCGTTTCCCCAAGGAGCTGTCCGGAGGGATGAAGCAGCGGGTCGGCATCGCCCGGGCCTTTGCAAACGATCCGGAAATCCTCCTCATGGATGAGCCGTTCGCCGCACTTGATGAGCAGAACAAGTTCATCCTCCAGGAAGAGCTCCTGCAGATATGGGCGGAGACGAGGAAAACGGTGCTGTTCATCACACACAGCATCGACGAAGCGCTTCTTTTATCTGACCGGATCCTCCTGATGAGCGCCCAGCCGGGAAGAATCTCCGAGGAGATCCGGGTGGCGGCACCAAGGCCGAGGACAATGGAAGCCATACGGGCAGATCCGGACATCGCGGAGCAGTTCGTCCGGGTGCTGAAGCATCTCCAGGATGAAGTGCAGCGGTCAAGAGGGTGAATGCTGGTTTTTCTGAGCTGACTAGGTGATTTTGCAATTGCGGCATGCAGTTCGGCCCGTTGGGAAAAAGACAGAGAGATGGGGGATCGGTATGGGGAAACACAAATTGAAGGCGGGCATCGCCGCGGCTGCGGCTGCCCTCCTGCTATTGGCAGGCTGCACACAGAAAGAGCCGGCGCCGCCGAAGGAAACTGCGGATCCGCCGAACGGGGAGCATCCGTCCGGAGACCTGGCACCGCTTAAAGAGCGCGTGACGGTCACGATCGCGGAAGACGGTGCAGCATCGGGGGCCGGATTCTATATCGCGAAGGAAAAGGGTTATTTCGAGGACTATAACATCGACGTGGAGTTTGCCCAGTTCGCCAACAGTGATGAGATGCTGCCTGCGGTCGCTGCGGGCGAGGTGGACATTGCGGGCGGCGTTTCGACCGCATCGTTCTTCAACGCGATTGCCCAAGGCATCGATGTCCGGATCATCGCCGACAAAGGACATAATGTCCCCGGAAAATCGTACTTCACATTCGTCAGGGGTGTAGACAGCGGCATTGAGGAATACGCCGACATCAAGGGTAAGAAAATCGCCGTGTCGTCGCGCAACTCGATTGACAGCTATTTCTTCGATAAGCTTCTCGAGCATGCCGGCTTCACGGAGGAAGACGTTGAATTCGTCCTGATCGGCGACTTCGGCAGCATGCTCGGAGCGGTCGATAACGGCACCGTGGACATGGCACTCAGCATCGAGCCGCTTATCGCACAAGGCGTCCTTCAGGGTATGCACGAGCGCTTCCGCGACGCAACTGAGTTTGCGCCGGACACCCAGGTGGCGATGGTGCTCGGTTCCCCTCAGTTCATGACGCAGGAAAAAGACATCTCACTGCGCTTCATGCTCGCTTACCTGAAGGGTCTGCGTGATTATAACGATGCGTTCCAGAAGGATGAGGGCAAGGATGAGATCATCGACATCATGGTGAAGCATACCGCGCTGAAGGATCCGGAAATGTGGGAGCAGGTGCAGGTGACGGGCCTTGACCCGGACGGCAAGATGTTCATCGACAACATCCGTGAGCAGTACGAACACTACAAGGCGGCGGGTGCCATCTCGGGCGAGATCGATTTTGATAAGGCGATCGATACTTCGATCACAGAAGAGGCGCTAGAGATCCTTGGATCGTATGACAGCGACTGACCCCCTGTTTCAAAAACCGGAGTTTTCTTGAGGCAACCGGAGCGATAAGGTATAATGACATGAGAAAGAGGAACTACGAAAAGGACCGGATGCGCAAACATCCGGCCCGGTGCAGCCTGTGCCCGGACGGGGCAGGCGGATACGACGAGAGCCGTCCCAACCTTGGCCGAGGGGGGACGGCTATTCTTTTTTGCTGATGGCGACGATCAGTGTTACGACAAGCGTCAGCAGGCCGACGATGGCGCCGGCCACCTGAATGATCAATCCGGCCGCTTCGGCGACGGTCAAAGGCATCACCCCCTCCCAGGGGAATGCCGTCCGGGCCAGGCTGCTACTTATTATACCACAAAACAGAACGAGTGTTCCCCTATTGAGTCGGGGTTTTTACATAAGGGGTCTATTTACCCCCGAGAACAGCCGTTTCGATTACCAAGAGAAATGATTTCCTCCAAAAGTCTACGTGTATCAACTGTGATCGCCGGGAATGCGAGTAGCAAGACACCGGAGGAGGGATCAGGGTGAAGGTGAAATTTGCATGCCCGGTCGTCATTGCGGGGGCGCTCGCATTGGCGGCGTGCGGTTCGGATGGAGCGGAGGAAGCGGTGCAGGAGGAAGAAGCGGAGGCGGCTGAAACCCAGGCTTCGGATGGCAGCGGACAGGCCAACATAAGGAAGCAGATGCAGGCATTGGATTACACGGAATTTGAACTGGAAGTCGAATACGACAATGACGAGGAGTACGAAGCCGAGCTTGAGCTGAAACCGGACGACTCGGTCGTGGCCGGCTATGAAGACGATATGAACGGCATCAAAAAACAGGGAATCGAGGCATTCAATGATCTATATCCGCTCGTCGAACAGCTGGAGCTGACACCATCTTCCAATCAGGAGGAAGAGGTCCAAAAGGTTCTTTCGACGTTCAGCCTTCCGGACAATTTCACCGACTTTTCCCTGGAGCTCAGATTCAGTGACGGGACCAAGCGTGATTTTGAAGTGGAACAATAATCAAGGAACGTTCGCCACTGGCATAGTGAGCGGACATTTTTTTTGGTGCCTGAAAACAAAATTTTCAAACTCCTGTCGCGAGGAAAGCGGAGGGGATGCTAATATTAGACGAAAGGGAAATATTGGAGGGTCTATGATTTTACTGGCGTCAATCTGCAGTCTCGTGCTTTTTACGGCAGGGATACTTGCCTTGTACAAGCTGAATCAGGCATGGTTATCCGTGACTCTGTTTGTTTTCACGGTTCTGGCCAGTGCTGCACTGCTGGTTATGGCAGCAATCTTATCAATCGAATGGCCGGAGCGGACCGGCCGGGTGCTGGAATCGGGACAGTACACGATTTTATATCGTGAGGACGAGGGGCAGCTGGCTGATGAGGTGCGTTCTGAACTGCATCAGGTCGAGCCAAAGGTCTCCGAGCTATTGGGTGAAGCTCCGGAAGCACGGCTGACTGTCCGTTTCTCGGATCGTCTTTTGGGAGAAGTTGCTGATCAGTCAGCGGGAATATATAACTGGGAAGCGTCTACTGCCACGCTGCTCTCCGGCACTTCCGACTGGAGGTCCGTTCTGCTCCATGAATATGTCCACTATCGTTCGCACCAGTATCAGACCCTTCACGGGACTCCGCGCGGATCCATGCCAAGTTGGTTTGAGGAAGGCCTGGCGATGTATGTTCAGCATCCTCTCGCCCCTGCCGACCCAGATGAAGTGGAGATTTCAGGTGACCTACGGGAATTCGCCAGCCACAAAGACTTCTTGGCGGCCCCTGAGCATACCGACATTTATGCACAAAGCTATTTTGCGGTAGCCCATCTGATCGAGCGTTATGGAAAAGAGCCCGTTTTGCTTCTCCTTCATTCATCTTCGCAGGACCAGTTCTATGCCAGGTTGGAAAAGCTGACCGGCAAAAGCAGTGCGGATTTCAGTGATTCACTGATGAATGCCTATAGGAAAGATGGAAAACAAATGCAGGAAACGGTTAGGCATTTTCAAGATCGCCTGTTCAAAGAAGACTTTGAAGGTGCCGCGCAGGTGCTGGCTGACTGGTCAGCCGCGGAAGGCAGCCGGACAGCCAAAGAGGTGGAAGATTATCGGCGCATCCTTTTACTGCATGCAGAGGAATGGAAGGAACTGATGTACAGCCTCGAGCAAAAAAGGGCGTTCCGCCCTTATGACATGGATTCCTTCGACTATGCCTTACTGGCGGAGCTGACTCTGCTGTTTCATTCGGAACGGGCGTCAGGTTTGGTTCAAGAAGCACTGACCAATCTTCCGGAAGACGCCACGTCTTCTCACATGATCCGTCAGTGGGAAGAACCGTATGAACAGGTTGCCGGTACTCATCCGTTACAAGGCTATCGGGCTTTGTTTGAAAAAGAGCTGTTTTTCAATCAGGCAATTAGGGCGGAACTGCTCGCGAAATGGCAGAAGGAATTCCCAAATGAAGATTTTGGAGAGAGGAGCGGGGATTAAGATGTGGAAGGGCGCAGCGGCGGTCTGTTTGGATGAAGAGGGCCGGCTCCTGATGGTGCTTCAGGGAACACCTGAAGAGGAGAAGAAGTGGGCTGTGCCATCCGGAGGGAAGGAAGCTGGGGAAACATTTGAATCCTGCTGCCTCCGTGAGCTGAAAGAAGAAACCGGATATGAAGGAAAGGTGCTCCGTCCGCTTTTCGTGAAGTCGGACGGAGCGGTCGAAGTCCGGTATTTCGAAGTGGCCATCACCGGCGGCCGGATGGAAATCTGTGACCCGGATGAACTGATCCATGAGATTGGCTGGAAGGAAAAAGAAGAGGTGGGCACCCTTGAACTTTCTTTCCCGGAAGACCGTCCGTTTTTGCTGTCCTTGTTCGGTGAAGCAGCGCCTTCTCAAACTGTATAAGTTTTCATGACAAAGGACCGCTCCGAATGAATCGGAGCGGTCCTTTTATGTCTGGATTATGAAACCTGTGCGACGGCTTTCCGCTTTGCGATCATGGTCTGAAAGCTGTGCAGCGACATGCCGATGATGATGACGGCGATGCCGCCGAGGGCGACCGGGCCGGGAAGCGGGAGCGACAGCAGGATCATCTCTCCGCCAAGGGCGAAGACGATTTCAAGCGACTGGGTCGCTTCGACCGCGGCGAGACGGCCCTGGTCATGCCGGGCAAGATCGGTCGCCATGAAAAACAGCGTCGTCGCGATGACGCCGGATGAGACCGCGACGATAAACGACTGGACGACCTGTCCCCATGATGGCCACCCGACCGTCGCAATGGCAATTCCGGCAAGCAGCACCCAGAACGGAAGCGAGACAAGTGTCATCGCCAGCACCCGCTGAAATGTATCGAGCCGTCCTCCGAGCGCCTCCATCATCTTCCGGTTGCCGAGCGGGTAAGCTAACGCCGCGACGGCAATCGGCAGAATGCCGAGCAGAATTGTCCGGCCGTCGACAGTACCGGCATGCGGCAATTGGATCAGAACGACGCCAAGCAAGATGATGCAGGAAATGCCGAGCGAAATGAGGGGAATCCGGTGCCTGGCCGTCTTTTCACCGTCCGCCGTTTTTACGGTGAATAAGAACAGCGGAGCGAGCAGGACGCCCGCAACAATTGTCAGCTGCCACGTTCCCGCGACGAGCCAGCCCGGGCTGTATGCTGCCGCAAACGTGAGCGGCGCGTAGAACAGCACAAATGCGCAAAAGCTCCAGAGCATGAACGGACCGGGGATGCGCTTCATTTCAGCGAATGAGGTTCCCAGCCCCCTTCGGAATGCAACTATCAGAAGCAAAAACGGCACCATGAAGAAGAAGCGGAGTGAGGCACTCCACATCCAGCTGCCGCCGTCCAGCTCCATCGAGCGGTTCAGGACGAACGTCACTGCAAAAAACAGAGAGGCCAGGATGCCGAGCGTGATCTCCTTCATGATGCGACCTCCTTACGCGCGCTCTTCGTACAGTTTCACCATCTCGATGATGACATTCGACGCTTTTTCCATGTTGTCGGCGGAGATGAATTCATACTTGCCGTGGAAGTTTTCGCCGCCTGTGAAGATGTTCGGTGTCGGCAGGCCCATGTAGGAAAGCTGAGAGCCGTCCGTGCCGCCGCGCACCGGGATGATGTTCGGTTCGATGCCGAGGTTCTTGAAGGCATCGGATGCGATGTCAACGATATGCATGACCGGCTCGATTTTCTCCGCCATGTTGTAGTACTGGTCGTTCAGCTCGAGCTCGACCGTGCCTTCGCCGTATTGGCTGTTCAGCTTGGCGGCCGTTTCCTCGATCAGCTGCTTTTTCGCTTCGAACTTCTCGCGGCTGTGGTCCCGGATGATGTAGGAGAGTGTGGTCTTCTCGACCGTTCCGTCCACGTACATGAGGTGGATGAAGCCTTCGTAATCATCAGTTTTCTGCGGAATCTCATCCGCTGGCATCGCTGCCTGGAACTCATGGGCGATGAGGATCGAATTGACCATCTTGTCCTTCGCGGAGCCCGGGTGGATGTTCGTGCCTTTGAACGTCACTTTGGCTGCGGCCGCATTAAAGCTTTCGTACTGGAGCTCCCCGAGCGGGCCGCCGTCCATTGTGTAGGCGTAGTCCGCGCCGAATGCTTCGACGTCGAACTTATGCGGGCCACGTCCGATTTCCTCATCCGGCGAGAAGGCCACGCGGAGCTTGCCGTGTTTGATTTCCGGGTTTTGCGCGAGGTATTCCATCGCGGTCATGATCTCCGCGATGCCGGCCTTGTTGTCGGCGCCGAGAAGCGTCGTGCCATCTGTTGTAATCAGCGTGTGGCCTTTGTAATTGTCCAGCTGCGGGAACACGGATTTGGCCA
>NZ_QUZH01000002.1 GCF_009761675.1 Bhargavaea sp. CC-171006
GATTTTCAGGAATAGAAAAAACTGCAGACCAAGGAGTAGTTCACTCACTTTGTCTACAGTCTGGGATGCCTTGTTTGGCATCCTTTTTGTGTTTTTCGGAGACGGGGCAGGGCGATTCATGTATAATCGCTACAACCGAATGACGATTCCTGATTTTCTGGAGCAGTCTTTCGTGACATCCCCTCCCAGAGAACCAAGACTATAGAACGATTTCGACAAAATTCGAAACTATTCGCAACAGGGGACGGTAATATTGATATTCTATAAATAGTTAGTTGAAGATTAATCGGACCGTGCCGATTCGGCCGGCCGGAAACGGAGGAACGTTATGGCGAAGAATGAATTTGTAACCGCAATCAATTGCATGGACGGCCGTGTTCAGGAACCGGTCATGAACTGGATGAAACAGCGCTACGATGCCCTTTATGTGGATATGATTACAGAAGCCGGCCCAAACAAACTGCTTCGTAGTGATAATAAAGTGCTGATTGAAAATATCTACGATCGTGTCCGGGTATCTACGGACCGTCACGGTTCAGAATATATCGCCATTGCAGGACATTATGACTGTGCCGGTTACCCCGTAAGCGCGGAAAAGAAAAAAGGAAAGATCATGGACTCTGTGGAACTCATCGAATCATGGAACCTCGGATTCAAGGAGATCGCCGGGCTCTACATTAATGACAAATGGGAAGTTGAGGTTGTCTGCATCAAGTCCGACAATCCCATCGAGGCTTAATCCGGAACTAAAGGCAGGATTCTGTATGAAAGAACTCGCAAATCATATCCTGAAGCTTGAGCAGGAACTATTGGACAACTCAGTCAGAAAGGATCCGGCCAGGTTCGGCCCGTTGCTCGACGAGTGCTTTTTTGAATTTGGACAGTCTGGGAGACGGTTTTCAAAGGCAGATTGTCTGGCGGATGGGACGCTTGGAAGCGTCGACCTTCGCATCAGCCACTTTGGCCTGCATCCGATCGGTGAAGGTTCTGTCCTGGCTGTTTACCGGACAGAAGACCGGGAAACCGGAAAAACGGCAAACCGAAGCTCAATCTGGAAGTCCGATGGCATCTGCTGGAAGATGATCTTTCACCAGGGGACACCGGTTCCAAACGAGTAAAGAAGTGGCGGATTCGTGAAAAAATCATCATCATCAGGGCCTCCATACACAAATTTATCAGAGAGTATCTGTCACAAAATCCGGGTATGGGGTACAATGAAGAATGAGGGGTTACGCCCGGATGAAGTAATTGAATTGGTGTTAAGGAGGAACTGCCTTGAATTACCTGGGAGATACTTTACTTCCGATTCTGATCATCGTATCGATCGTTGCATTTATCGGCATTATCGGTCTCGGAATCATGAAAAACTGGCGCTAATCAGGCAACAAAAAACGGGAGCTGCGGATTCAATCTGCAGCTCCCGTTTTCATATCTGAAAAAGAAGTCATTTGATGATCATCACCGGACAGTCGGAACGTTTCATGACTTTGTGGCTGACACTGCCGAGAACCATTTCCTGCAGAGGATTCAGGCCGCGGCTTCCGATGATGACCAGATCAAATGAATGGGCGTTGGCATGGGAAACAATCGCCGGTCCCGGTTCACCATGAAGGATATTCACTTCGTAGGGGATTTGTCTTGTTTTCAGCAACTCTTCAGCCGGGAGGAGACGCTGTCGCCTCTGCATCTCCAGGTCGGAACGTCCCTTGGCATGCAGGACGGCGTCTTTGGCTTTTGAGAAATCGGCCACATAGGCAATTTCCACAGCGCCATTCATCGCTTCCGCAAGTGCGGCGGCATGTTTGGCGGCACGGATCGAATGGTCTGAACCGTCCACCGCCAAAAGTATTCGCTTATACATACTCAATCTCCTCCTCTGTCACTGGCAGACCTGCTTCTATTTATATTCCCCAAAATTTTACACTTCACGCAGGAAGATCCCCTATATGAAAGAGGTTCTGCCCATGCAAAGGTAAAGCCTTCCAACGGTGCTGAAGCAATGGTTTCAGTTACTTGTCTGCCGGATCATCTGCATCCGTTCATTGAACAGTGCCGGATAGGAAAGAAAGCCGAGAAGAATGCTTGAAACGACAGCAGTTGTCAGAAGCAGGAACAGGATCAGGAGCTGGAACTGGACAGCCTGAACCGGATCGGCGCCTGCAATGATTTGTCCGCTCATCATGCCGGGCAACTGGACAAGCCCCATCGTCTTCTGGCTTTCAATGGTGGGGATGGTACTTGCCTTAATGGAATCCGTCAGTTGCGTATGGACAGCCTGTTTCGGGGTGCCGCCAAGGGAAAGGATCAATTCCGTCCGGTTCCGGTGGGCTTCCATCTCCGAAGTGAAGCGGTTGAGGAAGAGAATAGAGAGTACCATGGAATTGCCTACAACCATCCCGCTGATCGGAATTATATATTGGGCGGTCGCCGGTACGATGCCGAAGCCGAGCAGAATTCCTTGTGTAAGAACTTCTACCGCAATAATCGTCACAGTGATCTTCGGCAAAATGCCCGGAATGGCTTTTCCTTTCTTTGATGCATTATGGACTGCGGCGAAAATCATCAGACCGATCATCAGCAAAATATAGATATGGCTGTCAGAGTCGAAAACGAACTTCAGGATGTAGCCGACGGCAAACAGTTGGATGATTGACCGGACCGTTGCAATAATCGTGTCTTTCTCAAGTCCGAGATTCAGAGTTCGGGAAAGCAGCAGGGGAATCAGGACGAAAATGAGAGTCAGTGAAAGAGCGATCGGGCTCATTGCAGTTCCCCCCTTACAAATCGGCGGACCCGCTCATCTGAAGGATCTTCCAAGATCCGGCTTTCACCGGTCTCGATCAGTTCTCCGGCAATCAGTACCCAAGTGTAATCGCCGATTGAGATGGCCTGTTCAAGATTGTGGGTGATCCAGATGATTGTCGTGCCATATTTCTCGTTGATCTGAGTGATGAGTGATTCGATTTCTCGCCGCGAACCACGGTCAAGGGCTGAGGTGATTTCGTCCATCAGCAGAATATCGGAGTGGTTGACCAGTGTCCGTGCAATCGACACTTTTTGCCGCTGACCGCCGGAAAGTTCGGTTGCTTTTTTATGAAGATAATCACTCGAGAGACCGACATCCCCAAGCCAGGAAACGGCATCTGACTCGGAAAGTTCCATTTTCTGAAGCCGAAGCGGCAGGGCAAGATTGTCATAAACGGACCCGTTCACCATCGGCGCATCCTGGAGGGCCATTCCGACCTTGCGCCTGAGTGCAGTCGGCTCCATGGATCCGACAGGCTCACCTTGCACAAGTATTTCTCCGGAATCAGCGGAGAGGAGGCCATTGCATAATTTAAGGACGGTCGTTTTTCCCGCGCCGGAGGGACCGACCAATGTTGTGATCCGTCCGGCAGGAAATGAACCGGTGATCGGTCCGACGATCGGTTTCCCGTCAATCGAATATCTGACATCCTTAAAGTGGATGGCAGGTTCATATGTTGTCACTTGGCATCGCTCCTGAGACTAAATTAGAATAATTATAATGTAGCATATATCCGTTGGAGATTAAACAGATAGCCATGGAAGGTGTCAAACCGACTGCCGCAATTTCTTCATTCAAGGCTAGGGTTACGTCTTCGGTGCCTTCAGTTTCGTGACTCGTCCGGCTCGCATGAATGATGGAATTAACGCGATGACTGACGGAACAGACCGGAGAGATGATTTTCTCGGCTCGGATATGATTGCCGTACACACGATATGATTACCCTTCCGGTAGGCAATTAAAAAGCAGGCGGAGAAAGGTCTCCAGCCTGCTTTTCTGTCTGTTTAAATTTTATCCTGCCCGGCAGCGGCTTCTCCTGCGGCAAGTTTCCTTCCGATGCGCTGGATATGCTGCCGGACTTTCCGGTAAGCGTCCTCCATATTGTCCGCATCGATAAAAATCTGTTGCTCATCGTTTTCATCCAGACCTGCTGAGTGTTCATAGCGCGGGTCATAGTAATATTCCAAAAGCAACCTGAAGGCTTCCGGGAATCGGTTTGACTCAAGATGATCCCGGATCTCCTTGGCAATGGGAGTGTGGATCCTGCGCTCGATAATCGAGAAGGCTTCAAGAAACTGATCTGGATAAGCTTCCGTATCGTAATCATTCAGGATATTCTGCACACGCTCTTCAATCGGCAGACGGAGGAACAGATGCAGACCTTCGTTTTTCTTGCGATCGAAAAACTCCGGAAGAACAGCTTTCCCGATTCTTCGGCTTTCCCCCTCGATGATGACATAAGGTGCATCTTCATACTTTTTCATGGCACCAACCAGGAGGGCATCAAACTTTTTCTGATTGCTTGGCTCCATGCCGATTGCACCGAAAATGGAACCCCGGTGGCCGGCCATTCCTTCCAGGTCCATGACGGGGAAGCCGTCTTTTTCCAGGCGGTGGAGAATCGCCGTTTTGCCGCCTCCCGTGTATCCGTTCAGCACGATGAGGGGCGGATGGAATTCAGCTTTCTCAAGCTCAGAAACCACCCACTGGCGATAGGTGCGGATGCCGCCGATCAGTCTGCTGGCCCGAAGTCCCATCAGATCGGTCATTGTGGCGGCCGTTTTGCTCCGCATGCCGCCGCGCCAGCAAAAAACAGTGAACGGACGGTCCAGGCTGCGGAATTCATCTACGTATTCAGGAAGTTTGGCGGAGAAGATTTCAAGGCCGCGTTTCATCGCGGCCTGTTGGCCTTCCTGCTTGTAAATCGTGCCGACTTCCGCCCGCTCCTCGTTGTCGAAAATCGGAATGTTGATGGCGCCGGGCATTGTGCCTTCAGCGTATTCTTTCGGGGAGCGCACATCCACAAGGGCGTGATTCCCGTGTTGCCTGAGCTTAAATAATTCGTCGAGTGAGAGTTCTCGCTTCATGGTTCATCTCTTTCCTTTTAGTGGCTTACAGGACCCGGATGGTTCCTGCGTTTTCTTCAGTCACTTCGCCGATGATATGGGCGTCAACGCCGTTTTCCCGGAGGGCTCCCAGTAATCCTTCAGCCTGGCCGCCGTCGACGGCGGCGAGGAGTCCGCCCGAGGTGACCGCGTCGCAGAGGATCCACTGTGAAGTCTCATCCATCGTGTCCGGATAAGTGATGTTGTCCGCCACGTGGGCATGATTGTTTTTTGTACCGCCCGGAACAGCGCCCTGTTCGGCGAGTTCTCGCGTGCGGGGGAGGACAGGGACATCATTGGAGCGGATGACGAGTCCTGTTCCGCTTCCTTGTGCCATTTCCGTTGCATGGCCGAGGAGTCCGAAACCGGTCACGTCGGTGGTGGCATGCACGTCGTAATCGTTCATCGTCTCGGCGGCGGTTTTATTGAGCGTGGTCATCACGTTCGTCACTTCCCGGACATCATCTTCCGATAGAAGGTCTCGCTTTAGCGCGGTCGTATAGATGCCGACACCGATCGGTTTTGTCAATATAAGTTTGTCCCCGGGCTTTGCTCCTGCATTCGTCCGTACTTTGGACGGATGGATCGTGCCGGTGACAGCCAGTCCGTATTTTGGTTCCTGATCATCGATCGAATGTCCGCCGACCAAAGTGACTCCGGCCTCTTTCATTTTATCCGCCGCGCCGCGCAGGATATCGGCAAGGATCTTCTTGTCGAGGTTGCCGATCGGGAAAGCCACGATGTTCAGTGCCGTGACAGGTGTGCCTCCCATTGCATAAATGTCGCTGATTGCATTGGTTGCGGCGATCTGTCCGAAGTCGTAAGGGTCATCGACGATCGGTGTGAAAAAGTCGGTTGTCTGAACAAGTGCAAGGTCATCTGTGAGTTGGTAGACACCTGCATCATCACTTGTGTCGAGGCCTACAAGAAGATTCGGGTCCGGAACTGCTGCAGGCAGTTCCCTGAGCACGCCCGCCAGATCTGCAGGCCCGATTTTGCATCCGCATCCGCCTTTTTTGGTCAGTGTAGTCAATTTGATTGAAGCCATATCATCCCGGCCTTTCTTTGCCAAGTCTTTTCTTCCCATGATATCATATTGTCCCTTGGCGGTAGAGGAGCGACGCTTCGGGATTCATATTGCTAGGAGAAAATGGTATACTGTATTATTGCAGAGAGTTTAAATCCGAAAGAGAGTGGATTTTAATGGGTCGTAAGTGGAACAACATTAAAGACAAAAAAGCTGCAAAAGACCAGAGCACCAGCCGGGTGAATGCAAAGTTCGGACGTGAAATCTACGTGGCCGCACGTCGCGGTGAACCGGATCCGGAATCCAACCAGGCACTGAAAATGGTGCTCGAACGTGCAAAAACCTATAACGTACCCAAGCACATCATCGACCGGGCCATCGATAAGGCAAAAGGCGGCTCCGACGAAAACTACGATGAATTCCGGTATGAAGGTTTCGGACCGGGCGGGTCGATGGTCATCGTCGATGCCCTGTCCAATAACGTCAACCGGACGGTATCGGAAGTGCGTGCGGCATTCGGAAAAAATGGCGGCAATATGGGAGTCGCCGGTTCGGTTTCCTATATGTTCGACTCCACCGCTGTTTTCGGCATTGAAGGCAGAGGAGAGGAAGAGGTCCTCGAGATGCTGATGGAAGAGGACATTGAAGTCCGTGACGTGTTTGAGGAAGAGGGCAGTGTGATTGTCTACGCTGAGCCTGAGGATTTCCACGCAGTTCAGGAGGCCTTCAAGAAAAACGGCATTTCGGAATTCCAGGTGGCGGAACTCAGTATGCTGCCGCAGACGGAAGTCTCTCTTGGAGAAGAGGATCAGGCCCAGTTCGAAAAGATGATTGACGTGCTCGATGACCTTGAAGATGTTCAGCAGGTTTATCACAATGTCGACCTCGGCGATGAATGATGAAATGACTGGCATGCCCGCCTTCCAAGGAAGGCGGGTTTTTGCATGGGAGGGGCACCGGTATGAAATTTGTTTCCTGGAATGTAAATGGCCTGAGGGCCTGTGTGAAAAAAGGATTTTTGGATTATTTCAATGAAGTGGATGCCGATGTCTTCTGTGTGCAGGAGACCAAGCTGCAGGAGGGCCAGATCGACCTTGAGCTGGACGGCTACCATCAGTATTGGAACTATGCGGTGAAAAAGGGCTACTCCGGCACCGCGGTGTTCACAAAACATGAGCCGCTGTCAGTCAGTTACGGCCTCGGCGACGAAGAGGGACAGGATGAAGGCAGAATCTTAACCCTTGAATTTCCGGCTTTCTATCTGATCACCGTCTATACGCCCAATTCCCAGCGGGATCTGGCACGGCTGCCGTTCCGTCTGGAATGGGAAGACCGATTCCTGGACCATATCGAACGGCTTGATGAAGAAAAACCCGTGATTCTGTGCGGTGACCTGAATGTTGCCCACAGGGAGATCGATCTGAAAAATGCCAAGACGAATGTCGGCAATTCGGGCTTCACCTTCGAGGAGCGCAGGAAGATGACAGAACTGCTTGATGCGGGTTTCATTGATACGTTCCGGCATTTTCATCCTGACCGGACCGATGTTTATTCCTGGTGGTCGTATATGAACAAGGTCCGTGAACGGAATATCGGATGGCGGATAGATTATTTTCTTGCCTCGGAGCGTCTGGCACCGCTTTTGACAAACGCGGACATCCACTGCGACATCATGGGAAGCGATCACTGTCCGATTGTCCTTGAAGCTGATCTCGGGCCGGACCGTGTATTGGCCTGAACGGTTTGGTGCAATCGAGAAGGAATCCGGGTCCGTCCTGCCGAAAGAATGGCAGGATGGATTCTTTTTTTGAGGGGGAGACCTATGGCCGAGATAGCTGAATTGACGAGGAACGGAGAAGGACTGACCGCTTATAGGGAAGTCCGATATCCTCATGAGCAAGCAGAAGTGTGGACCTACCTGACCGACAATGACCGGCTTTCCCTCTGGTTTGATGAGCTTCGGATGGGAGAAGCGTCAGAAGGAGGACATTACCTGTTTGATATGGGGGAACATGGGAGAGAAAAGCTGGAGATTTTCAGACTTGAACCCGGAGAAACAGTGGAGTTTGATTGGTTCGGCGATGTGGTACGCTTCGATCTGGTCACTGACGGAAGCGATACTGTGCTCGCATTCAAGGAAACCGTCCGAAAACTGACAGAACAGACCGTGAAGGATCTGGCAGGGTGGCATGTCTGCCTGGATGTGATCGGCAGCCTTCTTGACGGGCGGCAGCCGGAAGACCGGCATGCTGACTGGGAAAAATGGAATGAAGCTTATGGCCGGGCAGTCGGGGAACTGTAGGGGGGATCAGAATGGGGTATATCGAGGAACTCAGGGAACTGACCGGCAGCAGACCGCTTCTTCTTACCGGCGTGGGTGTCGGTGTCCTGGACAGCAGCGGCCGGATCCTCCTGCAGAAAGATTTTGACGGACGCTGGGGCATTCCCGGCGGATTCATGGAACTTGGCGAGTCCGCAGAAGATGCGGGCCGCCGCGAAGTGCTCGAAGAAACCGGGGTCGAAATCGGGAAAATGTCCCTTGTGACAGTCATCTCCGGCCCGCAGACATTTTCGCGGCTGGCAAACGGTCATGAATACTATTCCGTGACTATCGTCTACGCTTCTCATACAGAGAGAGACCAGGAGCCGAGACCGGATGGAAAGGAAACGGCCGAAGCCCGGTTTTTCCGCCCGGATGAACTCCCGGAAGGGCTGAACCCGATGATCAGAAATCAGATTTTCCAATACTTAAACATGCATAAGAAATGACGGGGGCGTTATCCCCGTCTTTTTTTATTTGAGAGATATGAATTTATCCGATAGGTTTGAATTAACGGAAATTTCAGTTACAATGGACACATATACATAGACTGAATGCCCAAAAAGAATTTGGGTGTCCGCCTCTGCGGCAGATTGCCGTCAGCGGGTTCCATATAACAAACAATAAAAAGGGGGTAAATCGTTTGAATGCAATTCTGGTTGCCGTGATCGGGATGGTTGTTTTCGCGCTTGGTTATCGATATTATTCAAAGTTTGTCGCGGAACGCATCTTCCGTCTCGATCCGAATTATGTTACACCGTCACACAAGTACAAAGATGGCGTCGACTTTGTCCCGACAAACAAATTTGTGCTATGGGGACATCACTTCACGTCTGTCGCAGGAGCGGCCCCGATACTCGGGCCGGCAATTGCCGTTTATTGGGGATGGCTCCCCGCGTTTCTGTGGGTGGTATTAGGGACGGTGTTTGCGGCCGGTGTCCATGACTTCGGGACTTTGGCGCTGTCTGTCCGGAACAAGGGGCAGTCCGTCGGGACAATTGCCGACAAGCTGATCGGACAACGGGCCAAAATGCTGTTTTTGTTCATCATCCTGATTCTCGTCCTGATGGTCAACGCGGTATTTGCCTGGGTCATTTCAAATCTGTTCATCAAGTACCCGGCAAGTGTAATTCCGGTCTTTATCCAGATTCCGCTGGCTGTCTGGATCGGTTATGCCGTCTATAAACGACAGAAGAAGATGCTTGTTCCGTCATTGATTGCGCTTGCGGTCATGTATGTTACAGCGGTTATCGCGAGCCAGGTCAGCTGGCTCCAGGTGGACCTGGTCTCCATGATGGGCGGGGAGGAAGGGGCAGGACTGTTCGGCCTGGGTTCCGTATCGACTGCCTTCTTCATCTGGATCGTCATCCTGATGATCTATGTGTATATCGCTTCGACACTGCCGGTATGGAAACTTCTCCAGCCGCGTGACTTCATCAACTCACATCAGCTTGTTGTCGGTCTCGGCATCCTGTATCTCGGCCTGATTTTCACGAATCCGAAAATCACAGCGCCGGCCGTCCATGCGGCCAATGACGTTTCGTGGTTCCCGCTCCTTTTTATCACCATTGCGTGCGGAGCCATATCCGGCTTCCACGGTCTTGTATCGTCCGGCACGTCTTCCAAGCAGCTGGACAAAGAAACCGATGCCCGCTTTGTCGGCTACCTTGGAGCGGTCGGGGAAGGGATCCTGGCACTCATCTCCATCCTGGCCGTCGTGACGCTGTTCCCGACTGCAGCTGCATTCACGGAAGCATACAGCAGCTTCGGCGCTGCCAACGCCGGCGGTCTCGGAAACTTCGTCCAAGGGGCATCCGGTCTAGCACAAGGTCTCGGCATCCCGCCTTCTGTTGCGGCGACAATCGTATCAATCATTATCATCAGCTTTGCGGCAACAACACTGGACTCTTCCGTCCGCCTGATGCGGTATATCATCGCAGAAATCGGGATGGAGTATAAGATGCCGGCGCTTGCCAAGCCGCATGTCGCAACATCGGTTGCCGTGCTGTCCAGCGCCGCACTCGTCCTGATTCCTAAGGGGCCGAACGGTTTCGGATCGGGCGGATATCTTCTTTGGCCTCTGTTTGGGACAGCGAACCAGCTGCTTGCCGGCATCAGTCTCATGCTGATTGCCGTCTGGCTTAAAAAGCTTGGCAGGAACTACATGGTCGCGCTGATTCCGATGATCTTCCTCCTGTTCATGACGCTCATCGCCATGTTCCAGCAGGTGTTCTTCGAATGGTCATTGTGGGGCAGTAACTCGAATATGCTCCTGTTCGTGTTCGGAGCGATCATCTTCGTATTTGCGGTATGGATCATCCTGACTGCCTTTAATGTACTCACAAGAGGAAGTGACCGTAAGCTGCCTCTGGAAGAATGATTGAAACGGGGCCGGCACAGCAGGCCCCCTTTTTCTATGGAGGGGTCGACATGGAACTGACAGACAAACTGAAAAAACTGATCCGGTATTATGAGGAAGTCATCAGCCTGCCCCACAAGCGGGAAATCGCGGCCGAACTCCGGGATGAGGACGATCTGTTCCTTCTTCTCCTGTACTCCGAGATGATCGGCATCCCAAATCCGGTTTATTACTATACACTGGAGCTGTACCCGTACATGATCGAGAAGTTTCATGACTGGCATCTCCGGATGGGGATGGAAAAATCTCCGCTTACCGGAATCCGGTGCTGCTGAAGGAGGGAACTGTATGGATGTGCTAAACAAGGAAGTGATTTTTGTCGGGGGGAAGGGCGGCGTCGGAAAATCCACATCAGCGGCGGCCATTGCAATAAGGTCAGCGGCAACGGGGCACAAGACCCTGCTCGTCTCGACCGATCCGGCCCATAACACAGGGGATATCTTCGGAAGGAAATTAGACGGGAAGATTACAGAAGTGGCGGAGGGACTGTCCGCACTGGAGATTGATCCGGACAGGGAGACCGAGGCCTACATCGGGACTGTAAAGGACAATCTGAAGGGGGTTGTCCACTCCGCGATGGCAGACGAAGTCAATCGGCAGCTGGACACGGCAAAAGCATCTCCGGGTGCAGATGAAGCCGCTCTTTTTGACAGGCTGGTGACCATCCTCCTTGAGGAAAGGAACCGGTTCGACCGGATCATTTTCGATACAGCGCCGACCGGCCATACGATCCGTCTGCTGACGCTCCCTGAGCTGATGGGAATCTGGATCCGCGGTTTGCTGGAGAGAAGAAGGAAGACCAACGAAAACTATTCAGCACTGCTGAATGACGGAGATCCTGTGGAAGATCCGATCTATGATGTCCTGAGGGAGCGGCAGGAACGTTTTACACGGGTACGTGAAATCCTTCTAGATCCGGACAAGACCGGATTCATCTTCGTCCTCAATCCGGAGCGGCTGCCGATTCTTGAAACGGAAAAGGCGGTGTCGCTTCTCGGCAGGCATGACCTTCACGTCAGCACATTGATCGTCAATAAGGTGTTGCCGGAAGAAGCAGACGGGGAATTTCTCCGGGAACGGAGAGTGCTTGAGCGAGGGTATCTGAAATTGATCGCCGAAACTTTCGGGGAGCAGGAACTGATCTTCGTGCCCCTCTTCCCGAGAGATATCGCCTCGATGGTGGATCTTGAGTCATTCAGTCAACATTTTAAGGCAGGTGGAGAAGTTGAAGGCATTCGTTTATGAGATGGGTGAATGGAAACTGAAAGAAATGGAAGATCCGGTCGCAGGACCCGGTGAGGCGGTCGTCTCGCTGAAAGTGTCCGGACTGAACCGCCGGGACCTCTACATACCCGGACGTCTCGGACCTGAAAAGGAAGCGGTCGTCATCGGATCGGACGGCGCGGGTGTCGTCAGCCAGGTTGGGGATGGGGTGAGTCAGTTTGGTGAAGGGGATGAAGTCATCATCAATCCCGCCCTCCGGTGGATGGAGCAGTCAGCAGCACCTCCCGCGGAGTTCGATATCCTCGGAATGCCGGACAACGGAACGATGGCCGAAAAAATCGTACTGTCGGCAGACCAGCTGGAGCCGAAGCCTTCAGGCCTGTCATGGGAAGAGGCGGGTGTCCTGTCGCTTGCTGCAATGACGGGATACCGGGCTCTTGTCACCCGCGGAAGGGCCGAAGCGGGCCAGACGGTGTTCATTCCCGGAGCGGGAAGCGGTGTGGCGACTTATCTGATCCAGTTCGCCAAGGCGCTCGGGGCGAAGGTCATCGTTTCATCCCGGAGCGCAGACAAGCGCAGCCGTGCGTTGGAAATCGGTGCGGACCGCGCCATTGACACGAATTCGGACTGGAAAGAAGAACTGAAGGATGAAACCATCGACCTCGTCATCGACAGCGTGGGTGAAGCGACGTTCAACCGGTCGCTGGACGTGCTGAAAAAAGGCGGTCGCATCGTCACATTCGGCGCCACGACGGATGATCACATCCGGTTCGATCTTCGTTCTTTCTTCTACGGACAATATGATCTGCTCGGGTCGACGATGGGGAACCGGGAAGAGCTCCGTGCCCTGCTTAAATTGATTGAGGAGAAGGATATCCGCCCGGTTGTCGATTCGGTCTATCCTCTGGAAGATATCCGGGAAGCGATGGGCAAACTGGAGAACAGTACACAATTCGGCAAGTTGGCCATAAGGATAGGAGAATAATGGACATCAAAAAAGCCAGTTCCTTTTATCGGGATCTGGCTTTTTTATGAGAATGGACTTGCGCCCCGCATTCACTTTCCACGGAACCAACCGTTTTCGCGATATCGGGCAACTGCTTCAATACGGTTGCTGACATTCAGTTTGTCGAGGATGGTTGAAATATAATTCCTTACGGTGCCGGTCGTCAGGAACAATTCCTTCGCAATTTCTTTGGTTTCTTTGCCGTTTGCGATCAGTTCCATCACTTCGGTTTCCCTCGCGGTCAGAGGATTCGGATTGCTGAATGCCATGTCCACCAGCTCGGGTGCGTAGATTTTTCGGCCGCCGACAATCGAACGGATTGAGTCAGCCAGATCTTCGCTCGGACTGTCCTTTAGAAGGTATCCGTCAACATGTGCGTGACGGGCACGCTCAAAGTAACCGGCTCTGGCAAATGTCGTCAAAATAATGACTTTGCACGGATGTCCGCTCAGCTCGTCCGCTGCATCCAGACCGGTCAGGACCGGCATTTCTATATCCATAATGCAGACATCCGGGTTTTGAGTCTTTACAAGCCGGACTGCCTCCGCGCCATCTGCCGCCTGGCCGACGACGGTCATATCCTCTTCCAGATCAAGCAGGGAAGCGAGCGCGCCAAGAAGGAGGCGCTGGTCTTCCGCAATCACAATCCTGATCATCCGATCCCTTCCTTTCTCCCTTGCTGGATCACATGAGGCACTTCGATGACCAGCCGTGTGCCGCCGGCCGGCGCGTTCGCTTCCACATTGAGGGTTCCGTTTACAAAGTCCAGGCGTTCCCTCATCCCCCGGAGGCCGTTGCCCCGGGAAGGCGGTCCGCTGATTCCGACCCCGTCATCAAACACTTCCAGGCGGACTCCCGAAGCGGTTTCCGAGAGCCGGATTAAGCAGGAGGAAGCCTTGCTGTGCCGGACAATATTCGTGACTGCTTCCATCAGGCACATTCCGAGAACATCATCGATCAGCGGACCGGTTTTGTTCCCACCCGGTTCCTTGTCGATGGAGAGTTCAATTTCAGCAGCTTCAAGGATCTGGACGGCCCTGGCCAATTCGATTTCAAGAGTTGTGCCACGCATGCCGGATACGAGTTCGCGCACTTCCTTCAGCGCGGTCCTTGCGGTCTGCCGGACATCGAGCATTTCCTTTTCAGCACGTTCTGCGTCCCTCCCGGCAAGCTTCACCGCAAGATCACTTTTCATCCCGATCAGCGAAAGCTTTTGCCCGAGTGTGTCATGAAGATCTCTTGCAATGCGCTGGCGTTCCTCGTGAACAAGAAGTTCGCCGATCAGGCGGTTGGCATCTTCCAGTTTTTCTTCAAGAACTTCCTGGCGGTGCCGGCTGTATTTATGGAAAGGAATCAGGATAACACCGATCACCGACATGATCAGGAACGAATATTGTGTCCTGAAGATTTCCGGTTCGGTGAAGATTACAAGAACAAGTGCAGCAACGGATGCCGCAATATTAAACGAGTAAAACAGGAAGAACGGTGTCCGCCGCCTGGTTTCCCCGATAAACAGAGCAAGGAACAGGAAAAAGTAGATGTAGCCGAATGCCACGGTCATCGTGAAGCTGATCAGGATTTCGAAGGTCAGACAGGTGTATCGGATTCCTGTATTCTGGCTAAAAGAAAATTTGTAAGCCACCAGGAAGAGTGCGAACAGAACGATTCCGATGAAGATTTCTCTGGCTGACATGGTCCTGAAGATGAAGAAGAACGGCATGGCCAAAAAGAAGACCCATGCGTAAATATTGAACCAGCGGTTTTTAGGATACAATTGATACCATTTCTGCACGGATGCCTTCAGTCCCATCAGTCTGTTTTCTGCATTATACCAGACTCCGGAAATGCGGACAGCCGCACCGGATTGTTCCGGGCGGCTGTTCATCAGGATTTCCTCGCATCCGCCTTCGGCTGGCGGATGGCCTCGCCGAGAGAGGAGCGTGTGCGGGCCGGTGCAGCGGTCTTCAGTTCACGGAATGTGATAAAGCGCTTGTTCGCTTCGTCGAACAGCTTGAAGCGGAGTGATTCAAGGCTCGTCTTGAGGGTGATCGTCGTTGCTTTCTGCAATGGCTCAACAGATTCGTGAGCTTCTTCGAGCTTGTAGTTCGGTACGCGCGGAGCCAGGTGGTGTACGTGATGATAGCCGATATTCCCGGTTACCCACTGGAGGACAAGCGGAAGTTTGTAGTAGGAACTTCCGTCTACGGCAGCCTTCACATAATCCCACTCAGATTCATCCTCGAAGTAGGAATCCTCGAATTGGTGCTGGACGTAGAACAGCCAGATTCCGAGCATGCCGCCCACGAACATGATCGTTCCATGGATCAGGAGAAATGCTTTCCATCCTACGAGCAACGCAGTCACAGTGTAGATGACGATGACAGCCACATTGATGAACCAAGTGTTCCGGCGTTCTTTCGGCTTGGCATCCTTTCGGTTGAAGCGGCCGGATACCAGGAACAGGTAGAGCGGCCCGAAGCCGAACATGACGATCGGATTCCGGTAGAGCCGGTAACCGAGTCTCTGGAGCGGAGTGGCCGCCCGGTACTCTTCGACAGTCATGACCCAGATGTCGCCCGTTCCGCGCTTGTCGAGGTTGCCGCTTGTGGCATGGTGGATCGAGTGCTCCCGCTTCCATTTCTCATAAGGGAAGAGAGTCATGATGCCGGTGATTGTCCCGAGTGTATCATTGGCTTTTTTGTTTTTGAAGAACGAACCGTGGGTGCAATCGTGGAAAATGATGAAAGTCCTGACGAGGAAACCTGCGGCAATGACGGACAGACCGACCGTGAGCCAGACTGAAACCGACAGGCTCATGTAGGCAAGTGCCCAAAGAATGAAGAACGGCGGGATGGTATTCAAAATCTGGATGATGCTGGCCTTCTTATCGGTCGTTTCAAAGGGCTTGACACTTTTTCGGAGCTGGATCGTTTTTTCTCTGCTCATGATTTGCCTCCCGGATGTTATTGATGATGATATTATCGTACCCGGAAGTGGATTCTCAAAACAGGCATAGGTGTAAACAGTTGTATATGACAACTGTCATGGTTGCCCCGACGGATTCGGGGAACGTAAACTATAGATAGGAAGAAAACGGGAGGGATGAGAATGATCGCGCTGGAAAAAATCAGGGAAGCGGCGGATGAAATCAGTGATGTCATCCACCGTACGCCGGTGCTGACTTCATCAAGGCTAAGTGAGCAAACGGGAAATGAGGTATACCTGAAAGGGGAACATCTGCAGAAAACCGGATCATTTAAAATCCGCGGTGCTTCGAACAAGGTTCTGAAAGCGGTGCGGGAAGGAGCGAGCCATGTGGTCGCTGCGTCATCAGGCAATCATGGACAGGCGGTTGCTTATATCGCCGGACAGGCGGGGGTACAGGCGACGATCGTGGTGCCGGTAGATGCTTCTCCCGCAAAAGTGGCAGCAATCGAGGCATATGGCGGCCAAGTGGTCAGATGCGGGCTGACATCGGCGGAGCGGATTCCGGAAGCACTCAGGATAGCGGAGGAAACTGGGGGCGTATTCGTACCTCCATATGACGATCCTGACATCATCGCCGGGCAGGGAACCGCCGGCATGGAGATTTTGGAGCAGGTGGCAGATTGTGAAGCGGTCATCGTCCCCGTCGGAGGAGGAGGACTGACAGCAGGGATTCTTTGTGCCATCAAGCAGATGCGGCCGGAAATTCTCGTAATCGGTGCTGAACCGGAAACGGCGGACGATACAAAGCAGTCACTGGAAGCCGGCGAGCGGATCGCCATCGGTCCGACCCAGACGATTGCGGATGGTCTGAGGACTTCGATTCCCGGTGAATTGACGTTTCCGATTCTCCGGAGCCATCTCGACCGTCTTGTCACGGTTTCGGAAGGGGAGATCAAAGAAGCGTGCAAGTTGCTTTTCCAGTACACCAAACAGGTGGTGGAGCCATCAGGTGCTGTATCTGCAGCTGCTCTTCTCTCCGGTAGGACAGGCATTCGCGGCAAGAGGGTTGTCGCTGTGCTGTCGGGCGGCAATGTTTCAGCCGATGCATTTGCGGAAATGCTGAGAACCTGACGATTTTTTCCGAAATCCTCTTCGACAGTTCCGTGACAACAGAATGCCCAGACTGATGCAGACAGCCCAGCTGTGGTACGATCATGTAGACAAAACAGCGATACGGATGGGAGTGGCACAAACCTATGACAAAGGAATTGACCGATCAGGAGTTCCTGTCCCTGATCCGGCCGGAAGATGACCTGGTCGTTCCGATTGCCAACGGGGAACCGTTCCGTCTTCTGGATATTCTGGAGGCGCATGCGGAGCAATTAGACGGTGTACGGATCCACCAGATGCATGTGCTCCGTGAACGCCCCTATATAAATGGGGAATTTGATGGAAAGCTCAACCATGTTTCCTATTTTCTCAGTGGAGCTACAAGGAAAGCCTACCATAATGGCACAATCGAGCTCGTACCGAACAACTTCTCAGATGTCCCTTACTTGTTGAGACGGACAACCAAATTATCATTGGTGATGGCCAAGGCCTCACCCATGGACGAGCACGGGTACTTTTCACTTGGTACAAATGCGGATTATGTCGCAGAATTTATCGGAAGCGTTCCATTCGTCCTTGAAGTGAATGAAAATATGCCGAGAACATTCGGCCAAAATCAGATTCATATCAGCCAGATCAAGGGCTATATTCGCCACAATGAACCGCTCTTTCACGCAGAAGCTCCTCCGGTGACAGAGAAAGATATTGCCATCGCCGAAAAAGTCGTGGAGAGGATTGATGACGGAGATACCATCCAGGTCGGAATCGGTGCAATACCGAATGCCGTCTTGTCGATGCTAAAAGATCACCGGCACCTCGGAATCCATACTGAGATGCTGACGAGCAGCGTCGTCGACCTGTACAACTCAGGAGCTATTGACGGCACGAGGAAAGCAACAAACCGGGGAAAGATTGTTTGTACGTTCGCGCTGGGTGATCAGAAACTGTACGATTTTCTCCATGACAATCCGGGTGTCGAATTCCAGCCGGTCCATATTGTGAACAATCCGGCAAAAATAGCGCTGGAAGATCATATGGTCTCTATCAATGCCTCGACGGAAATCGACCTGTTTGGCCAGGCGGCATCCGAAACGGTCGCGGGGAAGTATTACTCTCTGAGCGGCGGTCAGGCTGACTTTGCGAACGGCATCCGATTTTCCAAGTATGGAAAAGGCTTTATCTGTCTTCACTCTACGGCAAAAAATGATACGTTGTCGCGGATCAAGGTGGCCCTCACACCAGGCTCCGTCGTGACTACATCCAAAAACTCGGTCGGCTCTATCGTAACCGAATATGGGGTTGCGGACCTGTACGGCCAGCCGTTTTCCGAAAGGGCGCGCCGGCTGATCTCCATCGCCCATCCCAAATTCAGGGAAGAGCTGGAATTTGAAGCGAAAAAAGCCGGTTTCTTTATCTGACATCAGGGAGAGAGCTACATGAAAAAGGAAGACCTGCAGCCCTGCATGGTGAATGCAGGGGAGGGGCCGTCCGCTTGCCGCGGGAGCGACGCGGGCGGTAAAGGGGAATGAACGTTTACTACCAGCTGATTCTGTATGTGCATGTATTCAGTGCGGCACTTTCAATCGGGCCGTTATTTGTCCTGGTTCCGCTGATCAACCGGATGAAATCAGCGGATGGGGCAGCTCTGGATATCCAATTGTCGGTTTTTCAGTCAGCGGTCAGAATCGTGAAGCACGCCGGACATCTTCTCGTCCTCTCGGGAATACTATTGATTGTGTCATCCGGTTACAGATGGACAACGTCTTGGGTAGCCATGACCATAATGGTCATGATCGCCTCCATTGTTTTCCTAGCCCGTGCGTTTAAACCGGTCATCCGTGAACTCGGACAGGGCGATGCCGAGCGAGCACTGTTGCTTGCGGTTCTGACTAGGAAGCTATGGACTTATATCCTGCTGTTGATGATCATGCTCTACTTCATGGTCGTCAAGCCGGATTTTTGGTAACGGAAAGCAGGACGGCCGGTCAAAAATGACCGGCCGTCCTGCTTTTGCTTTTAATTATTTTTTTCTGCAGCAACGAAGTTACCCTTGAATCCGGAAAAGTCGGGGTTATAGTGAAGGGCGTCGAATTGCTCTTTCAGATCTGCAAGCGCAGGCTGTGCGCCATTGTCGGCCAGTGCGGAGCTCATATCTCCTGCAAGGCGCATTACACGTGATTGCGCACTTTCGAGTGTGGTATTGTGAAGCTCTTTCGGTTCTTTCAGGTAATCTTCGATGTAATCAATATAAGTGCTCATGTTGTCTTCGATTTCTCCTGCAAGATCCGAAATGACATTTTCGGTTTCAGAGTCGCCTTGCAGTTCAAAATCTGAAGCGAAATCTGTGTATGCGTCAATAGTTTTTCTTACAGCTTTTTCATCACTGACCGAACCGTCTTCAATGGCAGCCGCAACATTGCTGTTCAGCACACCTGCGTGTTCCGCAATCTCGGACATGAAAATGCTCGTATCCAGAAGAAAGTCCTCGCTGTATGCGTCTGGCGCCTTGATCTCGGCCGCTTTCTTATAACTCTCCGCTTCTGCAGACACATCCCTGATATCTGCCGGCTCAGTACCGCAGGCCCCCAGAAGCAGTGCCGAAAACGCAATCACGGCAATCCATTTCTTGTTCATATGATGACCCTCCCAATATATTCTTTTCAAAAGTTATCATAGAATAACAATTGTCGAAAATGAAGGGAGAATCATAAAGTTCGCCAATTCCGGAAAATCAAAAATTCAGCCTTTAAAAGAAAAGATTTAAAACAAGGTAGCACAGGGCTGCGAACAGGGCGACGCTTGGCATCGTAATGATCCAAGTCAGGACTATTTTTCGGGCTACACCCCATTTAACGCCCTTGACCCTTTGGGCAGAACCGACACCCATGATGGCGGACGAAATGACATGAGTCGTGCTGACCGGCAGGTGGATAAGAGTTGCGCCAAAAATGACCGAAGCGGATGCGAGGTCGGCGGCGGCACCGTTGACCGGGCGGATCTTCATGATTTTACCTCCCACGGTTTTGATGATCCGGTAGCCTCCGATCGAAGTGCCCAATCCCATGGCGGTTGCTGCCGATATGCGAACCCACATCTGGATGTCATCTGTCGTCTGCCATCCGACAGAGATCAGTGCCAATGTAACGATTCCCATCGTTTTTTGGGCATCGTTTGTTCCATGGGTAAACGCCTGCAAGGCCGCTGTGCCGATCTGTAATTTGCGGATTCTTCTGTTTGTCGAAGTGAGTGTTGCCCGCCTGAGAACAAGTTTGAACAGGGACATGACCAGAAAACCCATAGAGAGGGCGATCAGCGGCGAGAAAATCAGAGCCTGCAGGATCTTGATGAATCCGCTGTAGTTGAGGCTGTTAAAGCCTGCAGCTGCAATGGCAGCTCCTGCAATCGCCCCGATTATCGCATGGGAAGAACTTGACGGGATACCAAAATACCAGGTAATCAGGTTCCACGCGATCGCTGCGATCAGTGCAGCCAAGATGACAACCGCTCCGTTGGATAAGGCGAACGGATCCACGATATCTTTCGTGATCGCCTTGGCAACTCCCGTGAATGTGATGGCTCCGATAAAATTCATGACTGCGGCCATCAGCACGGCGGTTCTGGGAGGAAGGGCCCTCGTAGAAACTGAAGTGGCAATCGCATTGGCCGTATCATGAAACCCGTTTATGAAATCAAAGGCCAAAGCAAAGATGACAATTAATATGGTGAGAACAACCAGTAAGTCCATACGCCGACCTCCAGTCCTTATGCATTGCGCATAATAATGGTTTCTATCGTGTTGGCCACGTTCTGGCACTCGTCTGCAATATCTTCAAGCTGTTCGTATATGTCTTTGAATTGAATGATGCGGATCGGATCTTTTTCGTTCTTGAATAGTTCTTTGATGGAGGAGCGGAGCACTTCATCACATTTGCTCTCGTAGTCTTTAATCAGCACGGCATGTTCGTGCATCCCTGTCAGGTTTTTGTGCTTCAGCTTTTCCATCGCTTTGACGATTTCGTCAGTGCTTTGCCTGATATAACTGATAAATGTATTCATCGACTCATCTATCTCCGCCAGCGCAAACATGTCAAAGTGTGCGATGCATTCTTCAATACCATCCAAGACATTGTCCATGCTGTTTGCAAGCGCCAGGATATCTTCCCGTTCAATAGGAGTCATAAATGATTTGTTCAGCATGACAATCAGTTCATGAATCAGATCATCGCCATCTGTTTCATACTTTTTCATCGTGGTACTGATTTCCGGCAAATCATCCAATGACCTGATCCGGAATTCATCTGCGTAATGAGTGGCTTGCTGGACATTGACCGATATCTTGGCCAACAGTTCAAAAAACGGATCGTTCTTTTTTCGTTCGAACATTCAATCCCTCCTAAGATCTCATGTAAAGCGCCATTTGCCCCATGAAGGAGTTATACCCATTTTTGCAATGGAATCGGATGTTTTTTAAAAGAAATGATGCTTACGACATGCCGGAAAGTAACAGCGATTTTCTCGGAGGAGAAGACAGGCATGAGAAAACGAGCAACTGGAAGATCCGTCGCTACCGCGTCCAGACTCCTGTTGCTCGCTGATTGTTATTAATTTGGCTGAGGTGATTAATCACTCAGAGGGATCTGTCATCAACCGAATCCAGCCATTCGGTTATTGGTCCGATGACCGACTCGATGCAGCCATCCTCAAATGGTGACAGCAGATTGGCTTCTTTTACAAGTTCCGTGAATGGCAGGGATCCGCCGAGCCGGCAAAGGTGAAGGTAATCCTTCCAGGCGGAATCACGTTCTTCCCTGGACCGTTTCCAAAACTGAAGCGCGCAGATCTGCGCCAGGCAGTAATCGATGTAGTAGAACGGCACTTCATAGATGTGGGCCTGCCGCTGCCAGAATCCGCCCTCTTCAAGGTACTCGAGACCTTCGTAATCGCGATGCGGAAGATATTCGGACTCGAGTTTTTTCCAGGCGGCTTTCCTGTCATCAGCCGTCAATTCAGGATTTTCATAGATGATATGCTGGAATTCATCGACAGCCACTCCGTACGGCAGGAACAGCAACGCCGAACTCAAATGACTGAACTTATATTTCTCGGTGTCTTCCTCAAAGAATTGCTCCATCCACGGCCAGGCGAAAAACTCCATGCTCATCGAATGGATCTCGGCAGCTTCGCTGGTCGGCCAGATATACTCGGGCACCCCGATCTCTCTGCTGGAGTAGACCTGGAATGCGTGGCCGGCTTCATGGGTGAGGACGTCGATATCATCGGATGTTCCGTTGAAATTCGAGAAGATAAACGGGGAATCGTAGTTATCGATGAACGTACAGTATCCGCCGCCTTCTTTTCCTTTCTTGGCGATCAGATCCATCAGGTCCCGCTCCAACATAAACCGGAAGAACTCCGAGGTTTCCGGTGAAAGTTCGTCATACATCTTTTTCCCGTTTTCGATGATCCAGTCCGGATCGCCCTTCGGAACGGCATTGCCGGTGACGAAGTTGAGTCCTTCATCGTGGAACGTGAGCCGGTCCACTCCGATACGTCCAGCCTGCCGCTCGTACAGACGGGTAGCAAGAGGCACGATGTGCTGCTTGACCTGTTCGCGGAAGTTCTTCACCATGTCCCGGTCGTAGCCGACCCGGTTCATTCTCAGATAACCGACGTCGACGAAGTCTTTGTAGCCGAGCGTCTTGGCGATCTGATGACGGACATCGACCAGCTTCTGATAAATCCCGTCAAACTCATTTTTGTGCTCGCCGAAAAAGCCAAATCTCGCTTCGTTCGCAGCTTTTCGTGTCTCCCGATCTGTCGATTGGGCATAAGGTCCGAGCTGGGCAAGTGTGAGCGTTTTTCCGTCGAACTCAATCTGTGCCGAGGCAATCAGCTTTGCGTATTCAGAGGCCAATTTGTTTTCTTGCTGGAGAAGCGGGATCGCTTCAGCGGAGAATGAACGGATTTTCTGGTCGGCGATGGTGAACAGTTGGGTGCCCCAGCGTTTTTCTAGCTCCTTCCGGAACGGGCTTGATACAAGTTCCTTGTAGAAGGAGGTGTTCAGCTCATCGAATTCTGGCCCGATTTCATTGAAGTAGTCCCTCTGCTCTTCATAATAGGCATCATTCGTATCAATGGAGGAGCGGATGTACACCAGATTGGAGGCTGTGGAAAAGTCATCTGCCAGCCGGTTCAGTTCCCGGATTTCCTGATCCTGCCCGTCTGCAGAACCGGCTTCCCGGAACCGGGCAAGGTGCTTGTTCCATTCCGCCTTGAGTGACTCCATATCCGGCCGCTTATATTCGTAGTCTTTGAATGTGGCCACTATAACCACTCCTTCTAGAGAAATGTCTTCCTTCTCATTTTTGATGAATGCAGAAGATTTTGCAATAAGAGGATTAAGAAAAAATAAAAAAACCCCTCCCGGTCAGTAGGGAAGGGGCAGGCTTGTGCCGTTCAGCTATAGAGTTCCAGTGCATTCATAAGAGTAGACTGAGTCTTGATGCCCCGGAATTCGATACCGAGCTGGACGGCAGTCTGTGCGATTTCCGGGCGGATGCCGGACAGGATGGCTTCCACGCCAATCAGCCGGAGCGCGTCGATCAGCTGGAACAACTGATGGGCAACCATCGTATCGACAATCGGCACGGCCGACAGATCGATGAACAGCATGTCGAGCTTTTGCTTGGCTGCCTGTTCAAGACCGGTTTCGAGAATGATGCGGGCACGGTATGTATCGATGTCACCAACCAAAGGCAGAATACCGATGCCGCGCTTGACCGGGATGACCGGACTGCTCAGTTCGGTGATCATCTGCTGCTGGGATGAGAGGATATTCTTATGGGCCTCTTCAAAATGCCGCGCGAAATTCTCAGTGATGAAGTCAAAGGCGTCATTGACCAGATTACTCCAGTAGAAGGCATCCTCAATGGTGAAATCCTGTTTTTCGGAAAGGATATAATTTTTCACGCTGTTCCAGTAATCAGTCCGGATGACACGGAACTGTGAGATGGTATCATGCATGGTCACACCGCTCTTTACCCAGTCTGCGGCGACTGACTCCGACCATTCATCGATATGTAACTTAAACTCGTCGTTGCTCTCGATGAAAATACGGCTCACGGTTTCAATCAGCTTATCATGCTGAAGGTGCAACTTGCCCTTGTCTCCGGCAAGAAAGACGGAATCGGCTCCGTCGCCGGTGCTTCGCTCAATCCACTCTTCTGCCAGCTCTTCTTTCTTGCCGATGATATACTCAAAGATGTCCTCCCGCTTTCCCACACTAATAACAACCTTTCATCTGTTATTTTTCCGATAGTCATGCAACCGACTCTTATTTTAAAGCAAGGCAAAGGCCGATGCACGGGATAAGGTCGGAGCAATGTCTTTTCCAAAGGGCGGGTTACCGTTATAATGTGAACTGAAAAGAATTCTCAGCCGCATATAAAATAGGAGTGAACTATGTTGGAAAACGGACACGATGTATTTGATATAACGATTATCGGCGGAGGCCCTACAGGACTCTTCGCCTCATTTTACGCCGGCATGCGGGAGATGAAAGTCAAGATCCTCGACAGTCTTCCGCAGCTCGGCGGCCAGCTTTCGGAGCTTTATCCGGATAAATATATATATGATGTCGGAGGCTTTCCGAAGATCCTTGCCAAAGATCTCGTGGCGAATCTTGCCGAGCAGGCTCAACACGGCAAGCCGGAAATTTGTCTCGGAGAGACAGTTTTGGCCGCGAACCGGGACGGCGAGCTGTTTGTCATCGAGACGGATAAGGGCGTCCACTATTCGCGTTCGGTACTGATTACCGCAGGTGTCGGCGCCTTCCAGCCACGCAAGCTGAATGTCGCAGGAGCAGAGACCTTTGAAGGGAAATCGCTGCACTACGGTGTCAAGGACCTGTCCAGCTTCAAGGGGACGGAAGTACTCGTATGCGGGGGAGGCGACTCCGCTCTGGACTGGGCACTGATGCTTGAGGGAGTTGCGGATAAAGTGACGCTTGTCCACCGCCGGGAACGGTTTACGGCACATGAGACGAGTGTCACCAAGCTTCATGAGTCCACTGTGGAAGTGAAGACATCCCACAATGTCAAAATTCTTCAAGGTGAAGAGGGCAAACTGGATGAAGTCGTGCTGGTCAGCAAGGAAGGCGACGAAACGAACCTTCACGCAGATCACGTCATCGTCAACTATGGAAATGTCTCTTCCCTCGGACCACTTAAAGAGTGGGGACTGGAAATGGAGAAAAATTCAATCGTGGTCAATACCAAGATGGAAACGAACATCGAGGGGATTTATGCCGCGGGTGATGTGACCACTTACGACGGCAAAGTCAAACTCATTGCTGTCGGACTCGGAGAGGCGCCTATCGCTGTCAACAACGCGAAAGCCTATCTGGATCCAAAATCCCGTGTCCAGCCGCTCCACAGCACGTCCGTATTCAAATGAAGGATCGTGAGGCGGTGATCCGCTATATTCGGACCGAACGGTCGATCCGTCGTCTGGAGCAGCGGACGGAAGATGTCGAATTCGAGCTTATTTTGACAAGGGATGCCGTCATCTCTTCCGACAGGGATTTTCCGCTGTCGAAAGTATGGGATATGAGTGCAAGGCCGGCAGCAAGCCGATGCTGGTTCCTGTATCTCCATACGGATGAGGGAGTGTTCGCTTTCCGGACCGAAGAACCGCCGGATTGGTTCATCGGCAGATACAGGGAAATGAAGCGTTAAAGAAACAGGCACGCCTTTTTTATGGCGGGCCTGTTTTCCGTTGTTTTCCGCTACACATCCGGCGCTATTTTTGGTATATTGGTGTGTGGCATTTTTTATCTTAAAGGAGAAAGGGAATGGTGTCGGATTATGGGAAAATTCACACACAGAATCCTCTTGTACTATAAATATGTACCGATCGAGGACCCGGAAACTTTCGCACAGGAGCATCTTGAGTTCTGCAAGGAACTTGGACTAAAGGGCCGCATCCTCATCGGTGCAGAAGGCATAAACGGAACGTGCTCAGGCACGGTTGAACAAACACAGAAATACATGGATGCGATGCATGCCGACGAGCGTTTCGGCGACATGGCATTCAAGGTGGATGAAGCGGAAGGCCATGCTTTCCGGAAGATGCATGTTCGATACAGGCAGGAAATCGTCAACCTGAGCCTTGAAGAAGACGTGGATCCAAACGAGCTGACCGGCGATTACCTGGAACCGGCAGAGTTCCTCGAGCAGATGCAGCGTGACGATGTTGTCGTCCTCGACGCGCGAAATGATTATGAATATGACCTCGGCCACTTCCGCGGTGCCATCCGGCCGGAAGTGGAAACATTCCGTGAGCTGCCGGAATGGGTACGCGAGAACCGTGAGAAATTTGAAGGCAAAAAGATCCTGGCTTACTGCACGGGCGGCATCCGCTGTGAGAAATTCACCGGCTGGCTGAAGCGCGAAGGCTTTGAAGATGTGGCGCATCTCCATGGGGGCATCGTCACCTACGGAAAAGACCCTGTAGCAAAAGGGCAACTGTGGGACGGCCAATGCTATGTGTTCGACAACCGGATCGCCGTGCCGGTCAACCAAGTTGAACATGTTGTCGTAGGCCGCGACCACTTCGATGGGACGCCTTGTGAACGCTATGTAAACTGTGCAAACCCTGAATGCAACAAAAAAATCCTGGCATCCGAAGAAAACGAACTGCTTTTCCGCCGCAGCTGCTCAGACGAGTGCCGGGAGCACCCGCGCAACCGCTACTTCCTTGAAACAGGGATGACCGAAGCGGAGTGGCAGGAGAAAGTGGACGAACTGAAAACCCAACAGGCATAAATCAGAAGAGAAAAGAAAAGAAAAGAAGTCGCCGCCGCTTTCCATTATTGGAAGCAGCGGCGGCTTTTTTGGTGCACCCATTCGGGCGGCAGCAACACCTGCAATACTGCCAGTTGGAAGAACCGGATGCTGCCTGGAAGGGCGTGCTAAACAAGACCAGGAATTTCCTGGCTCTATCCGCCATTCCAACGGAGTTGGCCGGTTGCGTGGAATGTTCTTTTTATGTATAAAAGTATAAAACACATAGAGAGGTGCCGATATGTGCGGAAGATTTACGCTATATATCCCATACGGAGAACTGATCGAACGCTTTGGAATCACTAGGTCATTTGAAGAGGCGGATTACAGTCCCAGCTACAACATCGCACCGACCCAGCAGGTGGTCGCCGTGATCAGCGACGGCAGGGAGAACCGGATGGGCAAGCTGCGCTGGGGACTCGTTCCAAGGTGGGCGAAAGATCTGAAAATCGGCAGCCGGATGATCAATGCGCGGGCGGAGACCCTGGCGGAAAAGCCAAGTTTCAGGCAAGCTTTCGAGCGGCGCCGCTGCATCATTCCGGCAGACTCGTTCTATGAATGGGTGAGGGAAAAAGACATCCGTAGACCGATGAGGATCAGGCTGAAGGACGAACCGGTTTTCGGAATGGCGGGACTTTGGGAGACATGGATATCACCGGACGGAGAAAAAGTCCACACCTGCACAGCCATTACGACCCGGCCGAACCGGCTCATGGAAACGATTCATGACCGGATGCCCGTGATTCTCGATAAGTCCGATGAAGCGGAGTGGCTGAATCCGGACAACCGGGACACCATGTCCCTGGGCCGGTTGCTTGTCCCTTACAATGCGGACAGGATGGAGGCTTATGAAGTGTCGCCTGATGTAAACTCGCCGAAAAACAATAGTCCCGAACTCATCGTGCCTTTTTGCTGAGTATAGCTAAGCTAAGGAAGATTAAAGAGATAGAAAGAATATGCTATATGTCGATTGAAATAATCATTCTTCAATAAAGTAAAGAATACTAGTATAATATTCATAACTACTTGACGGAATAGTAAGGCTTTGGGTCGGGAAGGGAGACTTAAGGTTCAACTTTCTTAATGAGAGCAGGTATTAAAATGGAGAAAACAGAGCTTTTCCAATCAAACAACACTGGATATCTCTACGCTGTACTGCATATCGAAAGCGGGTATTATTGCATGATTGCAAACGGAGAAAAAGAATCCATAAGGCTTCCTTCGCCATTGGATCCCTCTGTTCATGACATGGCTCATTTTCGGGATCTGCCGCTCCTCTTTGAAAGAATCCGCGAGGCGCATGCGGGCGTTGAATTCGTCCCTTTCTCTGTAAGGAGAAAAGACGATTCTCAGTCACCCATGTATGTGGAGCGGCTTAAGAGGATTGATGACCACCATGTTTTGCTCCAAGCCATTCTCATTAGGAAAGCACCCGTGAAGCTGGCACCGGCCAGTCCTCAGTCAGCCTGGAGCAGCCCGTTTTTTGAACACATGGAAGAAGCGGGTGTTCTCTTATGCACCAATGGTGAAGTCATGAAAATCAACTCGGCATTTACAAAGGAATACGGCTGGACAGAAGAAGACCTTGTGGGCGGAATTCTTCCATATGTTCCAGATGATCTTCGAGAGGAGTTCGAGCTGACACGGGCCCGCCTGCTCGCCGGAGAAAAAAAGATCAACCTGGATACTGTAAGGCTGAAGAAGGATGGTACGCGTGTGCCGGTCAGCATCCGGGCCTATCCGGTTTTTGACAGTGATGGCCGCCTTGCCGGAACAACGGCCATGCTCATCTCCAAAGAGTCCGCGGCAGCCACTCAATCCCTGATACAGCTTCAGGAGCGGATCATTAAAGATCGGGATCAGCTAATCGTGGATATCATGGAGAATACAGACCTAGGTGTTGGACAATACGACTATATCCGAAATCGTTTTATATACTTGAGTCCCGCCATCAGAGGCCTGTTCGAGGTGGAGCTGAACGAAATTTACGTCAATGCCTTCGCGTTTCAGAAATATGTCCATCCGGACGATCGGGAAAAGATGGCGGATGTGCTTTGCAACCCTGATTCAAACGGAGAGATGGACTTCAGGGTCATCGTCCCGGGCAAGGGACTGAAATGGCTGCGCACTAAATCGGTGCCGATTTATGACGACGAAGGTCGGATTGTGCGGCTGATCGGTTTCACTCAGGACATCACCAGGCAGAAATTCTCTGAAGAGATCAGTCTGAAATGGGAAAAGCTCGGCATGGTCGGTCACCTGGCCGCCGGCATTGCCCATGAAGTGAGAAATCCCCTTACGGCCGTGAAGGGCTTTATGCAGCTGTTGGACGAAACCGGTTCTGCCGGCGATTACGCAGAGATCATCATGGATCAGTTGGAACGCATTGAACTGATTGTGAATGAGCTTCTGATGCTGGCTGAACCTCATGAAGAAGATGAAATGAGACCGGCTGATCTTGAAAAAGTGTTGTCGGAAGTTGTCCCTCTGTTAAAAGCGGAAGCACGTATGCATAATTCGACGATTCGATTTAAAATTCAGGGAGGACCGCTCCCGGCCGTCTGCAAAACAGACGAAATCAAGCATGTGATCATTAACCTTGTGAAAAACTCTTTGGAAGCCATGCCGGATGGCGGCACGATTAATATTTCGGCATGGACCAACGATGGCGGGCCTGTCATCGAAGTCCGGGATGAAGGCATCGGCATTCCGGAGGAACGGCTGACGCGTCTCGGAGAACCGTTTTACTCGAACAAAGAAAAAGGCACCGGCATGGGTCTCATGAAGAGTTTCAAGATTATGGAGCGGCATGGAGGGACGATCGAGTTTGAAAGTGAGATAGGAAAGGGGACTACGGCAAGAATCCGGTTCCCGATAGATTCAGAGACTACTATTTCGTGAGTGTAATATATTGTTTTCGTTTCTTCATCGATTTGTCATGCCACTGTAACAATTGCGTGGTAGAGTGGGTGTCGTTGAAGAAAGGAGACATTTACCATTATGAAAAAAAGCTTGATTGCGCTAACGGCAGCGCTGACACTGGGTGCAGGTGCAGGAACAGTTTCCGCTGCGGAGCATACGGTATCCAAAGGCGATACACTCTGGTCCATTTCTCAGGCCAACTCTGTCACAGTCGCACAGCTAAAGCAGTGGAATTCCCTTTCCTCTGATCTGATCTATCCGGGTGATGTTCTTACTACCTCCTCGGACAGCCCAGCGACACAAACCAATCAGAAAGCGTCTGCTGCAGCGAAGCCGGCGGCATCCGCTTCCACATATACCGTCAAGAGCGGCGATACGCTCTACCGAATCGCGACAAACCATGGTATTAGCGTCAACACACTGATGGGTCTGAACGGCCTCAATGGCACGCTGATCCATCCCGGACAAACTCTAAAAGTATCCGGCAAAGTCGTTCAGGCAAGCGCGTCCAAAACGGAGTCTGCATCGAAGCCGGCACCGTCCGCGACACGTGAACTGTCTGTCCGTGCAACGGCATACACGGCATACTGCAACGGTTGCTCCGGAATTACTGCCACTGGCATCAACCTGAAAGCAAATCCTAACCAGAAAGTCATCGCAGTCGACCCTAAAGTCATTCCGCTCGGAACGAAGGTATGGGTTGAAGGTTATGGTGAAGCAATCGCAGGTGACACGGGCGGCGCCATCAAAGGCAATCGCATCGATGTCTTTATCCCGAACAAAAGCCGCGCGCTGCAGTGGGGATCCAAGACAGTCACAGTGAAGATCCTCGACTGATATCAAACTGAAAACAGCCATCCGCATCATCTGTCATTCAGATGGGCGGATGGCTGTTTCTGTTTATTGCCTCATTCCGGCCAACGCATAGACCGCCACGGCAAGAAGGACAGAACCGGTAAGCAGGAATGCACCGCGTGCGTCCAGGCCCAGGGAGCCGATCAGGCCGGAGCCTGCAACTACGCCGATCGAGAAAAACGCATAAAAATATCCGTAGGCTTTCCCGCGGTAATGCGAATCAGTCGAATCGATCAGAAGAGAGTTGACCGAGGGAAATAGGAACGCGAACCCGACGCCATATAGGGACATCGCAGCATAAAGCAGCGGGAGCTGACCGGCTCCGGACAGGAAGAGCATGCTGGCTCCCATGAGGGCGATACCGAATGCCAGCGTTGCTTCTGGCCTGATCTTATCGAACAGGCGGTTGGTCGGAAGGATAAAGATGAGGATGGCGACGATGCCGAAGACGCTGAGCAATAGTCCGCTCGTCTTTGTATCGTACCCGATTGCTTCAACCTGGAGCGGAAGAACAAGTGCAAGCACGCCCTGGGAGAACATCAGGAAAAAAGCGCCTGCAAATGCACGGATGACACCGGGATGCCTGAACAGTTCCATTACCGGGAAACTCCCGGAAGAGCGGCCGGCTTTTGACTGTGCCTCTTGCTGATTTGTGCTGCCGCGGAGGATGAACACCGCGAGAACGGCAAGTGTAAGGAGAAATGCGCCATTCATCATCATGATAAATGGGGCACCGGTTCTGGAGGCGATGATGCCGCTCAGGGCGGGGCCGGCAATGGCCGCGAGCCCGACAAAAGCTCCCGACAGAGCGGAGTTCTTGCCACGCTTGGATTCTTCTGACCGGTTGGCGATGAATGTGAACGCCGCCGGTACGATCAGCCCTTCCATGAAGCCGTGGATCACACGCACTGCCAAAAGGGAGTTGGGTGTGTCAGCCGGTGTGTAAAGGAACAGGGCGACCGAAGAAAGAAGAAGGCCGGTAATCAGGATCGGAAACGGCCCGAGCCGGTCTGTCCCGAACCCGGACAAAACGTTGCCGATCGTATTGGCGAATGAATAAATGCCGACAACCAGACCGGTCACAAAGGGTGTCGCACCGAGCAGAACGGCATGAGGACTCATGATCGGAAGCTGGCTGAACAGGTCAAAAAACGAAAAGAATATGATGATATAGATGAAGACGTGCATGGCTTGGCCTCTTTCCGGTTCATGGTAAATTCACTTTACCATGGGGGCAGGCAGCCGTCATCCATTTGGAAGCATGGTGTTTATTCCTTCCTGCGAAGGGCAATAGTAGTAATGTTTGCGAAAAATATCACGAATTCAAAGGAGTTGTTTGCATGGATTCAATCAATCTTGCAGTCATTCACTACAGCTCGACCGGAACCAATCATAAACTGGCGCATTGGGCCGGCGAAGTGGCACAGGCAGCGGGCGCGGAAGTCAAGGTGCTCAAGGTTGCCGAAACCGCACCTGAGGCGGCGATTGCTTCTAATCCTGCATGGAAAAAACACTATGAATCCGTGAAGGACGAGCCGGAAGCCAAGCCGGAAGATCTGGAATGGGCGGACGCCATCATCTTCAGTGCGCCGACCCGCTTCGGCAGCAAGTCTGTCCAGATGCAGCAGTTCTTCGATCTGACGGGCGGCCTGTGGGCACAGGGCAAGCTCGTCAACAAAGTATGCAGCGCCATGTCATCCGCCCAGAATCCGCACGGCGGCCAAGAAGCAACCATTCTTTCGCTGTACACCTCTCTGTTCCACTGGGGCGCCATCATCGCTGCCCCGGGGTACACGGATCCTTCCGTTTTCGCTGCCGGCGGCAACCCGTATGGCACGAGTGTCTCGGTCGATCAGGACGGCAACATGGTCGAAGGGGAAGAAAAGATCAAAGCGGCTGTTGAGCATCAGGCCCGCCGTACCGTTGAAGTCGCGAAGTGGGTCAAGCAAGGGGCCAACGGCTGAATCTGAACATTGTGTGAACCGCCTCCATGTTGGGGGGCGGTTTATTCCTGTTGCGGCAGGAGAGAGAGGCGGAGCCACCGTATAATAGAAGTAAAAGAAGGTGGAGGGTGAAACGATGAATACCGTCGTCCAAAAATCCGCAAATCCCATCTGGCTGATTCTGCTGCTGCTTGTTCTTGGATCCAACCTGATCCTCTACAGAACCGAATTTGGAGGATACGTTCTTTCGGTGGCCTCAGAGGCGGTTGTGATCGGTTCCCTGATTGACCTGGCAATCGTGGCGCCGCTATTGTTTTTGGCTTGGAAAAGATCGATTACGCTGAAGGGATTCCTTTTCGGATCAGCCGCGGGCCTGATCACGGCACGGTTCCTCATTCCCGCCGAATGGCTGGGCAGCTACGCGCCGGTCACCTATATCGGAATTGCTGCAGAGGGCGCACTTGTTCTGCTTGAACTGGTGCTCGTCGTCTCTCTGTTTGTCTACCTGCCAAAGATCCTTCGGACGACCAGGCAGGATCTGAAGCCTCTCCTGTTCGCATTCCCTGCTGCCGTCGACAGTCATATCCGGAGCCATCCGATCGTTCACGCATTCTGTTCGGAGATGCTGATGTTCTACTACGCCTTTGGGGCATGGAAAAAGAAGCCGCTGCTCACTGAAGATACCTTCACACTCCACCGCAAAACGAGCCATATGGCCATGCAGCTGATGCTCATCCATGCCATCATCATCGAAACAATCGGCATCCACTGGTGGCTCCATGAAAAATCGCTTGTCCTTTCGATCATCCTTCTGATTCTGAACGTGTATTCGGTCATCTATCTCATCGGGGATATGCAGGCCGTCCGGCTGTCTCCTGCAGTCTTCGGGCCCGACACGCTTTATCTGTCCCTCGGCATGGCCAACCGGATGGAAATCCGCTATACGGATATTGCAGAAGTGGTGACCAGCGGGGAAGAGTTGTCCGGCAAGCTATCCAAGGACACCGCCGAGTTCGTTGCAAAAGATTTTGAAGCCGCCCGCCCGGATGTCCTTATTAAGCTGAAGCAACCTGTTTCCGCGACCCTGTTCATGGGCGTCCGAAGACCTTACGGGTCAGTCGCGGTCAGGGCAGATGAAAAGGATGAGTTTATCAGGCGACTGAAAAAAGAGCTGGGCTTGTAATAATGGTTATTCAATCTTTCCCGAAATGTTTTGAAAACGCATGCTTCATCCACTATAATTTGAATGACACTTGTTTAGGAGGTCGAAGTAATGGTCCAGCTTGACGAACAGTTACAGATGTTAAAAGACCTGACGGATGCAAAAGGGATTCCGGGCAACGAGCGGGAGCCCCGAGAAGTGATGAAGCGCTACATTGAACCGTTTGCCGATTCGATCGGATATGACGGCCTCGGATCACTGATCGCTGAAAAGAAAGGTGATCCGGAAGGACCGCGCGTTCTCGTGGCGGGCCACCTTGACGAAGTCGGTTTCATGGTTTCGAAAATTGATGACAAGGGCTTTCTCAGTTTTCAGACCGTCGGTGGCTGGTGGTCTCAGGTCATGCTCGCTCAGCGCGTGACGATCGTGACGCGTGACGGCAGTGAGCTGACCGGAGTCATCGGTTCGAAGCCGCCGCACATCCTGTCCGCAGATGCCCGCAAAAAACCGGTCGACATCAAGGATATGTTCATTGATATCGGTGCTTCCTCCAAGGAAGAAGTGATGGAATGGGGAGTGCGCCCCGGGGACATGGTCACCCCGTACTTTGAATTCACGGTCATGAATAACCCGGATTACCTGTTGGCCAAGGCCTGGGATAACAGGATCGGCTGTGCCATCGCAATCGACGTTCTGCGCAAGCTGAAAGACGAGCAGCACCCGAACACCGTCTTCTCGGCAGGAGCCGTCCAGGAAGAGATCGGCCTGCGCGGTGCGCGAACTGTCGCTGCCAAGGTTAAGCCGGATATCGGCTTTGCCGTGGATGTGGGCATCGCGGGAGATACGCCGGGCGTTTCGTCCAAAGAGGCTTCCGGCAAGATGGGGGACGGCCCGCAGATCGTCCTGTTCGATGCATCGATGGTCTCCCATAAAGGGCTCCGTGACCTGGTCGTGGACACCGCCGAAGAGCAGGGTATCCCGTATCAGTTTGAAACGATTCCGGGAGGCGGCACGGATGCCGGTTCCATCCACCTGGCTAATGAGGGCGTCCCGTCCCTTGCCATCTGCATCCCGACACGCTATATCCATAGCCATGCGGCGATCCTGCATAAAAAGGATTACAAGCACGCTGTACAGCTGATCGTTGAAGTTATCAAGAAGCTTGACCGTGAAACTGTCGACCGCCTGACATTCGATTAACCAGAACCTCCCCGCCTTCCTTAACCGGTTGGCGGGGAGGTTTTTATTGAAGAAATGGTTATAAAGAACCGCTTGATTTAATATTTATACAATTGTATAATGATGCAACAAGATGAATAAACGGAAGGGTGAGTCGAATGTTCATGACGGGGATGCAGGAAATGGTATTGGTTGAAAGTCTGAAGGGCAAGGATCTGCTGGCACTGGACCAGCTTTCTGGCGACGAAGTAAAAGGGCTTGTAGAACTTGGAGTTGTACTGAAAAAGCTAGGTTCGGAGGGCCGTTATCCAAAACTGCTCGCCGGGAAAATCCTCGGAATGATCTTCGAGAAGCACTCAACCCGTACGAGAATTTCATTTGAATCCGGCATGATCCAACTCGGCGGGCACGCGATGTACCTGAATTCGCGGGATATGCAGATCGGCCGCGGCGAATCGGTATACGACACGGCACATGTGCTGTCCGGCTATCTGGATGCAATCATGATCCGTGCGAATAAGCACACGATGGTGCAGGAACTCGCGGATGAAGCGAGCATTCCGGTCATCAACGGGCTGACAGATATCTATCATCCGTGCCAGGCGCTTGCCGATCTCCTGACCGTGCGTGAGGTGAAAGGCGGGCTGGAAGGCCGCAAAATCGCCTATGTCGGGGACGGGAACAATGTGGCGCACTCCCTGATCATCGCCGCGGCACATACCGGAATGGAAATCTCGGTCGCGACTCCTGAAGGTTATGAGCCTTCGCCTGATGTGATGGAAACAGCCGTCGCCATTGCCGGCAAGACCGGAGGACAGGTCAGCTGGACAACGGATCCGGTCAAGGCAGTCAGCGGAGCGGATGCAGTCTACACAGACACCTGGACCAGCATGGGACAGGAAGAGGAAGCGGCAGCAAGGCTCGAAGCGTTCAAGGGCTTCATGGTCGATGACGCGCTGGTCAAACACGCGAAGGATGACTACATGTTCCTTCACTGCCTGCCGGCCCACCGGGGCGAAGAGGTATCGGCATCCGTCATTGACGGTCCGAATTCTTACATCTTCCAGCAGGCTGAAAACCGCCTCCATGCACAAAAAGCGGTTCTTGCATCGATTCTTTAATTGAACACGCAAAAAGCCGCCGGAGCCGGCGGCTTTTCCAATTGCATTATTGGACCTTTTTGCCGAATGCGCTTTCCAGGTCGGCCAGGACGTTCTGTTTTTCGGCCGGATCGGCCTGCTGCCAGAACTTTTCGAAGATCACGCCGAGACCGGGCAGGAGATGTTCCTCGCCCCGGGAAATGGCATCGTCGATGACGCCCCTGATGTCTTCTGCCGAGTTCCCCTGCATGTTGGCCGTGATGGCATCACGGATCTGGAAGTTCATGTTCATCACCCTCCTGCGGAAAGGTTTTCCGTTTTGCTCGCAGCTTATACCTCCGTTTTGCTACACTAAAGCAAATAACGGATGACGGAAGGTGTCATAGATTGAAGCGGATTGAATCCACACAGAACTCGCTTGTAAAACATTTGAAAAAACTGGTCAACACCCGAAAAGAACGGGACAAAACGGGAGAGTTCCTCGTGGAAGGGGAACACCTGGCGGAAGAGGCGCTTAAAAAAGAAGGTACGGTACTGGCCCTGATCGTCAGGGAAGGCGTCACAATACCTGACTATTGGGAGATTGACGAGGTCCAGCTGATCGAGATTACTTCACAGGTCGAACGGGAGATCACGGATACCGAACATCCTCAGGGGATCTACGCACAGTGCCGGATTCCGGAAGTGACTGCGGATGAGCAGGAAAGCTGGAAATCCCTGCTTCTTGTCGATGCCGTACAGGATCCCGGCAATATCGGCACGATGATCCGCACGGCCGACGCAGCAGGCATCAATGCGGTGATTCTCGGGAAAGGAAGCGCCGATCCGTATGCTCCGAAAACGGTCCGCTCCGCTCAGGGCTCGCATTTTCATCTGCCGGTAATCCGGGGAGATCTCCGGGAAACGGTCCATGAGTTGAAAAACAGGGGGATTCCGGTTTACGGAACGGCGCTTGAAGGTGCAGTGGCATACGACAATCCGGGCAAAAGCGACGCGTTCGCGCTGATCGTAGGAAACGAGGGGAGCGGAGTCGATCCTGAGCTGCTTGCAGAAACGGACAAGAAACTGATGATCCCACTCCGGGGACTTGCCGAGTCGCTGAATGTGGCTGTCGCGACCGGGATTCTTCTCTATGCACTGCGATCATGAACCGGCTTGACCCCCGGCAGAATGTTCCGATATACTGAAGAAGTAAATGACCAAAGACATTGAGCGGGAAGAGTAGGCTGCCCATCGGATGACAGGGAGCCGGCGCCAGGGACTGGAAGCGCCGGTGATCGGATGACGCTGAAGTTCACCCCGCAAGTTGCCGCCGGGACCAGCATCAGCTGTAAAGGCGAGCCGGCACACAGCCGTTATCCTGTCCAGAGTGACCGCACCTTTGTGCGGTAATCAGGGTGGTACCGCGAGTTCAGCCTCGTCCCTTTTGAGGGGCGGGGCTTTTTGTATGCCCGGAACATGAAGGACAGGCAGCAGTCTGGTTAACGAAAGGAGAATCCGAATGGAGCAGCAACTGCAGCAGTTGAAAGATGAAGCGCTTCAGGCCATCGCGTCAGCTACCGACGTGAAGTCGCTGAATGATGTCCGGGTCAAGTATCTGGGCAAGAAAGGGCCGATCACGGACCTGCTAAAGGGAATGGGCAAACTCCCGGCTGAAGAACGCCCGAAAATGGGGGCGCTTGTCAATGAAGTGCGCGGCGAAGTGACCGCAAAGCTGGAAAGCCGGATGGAGGCACTTGAAGAAGAGGCGGTCGCGAAAAAGCTGGATGCGGAGTCGATCGACGTCACGCTTCCGGGCACGCCGGTGAAGGTCGGAAACCATCATCCGCTCACCCGCATCATCGAGGAGATCGAAGACTTCTTTATTTCGATGGGGTATGAAGTCGCTGAAGGGCCGGAAGTGGAGAAGGACTATTATAACTTCGAAGCGCTGAACCTGCCGAAGGGCCATCCGGCACGGGATATGCAGGATTCGTTCTACATCACCGAGGACATTCTCCTCAGGACCCATACATCTCCTGTGCAAGCTCGCACGATGGAAGCGAAGGAAGGCAAGCCGTTCAAGATCATCTGCCCGGGCAAGGTGTACCGGCGCGATAACGACGATGCGACCCACTCCCATCAGTTCACACAGATCGAAGGGCTTGTCGTCGGCGAAAACATCCGGATGAGTGACTTGAAGGGCACGCTGGACCGCTTTGCCAAAAAGATGTTCGGCGAAGAAAGGGAGATCCGCCTCCGCCCGAGCTACTTCCCGTTCACGGAGCCGTCCGTCGAGATGGATATCTCCTGCTTCAAGTGTGGCGGGTCTGGCTGCAATGTCTGCAAAAAAACAGGCTGGATCGAGATTTTGGGAGCCGGCATGGTCCACCCGAACGTACTCCGCATGGGTGGCTATGATCCGGATGTGCATTCCGGATTCGCTTTCGGCATGGGGCCGGAGCGGATCGCAATGCTGAAATACGGAATCGAGGACATCCGTCATTTCTACACGGATGATCTCCGGTTTATCGGACAATTCCGCAGGACGGAAGGCTGAGGAGGGCGACACATGAAAGTTTCACTGAACTGGTTAAGCGATTATGTCGATATTGAAGGTGTGGAGCCGGCTGAGCTGGCAGAAAAAATCACAAGGTCAGGCATCGAAGTGGATGCCGTGGACGACCGCTCCGAAGGGCTGAAGAACATCGTCGTCGGCCATGTTCTGGAGTGCAGTCAGCATCCGCAGGCGGACAAACTGAACATCTGCCGTGTGGATGTGGGCGAGGAAGAGCCGAGCCAGATCATCTGCGGTGCACCGAATGTTGCGGCCGGCCAAAAAGTGGTTGTTGCGCGGCCGGGCGCCCGCCTGCCGGGCGGCGTGAAGATCAAGAAGGCGAAGCTGCGCGGGGAGGAATCCCATGGGATGATTTGCTCACTGCAGGAACTCGGTTTCGACGGAAAGGTCGTTCCGAAAGCCTATGCATCCGGAATCTATGTGCTTCCTGAAGATGCCCGCCCGGGTGAGGACGCACTATCGCTTCTCGGTCTGGACGACACGGTTCTTGAGCTGGACCTGACACCGAACCGCTCCGATGCGCTCAGCATGCTGGGGGCTGCCTACGAAACCGCTGCGATCCTGTCGAAAGACGTGAAGCTTCCTGAAACAGCTCATGAGGAAGCGGCAGAACCGGCATCCGGCCACCTGAAACTCCGCGTCGATGCACCGGAAGCCAACCCGCTTTACGCTGCCAAGGTTGTGAGGAACGTCAAGGTAGGGGAATCCCCGGAATGGCTGAAGGCGCGGCTCATGGCTGCCGGCGTCCGTCCGCTCAACAATATCGTCGACATCACGAACTACGTTCTGATGGAGTATGGCCAGCCGCTTCACGCGTTTGACTATGACCGGCTCGGCACAGGGGAGATTGTCGTCAGGCATGCAGCAGAAGGCGAAGTCATCGAGACGCTTGACGGCTCGGAGCGGAAGCTGGAACCGCATCATCTGCTGATCACGAACGGCCGCAAACCGGTCGCCATCGCAGGAGTCATGGGCGGCGCCAATTCTGAAGTCCATGACGGCACAACGACCGTCGTGATCGAAGCGGCTTACTTCAGCCCTGCATCCGTCCGGAAGACGTCACGTGAATTGGGCCTCCGGAGCGATGCCAGCACACGCTTCGAAAAAGGGGTCGATCCGAACCGTGTCATCGAGGCGGGCGAACGTGCCGCCGCCCTCATGGCCGATCTGGCCGGAGGCGAAGTGCTTGCCGGCACGGTGCTGTTCGACGAATTGGACAAAGAGCCAAAACGCGTCACCGTTTCCCCGGATTTCATCAATGAGCGCCTCGGGATGAAAATCCCGTTTGAGGAAATGGAAGAGATCCTGCGCCGCCTGCAGTTCCCGTATGAAGCGGTGAACGGGCAATTCGTCATAGACGCCCCAACCCGGCGTGTGGACATCTCCATCCCGGAAGATATCGTGGAGGAAATCGCCCGGCTTTACGGCTATGACGAGATCCCTGCGACACTGCCTGTGACAGAGTCGATTCCCGGAGGCCTCACGCCTTACCAGAAAAAGCGCCGCACGGTCCGCCGTTACCTCGAGGGTGCGGGACTGTATCAATCAATCACGTACTCTCTGACATCTGAGCCGGAATCCCAGAAGTTCGCACTTGAGACCGCACCGGTGACGCGGCTCCTCATGCCGATGAGCGAGGAGCGGAGCACGCTCCGCCAGAGCCTTCTGCCGCACATTCTCGATGCGGTCACCTATAACACGGCACGTCAGACAAGTTCGGTTGCACTCTATGAAGTCGGCGCCGTCTTCCTCGGTGAAGGCGCAGACGGTCTGCCGACAGAAATCGAGCACGCTGCGGGCGCCATCACGGGTGAATGGTCGGGAGGCGGCTGGCAGGGAGGACAAAAGCCGGCAGATTTCTTCGCGGTGAAAGGAATTGTCGAGGGACTTGCTGCTGAACTGGGCCTCTCTGACAAATTGTCCTATCGCAAAGCCGAAATGGAGGGCCTCCATCCTGGACGGACTGCCGATGTCCTGCTGGACGGCGAGCGTGTCGGCATTATCGGCCAACTGCATCCGTCCGAACAGAAAGCTCGTGACCTGAAAGAAACCATCGTCTTCGAGCTGAACCTCCAGCGCCTGCTTATGGAAGAGACGGAAGCTCTTCTTTACACGCCGGTGCCGAAGTTCCCATCGATCAGCCGGGATATCGCGCTGATCGTTCCAAAAGCTGTCCAGGCGGCAACGCTGAAAAGCACCATCCGCGCAAATGCCGGAAACATGCTGAAGGAAATCCGCGTATTTGATGTGTATGAGGGCGACAGGATGGAAGAAGGCATGAAGTCGATTGCATTCTCGCTGACTTACCTGGATCCGGAGCGCACGCTCACGGACGAGGAAGTCTCCGAAGCGCACAACCGTATCTTGGCTGCCCTTGAAGCTGAAGGCGCAGAGATCCGAAACTGATGAACAATGAAGCCTCCGTCGGATTGCCGACGGAGGCTTTCTGTTGGTTTTCTCACATGAAATCCAAGGGAGAGGCAGGATTTGATCGATTTAAACGGAAAGGGAGAGTGTGGCGAGGCAGGCAGGAGATGAGGAACTAACCAAAGGCCCTCAAGCATGTGTACGGACCAAAGAGGAGCGCGATATGCATAAAAGGCTGTCCGGCATCAGCCGAACAGCCCATTAACATCATTCATAACTTCCCGGATCGCTTGGATGCAAGGGCAGCGGCTTTCCGGGTATTGGCAAAATGGCGCTTCGTGATGGAGGCCAGGAAGTCATCACCTTTTTTCAGCAGAATCTTGGCAGCAGCCTCATCAACCGGCTTACCGGCGCCTTTTGGAAGCCGTACTCCTGCCTTTTCGCTTAGCCGGTCCATTTCCTCAAGAAAGGCCACCCTGGCCAGTATCGATGCGCACGCAACGGAAACATGAAGGTTTTCCGCCTTTGTGGAGAATAGGACGTTTTCGCGTATGATTTCCGGTTCGGATGCGATATGGCGATAATAGATGCCGCGCTCGGCAAACTGGTCGATCAGGATATGGTCCGGCTTTGTTCCATCCAATTTCCGCAAAACATGTTTCAGCGCCTGATTGTGGAGCAGTGCCTTGATCTTTCCCTGAGACCAGCCCTTGGCCTGGACGGCATTGTATTTTTCGTTGGGCAGTACAAGTACGCTGTTTGTGAATGCCGCCTTGATTTCCGGGCCGATTTTCTGCATATAGGCATCTGTCAGCATTTTTGAGTCTTTGACGCCCAGTTCCTCGGCCAGTGCAATCATTTCCGAGGGTACATAGCATGCTGCAACGGTGACAGGACCGAAGAAGTCACCTGTCCCGGTTTCATCCGATCCGAGCACCGACATGCTAGCGAGGCGGGGAGGCAGTTTTTCGCCTTTGGGTGAGGACGTCTTAGGGGAGCCCGCAGAAGAAGTGCCTCCCCATCGGGAAGCCTCTGCTTCGGCACCCCCTCCCTGGAACAATACTTTTCCGGATTTATAGGCGGTGATGGATACGCCCGACGACTTGGCGGCAAACACCACGCCGGGAGCATTCCGTTCGATTTTGGAGCCCGCATAGTGGGCCATGAGTTCCCGGATCTTTTCCGGGCCCAGTTGGATTACTGCATTCGACATGTTTCTCATCCTTCCGCCGTATCGTACCTACACACGGCAAGTCTTTTCATGGTAATATGGTGTATGGGATTTTTCAAGGAGGTGGCGGGAGTGGCTGAACCGGAAAAAAACCGTGTGTCCGTCGACATCTACGGTCAGACATACCAGATGATGGGAAAAGAATCTGTCGGACATATGCGGCTCGTCGCTTCGCTTGTAGATGATATGATGCGCGAGATCTCATCAAAGAACCGCTCGCTCGATACTACGAAAATTGCGGTTCTCACCGCACTCAATACAGTTAATGACTCGATCAAGCTGAAAGAGCGGATTGAAGAACTTGAAAAAGAACTGAACCAATTGAAGGGCTGACACTTGCATGCTTGATTTAATTATACTGATTGTTCTCTTGGGTGGCCTCGTAGCAGGCTATAAACGGGGCCTTATTGTACAGCTCCTACATATGACCGGCATCATCATCGCGCTGTTTGTTGCGTGGAAGTATTACAAACCGCTTGCCGAGAAGTTCGTGCTCTGGGTACCCTATCCAGCGGTGGAAGCGGGGAACTCGCTCCGGATTTCATTCGGAAGCATCGATTTTGATGAGACATTCTATCGGCTGCTGGCTTTTGTCTTTATTTTCCTGGCCGTGAAACTTGTGCTTCATCTGATTGCTTCCGCTCTGGACTTCCTGAAATACCTCCCGGTGCTCGGGTCGGTCAATTCATTTGCGGGGGCGGCACTTGGTTTCCTGGAATTTTATCTGATCTTGTTTTTCATCCTCTACATCGTGGCGATGGTGCCGATTGCCTCAATCCAGAACATGATTGATTCCTCGCTCCTCTCGGGGGCGATGCTGAAACATACGCCGGTCATCTCCGAAATGGTGAAAAACTGGTGGTTCATCTATGTAAAATGAGAGCTTCCCTTCCGATGAGGGAAGCTTTTTATCCGAAAGGGGAATGGTGACGGTGAACAAGAAAATCATCATCAAGACGCTTGAAGAAATTGCCCTCCATATGGAATTGCTCGGAGAGAATCCGTTCAAGGTCGGGGCATTCCGGAAGGCTGCCGGTGTGCTCGAGCAGGATCCGCGCAGCCTTGCAGAAATGGATAATATCCTTTCTCTGAAAGGCATCGGAAAAGGCACCGGTTCGGTAATTACCGATCTGCTGGAAAAAGGGGAGTCGGAGCTTCTTAAAGAGCTTCAGGAACAGGTGCCCGACGGCCTGATTCCACTGCTGAAGATTCCGGGCCTCGGCGGCAAAAAGATTGCCAAGCTGCACAGTGAACTCGGTATCGATTCGGCTGACTCGCTCCGCGCAGCCTGCGAAGCGGGCGAGGTAAGTAAGCTTGCAGGATTCGGCAAGAAGACCGAAGAGAAAATCCTTGCGGAGCTGGAAACGTTCGGCCAGCGTCCGGACAAGCTGCCGCACTGGCAGCTGGAACCCGTCGTCAGGATGATTGAAAGCGTACTGAATGCGATTCCAGAGGTGGACCGCCATATGGTGACCGGAAGCTACCGGCGTACTGCGGAAATGAGCAGTGACCTGGACTTCATCATTGTCACCAAGGAACCGCAGCGGGTCAATGAAGCACTGGCAGGCTCCCTCCCGGTGATCGGGACCGATGCATCGGGTGAAGCCAAGCTGTCGGTCACCGTTGATTCGGACGAGCCGGTGGATGTGGATTTCCGTTTTGTCACGGAGCAACAGTTTGCCAGCGCCATCCACCACTTCACAGGATCGAAGGATCATAACGTCCGGATGCGGCAGATCGCAAAAGAACGGGGCGAGAAAATCAGTGAATATGGCGTGGAGCAGGAGGACGGCAGTGTGCTCACGTTTGACTCCGAGGAAAGCTTCTTTTCCCATTTTGATCTGCCGTACTTCCCGCCGACTGTCCGTAAAGACGGGACGGAGCTGGACCGTGCTGATGAACTGAAAAACCTGATCCGTCCGGAAGATATCCGCTCAGACCTTCATATGCATACGGTCTGGTCGGACGGAGCGGAATCCATCCGTGAAATGGCGGAGGCCTGCCGTGAACTCGGGTACAGCCACATGGTCATCACGGACCACTCCCGCTATCTGAGGGTGGCGAATGGGCTGACGCCTGAGCGCCTCCGCGACCAGATCCGTGAAGTCAGGGAAGCCGATGATGAAATGGACGGTATCACGATTCTCTGCGGTACTGAAATGGATATTCTGCCGGACGCGACGCTGGACTTTGATGATGAGCTGTTGTCTGAGCTGGACTTTGTTATCGCTTCAATCCATTCCAACTTCAGCCAGCCCCAGGAAAAGATCATGGAGCGCCTCCATGCTGCGATCTCTAACCCGCATGTGGACATGATCGCGCACCCGACCGGCCGGATCATCGGCCGCCGGGACGGCTACGCGCCCGATGTGGCACAACTGATCGAATGGGCGGCAGAGTACGGCAAGATCCTCGAGCTGAATGCCAACCCGTACCGTCTTGACCTTGCTGAAGAATGGCTCATGCTCGCCGCGGAAAAAGGCGTGCCGATCGCGATCAATACCGACGCACACAGTGTCGGGCAGCTGGACTATATGGAAACCGGCGTCCGATATGCACAGCGTGCATGGCTGAACCGCGATATGATCGTCAATACATGGACACTTGACCGTTTCCTGTCGCATCTCGGCAGGGAACGCTGATTTAATAGAGAGACCAGATCTGAAAGGAAGTGGGGCACATGGAGGCCCGGGTCCTGAAAACACTTGAATTTGATAAAATCCGCTCTGAAGTGGCTGGCCATTGCACATCGGCGCTCGGACGCGCACGGATCGGGGAGCTCGTCCCTTCCGATGACCTCGGAAAGGTCCGATCGCTCCTTGAAGAGACGGATGAAGCACTGGCCATCTACCGCATCCGGGGAAATGTCCCGATGGGCGGCCTGTTCGACATCCGGATGTACGCAAAGCGTGCCCAGGCAGGCGGTACACTCGGCGCCGGAGAGCTGATGGAGACGGCGAGCACGATCCGTGCAGGCTGCATCCTCCGTCAGTTCCTGGAGGCCATAGGGGAAGAAGGGGAGATTGCCATTCCGCTCTTTCTTGCAAAAAAAGAGGAGATGCCGATCCTAACGGCGCTTGAGCATGAAATCAATGCCTGCATCGATGAAAACGGCAAAGTGCTGGACAGCGCTTCTTCGGCGCTCCGCTCCATCCGGCAGCAGCTGCGGACCCAGGAGGGAAGGGTTCGGGACAAGCTGGAACAGTATACGAGAAATAATTCTAAAATGCTGTCTGACTCGATCGTGACCATGCGGAACGACCGGTATGTCATTCCGGTCAAGCAGGAATACCGGACGCATTTCGGCGGGATTGTCCATGACCAGTCCTCTTCGGGGCAGACGCTGTTCATCGAGCCTGATGCTGTCGTGCAGGCGAACAACGAAATCCGTCAGCTGAAGGCGAAGGAAAAGGAAGAGATCGAGCGCATCCTCCGTGAGTTGAGCGGCCATGTGCAGGAACATGCTCATGAACTGTTTATCATGGTCCGCATACTGGGGGATATGGATGCTGTACTTGCCAAGGCGAAATACGGGATGACCCAGAAGGCGACCGTGCCGAAGGTCAACAACGAGGGTTACATCCGCCTTGTCAAATGCCGCCATCCGTTTTTGTCGAGGGAAGAGGCCGTTCCGAATACGATTGAATTTGGCAGGGATACGACGGCAATCGTGATCACGGGTCCGAACACCGGCGGTAAAACCGTTACACTGAAAACGGTCGGACTTTGCACACTCATGACCCAGGCAGGAATCCCGATTCCGGCACTCGACGGATCGGAAATGGCCGTTTTCAAGGATGTGTTTGCCGATATCGGCGATGAGCAGTCTATCGAACAGAGCCTGAGTACTTTCTCCTCCCATATGGTCAACATTGTCGACATCCTGAATAAGTTCGATTCGGAATCACTCGTCCTGTTTGACGAACTCGGTTCCGGTACCGATCCGCAGGAAGGAGCGGCATTGGCCATCTCCATTCTGGACGAAGTCCACGGCCGGGGAGCCCGGGTCATGGCGACGACGCACTATCCCGAGCTGAAGGCCTATGGATACAATCGTCCCGGCGTGGTCAACGCGAGCGTTGAATTCGATGTCGAGACACTGAGCCCCACATACCGTCTTTTGATCGGTGTGCCGGGGCGGAGCAACGCGTTCGAGATATCCAGCCGGCTCGGACTGCCGGACAGGATCATCCGCCACGCCGAAACCTTTACCGGCGAAAACCGGAACGAAGTGGAAACGATGATCACCTCACTTGAGGCGAGCAGGGTACAGGCGGAAAAAGACGCTGAGGAAACGGCAAGGGTCCTCGAGGAATCCGAGTCGCTCCGCAAACAGCTGGAAACGCGTCTGTCCGAGTATGAATCGAAAAAGGAATCGCTCGAGCAGAAAGCCCGTGAAAAGGCAAAGAAAATCGTCGAGGATGCACGCAGGGAAGCGGAGTCTGTCATCTCGGAACTCCGTGCGCTCAGGCTGAATGCCGGCGCTTCGGTTAAAGAACACGAACTGATCGATGCGAAAAAGCGCCTGGAAGGCGCGATTCCGGAAGAGGAACTCGCTAAGAAGCCGAAGCAGAAGGCGAAGCCAGCAAAAAGGGAATTCCGTCCCGGGGATGAAGTCAAGGTGCTGAGTTACGGACAGAAGGGTTCCCTTGTTGAGAAGATGTCCGGCGGTGAGTGGATGGTCCAGCTCGGTATCCTAAAGATGAAAATCGATGAATCCGACCTGGAGTATATCAAGCCGGAAAAAGAAAAGGAAACCGTCAATGTAAATGCGGTCCGCGGCCGGTCGGGCGCAGGAGTGAAGCTCGAACTCGACCTTCGCGGCGAGCGGTACGAAGATGCCATCCAACGAACGGAGAAATACATCGATGATGCGCTTCTTGCCAACTATCCGCGTGTGTCGATCATCCACGGCAAGGGGACAGGCGCACTCCGCGAAGGGATCCAGAAGTTCCTCCGGCGCCATCCGCGTGTCAAAAGCTTCAGGTTTGGCGAAGCGGGCGAAGGCGGCTACGGGGTCACTGTGGTTGAACTGAAGTGAACAGGCGGATACCGGACGGAGCCATGCACTGAATCGGTCCGAATTGAAACCTTCCCGCCGTTCATCCGTATAGGTATCAAAACAGCAAAGGAGCAAATGGAATGCTTCTATCGAGTTTCTGGACACATCCGCTCGTAGAGACGGCCGGCTATTTCAGCGTCACGGTCCTCTGCCTGGTTGTTTCAATGGTGATTTTTGAAATTGTGACGAAATATAAAAACTGGGAAGAGATCAAAAAAGGAAATGTGGCGGTCGCCCTCGCAACAGGCGGCAAAATTTTTGGAGTGGCAAATATATTCCGCCATTCCATCGAACAGCATTCCTCGCTGCCGGAAATGCTCGCCTGGGGAGGGTTCGGATTTTTCCTTCTCATCATGGCCTATTGGCTTTTTGAGTTTTTGACTCCCCGTTTCAATGTGGACGAAGAGATCGGAAACGGCAACCGGGCTGTGGGCCTGATTTCCCTCATCATCTCTGTGGGACTAAGCTATGTCATCGCAGCAAGCATCACCTGATCTCCGGATCCGTCCCCGAAAGGCGGTAATAGGCATGGACATGATCAAACTGGCCAAGCTGCTGCTGGTTTTGTGTGCCGGCTTCATCATCGTCGGCATCTGGTGGCTGTTTTTCTGAAGCCATGATATCAGTGGGCGGCGTTCCAGGCTAAACCAAAACTTTGTGTGCTAAAGACGGAGCATATACGCCTCGCTTCACCATCAGCACTGGCACCATCCAAAGGCGCAGGGAAACCTGCGCCTTTTTACATTGTCTGTTGAAAGCGCATACATCATAAGGTAAGATAGTAATAGGAATTTTCTGACGATTCTTAGGAAGGGGTCTGATCATGACGGAAAAACCATGGCTGAAGAACTATCCCGAAGGAATTCCGCCGACACTTGACTACCCTGAAGAACCGCTGCAGGATGGCCTCACCCGTTCGGCGTCCAAGTATCCGGAGAAAACAGCCATCCATTTCCTGGGCAGACAGGTGATTTATCAGGAGCTGTACGAATCTGCCCTGAAATTCGGGAATTACCTGAAAAGCCTCGGAATCGGAAGGGGGGACCGGGTGGCGATCATGCTGCCGAACTGTCCGCAGAATGTCATTGCGTTCTACGGAATCCTGTATGCGGGCGGCGTAGTTGTCCAGACAAACCCTTTATACACAGAGAAGGAACTTGCTTATCAGATGAAAGACTCGGGAGCCCGGGCGATCCTCACTTTGGATATCCTGTTTCCGAGGGTGTCCAAAGTCATTGGCGAAACCGCTTTGGAGAACGTGATTGTCACCGGGATCAAGGACTACCTGCCATTCCCGAAAAACATTCTTTATCCGTTTGTGCAGAAAAGAGAATATGGCATGACGGTCAAGGTTGAACACCGCGGAAGAAACCACCTGTTTACAGAAATCATGAAACGCAGTCAGGCGGAGCCGATCCAGGCATCCGAGACCGACCAGGACGATCTCGCACTTCTTCAATACACAGGCGGCACAACCGGTTCTCCGAAGGGCGTGATGCTCACACACCGCAACCTCAATGCAAACACGGAGATGTGTGCGGCCTGGATGTACCGCTGCGAACCGGGGGAAGAAGTGGTTCTCGGAATCCTGCCGTTCTTTCATGTCTACGGGATGACAACTGTACTTGTGCTGTCGGTCAGCCAGGGGAACAAGATGGTTCTCGTGCCGAAATTCGATCCGGAAACTGTGCTGAAATTGATCGACAAGCAATCACCGACCCTGTTCCCGGGAGCGCCGACCATATACATCGGCCTGCTGAACCATCCTGATATCGGCAACTACGATCTGTCTTCCATCAAAGCTTGCCTGAGCGGTTCGGCTCCCCTTCCGGTCGACATCCAGACCCAGTTTGAGAAAATCACAAAAGGCAAGCTGGTCGAAGGGTACGGACTTTCCGAATCGTCACCGGTGACACACGCCAATCTGATTTGGGACGGCGAGAGGAAAAAAGGCTCAGTCGGGATTCCATGGCCGGATACCGAAGCCGCCATTTTCAGGACCGGGACGACGGAATCGGTGGAACAGGGAGAAGTGGGAGAAATAGCGGTAAAAGGCCCGCAGATTATGAAAGGGTACTGGAACCGTCCGGAAGAAACGGCCGCCACCCTTAAAGACGGCTGGCTGCTCACTGGAGATCTCGGGTACATGGACGAAGACGGCTACTTCTATGTGGTCGATCGCAAGAAGGATATGATCATTGCCAGCGGCTACAATGTATATCCGAGGGAGATCGAGGAAGTGCTCTACGAACATCCTGATGTGGCAGAATGTGTTGTAGCCGGTATTCCCGACCCGTATCGCGGGGAGACGGTCAAGGCATACATCGTCCTGAAGGAAGACGCTGAAGTGACGGAGGAAGAACTGAACGCGCACTGCAGGAAGAGCCTCGCTGCCTATAAGGTGCCGAAACTCTACGAATTCCGTAAGGAGCTTCCGAAAACGGCAGTCGGCAAGATATTGAGACGCTCATTGATTGACGAAGAAAAAAAGAAGATGGAAGAGGAGAAGGTCATCTCCTGAACAAGGCTTGACATCCAATCAGCCAGAGAATAATATAGAAATATGAATGAATAGTCATTCATATTTCTTTTTTATTTGGTGGTGAACCCAATGAATCGGAATAAGCCGAAGTACGGACAGATTGTGGATGCGGCCGTGATCGCCATCGCGGAGAACGGGTACCACCAGGCACAGGTATCAAAGATCGCCAAACAGGCGGGGGTGGCCGATGGGACAATCTATCTGTATTTCAAAAACAAAGAGGATATTTTAGTCTCGGTCTTTCGTGAGAAAATGGCGTTGTTCATGGACAGGCTCAGGCCGGTTCTGGAAGACGGACAGATGTCGTCCGAAGAAAAACTGTTCCGGATGATCGAAAATCATTTCAGCGTCCTCTACTCTGACCGTCACCTGGCCATCGTCACCCAACTGGAGCTGCGCCAGTCCAATAAAGAACTGAGGCTAAAAATCAATGAAGTCCTGAAAGACTATCTTTCCATGCTGGACCGCATCCTTCAAGAAGGAATCGAGCGCGGTGAGTTCGAAGTAGATATGGACATCCGGCTTGCACGGCAGATGGTATTCGGAACCATTGATGAGATTTCCACCTCGTGGGTGATGAATGATCAGAAATATGATTTAATTAAACTGGCGCCGGATGTACATAGGCTGCTCATGCAAGGCATGAAAGCCAAGTAAGGGGGATGGGTGGACATTGGAATTCTTGAAAGTGAAAACGGAAGACGGCATTGCGCTGGTCGCCATTAATCGGCCACCGGCGAATGCGCTTTCACAAGGTCTGGTGAAAGAAGTAAACGAACTCCTGGATCTCGTCGAGCATGATGACGAAGTCCGTGTAGTCGTCCTGCACGGTGAAGGAAGGTTCTTCTCTGCCGGTGCTGACATCAAGGAATTCACCGAAGTTCCCGATGCGGCCGGCTTTACCAAGCTTGCGGACAATGGACAGCAAGTGTTCGAACGTCTCGAGAATTTTTCTAAGCCGGTCATTGCCGCAATCCACGGCGCAGCACTCGGCGGAGGGCTCGAACTTGCCATGGCGTGCCATATGCGGTTTGTCACGGCAGGTGCCAAGCTTGGCTTGCCTGAGCTCCAGCTTGGGCTGATTCCGGGGTTTGGCGGCACTCAGCGTCTGCCGAGGTATGTCGGTCGGGCAAAAGCGGCCGAGATGATGCTGACGTCGGATCCGATCTCCGGCGAGGAGGCGGTTTCCGCAGGGCTGGCCAATCAGGCATTTGGTGAAGAAGAGCTGCTGGAAGGAACCCTCGCAATCGCGCGTAAAATCGCTGATAAAAGCCCGGTATCGGTCCGTGCTGCGCTCCGCATGCTCCAATACGGCAAGCATGACGGATTCCATGAGGGCGTAAAGGCGGAAGCGGCCTCGTTTGGGGAAGTTTTTGCATCACAGGACGCAAAAGAAGGAATATCCGCATTCCTTGAGAAGCGGAAACCTGTATTCCAAGGAAAGTAAGACACGAAGGGGAGGATGGCAAGATGAACATTTACGCACTGGTGAAACGCACATTCGATACGGAAGAGAGAATTTCCGTCCAAAACGGCGAAATCGCAGAGGACGGCGCAGAATTCATCATCAATCCATACGATGAATATGCAGTGGAAGAAGCAATCCGTGTTCGCGACGAGCACGGCGGGGAAGTGACCGTCCTTACGATCGGTTCCGAAGAAGCAGAAAAGCAACTGCGCACGGCTCTTGCCATGGGCGCCGATAAAGCGGTGCTCATCAATACTGAAGACGACCTCGACGAGCTGGACGAGTTCGGTGCAGCGACGATCATTGCGGAATTCCTGAAGGATAAAGATGCGGATCTCATCCTGGCGGGCAACGTGGCGATCGACGGCGGTTCCGGACAGGTCGGCCCGCGTGTGGCTGAACTTCTCGGCATCAACTATGTCACGACGATCACAGAACTGAAGATCGACGGGGACAAGGCGACCGTCATCCGCGATGTTGAAGGCGACTCTGAAACGATCGAGGCCCAGATGCCGCTTCTCATCACGGCCCAGCAGGGTCTGAACGATCCTCGCTATCCGTCCCTGCCGGGGATCATGAAAGCGAAAAAGAAGCCGCTTGATGAGCTTGAACTCGACGATATCGATCTCGAAGAAGACGATGTCGAAGTGAAGGTTGAGCGTGTGGATGTCTTCCTTCCGCCTGAAAAACAGGCCGGCCGTGTTCTCGAGGGCGACCTCCAGGACCAGGTCAAGGAGCTTGTCCAACTGCTCCGCACCGAAGCGAAAGTCATATGAGCCGACCGGCACATTCGATACAGGAGGGGTAAACTATGTCCAAAAAAGTGATTGTTCTAGGGGAAGTACGCGACGGTGCACTGCGCAACGTCTCGTTTGAAGCGATTGCAGCAGCCAAGAAGGTTTCCGGCGATGGCGAGGTCGTCGGTGTCCTGATCGGGGATTCTGTCCAGGACCTCGGCCAGGAACTGATCCAATACGGAGCCGACCGCGTCGTGGCGGTTGAGCATCCGCATCTGAAGCATTATACATCCGACGGATACGGCCAGGCATTCATGGCTGTCCATGACCAGGAAGAGCCTGAAGCGATCGTCTTTGGCCATACGGCGCTCGGCAAGGACCTGTCACCGAAAATCGCGGCGAAGCTCCAGAGCGGTCTGGTCTCTGATGTGACGGAAATCGAGGGCGAGGGCGATGATGCCGTCTTTATCCGTCCGATCTATTCCGGCAAGGCGTTTGAAAAGGTCAAGATCAACGAAGGCCCGGTATTCTTCACGGTCCGCCCGAACAACATCGAGCCGCTTGAACAGGACGCCGGCCGCTCAGGCGATGTCTCGACAGTCAGCGCAGACATCCAGAACCTGCGCTCCGTCGTGAAGGATGTCGTCACGAAGGCGACTGATGGTGTCGACATGTCAGAGGCGAAAGTCATCGTGGCAGGTGGCCGTGGTGTCAAGGGACCTGAAGGCTTCGAGCCGCTCAAGGAGCTCGCGGACCTTCTCGGCGGCGCAATCGGCGCATCCCGCGGTGCCTGCGATGCCGACTACTGTGACTACTCGCTTCAGATCGGTCAGACAGGAAAGGTCGTCACGCCTGACCTTTACATCGCGGCAGGCATTTCCGGCGCCATCCAGCACCTTGCCGGCATGTCCAACTCCAAAGTGATCGTCGCGATCAACAAAGACCCGGAAGCCAATATCTTCAAGGTGGCGGACTACGGCATCGTCGGGGATCTTTTCGAAGTCATCCCGATGATGATCGAAGAGATCAAGCAGCTTAAGGTCAACGCCTGATCATTGCGGGGCTGTCCGATTCAATGGGCAGCCCTGCTACTGTTGCCACGCCAGAATAGATTTCTGCAGGGCGGGTAGACAGTTAAGGAACCGCATCAAATCAAGCGGTTAGCCGAACAGGCAGAACATTCGCCGGCCATTCGGGCAGGTGCTATAATTAGCCCAGAGTGGTTAATCATGAGGAGGTAATCAAATGGCTATTCAACACGCAACCGATCAAGATTTCCAAACAAAAGTATCCGACGGGCTCGTTCTCGTCGACTTCTGGGCAACATGGTGCGGACCGTGCAAGATGATCGCGCCTGTACTTGAAGAAGTCGATGCAGAAATCGGCGACAAAGTTCAGATCGTCAAAGTCGATGTGGACGAAAACCAGCAGACAGCCGGAAAATACGGCATCATGTCGATCCCGACACTTGTCCTCTTTAAAGACGGTGAAATCGTCGACAAAGTCGTCGGTTTCAATCCGAAAGAAAAGCTTGTCCAGTTTATCGAGCAGCACGCGTAACAAAAAGAACGCTGACCGGGTCCCTCTGAGGTGCCCGGTTTTTTTGGCAGGTGAAACCATATGAATGAAACAATCCGCCAGAAACTGGCGATTTTGCCCGACCAGCCGGGATGCTATCTCATGAAAGACCGGCAGGGCACCATTATCTATGTCGGCAAGGCGAAAGTACTCAAGAATCGTGTCCGCTCCTATTTCACCGGTTCGCATGATGCCAAGACGCAACGGCTTGTGAGCGAGATCGAGGACTTTGAATACTTCGTCACATCCTCTGACATCGAAGCGCTCATCCTGGAGCTGAATCTGATCAAAAAGCATGATCCGAAGTACAATATCATGCTTAAGGACGATAAAACCTATCCCTATATCAAACTGACCGCCGAACGGCATCCGCGCCTGATCGTGACGCGGAAAGTCAAGAAAGACAAGGGCAAGTACTTCGGTCCTTATCCGAATGCCTATGCCGCGCAGGAGACGAAAAAACTGCTTGACCGGATTTATCCGCTCCGGAAATGCAACACGCTTCCGGACCGGGTATGCCTCTATTACCATCTCGGTCAGTGCCTGGCACCATGTGTCAATGAGGTCACTCCGGAGACATACCGTGAGATGACGGCCGGCATCACCAGGTTCCTGAATGGCGGGTACAAGGAGGTCAAGGATGACCTGTCCCGCAAGATGCAGGATGCGGCGGAAAAACTGGAGTTCGAACGGGCGAAGGAATACCGTGACCAGATCTCGAATATCGAAGCCGTCATGGAAAAGCAGAAAATGACGACGACAGATATGACTGACCGGGACGTGTTCGGCTATGCAGTCGACAAAGGATGGATGTGCGTCCAGGTATTCTTTATCCGGCAGGGCAAGCTGATTGAAAGGGATGTTTCGCTTTTTCCGATCTACCGCGATCCGGAGGAGGAATTCCTGACGTATATCGGGTCATTCTATGACAAGCCGGAGCATATTCAGCCAAAGGAAATTTTCTTCCCTGAAGGGACGGACCTGGAAATTGTCAGCCAACTGCTCGATGCAAAGGTCACGGTGCCGCAGCGCGGACAGAAAAAAGACATGGTTAAACTTGCTGAGAAAAATGCGCAAATCGCACTTTCCGAGAAGTTCCAGCTGATCGAGCGCAGAGAGCAGAGGACGGTAGGTGCCGCCGAACAGCTCGGCGAAGCAATGGGCATCGCGACGCCGCTCCGCATTGAAGCGTTCGACAACTCCCATACATTCGGTGCTGAGGCGGTGTCCGCCATGGTCACGTTCGTCGACGGCCGGCCCGATAAAAAAGGTTACCGGAAGTACAAGACGAAGACTGCTTCCCGCCATGACGACTATGGAGCGATGAGGGAAGTGGTCCGCAGAAGGTACGTCCGTGTACTGAGGGACAATCTTCCACTTCCGGATCTGGTTCTCATCGACGGAGGAAAAGGTCAGATCAGCGCCGCAAAGGAAGTCATAGAGGACGAACTCGGTCTCGACATCCCTGTTGCCGGCCTCGCAAAGGACGATAAGCACCAGACTGCGCTTCTCCTGTACGGGGACCCGCCTGAAGTTGTTCCGCTTAAGCGGACCGGCGAAGCCTTTTACCTGCTCCAGCGGATCCAGGACGAAGTGCACCGGTTTGCCATCACGTTCCACCGGCAGCGGAGGGGAGCGAAATCTCTCACTTCCTCACTGGACGGGATTCCGGGAGTCGGGGCAAAGCGGAAAAACCAGTTGCTCAGTCATTTCGGATCGGTCAAGAAGATCCGCGCTGCTGACGTGGACGAACTTAAGGAAGCGGGACTTCCGCAATCCGTCGCGGAAACAGTGCAGCAATATTTCAGGGAGCAGGACAAGGCAAAAGAAGAAAAGACATCCGGTACCGGCGAATAAAGGAGGAACGGGATGAACTGGAGAATCGTCGAGGATGCCATCCTCAAGGCGCGGGAGGAAGGGAAGTTCAATAACCTTCCCGGCGCCGGCAAGCCGTTGCCGAAGGACGAACTTGAACATGTGCCGGCCGACATCCGTATGGCGGTCAGAATCCTGAAAAACAGCGGTTACGATGAAGAAGCCATGTTCGTGCAGAGAGAAATGACCGAACTGGGCGGCAGGCTGAAGAGTGCCCCCGAGGAGGATAAGTCTGAGCTGGAGCAGGCCTACAACCAGCAGATGAGGAAGATGAATAGCCTGCTTTCAAAAAAGGGAGTGCGCACCAACAGTTCCGCGTTCAGGCAATACAGCCGGCAGGTCAATGACCGCCTGAAATGGGACTGACCTTAGCCAAGTGGGGCTGTCGGAGCAACCGGACTCGGCAAATGGAATAGCAAACGGCACGGACACCGGCCCGCGTTAAGCGACCAGAGTCCGTGCCGTTTGCAATTTTCTCCCCGAACTTATGGGACAGTAACGGGGTGCTTATTCCCAAGCCAACGTCAGTTTGACAATGCCTTGCCGCCGGTCCGCCTCCGGCCGGCACTCAGTGATCCGGTCGTGGATTTTCTGATACTGACCCGCCAGAAAACCGGCTTCGACGGAAAAGCAGCGCCGGCCTTTCCTGACCAGTTCCGGATTGGGTTTAAGTTCATAAGTGATCTCCCTTTTGCCGGTCGATTCAATGCTGAGGATTCCCCAGCCCGCTTCATTGAAAAAACCGGCAGCTTCATCCATATCAAAGAGGGGAAATTCGGATGCCAGTTCCTTGCCGGCCCAGTACAGGATTTCATCCTCATGTCTGCCAAGGACTGATGGAAGAATATAATCGCGGAAAAGAGTATAGCCGAACTCTGTCGGTTTTTCGTTTTCCTTTCCGGCATTTTCCGGTTTCAACTCCATTTATGCTCGCCTCTTCCATTGGAAAAACTTGACCGGAAGCTTTTTTAGCTGCCCGGGAACCGCATACGCGGCTTTTGTCGAAAATGTGACCGTCACCTTGATTTCCCTCTACTTGAGGAGTACAATGGTCATGTCTTAAATATTGTAAACATGATTAAATATGCAGTCAATGTACGCTTCCGCCGGCAGGCGGGGGCATCCTTGTCTGCCTGTTTATCAGTACTAAGGGGGGTAAAAGATTTCATGAGAGATTCTGATTTTGGCTTGCGCCGGCTGCATTCGCTGCTTGGGATTCTCCCGATCGGCCTGTTCCTAACGCAGCACCTTATCATCAACCACTTTGCAACACAGGGGGTTGAGGCATTCAACAGGGCGTCGGACTTCATGGGCAACCTGCCTTTCGTTCTCTGGCTTGAGTGGATCGTCATCTACATCCCGCTCATGTTCCACGCGTTTTTCGGCCTTTATATCGCGTTTACCGCCAAGCCGAACACGAGCCGCTACGGTACATATCGCAACTGGATGTTCTTCCTGCAGCGGATTACAGGTGTATTCCTTGTAATCTTCATCGCTTGGCACATCTGGCAGACGCGTGTCCAGAAGGCATTCGGTGCAGAAGTCGACTTCGACATGATGGCAGACATCGTCGCCAATCCTCTTATGCTCGCGTTCTACGTGGTCGGCATCGTCTCCGCGACGTTCCACTTGGCGAACGGCTTCTGGTCGTTCCTCGTCACATGGGGCATCACGCAGTCTCCGCGTTCGCAGCGCATCTCTACGTTTGTCATGATGGGTCTGTTCCTCGTCCTGTCCGTGATCGGCATCCGTGCCATCTTCGCATTCGTGTGATGACTGGCATCCCGTGTCACCTACTTTGATCTAACTGAGGAGTGAAAGATAGAATGGCGAAAAGCAAGTTGATCGTCGTCGGCGGCGGCCTCGCCGGCCTGATGGCGACGATTAAGGCTGCCGAAGCAGGCACGCCCGTCGAATTATTTTCCCTGGTCCCTGTAAAACGTTCCCACTCCGTCTGTGCACAGGGCGGCATCAATGGTGCGGTCAACACGAAAGGGGAAGGCGATTCCCCAATGATCCACTTTGATGACACTGTGTACGGCGGTGACTTCCTGGCGAACCAGCCACCTGTCAAGGCGATGGCTGAAGCGGCACCGGGAATCATCCACCTGATGGACCGGATGGGCGTCATGTTCAACCGGACCCCTGAAGGTTTGCTTGACTTCCGCCGTTTCGGCGGAACGCTCCACCACCGTACGGCATTTGCCGGAGCAACGACCGGCCAGCAGCTTCTTTACGCGCTGGACGAGCAGGTCCGACGCTTTGAAGTGGAAGGCCTCGTCAAGAAGTATGAAAACTGGGAGTTTCTCGGAGTCGTTCTCGACGACGAAGGCGTCTGCCGCGGAATCTCCGCTCAGAACCTGAAAATAATGGAAATCCAGACATTCCGCTCGGATGCCGTCATCATGGCGACCGGCGGACCTGGAATCATCTTCGGCAAGTCGACAAACTCCGTCATCAACACTGGTTCCGCTGCGGCAATCGCTTATCAGCAGGGCGCAACTTACGCGAACGGCGAGTTCATCCAGATTCACCCGACAGCAATCCCAGGAGACGACAAACTCCGTCTCATGTCCGAGTCCGCCCGCGGTGAAGGCGGCCGTGTCTGGACTTACAAGGACGGCAAGCCTTGGTACTTCCTCGAAGAAAAGTACCCGGCATACGGAAACCTCGTGCCGCGTGACATCGCGACACGTGAAATCTTCGACGTCTGCGTCAACCAGAAACTCGGTATCAATGGCGAGAACATGGTTTACCTTGACCTCTCTCATAAAGATGCGCATGAGCTGGATGTCAAGCTCGGCGGAATCATCGAAATCTATGAGAAATTCACGGGCGACGATCCTCGCAAAGTACCGATGAAGATCTTCCCGGCAGTCCATTACTCGATGGGCGGCCTCTGGGTAGACTACGACCAGATGACGAACATTCCCGGACTGTTTGCTGCAGGTGAGGCAGATTACTCCATGCACGGCGCAAACCGCCTCGGTGCAAACTCCCTCCTGTCCGCAATTTACGGCGGCATGGTTGCCGGCCCTAACGCAGTCAAGTACATGGAAGGCCTCGACAAGCACGCCGAGGACCTGTCGTCCACGCTGTTTGACGGTGTCGTCAAGTCCGAAGAGCAGAAGTGGGACAACATCATGAAGATGGATGGCACGGAAAATGCTTACGTCCTTCACAAGGAACTCGGCGAGATCATGACGGACAACGTTACGGTCGTGCGCTTCAACGACAAGCTCCAGGAGACGGACTACAAGATCCAAGAACTTCTCGAGCGCTACGAGAACATCAACGTCAACGACACGTCCCGCTGGTCCAACCAGGGTGCGGCATTTACCCGCCAGCTCAAGAACATGCTATACCTGGCACGGGTCATCACAATCGGAGCTCTTAACCGTGACGAAAGCCGCGGTGCGCACTTTAAGCCGGACTTCCCTGAGCGGAACGACGAAGAGTTCCTGAAGACGACAATGGCTTCGTTCAACGGTGCCGCCAACGCACCGAAGTTCGAGTATGCCGATGTCGATGTTTCCCTGATCAAGCCGCGTAAGCGCGACTATACATCCAAGCATTGATCTCTGAGAAAGGAGACGCATAAAAATGGCTGAAAATGCTGTAAAGGAACGGAATGAGGCGACGGCCGCAAAGACCGTCCAGTTTAAGATCCAGCGTCAGGATAGCCCGGAATCGAGCCCTTACTGGGAAACGTTTAATGTCCCGTACCGCCAGAACATGAACGTCATTTCGGCGCTCATGGAAATCCGCCGGAACCCGGTGAACTCCGAAGGCAAGAAAACTTCTCCGATCCAGTGGGAAATGAACTGTCTCGAGGAAGTCTGCGGTGCCTGCTCGATGGTCATCAACGGCCGCCCGCGCCAGTCTTGTACGGCGCTTGTCGACCAGCTGACCCAGCCGATCACACTTGAGCCGATGCGCACGTTCCCGGTCGTCCGCGACCTGGTCGTCGATCGTGAAGTCATGTTCGACTCGCTCAAGAAGGTCAAGGCATGGGTGCCGATCGACGGTACGTATGACCTCGGCGAAGGCCCGCGTATGCCTGAGCGCAAGCGCCAGTGGGCTTATGAACTTTCCAAGTGCATGACTTGCGGCGTATGCCTTGAAGCTTGCCCGAACGTCAACGACAAGACGAACTTCATCGGCCCTGCGCTGATTTCCCAGGTCCGTCTGTTCAACGCTCATCCGACTGGCGCGATGAACCGTGACGAACGTCTGGATGCCCTGATGCAGGACGGCGGACTCGCAGAATGCGGTAACTCACAGAACTGCGTAGTCGCCTGCCCGAAAGGCATTCCGCTTACGACATCGATCGCTGCAATGAACCGCGCAGCATCCGTATACTCCTTCAAGCGCTTCTTCGGTTCCGACCACATGGTCGACTGATTTGCGCCGTCCCCAGCGAACCGGTATGTCCGGTCCGCTGGGGATTTTTTTAATTGAAGAGAGAGATCAGCCCCTGAACGGCCGTGTCACCTGAGCAGGCAGTTTTATATAGTAGGAACATGCCCGTGCACCTTCTCAACATTTGTCTCATCTGATAATATATAAGAATGAATAGTCATTCATTTTAGTTGGCGGGAGGAATGGTCATGAGGGCATCATACATCGGGGATTTTAAGGAATGGAAAAAGGGGTTCAGCTTTTCGGTACCAGTCACTGTCCGATTCTCCGAGACGGATATGTTCGGTCATCTGAACAATACGGTCAATTTCACTTATTTTGAATACGCAAGGATCGAGTACCTGAAACACCTCGGCCTTATGGAGAATTGGCTGGATGAGGATGAAGGGGCCATTACGGTTGTTGCCGACCTTCAGTGTGATTATCTGAAGCAGGTATTCTTTGATGAACAGCTGGACATCCATGTAAAAACCGCCAGAGTCGGCAGCACTTCGCTGGATATCCACTATCTAGCGACCGACCGGGACGGGGAGCCGGCATTTACCGGACGGGGAACGATTGTCCAGGTGAGCAGGAAAACCGGCAAACCGCTTCCGTGGTCGGACAAAGCACTGGATGCAATCGGTGCCGCCTCGGCTTTATCGTGATAAACCTTTAAATGCCGGGCAAATGCCGTCACCGCCGGACCCGTCCCTTCATACTCTACGATGAAGAGTTGAGGGGAGGGGCGCTACGTGGCGGATGAGCTGCATCATCGTTCATTGCTTACCGGAAGGGAAAGAGAGATTTTCCAGCTGCTGGTGAAGGATCAGACAACGAAGGAAATTGCAGCCAAGCTGGGAATCAGCGAAAAGACCGTCCGGAATCATATTTCGAACACCATTCAGAAACTTGGGGTATCCGGACGCGCTCAGGCAATTGTCGAGCTTCTCCGGCTATCGGAACTCTCGCTTGACTAAATATACTTGCCATTCCGCAAGAAACCGTTCACAATATAAGTATTCAAACGGTTTCGGGAGTGGTGAGTTGATGGCTGGCTTGAACGGAGAGGACCTGCAGCATAACGGGGAAGAAATCGCCTTCGTCGAAAAGGAGCTGCGTCATATCGCTGCGCTGATCAAACAGAGCGGACGGGAGATTCTTGATAATTATCCAATCACCCCGCCGCAGTTCGTGGCACTGCAATGGCTGCTTGAACTCGGCGACATGACGATCGGAGACCTGTCGAATAAGATGTATCTGGCCTTTTCGACGACGACCGATCTCGTAGACAGAATGGAAAAGAACCGTCTTGTGAAGCGGGTCCGCGATGAACAGGACCGGCGAGTCGTCCGGATTCATCTGCTGGAGGACGGGGAACGCATTATCCAGGAAGTCATCGAGAAACGGCAGAAGGACCTTCAGGCCGTGCTGTCCGATTTTTCGGCGGATGAAGTCGTCCGGCTTTCCGGCATGCTGTCCAAGCTGCATAGCGGCATGAAGGAAGGCAGGAAGCGAAGAATGGATATGAAGAATAAAGAGTGATGGCGGCTGATGAAGCCCGGAGCAGAAGCGCTTCGGGTTTTTCGCTGTCCTGAAACGGTTATGATACGAGGAGACGGCAACTGCCGGGCGGAAGGAGCAGATACGGATGAACGAAGTGATTATTGCAACAAAAAACCGAGGGAAAGCAAAGGACTTTGAAGCGCTCTTATCACCCTATGGAATCAAGGTCCTCACTCTCTACGATGTGGCGCCGGAACTTGAAATTGAAGAAACGGGCACAACGTTCAGGGAAAACGCGGCTCTGAAAGCTGAGACTGTTGCAGAAAAGCTTGGAAAAATGGTGATTGCTGATGACAGCGGCCTTGCAGTGGATGCACTGGGCGGGAAGCCGGGCGTCTATTCAGCGCGCTACAGCGGTAAGGGGGCAACGGACGAGCGCAATATTGAAAAGCTGCTTGCGGAACTTTCCGGTGTGCCGGATGAGGAACGCACTGCGCGTTTTGTCTGTGTACTTGCGGTCGCAGCACCGGGTACGGAAACCCGCTTTTTCGAGGGAGCATGCGAAGGGCGGATTCTCCGCACTCCTGCAGGGGAGAACGGCTTCGGTTATGATCCCGTCTTCTATGTTCCAATGGAAGAGCGGACCATGGCACAGCTGACGCCGGAAGAGAAAGCAGTCGTATCCCATAGAGGAGAAGCGATCCGGAGCCTCGAGGAACAGGCAGGGGAATTGTTTGGTGAAAAGCAATGACGGCCCGGCGCATTGCAGTGATGAGCGATTCTCATGGTGACAAAGAGACGGTCCGTCAGTTTCTGGACAAGCAATCGGGTTCGGATTACCTTGTCCACTGCGGTGACAGCGAGCTTTCGGCGGAAGATATGCTTCTTAGAGAGATGATCGCTGTAAAAGGCAACTGCGATCAGGAGGGGCTGCCCGAGAACCGGATGCTGGAATGCGGTAGTTTTCAGGTTCTCGTCACGCATGGCCACCTGGATCGGGTGAAGACCGGTCTGCTGCCGCTGCGCTACAGGGCCGAGGAAGCCGGAGCGGACATCGTCCTGTTCGGCCATACCCACCTTTACGGGGCGGAAGTGCATGACGGGATTTTGTTTGTGAATCCGGGAAGCACGCACAGGCCTCCGCCCGGCCGCCCGGCCACCTACGTAGTGATCGAAGAAAAAGCGGAAGGTGTGTCGGTCAGCTTCCTGCAAACGGACGGGACGGAAGCGGATTCTGCAGACTTTCCGGAATTTCAGAAACGCCGTTGACTTTCGGCAGCGGGGAACCTATAATTATCTTTGTCTTGCGCAGCCGCATGGTTGCCTTGTCCCAGTAGCTCAGTAGGATAGAGCAACAGCCTTCTAAGCTGTCGGTCGGGGGTTCGAATCCCTCCTGGGACGTCAAAAGCATCGCCGGGGGCGATGCTTTTTCATTTTCGCAACGCCGCAGAGTCCTTTGGGCACAGATTTTATAGGGCGGAAAAGCATATGCACAGCTTCCTGCGGCTATGCTATTATGGATGACAAAGAGAGGGGGATGGGACGCATGGGCAGGAAGAGGCGACAGCTCAGAAAACATGGCAACGTCATCGTCATGCCGGGCACCTTTGAACGGCTGATGGGTGACGGGCTGCGTGCCGTTTCCGAAGAGCGGTATGACGACGCAGCTCCGCTTATCCGCCAGGCCCTCTCCTACGAAAGCGGCAATGCCAGCCTTCTCGGTGCGCTGACCGTCTCCTTGTACGAACTGAGGGAGTATGCGGAAGCTAAAGAGGCAGCCACCCGCTATTTGCAGGCAGGCCCCGCCAACTACATCGAGGCGATGGAGCTCTATCTGTCCATCTGTATCCAGCTGAGGGATTACGACGAAGTGGAAGACACCATCTCCGCTCTGCTCGATGAGGGAATCATCCCGCCTGACAGACGGGAGAAGTTCCTTTATCTCCAGGGACTCAACCGGAGACTGACTGACCGCTACGACGAGCCGCCTGAAGCACCCGAAGAACCGCCGGAACTGGCTGATTTCCTGTCACTGCCCGAAGGGGAACAGCACAGCCGCCTTTCGTCGGTGCCGGACAATGAGCTGCCCGCATGGGGAGCATTCCTGGCAATGCTGGCGGCACATGAAGAGGCGTCTTCTCTCCTGAAAACCTATTCGCTTGTGCTTCTCGCAGGCATCGGATATTCTTCTCCGGTGACAGTCAGGAAGTTCGGTTTGGAGGAAACTGTCGTCCCGTCACAGTTGTCCGGGCCTGAGGATATGCAGAAGGCCGGTAAGGTGGAGGCCATCCTGAAAGAGCAGTTCGCACAGGACCCTTCAAAAGAACAGATCGCCGCCCAGCTTCTGCGCACCTACCGTTTCACAGCCTATCCAATCGAGTGGCCGGGCCTGTCCGCAGAGGAGGTTGCCGACGCGTACCATACATATATCGAAAGCCTGTTTGACGGCACTGATGCCGGTGCACATCCGGTCATCGATCTCATCAACAAAATCGAATTGTTCCATAACGGCCGGCAGCTATGAAATTCTTGAATATGGACACATCTGTGCTATACTGAGAAAGTTGTCAAACCAGTGAACGCAAGCGCTGATAAGCGAATTATATCGTCTGGAGGTATGTAAACATGGCAGTAAATTGGGAAAAGCAAGAAGGAAACCAGGGAGTCCTCACGTTTGAAGTCCCTGCAGAGACATTCAACAAGGGGCTTGACCAGGCTTTCAAAAAGGTCGTCAAGCAAGTGAACGTACCGGGCTTCCGCAAAGGAAAAGTCCCGCGCAAAATCTTCGAGCAGATGTTTGGCGTTGAATCCCTCTACCAGGATGCAATCGATGCAGTCCTGCCTGAGGCATACTCCAATGCAATCGACGAAGCAGACATTTCTCCGGTGGCACAGCCGGAAATCAATGTTGAAGAGATTGAACAGGGCAAGCCTGTCGTCTTCACGGCTAACGTAACGGTCAAGCCTGAAGTCAAACTTGGCGAATACAAAGGCCTCGAAGTCGAGCGCCAGGACACAGCTGTCACTGACGAAGAAATCGAAGAGCAGCTGAACGACCGCCGCCAGGGCAATGCCGAATTCGTCATCAAAGAAGATGAGGCGGCAGCCGAAGGCGATACAGTTGTCCTCGATTTCGAAGGCTTCACGGACGGCGAAGCATTCGAAGGCGGAAAAGCGGAAGGCTACGAGCTTGAGCTCGGATCCGGAAACTTCATCCCAGGCTTCGAAGAGCAGCTGGTCGGCGTAAAAGCGGGCGATTCCAAAGACGTGGAAGTTTCCTTCCCTGAGGAATATCATGCAGCAGAGCTTGCAGGCAAGCCGGCAACGTTCAAAGTCACGGTCCACGAAGTAAAGGCACGTGAACTTCCTGAACTCGACGATGAGTTTGCAAAAGAAATCGACAGCGAAGTCGAAAGCCTCGACGAGCTGCGCAGCAAACTGAAAGAACAGACTGCCCAGGAGAAAAAAGACGCTTCCGAAGCGGCACTCCGTGACGAACTGGTCGAACAGGCTGCGAAAAACGCTGAAATCGAAATCCCTGAAGTGATGGTCGAGAGCGAAGTCGACCGCATGGTCCAGGAATTCGGCCAGCGCCTTCAGCAGCAGGGCATGACACTCGACCTTTACTACCAGTTCTCCGGCCAGGACGAAGCGGCACTCCGCGCACAGATGAAGGAAGATGCGGAAACACGCGTACGCGTATCCCTCGTCCTCGAAGCCATCGCGGAAGCGGAAGGCGTAACGGTCGGCGAAGAAGATATCCAGGAAGAGCTCCAGACGATGTCCGGCCAGTTCAACATGGACACTGAGCAGATCAAGCAGATCCTCGGCGGCACGGAAATGCTCGAAAATGATATCCGCTTCAAGAAAACGATCGAGTTCCTCGTCGAAAACGCGAAAATCAGCGAATAATAACCTCAGCCCCCAGGGCAAAATTGAAAGAATCAGGCGCCGGTTGACTCCAGCGCCTTCTTTCATACATTGAAGGGATTTTTCGTGCCACGCTTGACCGGGACGAAATGTTTGCCAATGATTAGGCAATCTTGTAAGATTGTCACTTGAATAGGGGTGAACGACTGTGTTTAAATTCAACGATGAAAATGAAAACCTGAACTGCTCCTTCTGCGGCAAACCACAGGAACAGGTCCGCAAGCTGGTTGCAGGTCCGGGTGTCTATATCTGTGACGAGTGCATCGAGCTCTGCTCTGAAATCGTCGAAGAGGAAGTCGGCACCGAAGAAGGATTCGAGCTGAAGGATGTACCGAAACCGCGCGATATCCAGACGATCCTCGACGAATACGTGATCGGGCAGGACCGCGCGAAAAAGGCGCTGTCCGTCGCAGTCTACAACCACTACAAACGCGTCAATTCCAACTCCAAGATTGATGATGTGGAATTGGCAAAATCCAATATCGTGCTCATCGGGCCTACGGGAAGCGGTAAGACCCTGCTTGCCCAGACGCTGGCACGCATTCTCGATGTGCCGTTCGCCATGGCGGATGCCACATCCCTGACAGAAGCCGGCTATGTCGGCGAAGACGTCGAGAACATCTTGCTGAAGCTGATCCAATCCGCGGACTACGATGTCGAGCGAGCCGAAAAAGGCATCATCTACATCGACGAGATTGATAAGGTTGCCCGGAAGTCCGAGAACCCGTCGATCACACGCGACGTATCGGGCGAAGGCGTACAGCAGGCGCTTCTGAAAATTCTTGAAGGTACGGTTGCAAGTGTCCCTCCTCAGGGCGGCCGCAAGCACCCGCACCAGGAATTCATCCAGATCGATACGACGAATGTCCTGTTTATCGTGGGTGGTGCGTTCGATGGCATCGAAGATATCATCAAGCGCCGGATCGGCAAGAAGGTCATCGGTTTCGGATCCGAAAAGGAAAATGCGGACGAAGAAGTATCCCTTCTTTCCCGCCTGATTCCGGAAGATCTGCTCCGTTTCGGCCTGATCCCCGAGTTTATCGGGCGCCTGCCTGTTCTTGCGAGCCTGGAGCAGTTGGATGAAGACACGCTTGTCCAGATTCTTACAGGACCGAAGAATGCGGTCGTCAAGCAATATCAGAAGATGCTCGAGCTGGACGGTGTCCGCCTGACCTTCGAAGAGGAAGCACTCCGTGCCATTGCCGCCGAGGCGATCGAGCGCAAGACAGGCGCAAGGGGACTGCGGTCAATCATCGAGAAAATCATGCTCGATGTCATGTATGACCTGCCTTCCCGTGAGGATGTGCTCGACTGCATCATCACGAAGGAAGCTGTCACCGGCGGGGCGTCTCCGCTTCTCCTGGATGAGAATGGAGATCCGATCGACAACGATTCTGATAACGAAAAGACATCGGCTTGATCCAACAGGAAGAGCCGGCATCCTTCTGCCGTCTGAACGGCGCGGGCGGATGCCGGCTCTTTTCGCACCTGATGCGTTTTAACCCGTCCGGAAACGGACATGAATACATGGAGGTGACTCCGAATGCCGACAACTAAACTGAACCGCATCCCATACCTGCCTTTGCGCGGGATGCTGGTGTTTCCAAAAATGGTGCTCCATATCGACGTAGGCCGTGAACGGTCGATGGCAGCGATCGAGCAGGCCATCGTGGAAGAAAATAAGATCTTCCTCGTTTCCCAGCGTGATATTTCCGTTGAACAGCCGACGCTTGAAGAACTGTACGAAGTCGGGACGCTTGCTGAAGTGAAGCAGACGGTCAAGCTCCCGAACGGGACGATGAGGGTGCTGATCGAGGGACTGGACCGTGCGAAACTGATTGCCCTGGATGACGGGGAAACCTTTTCGACAGCCGACATTGAAGTGATCGAACCGGATATGGAAGCGGATATCGAGCACGAGGCACTGATGCGGTCTTTGCTCGAGCAGTTCAAGAAATATTCCAAGCTCTCCAATAAAGTCACAGATGAAACGTATGAATCGGTGGCGGATATATCCGAGCCCGGCCGACTTGCCGATATGGTGGCGGCAAATCTACCGTTGAAAGTGGCCGGCAAGCAGGAAGTGCTGGAACTGTTCAACGTGAAGGAAAGGATCGAATCTCTGATCAGCCGGCTTCTCAATGAGCAGGAAGTACTCAGCCTGGAGAAGAAGATCAATAAGCGCGTCAAAGAAGCAATGGAAAAGACACAGAAAGAGTTTTACCTGCGTGAGCAGATGAAGGCGATCCAGACAGAACTTGGCGATGCTGACGGCAAAGGCGGGGAAGCGGCGGAACTGCGTGAGCGGATCCTGGAATCCGGCATGCCGAAGCACGCCCTGACCGCAGCGCTTCGCGAGCTCGACCGCTATGAGCGCCTTCCTTCCGCTGCTGCGGAAAGCGGCGTGATCCGGAGCTATATTGACTGGTTGCTTGCGCTTCCGTGGTCCGAGGAAACAGAGGACCGCCTCGACCTGAACCGTGCCGAAAGGATTCTGAACCGTGAACACGATGGCCTGGAGCAGGTCAAGGAGCGGATTCTCGAATACCTGGCCGTCCAGCAGATGACCGGTTCGCTCCGCGGGCCGATTCTTTGCCTTGCCGGGCCGCCGGGGGTCGGCAAGACGTCGCTCGCCCGTTCCATTGCCGAATCACTCGGGCGGAAGTTCGTGCGGATTGCGCTTGGAGGCGTGAGGGATGAATCCGAAATCCGCGGCCACCGCCGGACTTATATCGGCGCAATGCCCGGACGGATCATCCAGGGTATGAGGAAAGCAGGCACGATCAATCCGGTCTTCCTGCTTGACGAAATCGACAAAATGTCAAACGATTTCCGGGGAGATCCGTCTTCCGCGATGCTCGAAGTACTCGATCCTGAACAGAACCACAACTTCAGTGACCACTATATTGAAGAAACTTTCGACCTGTCCAAGGTGATGTTCATCGCCACGGCGAACGATCTCAGCATGATTCCGGGACCGCTTCGCGACCGCATGGAAATCATTACGATACCGGGCTATACCGAGCTGGAAAAACAGCTGATCGCCAAAAATCATCTGTATCCGAGACAACTGGAGCGCCACGGCCTCACGAAGGCGCAGCTCCGCATCTCGGACGAGGCTTTCCTCTATTTGATCCAGTACTATACGCGGGAAGCCGGTGTCCGATCGCTCGAACGGCAGATTGCCGCCATCGCGCGCAAAGCGGTAAAACGGATCATCTCCGGTAAGAATAAGCGTGTCCAGGTATCACCAAAGGTGGTCACGGACATGCTCGGCAAGCCGAAGTTCCGCTACGGTATGGCCGAACTGGAAAATCAGGTCGGAGCCGCAACGGGACTGGCATACACGACCGTCGGAGGGGACACGCTCCAGATCGAAGTTTCCCTATCCGCGGGCAAGGGCCATCTGATCCTGACAGGCAAGCTGGGCGATGTCATGAAGGAATCTGCCCAGACGGCGCTATCGTATGTGCGGTCACACGCTGAGGAACTCAGCATCGATCCTGCTTTCCATGAAGATACCGATATCCACATCCACGTACCGGAAGGAGCCGTTCCGAAAGACGGGCCGTCGGCCGGCATCACGATTGCGACTGCGCTCGTGTCGGCATTGACAAAGCGTCCCGTACGGCGGGAAGTCGGCATGACGGGCGAAATCACGCTCCGTGGCCGAGTGCTGCCTATTGGCGGACTGAAAGAAAAGACATTAAGCGCGCACCGCGCGGGACTGACGACCATCATCATCCCAGCGGACAACGAACGGGATATTGAAGACATTCCAGATACGGTCCGTGAAGAGCTGACGTTCCATCCTGTCAACAACGTGACGGAAGTGCTGCAAATCGCACTGGAGGAGGAACGCAAATGAAAGTAAACCATGCCGAAATCACCATAAGCGCCGTCAAACCGGAACAGTATCCCGACGAGGGCTACCCGGAATTCGCGCTGGCCGGCAGGTCGAATGTCGGTAAATCATCGTTCATCAACAAGATGATCGGCCGCAAAAGTCTTGCCCGCACATCTTCAAAGCCGGGCAAGACGCAAACCTTGAACTTCTACAAGATTGAGGAGTCCTTCTATTTCGTCGACGTTCCGGGCTACGGCTACGCGAAAGTATCCAAGTCCGAGCGGGAGGTGTGGGGCAAGATGATCGAGCGTTATATGACGGGCCGTGAACAGCTTAAATCCGTCATCCAGCTGATCGATCTCCGCCACCCGCCGACAGAGGACGATATCCTCATGTATGATTTCCTGAAGCACTACAATCTGCCGACGATTATTGTAGCCACGAAGGCTGACAAGATCCCGAGAAGCAAACTGCAGAAGCACCGGAAAATCATCAAAGAAGCCCTTGACCTCGAAGAAGGCGATCCGCTGATCCTGTTCTCCTCCGAAACCGGACAGGGTAAGGAAGAAGCTTGGGCGGTACTTGAGGAACGCATGAGATGAATATGAAAAGAGCGGCGCCGGTCCCGGATGGGGATGGCGCTGCTTTTTTCTTGCAGGGAAGTGAATGATGAGACCGGTTGCGGGAATGATGAAAAGACGGTGCTGAATGACGAAAGCCCGCAGCGGAAATTTGGATTATTTCTGTAAAGCCATGCCAATCGAATGCATGAATCCCTTCCGGCATACATTGATACATTGAAAAGCAAGGATCGGGAATGTGAGTGCAGCGCGCCGGCAGGTTTAAGTTCTCTGCCGGATGTTTATAGACAACCATATCCTTTATTTACATCAGGCACGCCCTTTGATTCAACGGCCGCCTTTTGCTATACTTACTTTGTAATTATTATAAAGTGGCTTTCATGGCTTGTTCACAATTGCGCCGGTCAGATCCTGTCGGAACGTGATATAATGGGAGCCGTGAATGAAAGAACGTGAGAGGTGTGACACCTTTATGTATACAATTGTCGTCGGTGTAAACCACCGGACGGCGCCTGTCGAGCTCAGGGAACGGCTCAGCTTCCCGGAGTCCGACCTTCCCGCTGCCATGCAGGCGCTGCAGAATGAAAAAAGCATCCTGGAGAACGTCATCGTCTCGACATGCAACCGCACCGAGATCTATGCCGTCGGGGATCAGCTCCATACCGTCCGTTATTACGTCAAACGGTTCCTTGCAAAATGGTTCGGGATGGAGATCGAAGACATCGAACGGTACCTGGTCATCGAAGAGCAGGATGAAGCGATGCGCCACCTGTTCAGGGTCGCAGCGGGCCTTGACTCGATGGTGCTCGGGGAAACCCAGATACTGGGCCAAGTACGCTCCAGCTTCCTGATCGGCCAGGAATTCGGCACGACCGGCACGGTCTTCAACGAGCTGTTCAAGCGGGCGATCACCAATGCAAAGCGCGGCCACTCCGAAACGGAAATCGGCGAAAACGCCGTTTCCGTCTCTTATGCCGCTGTCGAACTCGGCAAGAAAATCTTCGGTTCGCTGAACCGCAAGCATGTCGTCATTGTAGGCGCGGGGAAAATGGGCGAGCTCGCCATTCAGAACCTCCACGGGGGCGGAGTCGGCAAAGTGACCGTCCTTAACCGGACGTTCAGCAAGGCGGAAGCGATGGCCGCAAAGTTCAACGGAACGGCCAAGCCGATGAACGAACTTCAGTGCGCTCTGCTTGAAGCGGACATCGTGATCAGTTCCACCGGTGCAAAAGATTTCGTCATCGACCACGGCATGATGGAATACGTCGAGAAGTTCCGCAAGGGCAAGCCGCTCTTCATGGTTGATATCGCGGTTCCGCGGGATCTCGATCCGAAAATCGGCGACCTGCCGAACGTCTTCCTTTACGACATTGATGACCTTCATGGAATCGTCGAAGCCAATCTCGCCGAACGCCGCAGGGCCGCAGACAAGATCATGGACATGATCGAAGCGGAAATTGTCTCGTTCGACGACTGGATGACCACGCTTGGCGTCGTCCCTGTCATCTCGGCTTTGCGCAAGAAGGCGCTCTCAATCCAGGAAGAAACGATGGAAAGCATCCTCAACAAAATGCCGGAGCTGACCGAGCGGGAAAAGAAAGTCCTCAGCAAGCACACAAAATCGATCATCAACCAGATGCTGAAGGAACCGATCCTGCAGGCAAAGGAAATTGCGGGTTCACAAGATGCCGCACGGCAGCTTGAACTGTTCCAGCGAATCTTCGGAATCGAAGAAGCCGTGGAAGAGGAGCGCGCAGAAACGGCAGCCCGTTCGAAGGAAAAGCGGGCTAAGGAAGCCAGCCTTGCCGCCATGAAACCGTCACCGGCTCACTGATTGTTTTTAAAGGGCGTTTCCGCATCTATGTGATACACTATAGACGCGGAAACGCTCTTTTTTAATAAGAAAGCAGAGGGTTTCAATGACCGAAATCGGACTGATAAGATTGCATGAGGTCATGGTCGTCCTCTATGCGGCCAGCCTTGTGTTTTATTTTATTGACTTCCTGAACAGCCAGCCAAAGGCGAGGAAGGCGGCCTTCTACACGCTCTCCGCCGTCTGGATCATGCAAACTGCGTTCCTTGTTGGAAATATCATAGAGGAGCAGCGATTTCCGGTGCTCAGCCTTTCGGAAGGCATCAATTTTTATGCATGGCTGCTCATTACGATGTCGCTCGTCGTCCACTTTTTCAGGAAGGCGGATTTCGCAGTGTTCTTCCTGAATGTGATCGGCTTTGCGGCTGTCGTCATCACGGCCTTCGGTGAAGCGGGAACTCCCGGCAGCGCGGTCGGAGAGACACTGATCTCGGAGCTGCTGTTTATTCACATTACGGCCGCGATGATCTCATATACGGCTTTTTCACTGTCTTTCGTTTTTGCGATTCTATATCTGTTGCTGTACCGTTCTCTGAAAAAGAAAAAATGGGACGGGCAATGGGGCAGGCTTCCTTCCCTTGATCAGGCGATTCGGGCGATGACGATTTCGGTTGTCATCGGGGTGCCTGTCCTATTGGTCAGCCTGATTCTCGGGCTGCAATGGGCTGTGATCGCAGCGGGGCCGTTTCCTTTATGGGACCCTAAGATCATCGGGTCATTCCTGCTGCTCGTCATCTATTGTGTTCTGCTCGTCCTGCAGAACCGCGGCAAGCTGAACGGGCCTGATATCGCGTGGGGCCATATCCTGGCATTTCTTGCGGTAATCGTGAACTTCCTGCTCGTCAGCAGGTTATCCATGTTTCATTTCTGGTATTGATATTTGAAAGGGTGGGTTCTTTTTGAGAAAGATCATTGTCGGTTCAAGACGTTCCAATCTGGCACTTACACAGACAAACTGGTTTATCGATCAGTTGAAGGCGGCAGGTGCGCCGTTTGAATTCGAAGTCAAGGAAATCGTGACGAAGGGCGACAAGATCCTGGATGTCATGCTGTCGAAAGTCGGCGGCAAGGGACTGTTCGTCAAGGAGATCGAGCAGGCGCTCATCAATAAAGAGATCGACTTTGCGGTGCACTCCATGAAAGATATGCCTGCCGTGCTCCAGGAAGGCCTGACGATCGGCTGTGTGCCGGAGCGTGAAGATGCACGTGACGCCTACATCGCCAACGGCCATATCCGTCTGGAAGACCTGCCGGAAGGGGCGGTTGTCGGGACATCCAGTCTCCGCCGCAGCTCCCAGCTGCTTCTCATGCGTCCGGACCTTGAGATCAAATGGATCCGCGGGAATATCGAGACACGGCTCAGAAAACTCCGCGACGGGGAATACGATGCGATTATCCTGGCGACGGCGGGCCTGAACCGGATGGGATGGGATAAAGATCTCGTCACCCATTACCTGGAGCCTGAGCAGTGCATTCCGGCTGTCGGCCAGGGCGCACTCGGCATCGAATGCCGTTCTGATGATGAGGAGCTTCTCCGTGAGCTCGCGAAACTTACCGAGCCGACGACTCATCAGGCTGTTACGGCTGAGCGCACGTTCCTTTCCGAGATGGACGGAAGCTGCCAGGTGCCGATCGGCGGCCACGCGGTTGTCGACGGCGGACAGATCCGCCTCACAGGCTTTGTTGCCTCGCCTGATGCGAACGATGTGTTCCGCGCGACTGTCATGGATGCCGACCCGGTCAATGCCGGAAAGGAGGCGGCACGCATGCTGAAAGAGCAGGGTGCCGACGACGTCCTCCGGAAAGTGAAGGCGGACCTCGATGAGTGACAAGAATTCCCTTTCCGGGATGACGGTGATCTTCACCGGAACCCCAAAGGCGAAGGAAGCAGTCGCTTCCGTCCAGCTGCAGGGCGGCAATCCCGTCATCCTGCCGCTCATCAAGACCGTTGAAAAGATTGTAGCGACCGACTCGCTGAGGATGCAAACCTGCGTCTCCTATGAGTGGCTGATCTTCACGAGTGCCAATGCGGTCCGGTTTTTTGGAAACAAAATGGAGCAAGTCGGCCTTACCCCGCAAGACATACCCGTGAAGATTGCGGCTGTCGGAAGCGAGACGGCAAAGGCGCTTGAAGACATCGGATTCCTTGCGGATTTCATTCCATCCACATTCAGTGCGGATCATTTCGTGGAAGAATTCCCGGCAGTCTCCGATGAAGAGGAGCGCTGCCTGTTCCTGAAAGGCGATCTTGCGAAAGATACAATCAAGGAAGGGCTTGCGAATGAAGTCGATGAATGGACCGTCTATGAGACGGTGAACGATGAAGAAGGTATAGATGGTTTGAAGGACCTGCTCAAAAAGGGCGGGGAAATCGCCGTGCTGTTTGCAAGCCCATCCGCCGTCCGGGTGTTCGGAGAGCAGATTGCCCCGTTGACCGGATGGACCGGATTTACAATCGGTGCAATCGGACATGTGACCGAGCAGGCGCTGGCAGAAGCAGGCGCAGAAGTCCACGTCAAACCCGAACGGTACACACTGCTCGACCTCGTCCGGGAATTAGGCAACCGAAAGGAAGGAATGTCATGAACACACTTCAGTTTGCACGTCATCGCCGCCTCCGCAACTCTGCCGCGATGCGCTCGATGGTTCGCGAAACCGTCCTGAACAAGGAAGATCTGATCTACCCGATTTTCGTGGCGGAAGGAAAAGGCATCCGCACGGAAGTCAGTTCGATGCCGGGGGTGTTCAACCTGTCGCTTGATCACCTGGGTGAGGAAGTGGACGAGGTCGTATCGCTCGGCATTCCGGCCGTCCTCCTGTTCGGCGTTCCCGAGCACAAAGACGCGGAAGGAACGGAAGCCTACCATGACCACGGCATTGTCCAGGAGGCGACACGCTTTATCAAGGAGCGTCATCCTGACCTGCTCGTCGTGGCGGACACTTGCCTGTGCGAGTATACCGATCACGGCCACTGCGGCCTGATCGAGGAAGGCCGCATCCTGAACGATCCGTCGCTCGATCTGCTCGCCCGCACGGCTGTCAGCCAGGCCAAAGCGGGAGCGGATATCATCGCGCCATCGAACATGATGGACGGCTTTGTCACTGTGATCCGCCAGGCATTGGATGAAGCAGGATTTGAAGATGTGCCGATCATGTCCTATGCGGTAAAGTATGCATCCGCCTACTACGGCCCGTTCCGTGAGGCAGCAGGAAGCACCCCGCAGTTCGGTGACCGGAAGACTTACCAGATGGATCCTGCCAACCGCCTTGAAGCGATCCGCGAAGCACAGTCGGACATCGAGGAAGGTGCGGACATGCTGATTGTAAAGCCAGCGCTTTCTTATATGGACGTCATGCGCGAAGTCAAGGACTTCTCGGGCATGCCGGTCGTCGCCTACAACGTAAGCGGCGAGTACTCGATGGTCAAGGCAGCCGCACAGAACGGCTGGGTCGACGAGGAAAAGATCGTCATGGAGACACTGACATCGATGAAGCGCGCGGGCGCCGACATGATCATCACGTACTTCGCGAAAGACGCGGTACGATACATGGAGGGGAACTGAATTGCCACGATCGTATGAGAACTCGAAAAAAGCCTTTTCCGAAGCCGTCAACCTGATGCCGGGCGGCGTCAACTCGCCTGTCCGGGCGTTCAAGGCGGTCGACATGGACCCGATCTTCATGGAGCGGGGCAAAGGCGCCGTCATTACCGACATCGACGGCAATGACTATATTGACTACGTCCTTTCCTGGGGACCGCTGATCCATGGCCATGCCGATGACGATGTTGTCGCGGCGATCCGTGAGCAGGCGGAAAAAGGATCGAGCTTCGGCGCGTCCACGCTTGCCGAAAATGAGCTTGCAAAAATCGTGATCGACCGTGTACCGTCCATCGAGATGGTCCGCATGGTGTCGTCCGGCACGGAAGCGACGATGAGTGCGCTCCGCGTCGCACGCGGCGTGACCGGCCGTGACAAGATCCTGAAGTTCGAAGGCTGCTATCACGGACACGGCGACTCGCTGCTGATCAAGGCAGGCTCCGGCGTGGCGACACTCGGGCTGCCTGACAGCCCTGGAGTTCCTGCTTCGATCGCGGGCAACACGATTACCGTTGCCTACAATGACCTTGACGCTGTGCGCCAGGCATTCGAAAACTTCGGCGAGGACATCGCCGCGGTGATCGTCGAGCCTGTCGCGGGCAACATGGGCGTCGTGCCTCCGAATGAAGGCTTCCTGGAAGGCCTCCGAGAAGTGACCGAGCAGCATGGCTCGCTCCTGATCTTCGACGAAGTCATGACCGGCTTCCGTGTCGGCTACAACAGCGGCCAGGGACTGTTCGGCGTGACGCCTGACCTGACTTGCCTCGGCAAGGTCATCGGCGGTGGCCTTCCGGTCGGCGCATTCGGCGGCAAGCGTGAAATCATGGAGCAGGTCGCACCGGCCGGCCCGATCTACCAGGCCGGAACGCTCTCCGGAAACCCGCTCGCGATGGCGGCCGGAATTGCGACGTTGAAAAAGCTGACCCCTGAGTCGTACGATCACTTCAAGGCGCTCGGAGACCGTCTGGAAGCTGGCTTCCGCGAAGCGGCAGAGGCGAACAACATCCCTCACACCGTCAATCGCGCCGGCTCGATGATCGGCTACTTCCTCACGAACGAGAACGTGACCGACTTCGAAAGCGCCAAGACGTCCGACACGGAACTGTTCGGCAAGTATTACGCCCTGATGGCGGAAGAAGGCATCTACCTGCCGCCGTCCCAGTTCGAAGGCGTCTTCATCTCCACCGCCCACACAGAAGAGCACATCGACCGCACGGTGGAGGCATTCCACAAAGTGTTTGAGCAGCTGAATCGATAATTTGTTGTGTGAACCGTCCCTCAATGGGGCGGTTTTTATGTTGGAGCGGCTGGCGGGCTGCTTTTTCCGGGCAATCAGGTGCATTTATTTAAGGTAGCCGTTTCTTATTTAATGTTGCGGTTCCTTGTTTCAACTTCAGCCGCCGCTTCTTAATTCATTTCCAGACCGCATAGCCTAAAAATACATTCCCGGTCTCCGCCATATTGGAGCGTTCGGATGCATATATTGTTTTATGCGCGAACATACAGAGGAGGAGAGACAGATGGCGATGTCGGCATGGACGATGGAGCAGACGTTCCGTTTTCCGCAGGGATGCGGGGAGCCGGTACGCGCGGAATCGGTGAATGTGACGCCCCAGTACACGGACGAGCATACGGAAAATGCCTACCGGCTGACCGGTATTTATCACCTGACATGCATGGCGGTATTTGATGGGGAGGCAGACACTCCCAATCCGGAGGGCGCGACGATGATCGAAGAGATCGACATGGAAGGGGAGACCGGCTACTTCGAATATGCGGTCCCTCTCTATGTGGACCTTCCTTCAGAAACGGGCGAGGGCGCATCGATCAAGTCTCAGGATGTCCGGGCTCATGTGAACGAAGATGGTGCACTGTGCGTCACCTGGAAGGTCGACTGCCTGTACGGGGATAATATGGATGATGAATCGGATGAATCACCGGAAACCCCGAAGGCGGAAGTGCTTGAAGTACAGGACGAATCCTCGTCTTCCCCGGAAAGCAGCAGCCACCGTTCTCCGGGCATGGAAACCGAATCTTCCTCGGTACGTGCAGCGGCAGAGCCTGAGCCCCAGCCCGAGCGCAGGCAGCCGGTTGCCGCAGCGGTGAGCGCTGAAAAGCCGCAGGTCACCGCGGAAGAGACATTGCAAAATAGCCCGGATGAGGTCAGGGCATTCATCGCGGGCCTCGAGGATACGTATACCGTCTTTTCTTACCCATCATATAAGATCCTTGTGAAACGCGACGCAGAGTCCGATTAAGCAGATCAGCAGGAGGAAATCGCCCGTCGTCGGCACGAACAGCGTGCGGATCAGCTGGAAGCAGCAGATCGGGATGATGATTGCCTTGCAGTAAAAACGGATTTTCCGGAGGCAGGGCGGCAGCAGCCATGGGTTGTATTTCTTTTTCAAGGTGGAACACCTCCTTTCGTATTGACGGGCGGATGCCGGTTTTGTACAATGAACGAAATGGATAACGATGCAGTGAGCGGGATGAGTAGGAACGGATGTTGTCCGGAGAGAGGGAGCGGCTGGTGAGAGCTCCTGTCAGCGCCGTCCGAAGTCGCCCGTGAGCAGCCTCCGCGAACCGAGTAGCGGAGTGCCGGTCAGACGACCGTTATCGTTTCGAGCGCCGGCCGCTCTTGTTTTGCGTGCCGGAACTAAAGGTGGTACCGCGAAGTCAGCCCTTCGTCCTTTTTTGGACGGAGGGTTTTTTGATTTCCCGGAAACAAAGGAGGAAGAAGAGATGGAACAGAACGGACAGCAGGAAACGTCCCTGCCGACAAAGTACGATCCGCAGTCGATCGAGCGCGGCAGGTATGAATGGTGGGTCAACGGCAAATTCTTCGAGGCTCAGCCGGAAAGCGGCAAGGAGCCGTACACGATTGTCATTCCGCCGCCTAACGTCACGGGCAAGCTCCACCTCGGCCACGCCTGGGACACGACTCTCCAGGATATCCTGACGCGCATGAAGCGCATGCAGGGATACGATGCGCTTTGGCTTCCGGGGATGGACCATGCCGGCATCGCGACACAGGCGAAGGTCGAGGGCAAACTCCGCGAAGAAGGCAAGAGCCGCTACGACCTCGGCCGCGAGAAATTCCTGGAGGAGTCGTGGAAATGGAAAGAGGAGTATGCCGGCCATATCCGCGAACAATGGTCAAAGCTCGGCCTCGGCCTCGACTATTCCCGCGAGCGCTTCACACTCGACAAGGGGCTCTCGGAGGCGGTCCGTACCGTTTTCGTCAAGCTGTATGAAAAAGGCCTGATCTACCGCGGCGAATACATCATTAACTGGGACCCGCAGACAAAGACGGCCCTTTCGGACATCGAGGTCATCTACAAGGACGTACAGGGTGCCTTCTATCATATGCGCTACCCGCTCGCAGATGGCACGGGCTCGATCGAAATTGCGACGACGCGTCCCGAGACAATGCTCGGGGATACGGCGGTCGCTGTCCATCCGGATGACGAGCGCTACAAGCACCTGATCGGCAAAACGGTCAAGCTGCCGATCGTCGGCCGCGAGATTCCGATCGTCGCTGACGACTATGTCGAGATGGACTTCGGAAGCGGTGCGGTGAAGATCACGCCGGCCCACGACCCGAACGACTTCGAAATCGGCAACCGCCACAATCTGGAGCGCGTCCTCGTCATGAATGAAGACGGTTCGATGAACGAGCGCGCGGGCAAGTACCAGGGCATGGACCGCTTCCAGTGCCGCAAAGCGATCGTGAAGGACCTGCAGGAGATGGGTGTCCTCTTTGAAATCGAAGAGCACATGCACTCTGTCGGTCACTCCGAGCGGAGCGGAGCGGTAGTCGAGCCGTACCTGTCCACGCAATGGTTCGTCAAGATGGAGCCGCTTGCGAGGTCCGCGGTCGAGCTCCAGAAGGGCGAGGACAAAGTCAACTTCGTTCCGGAACGCTTCGAAAAGACGTACCTGAACTGGATGGAAAACATCCGCGACTGGTGCATCTCCCGCCAGCTCTGGTGGGGCCATCAGATCCCGGCCTGGTACCACAAGGAAACCGGTGCAATCCACGTCGGCATGGAAGCGCCGGCAGACGCGGAAAACTGGAAGCAGGACGAAGACGTCCTCGACACGTGGTTCTCATCAGCACTCTGGCCGTTCTCGACGCTGAACTGGCCGGATGAGGAAAACGAACTGTTCAAGCGCTACTATCCGACCGACGCACTCGTGACGGGCTATGACATCATCTTCTTCTGGGTATCCCGGATGATCTTCCAGGGCCTTGAATTCACCGGCGAGCGTCCGTTTGACGACGTGCTGATCCACGGGCTCGTGCGCGCCGAAGACGGCCGCAAGATGTCCAAGTCGCTCGGCAACGGTGTCGACCCGATGGACGTCATTGACAAGTACGGCGCGGACTCGCTCCGCTACTTCCTTGCGACGGGCTCGTCGCCTGGCCAGGACTTGCGCTTCTCGAACGAGAAAGTCGAATCCGTCTGGAACTTCGCGAACAAGATCTGGAACGCGTCCCGGTTTGCTTTGATGAACATGGATGGGCTGAAGTTCGAGGAGATCGACCTGTCGGGCGAAAAGTCCGCGGCGGATGCCTGGATTCTCACCCGACTGAACGAAACGATCGAGACGGTGACGAAGCTTGCAGACAAGTACGAGTTCGGTGAAGTCGGCCGCGCCCTGTATAACTTCATCTGGGACGACTTCTGCGACTGGTACATCGAGATGGCGAAACTGCCGCTGTACGGAGAAGATGAAGCGGCGAAAAAGACGACCCGCTCGATCCTTGCTTACGTACTCGACAACACGATGCGTCTTCTTCACCCGTTCATGCCGTTCATCACGGAAGAAATCTGGCAGAGCCTGCCGCACGAAGGCGAGTCCATCGTCACCGCCAAATGGCCGGTCGCCGATCCGTCGCTGTCCGATGAGCAGCGCGCGGGCGACATGAAGACGCTCATGGACGTCATCAAGGCGGTCCGCAACATCCGCGCCGAAGTGAACACGCCGATGAGCAAGAAAGTCGCACTCGCCATCCGCACGCATGACGACTTGACACAAGCCGCACTGGAAAACAACCGCGGGTACATCGAGCGCTTCTGCAACCCGGAGACCCTTGAAATCAGCCGCGACCTGGCTGCACCGGACAAATCCATGTCCGCCGTCGTCACCGGCGCCGAACTCTTCATGCCGCTTGAAGGCCTCATCAATATTGAGGAAGAGTTGGCACGGCTTGAGAAGGAACTGGGCAAATGGCAGGGCGAGCTGAAACGCGTGGAAGGCAAACTCTCGAACGAACGCTTCGTCTCCAAAGCTCCTGAAGCCGTAGTCGAAGAAGAACGCGCCAAGCAAAAGGATTACCAGGAGAAATACGACGCCGTGCAAAAACGCATCGCGGAACTGAAAGAGATCTGAATAGAAGTGAGAACCCCCGCCGTGATGGCGGGGGTTCAGACTGTAGACAAAACGTACCCAGATGAAATCTTTCTGGGTACGTTTTGTCATTCATGTGG
>NZ_QUZH01000009.1 GCF_009761675.1 Bhargavaea sp. CC-171006
CGACGGGTCGGGTTCCGGGAACACATTTCATCAGCGTTTTGCTGTTCAGTTTTCAAGGTTCATTTATTGTCGATGTCGTTTGAAGCGACTTTACTAATATAACACGCTTCTCGACTTTCGTCAACTTCTTTTTTCATTTCTTTTGTTCGGTGCGTCCCTGTCGGAAGCGCAACGTTGATAACTATACTACGGTTTGCCTGGCAGTGCAACCCCAATTCCCATAGTCGGAACCTTTTGTTTCCGGAGTCTATCCGAACCTCGTATGGGCCCAAAACGAGCCGTTGCCATCTGAAAGGACTTCTCGTCACCAAGCATTGTAAAAAGGACATGACCGGGTCTTCTGCCCGGCCAAGTCCTCTGGCTCATTGAGCTTATTTAATCCCTTTCTTTTTTACTTCTGTCAGGGATTGATCGATAATTGAAATGATCGTATCCACTTCTTCTTTATTGATGCAGAATGGCGGTGCGAAGGCGAGTGTATCCTGTCCCTCGTAGACGATGCTTCTTGCCAGCAGGCCGTGGTTCAGTGCTTCTTCTACTACCTTCCCTGATACCGGCTCGGAGAAGCGGGTGTTGGTTTCCTTGTCCTTCAGGATTTCAACCGCTCCGAGCAGCCCGATTCCCCGGATATTTCCGATCTCCTCATGGCGGTCTGCCAGCCAGTTAAATCCTTTCTGTAATTCTGCGCCCATATTCCGGACGTTTTCGATCAGGTTCTCTTCTTCGATGATTTCCAGGTTCTTTAACGCTACGGCACAGCACATCGGGTGCGCACTGTAGGTGTATCCGTGCATATAAACGCCTTCCGTCAGCTCGATGAGTTCATTCTTAAGCGGTTCGGAAATGACCATGCCTCCGATCGGAGCATAACCGCTTGAAATCCCTTTCGCAATGACCATCATATCCGGAACCACGCCGAAGTTCTCGATTCCGAAGTTTTTGCCCGTCCGGCCGAAGCCGTTGATCACTTCATCCGCAATGAAGAGAATGTCGTTTTGATCGCAGATTTCCCGGATATCTTTGAAATAATTTTCCGGCGGCAGATTGACTCCGCCTGATCCCTGGACAGGCTCCGCAATATACGCTGCAATGGTTTCTGCCCCTTCCCGCTCGATCATTTCCTTCAATGCTTCGATTGAAGAATCTACATAATAGAAGTCCGGTGCCAATGAAGGGAAGTCCCGGAAAGCAGGAAGGCCTGTCGCACTGGAGGCCCCAACGGATACTCCATGGTACGATTTCTGGCGGGAAATGATTTTCTTTTTTTCAGGCTTGCCTTTCAGCTTCCAATAATAGCGCGCCGTTTTAAACGCCGTATCATTGGCGTCCGATCCGCCTGATGTAAAGAAGGTCATCGCCAAGTCCCCCGGTGTCATCTCCGCTACCTTTTCAGCCAGCCTGATTCCAGGTTCGTGGCTGTTTGTGGCGAATGCCGAGCTGAAGGCCAGTTTCTTCATCTGCTCCATTGCCGCTTCGGCAAGCTCTTCCCGACCGTGGCCGATATTGACGTTCCATAGAGAGGACAGAGCATCAATCACTTGCTTCCCTCTTACATCCTTCAGGTAGATTCCTTTCCCTTCAGTAAAGATGAAGCCGGGACCCTTTTCCTGTTGCTGCTTGAAAGAAGACGTAGGATGCATGAAATGCTTTTTATCGAGCGCTGCCAGTTCCTCATATTTTGCTTGTACACTGTCCATCGTTTTCATCGTCATAGTATTTCCCTCCGTAAGTGAATCCGTATATTTGGTGTTTCCGTGTTACTGCATAGCATAAGTTCAGAAAATCTCAATCATATGTTTTCGTTAATCGGCCCGGGATAGGTGACTTTCTTTTTTCTCGCCGGGACCTTATAAGACTCAACACTCTCCTGCAATTCTTCGTCGACAGTCTCAGCCTCTGGCTCAGCTGCCACAGGAACCGCCTCATCCGCCCTGATTGTTTTAAATAAGGAAACGCCCATCAGGAGCAAGATGACGGTGAACGGCAACGCTGCTACCAAGGAAGCCGTCTGAAGACCCTGGAGACCACTGCTGATAATGAGGACTGCCACAATGGCTGACATCAGTACACCCCAAATGACTTTTACAAGATTGCTCGGGTTCGGATCTCCATTTGTTGTCATCATTCCGAGTACGAAAGTAGCCGAGTCAGCCGATGTCACCAGGAATGTGATGATCAGCAAAATGAAGGTTACAGACAGTACGGTGCTCATCGGGAAGTTGGCAAAAGTGGCGAACAGCGCACTCGTCACATCATTTTGCACCGCTCCCGCGATGTTTGTCTGTTGAAACAGATCCATATAAAGGGCTGTTCCGCCAAATACGGCGATCCACACAACTGCAATGAACGGCGGTACAATCAATACCCCAAAAACAAATTCTCGTATTGTCCGCCCTTTTGAAATTCGTGCGATAAACGTTCCGACGAAAGGCGACCATGCCAGTACCCAGGCCCAATAGCCGACTGTCCAACCCTTGGACCAGGTATTTCCGTCATACGGGGAAAGCCCGAGGCTCATCCCGAAGAAATTCTGAATGTAATCCCCTATGCCCAATACCAATGCTTCCAGGATGAACTGTGTTGGCCCGAGAAACAGGACAACCAGAATCAATCCGATGGCGAGACTAAGATTCAGTATGCTGAGAATCTTGATCCCCTTATCCAAGCCTGTTAATGCGGAAGTCAAATACAGCAGCAGCAGGCCTCCGGTGATGATCAATAAGAAAAGGGTATTCTGTGGAACGTCAAACACATAATTGAGCCCGCCATTGATTTGCAAAATTCCCATTCCGACCGATGTGGCTACCCCCAGCACCGTCGCGATGACCGCTAAGATATTGATCGCATTTCTCAGCGGCTTCTTGCCGCTCTTCCCTATGACCGGGTTCAGCGTATCGCTGATCATGCGTCCTTCCCTTTTCCTGAACTGGAAGTAGGCCAATGCCAGCCCGACTATTGTGAACACCGACCATTGGTGCACGCCCCAGTTAAAGAAGGAATACTGCATCGCCTGCCGTCCGGCCTCCGCGCTAAAGCCCTTCATTCCAGTCGGTGTATTCGCAAAATGGCTCATCGGTTCGGCAATCCCCCAGAAAACAAGCCCTGCGCCAAACCCCGTGCTGAACAACATTCCAATCCAGGCGAAATAGGAGTATTTGGGCTTTTCATCGTCCCTTCCCAATTTGATACGCCCATATTTACTGACAGCCAGTCCCAGGCAGAAAAGGACGATCGCCAGGACCGAGAGCAAATAGAACCATCCGAATGCATCCGATGTAAAGTTATACGCCGTGTCTGCCCATCTGGACAAACCTGCAGGGTTCACCGTCCCCCATAAAACCAGTAGAGTGATGACCGCTGCCGATATCCAAAAGACGATGTTCATATGTTTTGCTCTAGTTTTTATTTTCATATTTTGACTCCTTTAGTTTCCGGAAACTGAACAGCGGAAAAAGAGGATCTCTTATACAGACCGCTTCTGCGCCAGCTTAAAGCTGACGACTTTCGGTTCTGTCATTTCCTGAATCGTAAACTTGACCCCTTCCCGCCCTAGGCCGGATCCCTTCACCCCTCCAAATGGCATACCGTCAATCCGGTAATCACTGCTGTCATTAATCATAATTCCGCCTACATCCATCTTTCTGATGGCTTCAAAGGCTTTGTTGATATCGTTCGTAAAGATTCCGGCCTGCAGCCCGTAGTTCACATCGTTCGATCGTGAAATCGCCGAGTCGAAATCGGCAACAGGATACAGCAGAACGACTGGACCGAATATTTCTTGTCTGGCAATGGTAGAGTCAGGCGAAACATCGGTCAGCACGGTCGGAGGATAGAAAGCACCCTGCCGCTTTCCGCCTACTAATCGTTTAGCTCCCATCGCGATCGCCTCTTCCACCCAGCGTTCCACCCGAATGGCTTCCATCTCGTTGATCATGGGCCCCATATCGGTTGTATTCAGCATTTTGTCCCCGACTTGATATCTCTGCACGCGATCGACAAAAAGAGAAGCAAATCGTTCATAAATGTCTTCTTCGATATAGACTCGCTGGACACCCAGACAGTTTTGTCCAACTGCATAAAAGGCACCCGACACCGTGGACTCCACTGCCTTATCGATATCCGCATCATTGAGCACAATGACCGGGGAATTCGAGCCGAGTTCCATGCTGATCTTTTTCAGGCCGGCTTTACGGGCGATTTCTTCGCCTGTTTCCAGGCCTCCTGTAAACGACACCATCCGGATGGCAGGATGAGTCACCAGAAGATCGCCGATGACGCTGCCTTTGCCGGTAATCACAGATAGGACCTTGGGTGGCAGTCCTGCTTGTTCGAAAGCCTCGGCCAACATGAGTGCGCTCAGTGGCGTAACCGTGGCAGGCTTCACGATGATGGCATTGCCAGAAGCAATGGCCGGTCCCACTTTGTGCGCCACCAGGTTCAATGGGTCGTTGAACGGCGTGATGGCTGCAACAATCCCGATTGGAAACCGGTAGTAATAGCCGACACGGTCTTCGCTGCCTTCTGCCTGATCGAACGGAATGGTCTCACCATTGATGCGCCTTGCCTCTTCAGCACTGATCTTCAGTGTCTGGATACAGCGCTTGACTTCAGATGTCGCTTCCCGAATGGTTTTGCTGCCTTCCAGTGCAATCGTGGCCGCATATTCCCCCTGATTTTCTTCGATATACGCAGCTGCTTTATTCAAGATGCTAATTCGTTGATGGACCGGCATGGAAGCAGCAGTTTCAGCCCCTTCCTTTGCCCCTTCAATCGTCAGCAGCATATCTTCTTCCGATGCAGCCGGAACGGTACTGATCAGTGAGTTATCCTGAGGATTGAACACCTCGATGACATCCTCTTTTTCGACCCATTTGCCGGCAATAAACATCGATTTTCCAAACACTTTAGTATTCAATCACCCTGCACCTGCCTCTCAAAAAATGCTTTCTTTAGTCAATAGTCTGATTGCGGATTCGACCAGGATTTCTGCTCCCAAAGGCATGCAGCGCTCATCCAGATCGAATATATTCGTATGCAGATCCCGCCTGATTCCGTCTGGCAACGCACAGCCTAGGAAGAACATCGCTCCCGGAATTTCCTGTGTCATATAGCCGAAGTCCTCTCCTCCGAGTCCAAACTTTCCTTCATCAATTTGTATAGCAGGGTATAAGTCCGTTGCAGTTTTTCTGATGACTGCATTCACTGCAGCATGGTTATTCAAAGCCGGTTCACCGCGATCGACATTGAACGAATAGGTCCCCCCGAATGCTTCAACCACCTTAAATGCTTTTTCAATCTCAGCGCTCAGTTGCTCCCTTACTTCTTTTGAATAGGTCCGCAGCGTCCCCGTCACAACCACCTCTTCGGGGATGACATTACTCGCTGCCCCGGTGTGGATTTCACCAATACTCGCAACGGCGGTTTCCAGGGCAGAGATTCTTCTGGATGTGACTCCGTAAAACGCCTGCAAGACTGAAGAAAGCATCCATATGGGATCGGTGCCCAGATGGGGATATCCGCCATGACCGCCTGAACCCTTGATTTTGCCCCGGAAAACATCCACATTCGCCATGCTGTATCCGTCATTCATTTGGATGGTGCCGACCGGATGCCATGGGCAGACATGAAGTGCAATGGCAGAATCGACGCCTTCCAAGGCACCGTCTTCAATCATTCTTTGGGCCCCGGATCGTCCTTCTCCATCGGTATCTTCTTCTGCAGGTTGAAAAATGAGCTTGACGGTTCCGCGAAACTGGTTTGATAAGGACTTCTCAGCCAGCATCTTGGCCGCACCCAGCAAAATGGCCGTATGAGCATCATGACCGCATGCATGCATGACACCGGGATGTTCCGACTGATAGCTTTGGCCTGTTTTCTCTTCAATCGGGAGTGCATCCATATCTGCACGAATCGCCACTGTGCGTCCTTCACCATTTGAGATAGTTGCAACGACACCGGTTTTTCCGATGCCGGTTTGAACGGTAACCCCCTCGATTTCCCTTAACCTTTCAGCAACAAATTGAGCCGTTTTGTATTCATTGAAACTGAGTTCCGGAAATCTGTGGAGATGTCTTCGCCATGCGATGAGCTGCTGTTCCAGGCATTCTTTAACTGCTGACGCATTCCAATGTTCCATTGGCTTTCCTACCCCTCTATGTTAAGCGCTTTCATTTTGATGCTCAGATATGTTAAATAATGGCCTGTAAATGGTCTTTTACAATCAGACCACGCTCAAAGTCAGTCAGTACCTCACATCCGGTTTCGGTTACTCTGAATGATTCTGTGATTTCGATTCCGAAGTCTTCAAACCAAAGTGCCGGAATCAGGTGGAAGGTCATATTCGGCTGAAGAATGGTATGATCTCCTTTTCTGAGACTTGCTGTATGCTCGCCCCAATCAGGCGGGTAGTTTAATCCGATGGAATAACCGATCCTGGAATCTTTGCTGATGCCGTGTTTTGAAATGACCGTGTTCCAGGCAATCTCGACCTCTTCGCAAGTAACCCCCGGCTTAACTGCATCAAGAGCCGCATTCAATCCTTCCACCAGGATTTTCGAGGTATCCAGCGCTTTGACAGTCGGCTGGCCAATAGAAACGGTTCTGGCCAACGGAGAATGATATCGCCGGTGACAACCTGCCAATTCAATAATCACCATTTCATTATTGGTATATTTTCGGTCCGTCCAAGTTAAATGTGGAGTTGCTGTATTTTTGCCGGCTGGCAAAAGAGGGACAATGGACGGGTAATCTCCTCCATACTCTGGAGTTCCGCTGATGAGCCCGCTGTAGATATTGGCTGCCACATCGCATTCACGGACACCTTCCTGGATGGATTCCACGGCAGCCTGCATGCCAATACCGGCAATGTTGGCCGCTCTTTTCATATATTCGATTTCCTTTTCGGATTTGATGAGCCGGACATAATTGACCAGAAGAGTTGCATCCGAAAATCGGGCATTCGGCAAATTTGTCTTCAGTTTTTCATAGGCCAGCGCTGAAAAATAGTAGGAGCCCATCTCAACACCGACATTCCGTTTGGATTGTCCGATCTGAGTCAGGATTTTGGCGATGAAATCCATTGGATGCTTCAAGTCATTATGGATATGATCCTCCGGATAGGCGATAATGTTGTCCTTGTATAGCCAGGTCGTCACTTCCGCTGCTTTCGCGTCCATCTTCCTGCCAATCCAGATTGGCTGGTCTTCATCAATGATCACGATCAGCATCTGGTCAACATAAAAGGACCAGCCATCGTAGCCCGACAGATAATTCATGTTTGCGGGATTGGTGATCAGCAATACTTCAATTCCTTGTTCCGCCATGCTCGCCTTTGTCTTCTCCAACCGATCTTTATACTCTTGTAATTTGAATGGCAACATCCGGAATCCTCCTATTGTTCCGTCATTGATTCTGTCTCTTGAAGCAAGAATTCTCGCTTTGTCACTAACCTTTGCTCAACTAAACTTGTAATGATGATTATAAATTCAAAATATTTATAATACATCCGCATATTTGTATGAATTTAAATCTGATCTGTTCATACAGTTTTTATAAGAAAAATGGAACCGGATTGAAGTCATTCCGGTTCCATCTTTTTTCTTATCCTTTTTTAATTGCACCTGTCGACCAGACCCTGATACTGAAATTCAATAGAAAGAGATCATCGGGATCCACGAGGGATAAATTCGTCAATGATTCAATTTTCCTTAACCGGTACAGAAGAGATTGGCGATGAAGGTTGAGTTCCCTGGCAGTCTGGCTGACATTCCCGTTATTGTTGTTATACGCAACAAACGTCTTGATCAGATCCATTTCTCTTTTCTCATCATATTCCACCAACGGAGACAAAGTGGAGATCGTGATGTCACGGACTTCCTCATTGCCGGCCAAGTTTAACAGCAGCCTATTGATCTGTGTTTCGTCAAAATAGGTTCGCTTCCCGATGCCTCTTTGACTTCTGCCCATTTCCAGCGCTGCCTTTGCTTTCTGAAAACAGCTGGCAAAATTGCGTATTCCATCCCTGTCCATTCCAATTCCCCAGGAAAACAAGACGCCCGGTAACAAGTGAGTGAACCTTCTTTCCACCAGATCCAGGAACTGATTGACCGCATCTGCGGTAATCTTGTTGGTCGCTTCCAAAAAGACGATTACTTTATCATGTTCATGCGCAAAAAGAACCTGCCGTTGGACATTCTCTCCCGCATATAACAATCCTTCTTTAATATAGATACTCATTCTGTCCAATCTTGTCCTGCCTGACTCATTGAGGCTTGATTCATGACCGGTGGAATCATTCAGGTTCTCCGGAAAACCGATAATACATAGATAGGGAAGGTCAAGATTGTATCTGAAGAATTCTGCATGTGATGCAACATGTTCTTCAGACATCATTTCCCCTTTCGCTAAACCCAGCAGGAATTCATTCTGCATCCGGCTCTCGGCTTCGATCACTGCGCTGTTTCTTGAGAACCATAAAGCAGCCGCAACAACGGCTTGCTCAGCAATCATCAAGTCATGCTCATTCAGCCTTTTGTCTGAATCGGATAGGATGAAAAAATCACCTTTATGACCGACATCGGATTGAATGTTTAAATGGATCAACTGCACAGAACCGCTATCCAGCTGCTGTATTTCGGAATGCTTGGGATAATGCGATTCATTGATGGATGTTCTCATTTGGTCCCACAGAGCGAACACATCATTCGGATTTGCGCTTCCTGCAATTGGCTCTTTCTTCTCATTGCAAATGAGCACAGATTGGCTTAATTCCTGCTCAATATAGTGCGTAATGTGTTCTAACGTCTTTCCTTCAAGAACCTTTTGAATGAGCTGCTGCTGCATTTCCTTGAAACGTGTCGTCTCATTCTGTTTCAGTTCATTCAGTTTGGTCATCACTTCATGGACGATATCTGCAAATCTGATTTCCCATGGGAGTTCAATGATGATGAAGTTCCGGTCCGCAGCAAATTGAATGACCTCTTCCGGTATTTCAAATATATATCTTCCCGTTGCAATCGCTAAAGCCGACGCTCCCGAATCATATACATCTTTTATAAAAGACAACAATTCTTCAGTATTCTCATGACACCCGATTCCGGTACTCAGGACAAATTCATTCTCCCTGACGAAATTTTCAACAGGACTCTCCATTACCGATATCCATTCAACCGGTTTGTCCGTAAGGGTCTGTTCCCCGGTTTTAAGGATGGCATTTTCAAATAAAGTTGAGTCTATAAGTTCCCCGACTGATAAAAGCATCATTGCTCACCCCATTGCATGTTCTGATCAACATACCATTCTGGAGAATCCACAAATGTTAATCCCCTTTATGTCACTCTTCATTTTAATTTATATTCCTTAAATTGTAACCGGAATATTCGATTTTACTTGAGAAGTCTACTTTATCAAGGATAAAGCGGGTAAATGGTAGTGTTTTGCAAGGCGAGGTTAGCATGGGAAGGGATTTATTACATTTAGATACAGCGACAGACACGTGCTTTCCATGAAAATGACGATCCGTCCGTTGAAAGTGACGAATCCGATGAAACGTCCCGCCAGTCACCATGAAATGCCGCCTAGGGTCCCTCTTACAGGTATAAGCGCTCATAGATATTTCTATAGGCGCTTATTGCCGTTCTATGAGCGCTTGTGCATATTCTAAGAGCGCTTGCGGGTCTTCTATGTGCGCTCGCCGAGTTTCTATGTGCACTCCCTGTAAATAGTCCTTCGGACTGTTTTTCACGCATAAAAAAACCGCCTCCATAAGGAGACGGCCTTGTG
>NZ_QUZH01000010.1 GCF_009761675.1 Bhargavaea sp. CC-171006
GGGATTCGAACCCGTGTTACCGCCGTGAAAGGGCGGTGTCTTAACCGCTTGACCAAGGGGCCATATTCAATGTCTCGAGGTCGCTCAGCCGCTCAGGCTTTCGTGTGATCTCTTGTCGACTTGTCCTATTATAGGGGGCATACGAAAATACGTCAACACTTTTCGCCAACTTTTTTATAAAAACATCAAAACCCTTGCCGCACAACGGTTTTTCGCCGTCCGGCAAGGGCTTTCCCTTCAACTCTCTTCGACTTTTTGAATGTGCCCGCGACATTTTCCGCAACGGTAGCGGCTCGTGTCCATCCGGATCTTCCGCGTGTAGGTTTGGCCACAATCCTTGCAGCGGTATAGGTACTTCGCTTTCCTCCGGGCCGGCTCCCTGATGACGGAACAGTGCCTTGGCGCGCCGGTCTGCCTGAGCAGCTCCCGGAAATCCCTGTCGCGGTGCCGGTATCCCTTTCCTTCTATATGAAGGTGATAATGGCACAGCTCATGCTTGATGATGCCGGTCAGCTCATCCAGTCCGTATTTCCTGTAAGCTTCCGGATTGATTTCGATGTCATGGTCGTGGAGCCGGTACCTGCCGCCCGTGGTCCGGAGCCTCGGATTAAAGTACACGGTGTGGCGGAACGGGCGCCCGAATGATTCCCGGGAAATCGATTCGGTCAAAAGCTGGAGTTCCCGCTCATCCACGCCGGCTTCCGCTTCCCTTCTTGTCCGGGTCGATCATCGTCAGCGAAATCTTCGAGGCGGCCGGGTCGACCGATTCGATCCATACCGCCACAGTGTCTCCCGGCTGCACGATTTCACTTGGGTCATTCACGCGCACGGGTGCCATTTTGGAAATATGGACAAGCCCGTCTTTCTCTGCCCCGACGTCTACAAACGCCCCATAGGGCTGCAGCCGGCGCACGTGTCCCTTCACTTGAGTACCCGGCTCCAGTTCGGTGAGTTTTTTTACATTGCGCTTCCGTTCCTTCGGCTGGCGTCTCCGCTCTTCTGACCGCTTTTTCTTTTCTTCTTCCTCCTCGGGAGTGAGCATGGTGAGGGAAATCCGCCCTTTTTCCTGGTCGATATCATCAATGATGACCGTGACGACGTCCCCGGGAGCGAGAATGTCCAGCGGATGCCGGACACGCCCGGTGCTCATCTTGGTTACATGGAGCAGGCCGTCTTCTCCGACGCCGATATCGATAAACGCACCAAAGTCCACGACGTTGCGGACGGTCCCCTCCATCTCCATCCCGCGCTTCAGGTCCTTGAGCGTCAGCACTTCTTTCCTCAGGAGAGGCTGCGGAAACTCGTCACGTGGATCCCGGTTCGGGCGGCTCAGTGTCTCAATGATGTCCCGGACGGTGACTTCACCCGCTCCTGCAGCTGTTGCCACTTCTTTTGCATCCAGCTGGGCAAGCGATGCCGCCGCATGCTCCGTTCCGATGTCCTTTTTATCAAGTCCGGCCGCCTTCAGGATCTCTTCCGCAAGTCCGTAGCTTTCCGGGTGGACACCGGTGGCATCCAGCGGGTTTTTCGCCCCTGGGACGCGCAGGAAGCCGATTGCCTGCTCGTACGTCTTGGCACCGAGGCGGGGCACTTTTTTCAATTGTGCCCGGGAACTGAATCGTCCGAGTTCATCGCGGGCCCCAACGATATTGTCCGCAACGGTACGGGACAGGCCCGACACGTGCTGAAGAAGCGATGCCGAGGCCGTGTTCACATCGACGCCGACCCGGTTTACCGCGGTCTCCACGACAAAGTCCAACTGCTCCCCGAGATTCTTCTGCGAGACATCATGCTGATACTGGCCGACGCCGACTGATTTCGGCTCGATCTTCACCAGCTCGGACAAAGGATCCTGGAGTCGGCGCGCAATCGACACGGCGCTCCGCTGCTCGACCTGAAGGTCCGGGAATTCACGGCGCGCTTCTTCGGATGCGGAATAAACACTCGCCCCCGCTTCGTTGACGATGACATATGATGCGCCTCCGTCCGTCTCCTTCAGGCAGTCTGCGATGAACTGCTCAGTTTCGCGGGATGCCGTTCCATTTCCAATCGCAATAATGGAAACCGGATACTTGCGGAGCAGCTCGAGCACTTTCTTTTTCGCGCCTTCCGTATCCGATGACGTATGCGGATAAATGACGCCGAGCTCGAGCATACGTCCTGTATCGCTCACAACAGCCAGCTTGCAGCCGGTCCGGTAAGCAGGGTCCACACCGAGGACGGTCTTGCCCCTCATCGGCGGCTGAAGCAAGAGTCGTTTCAGGTTCTCGGAAAAAATCCTGATCGCCTGCTCTTCCGCCTTCTCTGTCAGTTCACCGCGGATTTCCCGTTCGATCGACGGCAGGAGCAGCCGCTTGAAAGCGTCTGCTGCCGCTTCTTCCACTTGCGCTGCCACAGGTGAACCCGGGCGGCGCACATAGGGGCGCCGGATTTCTTCAATCAGACGCTCTTCCGGGACCGAGACAGAGACCTTAAGCACACCTGTCTTCTCCCCCCGGTTCACTGCAAGCACACGGTGCGGCTTGATTTGCCTGACCGGCTCTTCATATTCATAGTACATTTCGAAGACGCCCTTCGGATCCTCGGCATCTTTTTTCCGCGAGGTGATGATCAGTCCGCCACGCCGGATGGCACTGCGGATCTTGTCACGGACCGAGGCATCATCGGAGATCCGTTCCGCAATGATGTCCCTCGCTCCTGCAAGTGCCGCTTCTGCATCGGGCACATCGTTATCAGCGTCGGCAAATCTCCCGGCCAGATCTTCAGGACGCTCTTTCGTATCTGAGAGGAGCAGGTCGGCAAGCGGCTCCAGGCCGCGCTCTTTCGCCGCAGTCGCCCGGGTCTTCCGCTTTTTCTGATAGGGGCGGTACAGATCCTCGACCCGCTGAAGCACGTCGGCCCCGCGGATCGCTTTTTCAAGGTCGCTGTCCAGTTTCCCCTGTTCCGAAATGATGCGGATGACTTCCTCTTTCCGCTCCTCCAGTTGCGAGAGATAGCGATGGGCATCTTCGACCGCCTTGATCTGCACTTCATCTAACTCGCCCGTCGCCTCTTTCCGGTAGCGGGCGATAAACGGCACGGTCTTGCCCTCATCCAGCAGTCCGATCACCGCCTGGGCCTGCGCTGGCCGCACGCCTGCGCGCATCGCCGCTTTCTGGATCAATTCTTTTTCCTGCATCACTCTCACCCTTTCGTTCATTGCCTCTACCCGTCCACTTTATCATAAAAGGCCCTGCATACTGCAGGTTGCCCATGACAGTATTCACTTCACTTGAGAGAATCGCACAGCTTCAATCCCCGTCTTGTCCCGAAAGTGAAGCAGGCTGTTCCGAATGTGAAGATTACGGCTCTGAATTTGAAGAATACAGCTTCGAATTTGAAAAAACCATCGCAAACCCAAGCAGACCTAAAACAAAAACCCGCTCCGCGGATTCAGCGGAGCAGGCTTCCTGTGATATAAGTGGCATCATCGCCATGTTTGAGTGTTTCATGCACTTTCTTATACAGATCATACGGACCGGCGCTGTTCTGCATGAATGCCTTCGGGCTCCGGATGTCCACGCCGTCTGAGTGCAGAAGAAACAGGTCTCCCGGTCCGTAGTCAAAGCCCTGTGTGCGGAGTTTCTGCGGGCGACCGGACAGGTAGCCCATCACCGGGAGCGGGTAGATCATTTTGTCATCCGAACGCCGGTACAGATAAAATCTCACGTTTCCCACACAGCTGTACTCGATTGTCGACGTCTTGAAATACGCCTTGATGATCGCAACCGCAGCTCCCCGCTTCTGATGCATGTGCATGTTGCACCGGCTGAGCAGCTGGTCGATGGATTCATCATGGTGGCGTTCCAGGATCTCCGGCACGATTTCAGCCGATTCCCTGGCGATCGGACCGTTTCCAAGTCCGTCGGCAATCGCGCAAAGAAAGTAGTCCTCATTGGTGAAGGTATAGTACACATCACCCGATTCATGATTTCCCGGCTTGGCTTCCTGATAGATGTACGCCTCTACACAGTCGTCCTTCACTGTCTTCAAGAAGCCCCACCACCTGCCGCCGCAATGGCCTCCTGAAGCTTTTTGATCGCCTTCCTCTGAAGCCTGGAAACATGCATCTGAGAAATCCCGAGGCGTTCCCCCGCCTCCTTCTGGCTCATCTGTTCGATATATGTAAACTGGATGATCTGCTTTTCGCGCTCAGACAGGACATTGAGCGCTTCTGCCACGATCAGACGCTGATCCGTCATCTCATAGCCGTCATCCGTATCCCCGATAATATCGAACAGTGTGACGGTACTGCCGTCGGAATCCGCCTCCAGCGAGTGGTCCATGGACAATGCCTGATAGCTTCGTCCCATCTCCATCGCTTCCAGCACATCGTCCTCATCCACCTCGAGGAAATCCGCGATCTCCTGCACCTTCGGGGAGCGCTGCAGCTCATTTGTCAGCGTCTCCGCAGCAGACTTGATTTTAGGGCCGAGTTCCTTGATCCTGCGGGGCACGTGGACCGCCCAAGTCTTGTCCCGGAGGAACCGCTTGATCTCGCCGATGATGGTCGGCACTGCAAACGCCTCGAAACTGCGTCCGTATTCGGGATCGTAGCGGCGGATAGCACCGAGCAGCCCGAGCATGCCGACTTGCACGATATCTTCGTGGTACGATTTACCGTTGGAGTATTTTCGGGCGATGGACTGGACAAGACGTTCATAGTGAAGTACCAGATTCGTCTGGGCTGCCTCATCGCCACTTTCCTGGAAAGCCCTGATCCAGTCCAGCACCTGTTCTTTTGACTTGGAATCAGGAGGAGACTGTTTCGACATCCTTTTCCACCTGCTCTCCGCCAAGATATTTGGTCATGAAGACGGTGACCCCTTCGTCGTGGTGGATTTTAATCTCGTCCATCAGCGTTTCGATCAGGTAGAGGCCGAGACCCCCTTCCCGGAGGAACATGCCCTCTTCATGATCATGGTAAGGTCCCACACTCTTTTTGGTTTTCTCAAAATCGAAGCTCTGACCATGGTCGGCCACCATGATCTCCATCCGGTCTTCATACAGGGCGCAGCCGACGACGACTTCGCCTTCCTCGTCATCCTTGTATGCGTGCTGCACCGCGTTCGTGATCGCCTCGCTGGACGCGATCTTCATGTCCTCGATGTCGTCATAGGTGAAGCCGAGCCGGCTTGCGAGGCCTGAGATCGTGAGTCGCGCCACGCCCACATACTGGGCCTTGGCCGGCACACGGATCTCCACATAGTCATACGGTTGCATCATTGAACCCACCTTTATCTGCTTTATGTTCTTCAATATCCATGACCTCATCGAGACCCGTGATATCGAACAGCCGCTTTAGCCGTGGGGAAAGCCCTGTGATTTTCACATGGCCGCCGCTTTCCTTCACCTGTTTGAAATAGCCGACGAACACACCCAGACCCGTGCTGTCCATATATTCTACATCCGAAAGATCGATCTCGGCCTTCATGCCTTCCTGAACCGGAAGCTCTGAAAGCTTCTCCCGCAGGACAGGCGCCGTGAACGCATCAATCTCACCGACCACTTTAAAATGCTGCACACTGTTTTCTTCATGCAAATCAACTTGTAGATTCATTTCCACACCTCTTCTTTAATTTCTCAATCTATAATCCCAAATCCATAATTACGTTTGAAGACAACATCAAGGTTTTACCCCTTCTGAAGAAATCCAAACATCCATTACTCTTTTTTCAAGATTACAAGGGAGAAATCATCCTGGAGCTGGAAACCCTGCATGCGGTCCAATTCCGCGAAAACGTGCTCCGCCATTTCCTGGGCAGAGCGGTCCTTTACACTGCTGATGATCTCAAGGATGGTTTCTTTTTCGACAAAACCATCGGGTGTACGGGCTTCTGTTACCCCATCGGTCATGATGGCGACGAAATCATTGCGCTCAAGAACCACGCTTCCCTCCTCATAGCGGGCATCCGGAGATACGCCGAGAAGGAGCCCTTTGGCATCCAGTTCCACAAACCGGTTTTCCGAAGCCCGGTAATGGAGTGCGGGTTCATGCCCGGCGGATGCATAGGAAAAAGTGGAGCTTTTTGCATCAAAGCGCCCATACATCATCGTCACGAACATCGAGTCATTGACGCTTTTTTCCACGATCCGGTTAATGACCGAAAGCACACCGGATGGTCCTTCGGAGGAATGCTGGACACTGTCCATGCCGAACTTGACCATCGACATGCATAAGGCAGCCGGAATCCCTTTGCCCATGACATCTGCGACAGCTACGCCCGCTTCGTCCATGTCATTACCGACAAAATAGATATAGTCCCCGCTCATCGTACGTGAAGGTACGGTCACATAACCGATGTCCATGCCTTCGACGGCAGGGATTTTCGTTTTCAGAAGCGTCTCCTGAACCTTCGAGGCCACTTCCATCTCAAGCTGCATCTCTTCTTGCCGCTTGACGAGGGACTGATGTTCCTTCAGCGCAAGTCCGTAGCGGATCATCATTTCGATGAGGAAGTCGAAAGAATGCCAGACTTTCGACGGAAGGCCCGGCAACACGTCCTTGAGTGCGGACTTATGTATGCTGATGACCTCCTCGGGCGAAATGTCCCGCTCGATCAGTTTGCGGCTGAACGCCTCTCCCATATATAAATTCTGTTCAGATTGATCCTCAAGGTATTGCCTCAATATTTCTTTATATTCTTTTTCAGTCTGCTGAGGCATCTACATTCATCCCCCAATCAGCGGAGCCATTTGACTGCAGTTATTGTTGTGCCTTTTCCGCGCTCGGTATCAATCCGGAAATCGTCCATCAGCCGCTTGACCCCGGGCATTCCGGCGCCAAGCCCTCCGGAAGTCGAATATCCGTCTTCCATCACTTTTCTGACATCGGGAATACCCGGACCTTCGTCGGAAGCGATAATGGCAATTCCGAACATGCCGTCGTCGTTCAGGCGTTCGATTTCAATTTTTCCGGCTCCTGCATATAAATAAATGTTTCTTGCGAGTTCACTGATCGCCGTCGTAATACGGGCCTGGTCAACGGTGCCGAAGCCGACTTTCTTTGCTTCGTTCCGGCCCAGCTGCCTTGCAGCAACAATGTCCCATTCCGTATGAATGTCAACTGAAGACCGGTACGCCATCGTCAAGCCTCCAATTCTTGCTGCAGTTTGTCCATTCCGTTTTCGAGGTCAAGGGCCGTCATGACATTTTCCAGACGGATTCCGAGTTCGATGAGCGTAATGGCGACGGCCGGCTGGATGCCGGTGATGACCACCTTGGCACCCATAAGGCCCGACATGCTGATGACATCACCGAGCACCTTCGCGATGAAGGAATCGATGAAGTCAATCGGAGTCAGGTCGATCACAACGCCTTTGGCCGAAGTGTCATGCAGTTTTTTCAACAGGTCTTCCTGGAATTGGATCGCAGTCTGGTCGTCCAATTCCCATTGAAGCGAGACAATCAAGATTTCGTTAAGCTTGAGGATCGGGATACGCATGTTCACTGTTCATCCACCTCCACGATTTTTCGGCTGGTCAACGCCAGCGCTTCCTGCATGCCCCTCTGCAGCGTGCTGGTCGTCGTAAAGTCTTCCAGGCTGATACCGAGCGCCACAATCGTCTGTGCGATTTCCGGACGGATGCCGACCAGCATGCAGCGTGCCCCGACGAGGCGGACCGCGTCGGCCGCCTGGATAATGTGGTGGGCGACCATCGTATCCACTACGGGAACACTGGTGATGTCGAGCAGCACCACTTCCGCACGTTGGCGGACGACACCCTCCAGAAGGTTTTCCATGATGAGCTTGGCGCGTTCAGTATCGATTGTGCCGACAAGCGGCATGACGGAAATCTTGTCGAATACAGGAATCAGGGAAGCCGACAGCTCCTGCAGGGCAATCTTCTGGAGATTGACCGTACGTTCCCAGGTGTGGGAGTACATTTCGACGACTTCCTGACGGAGTGGCTTGATCCAGTTGTTCAGGATGTCAAAGTACTCCGCTACATTGCTGTCATCAAGGATTTCAGCCTTTCGCAGCAGGTCATAGAGCGTATCCGAGAAGTTCTCGATCGCCTTCATGACAAGCGAAATCGACCAGCCGAGACGGACGATGCGCTCCGAGAAGTTATGGAGCTTTTCATCATATTGGTTCGAGTCTTCTGTAAGGCTCGAAACGATGAGGTCCGCGAAGTCCCGGCTTGTCCGCTCGATGACCTCTTCCGGCATGATGTGGAAGAATTTTTCACCATGCTCATCTTTCATGCGTGTTTTCCAGCTGTCGATGATCTCTTCGAGGTGAGTCTCGACAAACTGAGGAACTTTTCTATACATGGCTCTGTGGCCCCCTTTTACGGACTGTTCCTTTCATTGTAACGAAAATACTGGCGAAACACACTTTTTTCGCAAGATACGGAGACCCATATAATATTCCGGGTCGCGGATCAGGTGAGGAATCTGGGATCACCACTCTCGGCGTATAGACCGGAACCGCACATCTGCCCTTATTATCCCACAAAAATATCACTGCATCGCATTCCAAATGAAGGGATGCACATTTTTTTATAGCGGAGCCGACGCACAAAAAACCGTCCGGCAATGCCGGACGGCGTTTTTTGTGTATGTATACTAAAATTTTACCAGTCCGAGGCTGATTTCAAGTGCCTCTTCCACCTGCCGCATCATTTCTTCATCCAAATGTGTAATCTTGTCAGAAAGGCGGGATTTGTCAATAGTCCGGACTTGCTCAAGCAAGACGACGGAGTTTTTGTCCAATCCGTACCGTGCCGCATCGATTTCCACATGGGTGGGCAGTTTGGCTTTCTGTATCTGGGCCGTGATGGCTGCGACAATTACTGTGGGGCTGAACCGATTACCGATATCGTTCTGAATAACCAGGACGGGTCTTTTCCCGCCCTGTTCAGAACCTTTCACCGGCGACAGATCTGCAAAGAAAATGTCCCCGCGTTTTATGGCCAAAATCTCATCCTCCGATTACGAGTTGCGCCACGCGTGCTCCGCTTCGTATTCCGCGTACAAACATTCGGAAGCGATCGAAAGATTGATCTGCGACATCTCCACGTAGCCTTTGACGATGGCTTCCCGTATAAGATTTGGTTGTTCTCTCCGTGTCTTCCGGGTCGTCGTCAGATAGACATACCCATCCTGTTCCGCTCGGTCGTAAGCGACGGAATCCCCGTCACACTGAAGCATCCTCTTCGGGATCTTCACCACGACTTTTTTTGTCTCTTTCTCTGCCACAGCAAACACCTCCGACGCAGCCATTCAACAAATTTCTATCCCATCATACCATCGGACAGACCTGTTGAAAAGACACGTTCGGAAAGAATGTGACAAAATCCCGGCCATAACCGGCATTACCTGTCGGATATTGTCGGGCCGTGTTGGGGTTAGTATTCCCCGCGTCCCTGCAAATAAACTCTCGGAATCCTCTTTGACAGGGTGACCACCACCTCGTAGGGGATCGTACCGAGACGCTCCGCCCATTCATCCGGCCGGATCTCTTCCCCACCCTGTTTTCCGAGGAGGACAACCGGCTCACCCGGTGCCATCTCACGCGGAAGCCGGACCATGCACTGATCCATGCAGATTCGGCCGACCACCGGGCAGCGGCGCCCGCCGATCAACACATCCTGCCCGCCGAGGCCCCGCAGAAACCCGTCTGCATAGCCGATCGGGAGCGTTCCGATCCACTCATCTCCCGAAGCCCGGTAGGTTGCCCCGTAGCTGACGGTGTCCCCCCGGCCGAGACGCTTCACATGGACGAGTTCAGTCGAGAGTGCCAAGGCAGGACTGAGCAGGAATGGCAGGTGTTCCCTGACAAAACCGGACGGGGCGATGCCGTACATCGAGATGCCGAGGCGGACTGCATCAAACTTGCACTCCGGATGCATGAATGTTGCAGCGCTGTTGGATGCGTGCACAAGGCGCGGCCGTTCGGGGAGAAGCGCGACGGCTTCCCGGAATCCTGACGCCTGCTTTCTCCAGACTTCATTGTCCGGCTCGTCTGCCGTCGCGAAATGGGTAAAGACGCCGTCAACCATAATTTTCGCAGCCTTGGCTTTCCTGTACATCTTAAGAAGATCTTCCCCGCTTCGGACGCCGAGACGCCCCATTCCGGTGTCGACCTTCAGGTGTACCCGGAGAGGGCGGGCGAAATCAGGCGCGTCGGCGGCGACTTTCTCCATCCAGGCCGGTGAGTCCGCAGTGATGATGATGTCCTTTTCCGCCGCGGCACGCGCGAACGGAACAGGGGAGGCGCCCAAAAGCAGAATGTCCGCTTTCAGGCCCGCCTCCCTGAGTTCCACCGCTTCTTCCGGAGTGGCGACCGCGAGCATCAGTGCCCCCGCTTCAAGCGCTGCCTCCGCGACCCGGACCGCACCGTGCCCGTAGCCGTCGGCCTTGACAACAGCGATCACGCCGGTGCCCGGACCGGTCAGGAGCGCCGTGTTGCGCACGTTTTCCCGGATCGCCTCCAGATCGATTGCCGCCACTGTCGGCCGTCCCCATTGCATTTGTTCCATTTCCCCGTTCTCCCTTCCGAATTGCCGGATATCTCTTGATGTGTTTCATTATCCGCCCGGAGGGAGAATGCAGTCAATACTCCAAGGTCACTTCTGTTCCACTTCGATCATCGACGTCGCGACTTCAACCATCTCTTCCCGTGTCAGGGCGTTCGAGGCGAGGAAGTAAGACACGCCGCCCTGTTCCCAGCTGACCGAGTTGTCGGTGATTGCGCCTATTGTGAAGCCGAGGTGCGCCGGATCCCCTTCCGCGAATACGGGAACTAGGGCTTCCTGAGGGGCCTTCGCATGCTGCTGGACGATGACGAATTCCTTCTCGCCGCCGTATGTCAGATAAACCCGCTTATCTTCACCGTTGCCGACAACTTCTTCTTCCAGCAGGTCGACGCCTTCCCATTTCAAGAGCGGATAGGATGTGCGGAACTCCTCACCATCCAATTCGGCACCCGCTTCTTCATCTCCTTCTTCCTTGCCTTCATCGTTGACGTTGCCTTCTTCATCAGACACGCCGTCCTGATCATCTGTGGTGCCTTCCTGGTCTTCGCCTTCCGTTGCTTCATCCGCTGCATCGGTGTCATCCGCGGATCCTTCCGCGCCTTCCGGTGCCTTCGAATGCTTTTCCACCGCATAGTCGCCGGCACCGCGCTCCGTGCCGAGGGAAATTTTCTCGAATGTGATCTTCATCTGTTCTTCTTTGTTTTCATTCAGCACCGACACTTTCACTGGCAGGAGCGACTTTTTGTCGATGTGGATCCGCTGATAAGGAAGCATTTTACGATGATTGTTCCGTGTAGCTGTTTCAAAGATGTATTCCTTGTCTTCTTCCTTCATCACCGCATCCTTGTCCGCCCTGATGTCTTCCGCAAGCGCACCGATCAGATAAGCCTGGCTGTTTTTCTCCGGCCAGTCGCTCTGGAACTTGTACGTCTTGCCGATTGAAGGCGTGACGACAAATACCCCGTCCTTGTTGCGGAGGATCATCTGGGACTCCTTGGAGCCCTGCTGGGCCACATTGACCCGGTAGTAGTCCGGCTTCGTATGCCACACTTCCACGTCGTACAGCCTTGGCTCATCGCCGGTCTTGATCTCCATGACGGCTGTGAGCTCATAGCCTTTTGCATCCGTCCATTTTCCGCTCAGCTTTTTCATGACGTCTTCCTTCGACTGTGACCCGCATGCTGCAAGCATCAAAGCGAGCACGATGAGCATTCCTGCGAATATCCGGCTCCGCAATTCCTTCACCCTTTCTCATTTCGCTCCTGTGGAACATCCTATGAGAGAGGGAACGGGTTTATTCGGACAGGGCTGCCGGGAATCCGGTCAGAATGACCTGGGCAGCGGCGTATTCACGCGTATGGGTGATCGACACAAATCCGTCAGCCGGCTCTCCCCTGAAGTAAAGTAACGGTTTTCCTTTTTCGTCCGGCAACACGCTGATGTCGCCGAATGCACACGCGCCGCCGATTCCGGTGCCGAGCGCTTTTGCGAACGCCTCCTTGGCGGCAAACCGGCCGGCAAGGTATTCGGTCCGCCTGGCAGTGCCAAGCTGTTCATATCTCTCCAATTCATCTTTGTTCAGGATCCTTCTTCTGAAGCGGTCGCTGCGGCTGTCCGCCTGCCGGATCCTTTCCATCTCCACGATATCCAGCCCGATTCCGGTGATCATCCGTATTCCCTGCTTTCTGGACCGCGACAAACGCGGTATACTGTTCTTATGTAAATTGAGGTGAAACCATGTTTATCAGAAGAGAAAGCTTCTCCGAGTACATCCGGTTCTATCCGGTCGTCTCGGCGCTGATCGCGGTCAACGTGATCATCTACATCCTGACCATCCTTCCGGGCATCGGTGACCTGATCATGTTTTATGGCATGGGCATCAACCGGCTGATAGCGGACGGTGACTGGTGGCGATTTATCACACCGATGTTCCTGCACGCAGGCTTCATGCATGTCCTGTTCAACATGTTCGCCCTATTCCTGTTCGGTCCCGAACTTGAACGTCTCGCCGGCAAGGTACGGTTCCTGAACCTGTTTTTCCTGGCCGGCCTGTTCGGCAATGTAGCATCCTATTTCCTGCATGACGCCTCCTACGCCTACGTGGGTGCAAGCGGCGCCATCTACGGGATATTCGGCGCATTCGGCGCGTTTGTTTACCATACAAAAGGCGCATTCCCGCAGATCCGCCAGATTATCCTGCCGATCATCGTCATCAGCGTGATCATGACATTCCTGACACCGAACATCAACATCACCGCCCACCTGACGGGCCTGGCCGTCGGCTTTATCATCGGCCTCAGCTACTTCTCCCCGAAGAATATCACAAGCTGGCGCAAGAAGCGCCGCTGAAGTGACTTTGTCCCGCTTCCGCGGGGCTTTTTTTCTTGCAGCCGTTTCCTGCTCGTTCCGGTTGCCGAGCCCGCTCCCGTGTGTCAATCCCTCCCCAGAAAAATCTGAAACTTTCCATTGACATTGCCGGCGGCTTTGCTATACTGTTCATCAAGCTGAAAAATTCATAATGTTGTTTCTTATCAAGAGAGGTGGAGGGACTTGGCCCTGCGAAGCCTCAGCAACCAGCAAACTGCGGTTTGTATGGTGCTAACTCCGGAAGGACAGATCTGTCCTGAAGATGAGAAAACAGTCAGGCATCTAGGCGCATATGCGCTGCGGTCAGGCTCTTCTCTCATTCTTTCCATGGGAGAAGAGCCTTTTTCCATTCCTCATCCTTTCCGGAACTTTTTCAGCGAAACATCTTCCCCACTCTCTGTTTCATCGACTGATTTGTAAAAGAAAGGATGATCAATATGTCAGAAATCGTCATCATCTCAGGCAGCCCGAATGCCGCCTCCCGATCGGAAAGTGTGCTCGGCTACATCGGCGGGCTGCTCGAAGACAGACACTTTACCGTTTCCCATCTGAGTGTACGCGATATCCCCGCTGAAGTGCTTTTTTCAGCCGACTTCAGCCATCCATCCGTGAAGGACGCCGCCAACAGAATTCGGGACGCGAAGGGGATCGTCATCGGCTCCCCCGTCTACAAGGCATCGTATTCCGGCGTCCTGAAAGCCTTCATCGACCTCCTGCCGCAGGACGTACTGGAAGCGACTCCCGTACTGCCGCTCATGACAGGCGGCAGCCCGGGGCACCTGCTCGCTCTGGACTACGCGCTGAAGCCGCTCCTCTCCACGCTGAAGGGCCATGCCCTCAAGGGGATCTACCTGACCGACGATGTGATCGACAAGCAACTGGACATTCCGGTTCTTGATGGGGACTGTCTTGGAAGACTTGAGAAGCAGACCGCCTACTTTGCGGAGCTTGTCCGGAAGCAATACAGCCAAACCCATGCCTGAGCAGCAGGAATGAAAGGATGAGGACCATGCCGAAAAAAAGAATTTACTTGAACGCTTTTGAGATGAACACTCCCGGCCACCAGTCTCCCGGCCTGTGGGCGCATCCGGACGACCAGTCCCACCGATACAAGGACAGCGACTATTGGATCGAACTGGCCCGCATCCTGGAAGAGGCCCGCTTTGACGCCGTGTTCCTCGCGGACGTGCTTGGAACGTACGATGTCTATGGGGGAACCCGGGATGCGGCCGTACGCCAGGGCGCGCAGTCGCCGGTCAACGACCCCACCCTTGTCGTGCCCCTCATGGCCGCCGTTACGAACCACCTCGGATTCGGAGTCACCGCATCCGTCAGCCATGAGCATCCGTATACATTCGCCCGCCGTATCTCGACGCTCGATCACCTGACAAAGGGGCGCGTCGGATGGAACATTGTCACATCCTATCTCAAGAGTGCTGCGCTGAATATGGGACTGGACGGACAGGTTTCCCACGACGAGCGCTACGATATCGCGGAAGAATACCTGGAAGTGTGCTACAAACTGTGGGAAAGCAGCTGGGAAGACGATGCCGTGAAAGTCGACAAGGTGAACCGGGTATATTCGGAGCCTTCCAAAGTCCACGATATCGGCCATGACGGCAAATACTTCAAGGTGCCGGGCGCCCATCTGTCGGAACCGTCCCCTCAGCGGACGCCGGTGCTGTTCCAGGCCGGCGCATCATCAAAAGGCCGTGCATTCGCAGGAAGGCACACCGAGCTCGCCTTTATCGGGGCACCAACGAAAAACGCAGCCAAACAAACTGTCACACGGCTCCGGGAAGCGGCAGCGGATGCCGGTCGCAACCCGGAGGAAATCAAGATCCTGACCCTCATCACGCCGGTGATCGGCCGGACCGAGGAAGAAGCCCTGGCGAAGTTTGAAGAGTACCAGTCCTACATCTCCGACGAAGGGGCACTTGCCCTGTTCGGCGGCTGGACGGGTGTCGACCTGTCAGGGGCGGATCTCGATGCCGGAGTCGAATACGTCGAGAATGACGCCATCCGCTCCACGCTCGAGACCTTCACAAAAATCGATCCGGAACGCCACTGGACGATCCGCGAGATCATCAAGTCGGTCGGCGTCGGAGGCATGGGCACCGCTGTAGTGGGCACACCGGAACAAGTCGCGGATGAGCTTGAGGCGTGGGTTGATGAGACCGGTGTCGACGGTTTCAACATCGCCTATGCCCTTGCCCACAAGACCTTCAGGGAATTCGGCGAATCGGTCATCCCGATCCTTCAGGAACGCGGCCGTGTTCCGAAAGGTTACGAAGGCACCTCTCTTCGGGACAACCTGTTCGGCAGCGGCGATAGGCTGCCCGACCATCATCCCGGCAAACAGCACAGCCTGAAGCCGGAAACCGTATGAATCGAGCAAAGCCCCGAACCGTATCCGGCTCGGGGCTTTTTCCTTCACTCGGCAGCACGGATCAATTTCCGCATCTGCCTGATTGTCTCCAGATGGAGGGCTTCATGATAAAAAGAGAACAGCAATGTCTCGCCGGCCATGCGAAACGTGAGGCCCATCCGGTTTGTGAACGGTTCAGGAAGCGGATCATCCAATCTGCCTGCCCGCAGCTTGTGCAACCGCTCCGTCTGCGCATCCAGTGCCTCACGGATCTCGATGAGCGTAGGGGGATTGCCGTTCCAATCAGCCGGCTTTGTACCCGCTGCAAAATAAGTCCTGTATTCCTCCGGAAGTTCCATTTCCTCGCCTGCCACTTCCAGGGCGAGCCGCTCCTGGATAAACAAGATATGTCCAAAATTCCAATGGATGTTGTTCCGGTAACCGTCGGGGACGACTCCTGTGATTTCCTCCGGTGTATCGTCCAGGCATTTCAGCGTCAGTTCGCGAACCGTCTGCATATGGCGGAATATCAGCTCTTCCAACCCGACCCCTCCTGTCAGAAAAGGGCCTCCCGGATCAGGGAGGCCCGTCTGTTTGAACTTATTCGCCTTCTGCAGCAGGAGTTCCTTCAACTGGAGATGGTGCCTGCAGCCGATTTCTCGGATCATACCAATCCATCAGCCGGTCCGCATCCGCTTCATCGATATGGCGGATTGGCGCTTTGCTCGGCATGATGCCAGACTTGAATGCTGCCGTGACAGTCGCGACATTCCTCCGCTTCTGGAAGATGGTCTGATGCTCCTGCATCGACTGGATCCGTTTTCTCGATACATAGACCGTATGCAGCGTAAATTCACGCCAGCGAACGGTCAGCTGGCGGTCATTGACTCTCCAGCCGGCGGAGCGGTGCTGCCAGAGTCCCAGGAGAATAATCACCGGAATGATCAGCAACGCAAGCAGGCCGTACGGGAACAGGAAGTACCCTGCGGCCGCTGTCAGCGGAAGCACCCAAATGAAGTCAAGCCGGTAATAGAACGGACGGGACCTCACCGGAATCCCTGCCAGTTCCCCGGACGTTTCAATATCAGGGAAAAGCTCCGAAAGAAGACCGTTCACTTCCCGCTTCCTTACGAGCGGGAACAGCCCGATTGCCGCGCCCGCCTCCTTCACGCTGCCCCCGGCGCTATGCACCTTGACCGATACATAGCCGAGAAGCTTCTGGAACGGGTTCTCGCTTACCCGTACCGCCTGGATACGCTTCAGCGGCACGGTGACCCGTTTTTTCTCAAGAAGCCCCCTCGAGATGAACAGGTCGTCCCCGTCAAACGAGACAGTGAATCCATAGAATCCGAGGTACGTCCAGGCAACGGACAGAATCCAGCCGACAAGCATCAGGACAAGGACCACCGCGGCGACCATGAATACGCCAAACCGGATAAATGCGACCACTTCATCATAGATCACATCAAACGGCAGGATGTCGGCGAACTGCGACAAGAAAATCGCGATCCCGGAAAAGATAAGGCCGATCCTTCCGGAGAACGTCGCAAGGAGGAAGATCTCTTTCCGGCCCATCCGGAAAAGGGTTTTCACTTCTTCTTCCGGCTCTTCCGCCGGGAAGACACCGACAGCTTCTGCACCGTCCTCCTGCACTTCCTGTACGCCCGCCCGCCTGCGGCGCTTCGCTTCCGAGATGACCGCGCTTACCCGGTCCGCCTCCGCACGGGTTACCGCCGTCAGGTCCGCCTCCGCCCCCTCCAGGACGGATGAGTTCCCGGCGGTCTCAATCTTCACCTTGACGAGCCCGAACGGCCGGTGGAAAATCCCTTCCGTATAATCAACACTCTGGATCCGTTCAAACGGAATATAGCGCTTTTTCTTCACAAACAACCCGTGTTCAATCCGGAGCTCCCCGTCCTCGAACCAGTAGACGAACCGCTTCCACTTGATAAAACCGGCAACAGCCGTAATGACGATAAATGCCCCGAATATCAGAATGGTCAGGTTATCCAGCCAGAAATTCCCCGAACGTTCCCGCCCGATGCCGTTCGCCACAACGATGACGAGGAGCGGAATGATCGCTTCCTTCAGCGTCTTGAGGAGTTCAATGACAGCAGTGACCCAGTGCAGCCTGTTCTTCTCAGACATCATCTTCCGCCACCCTCGCGAGCACGGAGATCCGGCTCCTCAGCTCGTCGGCTTCCTCCATCTGGAGCGCCGGGACCTCGTGGTTGGTCGCAGCCGTTGACACCGTAATGCCCGAAAGGCCGTATTTCCGAAGAATCGGGCCCTGGCTCGTGTCCACGTGCTGGACACGGACCATCGGGACAAGCGTCCGCTTCACGATGAACAGGCCGTGCTGCAGCTCGATCTCCGTCTCCCGAACTTCATACCTCCAGCGCTGCCACCGGATCTTCGGAAACAGGAAGATCAGCAGGAATCCCGCAATCACGGAAACCGCTCCCGACACGATATAAATCCAGATCGGGCCTTCGAATATGTATGCCAGTACACTTGCCGCAATCGCCGGGACGAGGACAATCAGCGTATAGAAGATCCCGTGGATCCTCCAGACGGTCAGCCCCTTTTCCGATATGCGGTTCGCCGGTTCTCTTCTCATCCGGTTCACCCCTTTGTTGACTTCTTTCTATTGTATACGGAAACGACGGAAAAACGTTTCATTAATTCGATTAAGCGTTTGGCCTTACGTGGCGATTCGTCACTTTCGAGAGCCGTTGCGTCACTTTCGGAAGCCGATTCATCACTTTCGGTAGCCGATTCGTCACTTTCGGAAGCCGATTCATCACTTTCGAGTGCCGTTGCATCACTTTCGGAAGCCGTTGCGTCACTTTCGTGGGCCGATGCGTCACTTGCCCACACGACAAAAAAACCGGAAAGCCGTGTCGGCTTTCCGGGTTCTTTACATGTCTTATCGGTTGCGCGGGCGTCCGCCTGGGCGGCGTCCGTCGCGACGTTTGCTGTCTCGGTTGTAGCCACCGCTGCGGCTGGAGCCGCTGCGGCCTTTGTAGCCGCCGCCACCACTGCGGCCACCGCGGTTTCCACCACGGAACGGAAGCGGTTTTTCTTCCGTGATCTTGACCGGGGTATCGTCCGGCTCGCGCGTAAGTGTTTTGATCGCTGCGGCGATAAGGTCAACGGCTTCATTGTCCTTGAGCATTTCTTCCGCAAGGATCCGGTAGTCGTTGAGCTCGTTCTTTTCGACGATTTCCTTCAGCTGGCTGACTGCAAGCTTCTGCTGGCCTGCCAGTGCTTCGTCCTCGGATGGCGGATTAAGAGGGGTCATGCGCTTCTTCGTCGTTTCTTCAACCGTGCGGAGGTAACCCATCTCGCGCGGTGTGACGAATGTGACAGCAACCCCGCTCTTGCCTGCACGGCCTGTACGGCCGATGCGGTGGACGTAGCTTTCAGGGTCCTGAGGAATGTCGAAGTTGTAGACGTGCGTGACGCCCGAAATGTCAAGACCGCGTGCTGCAACGTCAGTCGCAACAAGGATATCGATCTTGCCTTCCTTGAACTGGCGGAGGACCGACAGGCGCTTCGCCTGTGTCAGGTCACCGTGGATGCCTTCCGCAAGGTAGCCGCGGAGGTTGAGGGCCTGAGCGACTTCATCCACACGGCGCTTCGTGCGGCCGAAGATGATTGCGAGTTCAGGCGGGTGCACGTTCAGCAGGCGTGTAAGCGCGTCGAACTTTTCGCGTTCCTGTGCCTTCACGAAGTACTGCTCGATGTTCTCGACAGTCATTTCCTTTGCCTTGACACGGACTTCCACCGGAGACTTCATGTAGTTGTCCGCAATTTTACGGATCGGGCCAGGCATCGTTGCCGAGAAGAGAAGCGTCTGGCGCTCAGATGGGACGTTCTCGAGAATCGCGTTGATGTCCTCGATAAAGCCCATGTTCAGCATCTCGTCCGCTTCGTCAAGAACGAGCGTCTGGACACCGTTAAGCTTCATCGTGCCGCGTTTGATGTGGTCGAGAATCCGTCCCGGTGTACCGACGACGATCTGCGGGCGGTTGCGCAGCGCGCGGATCTGGCGGCCGATTTCCTGTCCGCCGTAGACGGATAGGATGCGGGCACGCTTGCCGTAGCCGATGCGGTAGATCTCTTCAGAGACCTGAATCGCAAGTTCACGGGTCGGTGCGATGATCAGCGCCTGGATGTCCGGGTTCTGCGTGTCGATCTTCTCGATGATCGGAACGCCGAAAGCAGTCGTCTTGCCCGTACCTGTCTGGGCCTGGCCGATTACGTCCTTGCCCTGCTGGCCGAGCGGAATCGTCTCTTCCTGGATTGGTGTCGCCTCTTCAAAACCCATGCGTTCGAGTGAAAGCTGTGTGGAGTCACTGATGTTCAGATCAGAAAACTTTGTCAAATGTGTCAATCTCCTTATCCTTCATGTGATCATTGGATCCATTTTCAAATGAAGTCCGGCATGCCGTGCCGTTTCGGAGTTTTTCAGTGTTGCCCGCCATTCCGCGGCAAGGCAGTGCGCTCGAAAAGTTCCGGTTGCTGCCGGGCGGTCCGACCGGAGAGGAACACGCCCTTCAACCGAACCGTTTCAAAAAAAACAACTCTTCCTAAAAAACGCGAAGAGTTCCCGTTCAAATGTATCCAATAGTTAGCAGTATAACATGGCACGGCTCTTCTTGCAATGAAACCGGCGCGGGCCAGTGCCCGCGGGGGTCCATTGATGTTGCCTGAACCGGATTGGGGAATCCGGCCGCAGGCTTTGGGCATGGCAACGGGACTTTAATTCCGTGTTCCGGTTCTGCATCGCGGATATCGGACTTGGATTCCCGGATCCGGACTAACGGTTCGGATATCGGACTTAGAATCCGCTTTGCGGACTGACGGAACGGATATCGGACTTATAGAAGCGAATCCGGACTTGGCGCGCACTGGCCCCGCACTTTAAAAAGGAATGATCGATGCGCTTGCTGAAATTCCTGTTCGCACGGACCTTGCTTATAATGTGTCCGCCAATTCCCCGATGATACGTTCAAGCGCCATTCCGCGGGAACCTTTCAGCAGGATCAGCGGAGCTTCTCCGAGCCGGCTTTTGAGTTTTCCGGTGATCGGTTCCAGGTCTTCCGCGCTCCAGACCAGCCGGTCCGCAGGGAATTTCCCTTCAAGCTTCCGGAACAGATGCTCCATCCGCGGGCCATACAGGCAGACGCCGTCAAAATCTGCCGGATCCAGTTCTTCGGCAAGTCCTTCGTGGGCCGGCACTTCCAGCGCGCCCAGTTCCAGCATGTCGCCGAGGACGACCCATTTCTCATCACGCAATGTCGAGCTTCTGACAAATCCGAGTGCCGCCCGCACAGATGTCGGAGCCGCATTGTAGGCGTCGTTGATGAAAAGCGATCCGTTAGGCCCTTCGACCGTCTGCATGCGCATGCCGGTCAGTTCGACCGACTTCAGCGCTTCCCGGATCTGTTCATCGGTGAGCCCTGCTTCCCGCCCGATCAAAATGGCAGCAAGCGCGTTTTTGGCCTGATGCGCACCAAGTACAGGAATCATGAACTCTCCATCAGCAGTCCGGAACACGCTTCCCGCTTCCGACGGCTCGACCGACATGAGGCGGAGACTGCACGTCTCCCCTTCCCCGAACGGCACGGCCGCGCCTTCCGGCAGTTTCTCCACATGCGGGGCGAGCAGCGGCTCGTCGCCGTCGTAGAACAGTTTTCCGCCGGGCTGTAGACCATCGGTGATTTCGGATTTCGCCTGTGCGATGCCTTCACGGGAACCTAGGTCCTGCATATGCGCCTCGCCGATGTTCGTGATGACCGCGTACTTCGGACGGGCCAGCTCGGACAGGAAGGAGATTTCGCCAAACCCGCTCATGCCCATCTCGAGCACCGCGTACTCGGTGTCCTCCGGAAGCGACAGGATTGTCAGCGGAAGGCCGAGCTGGTTGTTATAGTTCCCTTCCGTTTTGCGCACGCGGAAGTAAGGGGAAAGCGTTCCTGCGACAAGATCTTTGGTTGATGTCTTGCCGTTCGATCCGGTGATGCCGATGATCACGGCATCCAGTTCTTCGCGGTAGCGGCGCGCCATCTGCTGAAGCGCCAGTTCAGGATCTTCAACGAAAAGCACCGGCCGGTCATCCGGTGCCCCCGGAACCCCTTTTTGCCAGAGTGTCGCCGCGGCACCCTTGTCGAATGCCTGAGGGACAAAGCGGTGGCCGTCCGCCTGTTCCCCCTTGAACGGAATGAACAGATCATCTTTTTTCAATGTCCGGGTGTCGATCGACACACCCGTTACGGCAACTCCGCCGCCTTCTGTGTGCGGAAGGCCGAGCCAGTCCGCAATTTCATTCAATGTACGTTTCATAGAAAGGATTCCCTCAATCTTTGTTCGTATTCAGTGACTGTTTTTCATGATAGCGTTCCAGTGCCAGGCGGATCAGTTCCTCAAGCAGTTCCGGATAGGTCATGCCGGAGTTCTGCCAGAGAAGCGGGAACATGCTGGTCGGCGTAAAGCCAGGCATCGTGTTGACTTCATTGATGAGTACACTGCCGTCTTTCGTGAGGAAAAAGTCAGCACGCACAAGCCCGGAACAGTCGAGCACCTTGAACGCCGCTTTTGCAGCGCGTTCCATCTCTTCGGCCGCTTCTTCCGGAACATCTGCCGGGATGGTCAGCATCGTGTTTCCATCCACGTACTTGGATTCATAATCATAGAAGTCGGAAGCAGAGCTGATCTCGCCTACGACTGAGCATTTCGGCTCGTCGTTGCCGAGAACGGCCATTTCGATTTCGCGCGCATCGACACCCTGCTCGATGATGACTTTGCGGTCATAGCGGAGCGCTTCCTCGATCGCCGTGATCAGGCTCTCACGGTCGGAAGCCTTCGAGATCCCGACGCTCGAGCCAAGGTTTGCCGGCTTCACGAATACCGGCCAGCCAAGCCTGGACTCAGACTCGCCAAGGATGCCGTCGCGGTTTTTGTTCCATTCGCTGCGGATAAAGTGGACATAAGGCACCTGGTTCAGTCCGGCCTGGGCGAACAGCTGCTTCATGACGACTTTGTCCATCCCGGCTGCCGACGCAAGCACCCCGTTTCCTACATACGGGAGATCAAGCACTTCGAGGAGGCCCTGTACCGTGCCGTCTTCTCCGTTCGGACCGTGAAGAAGCGGGATGACGACAGGCGGAGCATCGGGAGTCTGCGCGGCAAGAGCGGCAATGCCGTCCGTGAGCCGGGCCGGCGCATTCGTGCCGTTTTCCCCGATCATCAGGTCGGTGACGTTCTCTGCCGGCCCTGCAAGCAGCGGCCCCGGACGCCATTCGCCTTCCGGAGTGATAAATACCGGTGTGACATCATACCGGCCGAAATCAAGTGCATGGGTGACGGCGCGCGCGGTCGAAAGCGAGACTTCGTGTTCCGCGGACTTGCCGCCATATAAAAGAAAGATACGATTTTTCATGGTCAACCTCCATGTCTCGGATATTATCAGTGTAGCACGCGGGAGCCATCCCGTTACAGAAGCCCGGCAAAAAACATCCATGTGAAATGATAATGAAACATTTTCCAACGCCGGGCGTCCTTTAATGACGGAAGTCAGACAGGCAATCGGCACCGGTATGCGGTATAATGGAGCGTATTGCCGAAACCATTCTGTGAATCTTTGAAACGACCGGGTGATCAAACATGAAACTGAATAATCGGGCGTCAGACCGCTTTGACTGGACGCTGGCGTTCATCCTGCTTTTGTTCCTCATCGTCAGCACAGTCGCCATCGCATCCGCGCAGACGACCGGACAATATAATATCAACTTTGTCCCCTCCCAGATCCAGTGGTATGTCGTGGGGGCCGCCATCATCGCCGTGATGATGTATTTTGACCCGGAGCAGTACAAGAAAGCCGCCTGGGTCATTTACGGCGGCGGGGTATTCCTACTGTTCCTGCTCTTTATCCTGCCCGAAGGAATGGAACTCGTTGCCCGGCGCAACAATGCGAAAAGCTGGTTCCACCTGCCGGGTCTCGGCAGCATCCAGCCGGCTGAGTTCATGAAGACCTTCTATATCCTCGGGGCGGCACGCCTCATCACGATGCATAACGAGAAGCACATGAACCGCACGAGACAGACCGATCTGCTGCTTCTCGGCAAGATCACTGCACTCCTGGGACTCCCGCTGTTCTTCATCCTGGAGCAGCCTGACCTCGGGACGGCTCTCGTCTTTATCGCGATTACGGCGGCGCTGATCCTCGTCTCCGGGATCAGCTGGAAAATCATCGTACCCCTATTTGCGGGAGTCGCCGCATTCGGCACACTGCTGATCTGGATGGCCGTCAACATGCAGGATTTTCTCGTGAAGACATTCGGATTCAGCGCGTATCAGTTCGCAAGGATCTATTCCTGGCTGGATCCGTACGCGTATCCTTCCGATGAAGGCCGTCACCTGATCACATCGCTGAACGCGATCGGCTCCGGCATGATCGACGGCAAGGGTTTCCAGGGCCGTGAAGTGTACGTGCCGGAAGCCCATACCGACTTTATCTTCTCGATCATCGGCGAAGACTGGGGCTTCATCGGGGCAAGCCTTGTCATCAGCCTGTATTTCGTCCTGATCTATCACCTGACCCGGACAACACTGCAGCTCAAGGACCCGTTCTCCACGTATGTATGCACCGGCATCATTGCCATGATCACGTTCCATGTGTTCCAGAACGTCGGCATGACCATCCAGCTCCTGCCGATCACCGGGATCCCTCTCCCGCTCATCAGCTACGGTGGCAGTTCCATCATGGGCAACATGCTTGCCCTCGGACTCGTCTTCAGCATGAAGTTCCACCACCGCACTTACATGTTCTCGTCCGATCCGGAAGACTGAATAGCGTACAAAAAGCTCCCGCCTCTTGTGTTGAGGCGGGAGCTTTTTTGAAGCTTAGGTCGTGGGTGCCTGGGAGCCAGCGGGCGGCGCAAGAGTTTTAAGCAAATCGAGGCGTGACTTTGTCAGCGTCACGGGAATGCCTAATGCTGTAATCCGCTCTGCGATCGTCTTGACGTCCTTTTTCTGGGCCATCCGTTCCACCTCTTCCTTCCTTCAATATGACGCAGCAACCGGGGGCGAAGTTGCGTGAAAAATGGATGATACCGAACGTTCTAAATACACAACCCTACTATACCACCGGCGCTATGCGTCAAATCTTTCAATACTGTTACAATTGTTGCCTTGCCGTAAATGTTTTATTCTGAAAAAGTCCGCTTTCAAATGTTTGATTACATACCCCTCGATGGTATAATGAGATTAGCAAAGGAGGCGGTGCCCATTGACGACAGAGCCAATGGAAAGTCCGGTTCATGAAGAGTCCTGCCGGAAAAGCCACCAGACACCCGAGGTCAAGAAGAACCTCGCCACCCGGCTGAACCGGATCGAGGGCCAAGTGCGCGGCATCCGGGGAATGATTGAGCGGGATGTATACTGCGACGACGTCATCACCCAGCTGGCAGCCACCCAGTCCGCCCTCAACAGTGTGGCGCGGATCCTGCTTGACGGACATCTGAAAGGATGCGTCCGTGACCGGCTGCTTGAAGGGGACGACGAAGTCCTTGATGAACTGACCGTCACCATCCAAAAACTGATGAGGAAATAAGGAGGAGATACATGATGGCAACCAATCTCGTACTGCAGGTGGAAGGCATGAGCTGCAACCACTGTGTAAACTCTGTTGAAAATGCGGTCCGCGGCCTGAATGGCGCGGATGCCGTGAAGGTCAACCTTGAAGCAGGCACCGTGGAAGTCGCCTACAACGAAGACCTTGTAAACGACCAGCAGATCAAAGATGCGATCGAAGAACAGGGCTACGATGTAAAATGACGGCAGGCTGCGGGGAACCGCAGCTTTTCCCGGGCATTGCGTATACCCCCCTCCCCTATGAAAGGATGAACTGCCATGAGCAATGATAAGCGCGAACTTGCCATCACCGGCATGACGTGCGCTGCCTGTGCAAACCGGGTCGAGAAAGGGCTGGGACGGATGGAAGGCGTGGCGTCCGCTGCGGTCAACTTCGCGACAGAGAAGGCGACTGTCGAGTACGACAGCACCAAGACGGACATTCCCTCCATTGAAGAGAAAATCCGCAACCTCGGCTACGACGTGGCCAAGCAGGATGCCGAACTGGAGATCATGGGCATGACCTGTGCGGCCTGTTCTGCCCGGATCGAGAAAGTCGTCGGCAAAATGCCGGGAGTGTCCCAGGCGAATGTCAACCTGGCGCTTGAGACCGGACACGTCACCTATGATCCGGCGCAGCTTGATCCGGAAGCAATCATCGAACGGATCCGAAAAATCGGTTATGACGCTCGCCTCAAACAGGAAGGTGATGGTGCACCCGACCACAGGAAGGAAGAGATCCGCAAGAAAACGAGAATGTTCATCATCTCGGCGGTCCTCTCCCTCCCGCTTCTCTGGACGATGGTCGCCCACTTCTCGTTCACCGAATGGATGTACGTGCCTGACTTCCTGATGAACCCGTATGTGCAGTGGGCGCTTGCTACACCGGTCCAGTTCTGGATCGGATGGACGTTTTATAAAGGTGCCTACCACTCGCTCCGGAGCGGCAGCGCCAACATGGACGTCCTTGTCGCTCTCGGCACATCCGCCGCTTACTTCTACAGCGTGTATCTGGTACTGGCACACGCAGGAAGCGGACATATTCCCGGACTTTATTTTGAAACGAGTGCAGTCCTGATTACGCTGATCCTACTCGGGAAGGTGTTTGAGGCAAGGGCGAAAGGCCGTTCTTCGGATGCGATCCAGAAACTGATGGGGCTGCAGCCGCAGACAGCGACCATTGAGCGGGAAGGCCAAATGAAGGAGGTCCCGGTGGCCGATGTGATGGAGGGCGATGTTCTCGTTATCCGGCCCGGGGACTCGATTCCGGTCGACGCCCTAGTACTGTCCGGTAGTTCTTCCTTCGATGAATCGATGCTGACGGGCGAGAGCCTGCCTGTCGACAAATCCGAGGGGGATACGCTGTTCGCCGCGACGGTGAACGGCAACGGTTCGCTCCGCGCCAAAGCCGTGAGCGTCGGCAAGGATACGGTGCTGGCATCAATCATCCGCACAGTGGAAGAAGCACAAGGCTCAAAGGCTCCGATCCAGCGGCTGGCCGACAGGATTTCCGGCATTTTCGTCCCAATCGTTGTCGGCATCGCAGCCGTTACATTCCTTGTGTGGTACTTGATCGTCGATCCGGGCAATTTCGCCCAGTCGCTTGAAAGCATGATCGCCGTCCTCGTCATCGCCTGTCCATGTGCATTGGGCCTTGCGACACCGACCTCGATCATGGCGGGATCCGGCCGCTCCGCCGAGCAAGGCATCTTGTTCAAGACTGCGGAAGCCATCGAGGGCACAAAACATATCGACACCGTCGTCCTCGACAAAACGGGCACCGTGACAAAAGGCAAGCCGGAAGTCACCGATTTCCTCACAACTGACGGCCTGGACCGTGAAGAGCTGATCCTTGCCGCGGCTGCCGCCGAGAAAGAGTCGGAACACCCGGTCGCTTCCGCCATTACGGCATTTGGCGAAGAACATGCATCCACCCTTCCTCCGACTGCCGGTTTCTCTGCGATTCCGGGTCATGGGATTGAAGTACGTGTTGATGACAGCGACATCCTTCTGGGCAACCGGAAACTGCTGGAAGACCGCGGCATCCCTCTCGACACATCGATTGCAGATATCGGTGCACTTGAAGACGACGGCAAGACTGTCATGTTCATGGCAGCTGACGGACGGCATGCCGCCGTCATCGCGGTTGCGGACACGCTCAAGGACACATCGGCAGAGGCCGTCCGTGAACTGAAGGAATCGGGAATCGACGTCATCATGCTGACCGGCGACCAGCCGCGCACCGCGGAAGCGATCGCCCGCACGGCGGGCATAGAACATGTCATCGCCGGCGTCCTTCCGGAGAAAAAAGCGGCCGTCGTCAAAGACCTGCAGGAAAAAGGCCGGAAAGTCGCGATGGTCGGCGATGGCATCAACGACGCGCCGGCCCTGGCCACTGCCGACATCGGCATGGCGATGGGCACCGGCACCGCCGTGGCGATGGAAGCTGCGGACGTCACCCTCATGCACGGTGACCTGAAGCGGGTGTCCGACACGCTCCGCATGAGCCGCCTGACTGTGCGCAACATCAAGCAGAACCTGTTCTGGGCCCTTGCCTATAACTCGGTCGGCATCCCGATTGCCGCAGCCGGCTTCCTTGCCCCATGGGTTGCAGGCGCCGCGATGGCGTTCAGTTCGGTATCGGTCGTCCTGAACGCCCTCAGGCTGCAGCGCGTGAAGTTAAGGGATTGATATGATGGTGGAAATCCGCCCTCCCGGATGGAGGGCGGATTTTTGGGGTCCCAGGGGGCATCGTCCGCTGTACACTCGCCCCCCGTTGCATTCATCACTTTCGGGGACCCTTTCGTCACTTTCAGCCCCGCTTTCGTCACTTTCGCCAGCGGCACCTTCATTTGTCACTTCACCTCTCCCCGGAGTAGAATAAATGCAACACATGTTTCTTGAAAGCAGGTCTCTCTCTATGAAAAAATCGATTCTTCTACTCATGTCAGTCCAGTTCTTCGTTTATCTCGGGTTCGGGATCATCATCCCGGTGCTGCCGGAGGTCGTTGTGGCACAGGGATTCGATGAGTTGCATGTCGGCGGGCTGCTGACCGTCTATGCGCTGGCGTCATTCTTTACAGCACCGCTCTGGGGAGCGTACTCCGACCGGACCGGACGCAAGAAGCTCATCGCGATTGGCCTGGCAGGTTTCAGCCTGAGCTTTTTCATGTTCGCGGCTTTCACCGACTCACTTGTGATGATGTACCTGTCACGTGTGATCGGCGGGCTATTCTCCGGTGCGCTTTACACAGCGGTCACAGGCTTTGTCGCCGACCTGACCGATGAGGAAAACCGCAACAAGTACATGGGGCTCCTCGGAATGTCAATCGGCCTCGGCTTCATCTTCGGCCCGGCGATCGGCGGCATCCTTGGCGACATCCGCCTGTCGCTTCCGTTCATCGCTTCCGGTATACTCGTCCTGATTCTTCTCGGTTATGCCATGGTTGTCCTGAAGGAGCCGGAACGTAAGGGCGAAGCGAAAAAGCGGGCGATTGTCCCTGTTGGTGCGGCCAAGCTGTGGAGCTACCGCGTGCGCTATCTGTTCCTTATGTCATTCATGGTGACATTCATCCTCGCCGGCATCGAGGCGACCTTCCAACTGTTCCAGATGCATAAAATCGAAATTACGCCAAAGCAGATCGGCTACCTGTTCCTCTTTAGCGGGCTGGTCGATGCGGCCATCCAGGGGGGCGTCGTCCGCCGTGTCAAGGATGGCATGGAGACGAAGGTCATCATCATCGCCCAGTTGGTGACTGCTGCCGGGCTCGCCCTCACGGTGTTCACGGGCAGCCTGTTCTGGGCGGGTCTGTCGCTTTGTGTGTTCACAGCGGGCAATGCCCTTGCGCGCACGGTACTTGTGTCGCTCACGACAAAGGAATCGGGCGGCCGCTACGGTACGGCAGCGGGCATGAGCTACTCGATGGACAATGTGGGACGTATTGCGGGACCATTGCTGTTTACATGGCTGTTCACCAGGATGCCTGACGGCGTCTACTGGATCTCCGCCGCACTTGCTGTGCTCTCGGTGGCACTGATCCTCCTCTACCGGAAATCAGGGAAATCATTGAGGGAATCTGCAGCCTGAATTTCAAAAGCCGCTCCGGATATAATCCGGAGCGGCTTTTCGTCGCGTTGTTTATGGATGATTGGCGGCAGCTACTTGGACTCTCGTTATCGCCGCTTGGGCTCTTGCTGTCCTTGCTTGTACTCTCGCTGCCGTCGCCTGGTCTTTCGCTGAACTTGCCTGGTCTTTCATTCAGGATGAATCTCACTCCACGATCCGGTACCGGTTCGGGCCTTCCTGCTTGGCGACATACATCGCGCGGTCAGCGAGTTTCAGAAGAACATCCGTGGAGGCCCGGCCCGGACCGGCAAAGGCGATGCCGATACTTGTGCTGATGGAAATCACATGCCCGCCGGCGACAATCGGTTCCCTGAGTGCGCCGATGATTCTGCCGGCAAGGTTTTCGGCTTCCTGATGGGTACTGCAGTCCGTAATTAAGACGACAAATTCGTCCCCTCCAAACCGGGCGGCGAGTACATGGTCAGCCGCATTCTCAATCCGGTTGCTGAACGCCCGGATCACTTCATCCCCGACATTGTGTCCCCATGTGTCGTTGACCTTCTTGAACCGGTCAAGGTCCATCAGGGCGACGGCAAACCGCCTTCCTGTCTTTTCAAATTCTATGATTCTGTCCTGCAGCCGGTTCAGGAACAGCCTGCGGTTCGGCAGACCGGTCAGTTGGTCATGATAGGCATAGTGTTCAAGGCGCTCTTCCTCCGCCTTCTGCCGGCTGATGTCCCGGATTACGACGACCATATGGAGGAATTCACCGTCCGGTCCCCGCACGGCGGAGGCATTCAGTTCTGACCAGATCCAGTTTCGGTTTTTATGGAGCACCCGGAGGCGGAGACGGAAGATGTGCCGGCCTTCGAGAATCTCCTCGTACCCCCTGGCCAGATCCGGGAAGTCGTCGGGATGGATCAGTTCTTCTGTATCCTTCCCTACGACTTCCCGTGGGTCGTAGTCGTAATGGGCCTTTGATGACGGGGAGACATAAAGCAGGCGCCAATTCCCGTCAATTGTGACGATCACATCACTCACGTTGTCGGTGATGATCTTGAACTGATTCAGGCTTTCCAGGTACAGGTCCGCCAGCTGATCCAGTTCACGCATGTCCTTCAGATTCGCAAAATAGCCGATCGGCTCGCCGTCCGGTGCGACCGGTGTGAACTTCAGCAGGCATCCGACAGGCCCCGCACTTTCCGTCAGGATATCAATGCGGACATCCTGCAGATGACTTCCGGCAGCCAGGCGAAATGCAGCCTCCGCAAGCCCCCGGTCATTTTGTGAAACCAGGGAGGAAAACGGGCTTCCCGCCAGGGCTTCGGGGGCCCTGCCGAGCAGCCGGATGGCTGCGGGGTTAGCGCCTGTAATCTCGCCTGTCGGCCCCAGTTCCAGTACGGCGTCCCCGTTATTCTCGAAAAGGGCCCGGAAGCGGGATGAGCTTTCTTCCAGACGCTGAATCATCTCCCGCCGCATCAGTTCGTTCTGTTTACTGCCCGTGATGTCTTTGACGAGGGCTACGATATACCGGACCTCCCCTTCCTCGATAAGAGGCGTCAGCATGACTTCTGAATATCGGACCTCTCCGTCCTGTCCGATAAAATAATCCTCATACACCACCTGCGCGCCGCGATTTACGACTTCTATGTAGCGATCCGTGAGGCTTCCCCCGACCTGTTCGCCGTAAACCTCATCGATCGTCCTGCCGATATGTTCATCGCTGAACCCCAGTTCTTCCCTTGCCTTTCGGTTGATCCACTCGTAGATGAATTCATCGGCCCGGCCAACTTTCATGATGAACAGCATTTCACCGAACCCTTCCGACAACACCTGTTCCATCAAACCAAGCTGCAGCCTTCCCATCGATGTCCCCCCTCTCCGCCATCGCTTTGGCTACATTATAGAGGAAAATCCTGTTAAACGGAACCGGACGGGCATGCAGCCCGTCCGGTTCCGCTCTCTATTATGATTCTGCAGGCGCCGGATTTTCCGGGCCATGCGGTGCTTCCTTACCAAGTTCCGGATGTGCTTTCCGCACCACAGACGGTCGCGCCAGAGTGAGGACCACCGCAATCAGAACGGCCGCAGAAATGATGAGGATCCATTCAGCCGCAAGCAAGTCATACAGGAAGCCATACAGCACCGTTCCGAGCGGCATGAGGGCCATCGCCATCGTCTCCAGGATGGCGAATACCCGTCCTTTGTAGTCGTCATCGACCCGCTTTTGCATCATGACCTGGATCGGTGTGTTGACGAGGATCATGACCAGCCCGAAAGCGAACATCACCGCTGCATAGAAAATGAAGAGCCCCGTGTACGGAAGGCTCACCAGGAGCGGCAGCGCGACGGCTGCCATGATCAGCCCCATCGTCACGATCCCCCATTTGGAGACGAGAAGCGGATACTTCACTTCTTTCCTGACACTCAAGTATACGGACATGAGCAGCATCCCGACAGCGAACGCCCCTTCCGTCAGGCCGAAGTGCTCTGAAGCCATTTTCATCTTTTCGATGAGGATGTAGGAATAGCCGACCTGGAACGCTCCGAACAGGAAGTTGATGAACAGCGAAATCCAGATGATCGTCATGATGACCGGCTGGGTCTTCAGATAAGCGAGACCTGCCTTCATGCTCTGCAGAAGCTTCTCATTCACAGGTTCTTTCCCAGTCTCTTCCCCGGCATCCGCCTTGCGGTTAAACAGGCGGAAATTCATCGTCGCCTCCAAGAGGAGCGCGACGGCTTCCGCCGCCATGAACAGGATGAGGAACAGGTTCATCGAAACCGTGCCGTAAAGCAGCCCGCCGACAGCGGGTGCACCGATGGCCGCGATCGAGATCGACATCTGGTTCAGCGACATCGCTTTCTGGATGCGCTCCTCGTCGACCAGCCCCGTGATCGCCGCGGAAAACGCGACACCGGAAAACGAAGCAGCCAGCGAGATGACGGCAGTGGTGGCATAGATGGCCGGAAGCGAGAGTCCGTAGATCATGCTGACCGAAAGCAGCCCTCCGATCGCAAGCACGATCGCCCCCTGCGCAGTCAGGACGATTGTTTTCTTCGGCCAGCGGTCAGCGGCATATCCGGCAAACGGAGCCGCGATTGTCCGCGGCAGGATGCTGCAGATCAGGTTCATCGCAAAGCTTGTGGCTGATCCCGTCAGCTGGAGGATGTAAAAACTGATGGCAAATGTATAGACTTGGGCACCAAAAGCGGAAATCAGCTTGCTCGCCATGAAAGTCCAGATGTGATAGGTGGCGCGGCGAAGTTTCACTGCCTGTTCCATCTTCTTCGCTCCTCACTACATGAATTAGCTAAATCATAGCACTGCGTTTTACCCGAAACAAGAAATAGTTAAATTTGATTAAACTTATCTCGCAAAAAAATAACCTTACAGCCAGCGTCTTGGTTTCATCCATTCCATCTCGGACGGATCCACTTTACGGAATTCCGTTTTTCGCCTTGGTTCCGGATGTCCGCTCCGTTGCCCGGATGTTAGAATGAGCCTGCCTGCAATAATTCTCCATAGATGAGAGGTTGCCCGGCGCAATGTCATGGATTGTTCCACGTTGTTCTCCCCTTTGTTTAATTTGGTTAAACAAACAATAACACACTTGCCACTTCACAAGCAAGCATTTGTTTAATACACTTAAACTACGCAAAATGATTGGAGGTGTTCCCTTTTTGGAAACATTGGGCGAACGGATTCGCCGGCTCCGAAAAACTCGTAAGATGACCCTGCAGGAACTGGCCGGCGACAAAATGTCGAAGGGAATGCTTTCCCTGATTGAAAACAATAAGGCCAAGCCATCGATGGAGAGCCTGTCACATATTGCCTCACAGCTGAAAATACCCGCTTCCGACTTGCTTGAGGAAAGCAGCCGGGAGGAACTGAGGAAACTGCTGGATCAAGCAGAGGAATACGCCTCCGTCAGGCTGTTGGATGATGGTGCGAAGGAAGCCAGACAACGTCTCATAAATCTGATCAGGCCCTATATCGGCCGAATGGGCGAAGGGTACGAATCCGGCCGGTTGCTCGAGATGTACGGACGGTCTCTCCACAATTTGGAGGAAGACGGATGGGAAGAGCCGATCGACAGGGCGGCCGCCATCTACGATTCGCTGAACATCGTACCCAGGCGTGCAGCGATCGGCATGTTCCGCGCACAGCTGCTCTTTACCCGGCACCAATATGCAGAAGCCCTGGAAACGCTGCTCCGGGAGCGGGCAGCACTTGAGGAAAAGGGGCTCTTCATCGAACCGATGACGCGCCTCGACTTCGATTACCTGCAGGCCGCTCTGCTTTATGCGGTCGGCAAAACGGAAGAGGCCGTCTCAGTTATGGAGCGGGCACTGGCCTTTTCCCGTGAGAATGACCTTTACTACCATATGAGCGACTGGTACCGGCTGGCTTCGGTTCACGCCCTCATGGCCGGGATGGAAGATGAATACGGGCACTACCGAAAAAAGATCAGGCAATATGCGGAGTTCGCAGACGACCAGGAAACGGCCGGTTTCTTGACGTTTCTCGATGTCCACGAACTGAACTCATTCCGGAATGATTACGAGGAAGCATATCGTCGGATACAGGAATGGCCGGATGATCCGGAACAGGCCATGCCGAACCCGCTCAACTCTCCATATAAGTCACTTGAAATCGGAAAGGCGCTTTCCGGACTCGGCCGGCATGAAGAAGCACTCGACACTCTTGACCTCGCGCTTGTCCCCCGGGAATATATCCACCATCCGATCGACCTGTCGATCTTCATGGAGGGGGAAGCCTATAAAGCGGAATCCCTATGGGCGGCCGGTAAAACGGAAGAAGCCCTGTCACTGATCCAAGATGTCTTTGAGCGCATCTCCCCCCTTCCCCGGACCCCTTACAAGGACCGGGTTGAGCAGGTGCGCAAACGGCTGACAGCACACTAAAAAAGATGCCGTCCATTGAGTGGACGGCATCTCAGACTGTAGACAAAGTGAGTGAACTACTCCTTGGTCTGCAGTTTTTTCTATTCCTGAAA
>NZ_QUZH01000003.1 GCF_009761675.1 Bhargavaea sp. CC-171006
GACGGGTCGGGTTCCGGGAACACATTTCATCAGCGTTTTGCTGTTCAGTTTTCAAGGTTCATGTTTGCCGCTCCGAAAGCGACTTCTCTATGATAGCACCGGTCAACTTCAGTGTCAACACTCTTTTTAAAGAAGTTTTGACGCCGCGTTTTCGCCGGCCGCCGCTCTCAAGCGACGTTTACTATCGTACTCAGTTCCTGTCTTTCCGTCAAGCGGTTTTTCAAAAAAACTCCGGATGCTCCCCAATCACTGTTCTGTGATGGGAGCCACCCGGTAGTTCCTGTGCTCGATCCTGCCGTCCTTGGCCTTCTTTCGTACAACTTCTATAAGGCCTCTTTCAATCAGATATTCAACAAACACTTCCAGGTCCACGGAATAGTTCCGGAGTTCATCGTGTTCGTGAAGCTCCTGGATTGTCCAGTCCTCTTTCTCGGACATTGCGGAGAGAATGTGGCGTGCTCCGTCCGTCACCTTGGAATTGATGAAAAACTCGCCCGCCAGGAACAGAAGCTCCAGTCGCTTTTCAAGCGTCTCGTCACTCAGCACAAGTTCTTCATATAGCTTATAGATGGCAGGGTCGATCTTTTTAACCTGTGACCAGACCGTCACTTCGGGAAGCAGCCCGCTTTCAAGCACTGCCAGACGGGCGAGCCCGTGTAGTGAGCGGACGACATGATTATAGGCGTCCAGAAAGTTCTGTTGTTCATAGAACATGCGCCCTTCCATATAGTTGCGGATCAGGCGTGCGAATTCGAGTCCGGTCTTGATCTGCCGTCCGTAAAACGGAAAATCCTTGAGTTCCGTCTTCAGATTTTCGATGTATTCGTTCCGATCGAAGAGGATGCGCCCGAAAAAGAGCCAGTCCACGATTTTGCGGTTTGTGCCGAGGAGGAGCCATTTCTTAAGCTGCCGCTCCGCGACAACATGCATGGCCGCCTTTTCCTGGCCGTCCGTATAATGTTTCGTGAATACCGGCCGCTCCGCATCCTGTACCAGGATGAGAAGAATGGCATCGAACGTATCGGTCACGGGGTCAAGCTTTCCCCGCTTCTCGACCAGAATGACACCAAGCGTGTTCGGGTCGCCCGCACGTTCCTGATAAATCGGCCGCAATAGATGCTCCATGGGGATTCCTCCTTTTATCTCCTGTTGCAAATTCGACAAGCATCGGCCGATTCCTTCCCGCCTCAGAAAAAAGGAAAGTCAAATTCCCCTTCCCTTCTTAAAATCGTCAATCTTGTGGATGCCTGACAGGAAACGGCGCCGGAGAATTGTGGTATAGTAGACGGGAAATGAGGAGGAAATCGATACATGAAACCATATAAGAATAAAATCAACCGGATCCGGTCCTTTGCCCTGGCATTGATCTTTATCGGATTTGTTGTAATGTACTTCGGAATCTTCTTTAAGCAATATCCGCTTGTCATGGTCATCTTCATGATTCTTGGGCTACTCTGCATCATCGCAAGCACCGTCGTCTACTTCTGGATCGGGATGCTGTCTACCAAGGCCGTCCAGGTCGTCTGTCCGAACTGCGGCAGAGAGACAAAAATGCTCGGCCGTGTCGATATGTGCGGCCACTGCCGCGAACCCCTCACGCTCGACCCTGAACTGGAAGGGAAAGAATTCGACGAATCCTATAACCGCAAAAAACCTGCACAATCCGGAGAATGATCCGTACAGCCGCCCCGTTGAAAGGGCGGTTTTTTTATTGGAAATAAAAAAACACACGGGGCAAGGCCCGCGTGAGTCCGGTCCTTTACTGGACCACTGAATTGGATTTGTTTTCTGCGCAGTCCGGGCATTTGCCGTAGACTTCCATCCTGTGGGTATCGACTTGGAATCCCGTAATGTGGGAGGCCAGATGCTCGACTTCGTCCAATCCCGGATAGTGGAAATCGACGATTTTTCCGCAGTCATTGCAGATGATGTGGTAATGGTGATGAGTCACAAAATCAAATCGACTCGAGGAATCTCCATAAGGAAGTTCCTTTACCAAGCCCGCCTCGCGAAATACGCGAAGGTTGTTATAGACGGTTGCGACACTCATATTCGGGAACTTATCCTCCAGCGCGCGATAAATTTCATCGGCAGTCGGATGGGACATGGAAGTTACGAGAAATTCAAGAATCGCATGCCGTTGGGGCGTAATTCTCACGCCGCTCGTCTTCAACGTATCCAGCGCATTCTGCAGCACAGTTTCAGACATGGACATGCCCACCTCTTTCCATAGAGATTCCTTTGTAATAATTGTTATAAATAGTTTATAGGAAAGAAGGCATTCCTGTCAATGAAACCCCCTTGCCGCTTTATTCCGCGTGAAGCACATCCTCCGAGCGCCCCAGCTTCATATTGACATAGCGCGCTGCAACGAACAGGAAGTCCGAAAGGCGGTTCAGGTAAGCGAGAACATCCGGATTTACATGATCACCGACCCGAAGGGCGCCCCGCTCCGCCTTGCGGACGACTGTCCTTGCATAGTGCAGCCCCGCTGCCGCCGGGTGTCCGCCAGGCAGGATAAAGTTTTTGAGCGGTGTCAGTTCTGCGTCGTACCGATCGATCCATTGCTCGAGCTTCTCGATTTCAGTTTTTTCCAGTTTCCACTTGACCTCTTTCCCCTCAGGTGTCGCAAGCTCCGCGCCTACATGGAAAAGCACTGTCTGGATCTGGTGGAAAGTGGCCAGAAGCTCATCCTTCCCATCAAAGAACTCCTGATGAAGGTGCGAAAGTCCGAGTCCGATTGCACTGTTGGCTTCATCACATGTCCCGTATGCATCAACGAGAGGGTCCGTCTTCGATACCCGCTTTCCATAGATGAGGGAAGTCTGTCCCTTGTCGCCTGTCCGCGTATATATCTTCATATTTAATATCCCCTTTCCGGATCGACCCGGTTTTCCATTTGATCCGCCTTTCCTTCCAGGTAGGCCCGAAGGTTCGGCATGAAGATTTCCAGGGACCGATCGATATACTTGCCCGAATGTGATGAGATGTGCGGGGAAACGGTCACATTTTCCATCTTCCAGAGGGGATTGTCCGCAGGAAGCGGCTCCGTTTCGAACACATCCAGAACAGCAGCGGCAGGACGGCCGTTCTCCAGGGCTTCGATCAGCACCTTTTCCTCGTAGAGATCGCCTCTCCCGAAATTGAGGAACAGTGCCGTGTCTTTCATCGCGGCGAAATGATCCCTGCCGAGAAGACCTTTGGTTTCCGGGGTGCTCGGCAGGACCGAGATGACGGTATCCATCTCGGGAAGCGCTTCAAGCAGACCGTCGAAAGAAACCATCTCATCCATATATTCCGCGGGCCTGCCGGAGCGGTTGCAGCCAAAAGTCCGGACACCGAAAGCCTGCAGAAGCCTCCCGACTTCTCCCCCGATTGCGCCCGGCCCCAAAATCAGCGCCTTTGAGTCGAGCAGTTCCGTGCCGCGGATCTTCTGCTTCCACTCACTCCGCTCCTGTTGGTCATACACATCCCTTAACTTCTTCTTATATGCCAGAATATGCGCCAGCATCGTTTCGGCCATCGGCGTCTTATGGATTCCCCGCACATTGGTTACGGGAATATCCATCTCCGCGATCCGGCCAAGTGGCATCTGTTCCACTCCTGCCGACGCCACCATGATCCATTTCAGATTCTTCGCGCGATCCAGGACATTTTCATCGATGTCCACACCATAGGTGACAATGATTTCACTCGTCTCAATTGCAGGGTCGTCCGTCTTCCGGTCGAACAGGAAATGGACTCCCGGAAACTCTTTCTCCAGCATTTCTTCATGATGTTCCCTGATCCTGAATAAAAACAATACATCCACAGCCGGCTCCCCCTTATTTGTCTGTCAGTTGCCCCAGTGTCTCCAGTGCCTCTTCGACATGCCCCTTCACGCGCACTTTCCGCCATTCCTTGACGACCGTGCCGGTCGGGTCGATCAGGAAAGTCGAGCGCTCGATTCCCATGTATTCCTTCCCGAAGTTCTTTTTCAGCGTCCAGACGCCGTATTGTTCCGCCACCTTGTGGTCCTCATCAACCAGCAGCCTGAACGGCAAGCCGTGCTTGTCGATGAATTTCGCGTGGCTGGCTTCGCTGTCCGGGCTCACGCCGAGGATAACCGCGTTCAGCTTTTCGAATTCTCCGTGGCTGTCCCGGAAGTCGCACGCTTGCGTCGTGCATCCCGGTGTGTTGTCCTTTGGATAAAAGTAAAGGATGACATACTGCTTCCCCTTATAGTCGGACAGCGAGACCATGTTCCCCTCGTTGTCTTTTAGTGAAAAATCCGGTGCTGTCAGGCCTTCCAGTGCTTCTGCCATTCCCAATCCCTCCATGAATTCGTTTTCTTCATCGTACCGGAGCGCACGGAGCATGACAATTTTTTTGGTGTTCGCGGCTCTCTTTGTCTACAATGAGAATCGGAGATTATGATTGGAGGGGTTCCATTGGAACGGAAACAGTCTGAACAGGTATACGGCGAAGCGCTGAAGCATATCGTAGGCGGGGTCAACAGCCCGTCACGCGCCTATAAGGCGGTCGGCGGAGGCGCCCCTACCGTAATGGAACGTGCGGAAGGCGCGTACTTCTGGGATGTCGACGGCAATAAATACATCGACTATCTTGCCGCGTACGGCCCGATCATCACCGGCCATGCGCATCCGCATATTACGGAAGCGATCACGCACGCTGCGCAGACCGGTGTACTTTACGGCACACCGACCCGCCACGAAGTGAAATTCGCAGAGATGCTGAAGGAAGCGATCCACTCACTCGACAAGGTGCGCTTTACAAATTCCGGCACGGAATCCGTGATGTCCACGATCCGTGTCGCCCGCGCCTACACCGGCCGCACGAAGGTGCTGAAGTTCGCCGGCTGCTACCACGGACACTCGGATCTTGTCCTCGTTGCCGCAGGCTCCGGCCCTGCGACTCTCGGCACACCGGATTCAGCAGGAGTTCCCAAATCCATCGCGGAAGAGATGATCACCATCCCGTTCAACGACACGGAATCCTACCGCAAAGCGATGGAACAATGGGGAGACGAACTGGCCTGCATCCTCATCGAACCGATCGTCGGCAACTTCGGCATCGTCGAACCGGAAGAAGGATTTCTCGAGCTGGTACACGAGCTGGCCAAAAAACATGGTGCACTCACCATCTACGATGAAGTCATCACGGCGTTCCGCTTCCACTATGGCGGCGCACAGGACCTTCTTGGCCTGACCCCGGATCTTACCGCGATGGGCAAGATCATCGGCGGCGGACTGCCAATCGGCGCTTACGGCGGCCGCAAGGAGATCATGGACCATGTTGCACCGCTGGGACCGGCCTACCAGGCAGGCACGATGGCAGGAAACCCTGCATCGATGCTGTCGGGCATCGCCTGCCTTGAAGTGCTGAAGGAACCGGGAGTCTACGAGGAACTCGATCGCCTCGGCGCAATCCTCGAAGAGGGCTTGCTCGAAGCTGCCCGAAAGCACGGCATCACCATCACGATCAACCGTCTGAAGGGTGCCCTGACGGTGTTCTTTACGGAGGAAACCGTTAAAAACTATAAGCAGGCCGAAGACAGTGACGGCGAACAGTTTGCGAAATTCTTCCGCCTCATGCTGGAGCGCGGCATCAACCTCGCCCCTTCCAAGTACGAAGCATGGTTTCTCACAACCGCCCATACGGAAGAGGATATCCGCGAAACGATCAAGGCGGCGGACGAATCCTTCGCTGAAATGGCCCGCGGATAACCGGGACTATCGGAAACGATTGATTTCCCTTCCGACGTTGGGGTAAAGTATGGAAACAAAGTAAACAGCGCGGAAAGGACAATCACTGAATGAAACTCGGTGCACGCATCTTAAAAACCGGTGTCGCGATCGTCCTTGCCCTGTTCCTTGCACAGACGTTCGGGCTGCCGACACCGCTCTTCGCGGGGATCGCGGCCATCTTCGCAATCCAGCCGTCGATCTACCGCTCTTTTCGGACTATCATCCAACAGGTACAGGGAAATGTCATCGGGGCTTTTATTGCGATCATCTTCGCCCTCATCTTCGGTGACCACCTGATCGGCGTCGGTTTTGCCGCCATCACGATCATCGCAATTATGCTGAAACTGAAGCTGAGCGATGCGGTCACCCTCGCACTCGTCATGATGATCGGGATCATGGAGCTGCCGGACGAACATTTCATCTTGTATGCCGTTCTCCGGTTTGCGACAATGCTGACCGGGATCTTCTCGGCATTTCTCGTCAACATGCTATTCCTGCCGCCGAAATACGAGCCGCGCCTGTTCCAGTCACTTTATGATGTGCAGGATGAGATCATCCGCTGGACGCGGCTGACCGGACGCCAGGCATCTGAGCACTCTGCAACGAAAAAGGCCATGGGCAAAATTAGTGACCGGTATGACAAGATCGACACGTATTATTCCCTTTTCAAAGAGGAACGGGGCTTCACGAAGGCATTCACCTTCCAGAAAGCGCGTAAGCTTGTCATCTATCGGCAGATGCTCGCTGCATCCCGGGACGGTTTCGATATCCTGAAACAGCTTCACCTCTATGAGAATGAACTGATCGATATGCCGCCGCATTTCCGGATGATGATCCAGGAACTTCTTGATGAACTGCTCACCTATCACGAGCAGATTCTCCTGAAGTTTGCAGGCAAGCTAAAGGACGACCGGATGAGCCGTTCCGGACTGGAAGGAAGAATGGACCGGCATGAAGTGATGGACATCTTCGTCAAGGAAATCAACATCGCCAAGCAGGAAGAGGAACAGGACTTCTCCGCCTATCACCTTCTGCACCTGCTTTCCTCGCTTCTTCAATACGAGGAGCAACTGGAGGACCTCGACCGGATGATTGTCCGGTACGTAAAGCGACACGGAGACGAAATGGACGAAAAACTGCAGGAAGACATCATCTAATGGCAAGAAACCCGGGGCATCCGATGCCCCGGGTTTTTTCAGTCTTTAAGCGTTTGAATTCGCCCCATACTACGATTTCCTGACCCATACTACGAGTTTAAACGTCATACTCCGATTTCAGTCGCGATAATCCGAAACTGCAAATTTAACTACGAATCCGGCTGCGATAGTACGATTTTCTTGCCCGTACTACGATTTTTGAAAGCCAAGCTGGCACGGTCCTCCCATCTGTCCGCTCAAGTGATTACTGTTTTCCACAGCAGGAGGCCCGGTTACATCATTCGCCCGGTAGGTTTCATCATCCACAGTCCCAATCTCGTCATTCGCCCCCTTCAGTAAAAACCGGCAGGGTAAACTCCGGTTCACAGCAAGACAAATTCGCCCGCTGATCAACAACAGCGGGCGCAGCATTAATTTAGCTTTTCATTTTCGGGTCAAGCGCGTCGCGCAGGCCGTCGCCCATCAGGTTGAACCCGAGGACGGTGAGCATGATGGCGAGTCCCGGGAAAATCATTGTCCACGGGGCGTCCCGGAGATAGTTGCGGGCATCCGACAGCATCTTGCCCCACTCCGGATCCGGCGCCTGGGCACCGAGACCGAGGAATCCGAGCGCAGCCGCCTCGAGGATCGCCGTGGCGACCGCGAGCGTACCCTGGACGATGACCGGGGCCATCGAATTCGGCAGGATATGAGAGAACAGGATTCTGGAATCCTTCATGCCAATCCCCTTAGCCGCGGTGATGTATTCATCCTGCTTGATGCTTAGCACCCTGGATCGGATGAGCCGCCCGAAGTTCGGGACGTTAATGACGGCGATCGCGATGAGCGCGTTCTGGAGTGATGGACCGAGAACGGACACGATTGCGATGGCAAGCAAGATAGACGGGAACGCAAGCATGATATCGAACAGACGGGAAATGATTGTATCGACCCATCGTCCGTAATAGCCCGCAATGATTCCGAGCAGGCTCCCGACGATCACTGACCCGATCACCGAGAAGAATCCGACCCATAGAGAAATTCTCGCACCGTGGACGACGCGCGACAGAATATCCCGTCCGAAGTCATCGGTACCGAACCAATGCTCAGCGCTCGGCGCCATCAGTCGTTTGGACATATCCTGCTCATTGATTCCTTCTGGCGCGATCAACGGACCGGCAAAGGCAAGCAAAACAAACATCAGGACAATTGCCGCACCGAAGAGGGCGGCCTTGCTTTTCTTGAACCCGGTCCAGGCCTCTCTCCAGGGGCCGGCCGCTTTCTCTTCCTGCGGCGATTCCGGAACCGGCTGTGTAATTGCTTCAGACATGGCGCATCCCCCTTTCCTCAGTCATACTTGATGCGCGGATCGACGACGCTGTAAAGGATGTCGACGAGCAGGTTGATCATGACAAAGAAGAACGCGACGACGAGGATTCCGGACTGGATGACCGGATAGTCCCGGAAGCCGATGGCGTCATAGATATAGCGCCCGATACCCGGCCATCCGAAGATGGTCTCGGTCAGTATGGCACCGCCGAGCAGGATCCCCATCTGCAGGCCGATCACCGTCAGCACCGGGATGATTGCGTTCTTGAGCGCATGCTTGTACACGACGAGCGACATCCGCTGTCCCTTCGAGCGCGCCGTGCGGACAAAGTCTGAACGCATGACTTCAAGCATGCTCGAGCGCGTCATCCTGGCAATGATCGCCATCGGGATGGTCGCAAGCGCGATTCCCGGCAGGACCAGGTGCCTGAGCACCTCACCAAGCTGGTCGAACCGCCCCTGGATGATCGTATCGATCACATACAGTCCGGTGATCGCGGTCACGGGATTCCGTACTTCCTCCCGGCCCGTCGTAGGCAGCATGTCCAGCTCGATGCCGAAGATCCACTGTTCCATGAGTCCGAGCCAGAAGATCGGCATCGACACCCCGATCAGGGCAACCACCATCGCCGCGTAGTCGAACCACGAGTTCTGGAACCAGGCGGAGATGATGCCGGCATTGACGCCGATTACGATCGCGATGATCATGGCGAACACGGCAAGCTCGATCGTCGCCGCCAGATACGGCCAGATTTCCTGTGCGACCGGCGCGCGTGTCCTGAGCGATTCGCCGAGATCACCGGTCAGGATGCCGGCAAGAAAGTCAAAGTACTGCGTATACCACGGCTGGTCAAGGCCGAGTTTGGCTTCGAGTGAGGCGACCGCCTCCGGAGATGCCTGCTGGCCGAGGATGACCTGCGCCGGGTTGCCCGGGATCGCCCGGATGATCATGAAGACGATGAAAGTCATCCCGAGCAGCACCGGGATCAGCTGCAAAAGCCGTTTTCCGATGTATTGGAGCATTGGTTACCACTCCCTGAGTTCAGATTCCATGAATGGGAAAGGGGAAGAGGCGGTCACGCCCTTCCCCTCCTTTTATCAGTTGAAGTCGACGTTGCTCAAGATGTCCGAACCCGTCGGATGCGCCTTGAAGCCGGTGATGTCCGCCGAGCCTGCAAGGAGCGGTGTGGAGTGAGCGAGCGGCACCCAAGGCGCGTCATCATGGATGATCTCCTGGGCTTTTGCATAAAGTTCGTTCCGCTTGTCTTCATCCACTTCGGATTGCGCTTCAATCAGGATGTTGTGAAGCTCATCGTTTTCATAGTACGTATAGTTGTTGCTTCCGATATTGTCCTGGTCAAGGAGTGCGTAGATGAAGTTGTCCGCATCCCCGTTATCGCCTGTCCAGCCGAGAAGGAATGCATCCGCTTCCCCTTTGCTCGCCTTTTCAAGGTAAGTGGCCCACTCATAGGAGACGATTTCTGCCGTCACGCCGATGTCGGCCAGGTTCTTCTGGATGACTTCCGCCACTTTCGCGCCATCCGGCATGTACGGACGAGGAACCGGCATCGCCCACAGCTCCATCTCGAAGCCGTCCGGGTAGCCTGCCTCGGCAAGAAGTTCCTTTGCTTTCTCAGGATCATACTCATAGCCTTCGATGCTGTCGTTAAATGCAGGGATCGACGGCGGAATCGGGTTCTTCGCCGGCTCTGCCGCCCCCTCGAAGAACGCATCGATGATCGCCTGCTTGTCAATTGCGTGGTTGAACGCCTGGCGTACAAGCTTATCGCCGAACGGTTCACGCGTCACGGTCATGCCAAGGTAACCGATGTTGAGCGACGGGCGTTCGAACAGCTGCAGATTATCATCACCGTCGATCGTTCCCTGGTCGGACGGGTTGATGCCGTCAGCGAGGTCGATGTCACCCGTGATGAGTGCATTGAGGCGGGCACCGTTGTCCGGAATGGAACGGAAGACGACGCGGTCCAGCTTCGGAAGGCCTTCCTTCCAGTACTCTTCATTTTTCTCGATTGTAATTGAATCGTTGCGCTTCCACTCGACAAACTTGAACGGCCCGGTGCCGACCGGATTTTCGCCGAAGCCTTCGGAATCCGCTTCAAAAGCTTCCGGGCTGCCGATGCCGAACATTGTCATCGCGAGGTTTTTCAGGAACGGTGCCTGTGGGCGTTTCAGTGTGAAGACGACTGTATGATCGCCATCAGCCGTCACCGACTCGATGACATGGCCCTCATCATCCTTGAAGCCGCCGAACATCGACTGGTAGTAAGGGAAGGTATCTGCATCCCCGTTTGCCCAGCGCTCGAAGTTCTTGACGACCGCTTCGGCGTTGAAATCGGTACCGTCGTGGAACTTGACGCCTTCCTCAAGCTGGAGTGTATAGGTCAGGCCATCCTCCGATGCCTCCCACTCTTTGGCGAGTCCCGGCTGAAGCGTCGTGTCCTGTTCGCCGAAGTTGATCAGTGTTTCAAAGATATTGGCCGCGACTTTCATCGACTCTCCGTCCGTCACGCGGGACGGATCAAGCGAAACGGAGTCACCGCCGCGTCCGAAGACGAGTGTCTTGCTTCCCCCACTGCTCTCGCCTGCATTATCGCCTTCTGCCTCTCCTTCGTTCCCGCTGTCTGCACTGCAGGCCGCGAGGACCATGGAGACGATCAGCAGGACGGCAAGCGTCCATAATTTCCCCTTTTTCACAATGACCCCTCCGTCACTAGTGTTTTATTATCATCGCCGCGCGCTTCCTCCGTATAGAGGTGGCACGCGACAGAATGACCGGTTTCCTGTTCCGTCAGAGCCGGAACCTTTGACTTGCAGATTTCCATCCTGAACGGGCAGCGCGAATGGAACGGGCAGCCCGGAGGCGGATCGGCCGGGCTCGGGATGTCGCCTTCGAGGACGATCTGCTCTCTGACAAATCCCGGGTCCGGCACAGGCACCGCCGAAAGCAGTGCCTGCGTATACGGATGGAGCGGCATCCCGTAAAGCCGGTCGCTTTCCGCAATCTCAACGATCCGTCCGAGGTACATGACCGCGACACGGTCGCTGATGTGCCGTACAACGCTCAGGTCATGGGAGATGAAGATGTATGTGAGCCCGAACTCCCGCTGGAGATCCTGCATCAGGTTCAGAACCTGGGACTGGATCGAAACGTCGAGCGCCGAAACCGGCTCATCCGCGATGATCAGCTTCGGGTTCGTCATAAGTGCTCTTGCGATACCGATCCGCTGGCGCTGCCCTCCGCTGAACTGGTGCGGATATCTGGAGGCATGGTAGCCGCTCAGCCCGACAATCTCGAGAAACTCCCGAACCTTCCGCTTACGCACTTTCGGGTCCTTCACTCCGTGAACAAGAAGCGGCTCCTCAAGGATTTTCCCGATTGTATGCCGGGGATTGAGTGATGCATAAGGGTCCTGGAACACCATCTGGATGTCCCTGCGCATCTTCCTCATCTCATCTCCGCCGAGCGCCGTAAGCTCCCTGCCGTCGAAAGTGACCTTCCCTTCGGTTGGCTCCAGAAGCCTCATCAAAAGACGCCCGGTCGTCGACTTCCCGCATCCCGACTCGCCGACTATGCCGAGCGTCTCACCCGGCATCACGTCAAAGCTGACTCCGTCGACCGCCTTCACGTGCCCCTTCACCCGGCCGAGCGCCCCCTTTCTGACGGGGAAGTGCTTTTTCAGACCCTCAACCTTCAGCAAGGGCTCCTTCATATGCGGCCGCCTCCTTTCTTTCTCTCAGGAAGCAGCGGGCACGATGACCGTCCCCTGTTTCATAGAGTTCGGGATCTTCCCCGGTGCACCGTCCGAATGCATATGGGCACCGTGCGGCGAAGCGGCATCCGGTTTGGATCGATCCAGGCCGCGGGACATTTCCCGGGATCGGGTCGAGCCGTTCCTGCTTGAACCGCATGTCGGGCACTGATTTCAACAGGCCTTCCGTGTACGGATGCTGGGGATTCCGGAAAATCTCCCCGACCGGGCCTTCCTCAACCACCTTGCCGGCATACATGACAATGACCCTGCTGCAAGTTTCCGCAACGACCCCCAGGTCATGCGTGATGAGAAGAACCGCGGTGTCCAGCCGCTCGTTCAGGTCCTTCACCAGCTTGAGAATCTGCGCCTGGATCGTCACATCCAGAGCAGTGGTCGGCTCATCGGCAATCAGCACTTTCGGCTCGCAGATGAGCGCCATCGCGATCATGACACGCTGGCGCATTCCTCCCGAAAGCTGGTGCGGGTATTCGTCCATGATTTCCTCGGCACGCGGTAGGCCGACGAGCCGGAGCATGTCGACCGCCTTGCCGCGGGCTGCCTTCTTGCTGATTTTCCGGTGGATGCGGAGCGGTTCGATCATCTGATCACCGATTGTGAACAGCGGGTTCAGTGAAGTCATCGGCTCCTGGAAAATCATCGCAATCTCATTTCCCCGGACTTTGCGCATTTTACGCTCATTGAGTTTCAGAAGATCCGTACCCCCATATACGATCTCCCCGCCGGTCACTTTGCCCGGCGGATTGGGGACAAGCCCCATGACAGAGAGCGATGTGACACTCTTGCCGCAACCGGATTCCCCGACAATCCCCAGCACCTCGCCCCGGTAAAGGTCAAAATCCACTCCATCTACTGCCGGCACGACGCCCCCGTCGGTAAAGAATGACGTACGCAGCCCGCTCACCTCGAGCACTTTCTGTCGGCTGTCCATGCCGTCTCCCCCTTTGTCTCTCTGCAGGTTTTTGCATTACCAGATTTGCATGCGCTTCCATTTTTCCGATGATTCTGCGTTATCTTATTATACAAATCCTTACCAGAGATTCAAGGCTTTCTTTGGAAGTCATACCTCTTACATGGTGAAATAGTCCCGAAATGACAAAAATCCCGATTCTCCTAGGAGAATCGGGATATAGAATCATTGCTTTGATGAAATTAAATCTGCTACTAGAACATAGCGTTCCGGAGATGCTCCGATAAAATCAAATGGATAACATGTGGTAACAGTTAATACAGCCTTGGGTTTTGGGACAATCACTGTCCGGTCATCCTTGTCAACAATACGGACATTTTTTACTTTATAAGTAAATTCCCCTGCAGATGTTTGAACGACAAGCAAATCCCCTATTCCTACCTCGCCCAGCTTGCGAAATACTGTATCACGATGCCCGGACAAAACTGAGTTATCATTTTCACCAGGCAAAACGCTGCCTGCGAAATGTCCGACTCCCTTTTCCAGTTCTTCTTCCGCAGTACCATGGTAGATCGGAAGCTTTGCCTCTAATTTCGGGATAATCAGATCCCCTATATTCTCCCCTTGATTTGGACGTTCAGGATATAGGGTTGCCGGTTCCTGTTCTATTGTTTGATCCCCTGTATGGATCTCTTCGAAGTCTTGTATCTTGTAGTCTTCAGCTGCTACTTCGCCAGTCTTAAAAAGCAGATAGCCTTTTAAAAACGTATAGGCATTTGAACTGCCGAACCACAGCCCAAAACCAATCAGCACAACTGATAAGGAAAGAAGAACCAAACGCCTGATGCGCCTGCTTCTTCTTTTGTTTGACCTTTTCATCAATCAGATCCCTTTGACTTTAAAGCGTCGAAGCAGGAAGACGCCAACCAGAACAATTGCCAGGCCGGCAATAGCGTTACCAGCGTAGTTGGAAGCCGTTTTTGGCAGCTTTCCTCCTTTGATTGTCTTGACGGATTGTTTCGGCTGAACGGACTTGGTGACGCCGGAAACAATTCCCTCTGCCTGTTTAATGTCATTTCCGGTTTCTTTAATGAGCTGAGAGCCAAACATGTCTGCTGTCAGCAATACGTCAGCAAGAAATACCCCTTGCTTGTTGTAGATCTCGATTAACAGGTCATAACTGTCTGTTGTGTCCATGTTCATCAATGTTTCAAATGAAACGGTCTGTTTTTCTCCATCTTTTACAAGATAGTATTTGGCATCCACTTGGAAAAGATTTAGCATGTCAGAGAAAATATCAATGAGTTCCGCGATTTGTTCAGCAGAAAGTTCGTCTGCAGTATCAAATTCCTCAAACGCCATCATTCTGTCGCTGAGTTCAATGAGTTGATTCAAAAAAGCAGGGTCTTCAAAATCAAGTGTCTCCAGATGAGCAAACAGTTTATCGAGCTCTTCATTAGTTAGGCCGATTTCTGTGAAAAGCCCATATATCTCTTCGTCCAGATATTCGTCAACCGGCGTTTCTTCCCAATCATTCAAATAAAAGTCGACACTTTCATGAAGTTCTTCAGAAAAAATAATATACGTACCTTCTAATACGTCTTGTCCTTCTTCCAGCTCCCCAAATTCAACGAGCAGATCATTTAGCTCTTCACGATTCAAACCGAATTCAGCAAGTACAGTTTGGACAGTTTCTTCGGTAATTGGTGTACCCAATTCATCGACGGACTCGAAATCCTCTAAATACCATCCTTTCTTTTCAAGATAATCAATATAATCTTGCTTATCCCAACCGATGCTTCTTAAAAACTCTTCGAAACCTGGTTCATTGGACTCAATCGCATAGGTCATCGCAGGTAAAGCTCCAATTCCAATTACAAAAGCCAACAGTACCGAAAGTAAACGTTTCATCACTTGCCCCCCATATCCTTTTAAATTTTCTAAAGTAGTATAATTCTCAAAAATCCGTTTGGGAATAGGCCTTATGAACCTCCAAATAACTAAAGAACTATATTAATCCAATAGCCCCTTGTATATTCTTTGCTGAATTGAATTTGACTGCCACAGCAAAAGGAACAGTGGATGTGCCGCAACCATAAAAACCCTGCTCCTCGCAGGAGGAGCAGGGTTTTATCGTCATTTATCCGTTACATCCAGTTCCTGGACCTGGAACAAGTCATGATAGATTCCGCCTTGTTCGATTAGTTCGGAATGGGTGCCGCTTTCCTTGAGTTCACCGTGGTCGATGACGAAGATGTTGTCGGCATGGGTGATCGTGGAAAGGCGGTGGGCCACGATGATGGTGGTCCGGTCATGCGCGAGCCGTTCCAGCGAGTCCTGGATGAGGGCTTCGCTTTCCAGATCAAGAGCGGAAGTCGCTTCATCGAGAATCAGGATCGGCGGGTTTTTCAGGAACACCCGGGCGATCGCGATCCGCTGCTTTTGTCCGCCGGAAAGCTTGACGCCGCGTTCCCCGACTTCCGTGTCATACCCTTCAGGGAGACCCATGATGAAGTCATGCGCGTTCGCGGCTTTTGCGGCCGAAATCACTTCTTCATCCGTGGCCTCAGGCTTGCCCATCAGGATATTGGATTTGACCGATGCGCTGAACAGCAGATTATCCTGCAGGACGATTCCGATATTCTTCCGCAGTGACCGGACTGTCACATCGCGGATGTCATGGCCGTCGATCCGGACAGCCCCTCCGGTCACATCATAGAACCGGGGGATCAGGCTGATGATTGTCGACTTCCCGCCGCCGCTCATTCCGACAAATGCGACCGTTTCGCCCGGGCTGACAGTAAGGTTGATACCCTTCAGCACATCCCCTGCTTCTTCCTCGTATCGGAAACGGACATGGTCGAACTCCACTTTGCCCTTGGCTTCCGGCATGGCGGACGCACCCGGCTTATCCGTGATGTCGTATTCCTCATCCATCAGTTCGAATACCCGGTCCATCGACGCAATCGACTGGGTGAGTGTCGTGGACGAGTTGACAAGCCGGCGGAGCGGGTTATACAAACGGTCGATATAGGCGATGAACGCAACCATCGTCCCGATCGACAGGTCACCGCCGATCACATGCCAGCCCGCATAGGCAATGACGAGAAGCGGCGCGACATCAGTGATCGTATTGACGACAGCGAACGCTTTGGCGTTCCACTTCGTATGGTCGATCGCGGCGTCGAGGAATTCGCCGTTCGTTTCGTCGAATAGCCCCTTTTCCCGTTTTTCGAGCGAAAAACTTTTGATGACGCTCATGCCCGATACCCGCTCATGCAGATAGCTCTGGACGTTTGCGAGCTTCTGTGAACGTGCACGGGTGAGTTCACGCAGCCTGCCGAAGAAGTGCTTGACGCTCCATGCGTAGAAAGGGAAAGCGAGAAGCGTCACGAGGGTCAGCTTCACGTCCATCGTCAGCATGATGCCGACCGCAATCAGGATTGTGGCAAGGTCAAGCCAGACGTTCATGAGGCCGATCATGACAAAGTTCTTTGTCTGCTCGACATCATTGATGACCCTGGAGATGACCTCCCCCGCGCGTGTATTGGAATAATACTTGAGGCTCAGCTTTTGAAGATGTTCGTAAATCTGGCTCCGGATATCGAAGAGAATCTTATTCGATGTGTACTGGGCGTAATACTGCCGGAAATACTCGACCGGCGGACGGACGAGGAAAAACACCAGCATCGTGCCGCCGAGCCACCAGAGAAGCTGTTCTTTCTTATCTGCCGCGCTCATTGTTTCCACCGTGATGATATTGTCAATTACGATCTTGATGAGATAAGGAATAAAAAGAGGGATTGCAAACTTTAAAATCCCGATGAGTAGCGTGAGGATAATCATCCAAGTGTACGGTTTGACGAACGCCATGTACCGTTTCATGCTGCCGATGCTGCATCATCCTTTCAATAAAGACAACGGAACAGCCCGCCCGGATGTGGGCAGGCTGTCATTTCCGCGTCTGGAACTGTTTCTGGAATTCATAACGGGACGTCCAGACGTCGATAAAGTCCGGTGCGAACGGTCCGCGCCGCTGTTTGATCCATCCGATCAGTTTATCGACGTTGCGCTTCAGGATTTTGTCGATGACGTCAGGATACTTCATTTTCGCCTTATGGTCTTCATACTCATCCTCATCCAGGATGTTGTATGACATGTCCGGAAATACCTTCACATCCAGGTCATAGTCGATGTACTTGACCGTATTGTTATCAAAGACGAAGGGAGAGCTCATGTTGCAGTAGTAATAGACGCCGTCATCCCTCAGCATGCAGATGATATTGAACCAATGCTGCGCATGGAAATAGACAATCGACGGTTCTCTTGTCAGCCAAGTGCGGCCGTCGGATTCGATGACCAGCGTGCGCTCGTTTGCTCCGATCACTACATTGCGCGTTCCTTTCAGCACCGTCGTTTCCTGCCAGACCCGATGGATTTTTCCATCATGCTTGTAGCTGTGAATCTGGATCGTTTCCCCTTCTTTCGGGTTTGCCATAATCAACCCACCTTTGTCTGACGGCTGTTCGGAATGTTTTTGTATCGTTCTATTATATCAATGAACCCCTGAAAGCGAAATCAAAAAGAGCCGGCAGGGCAAATTGCCCCGCCGGCCGGTGGTTTCCATCCATTCCGTTATTTGTTGAAGCGATTGTTCGCGCGACCAGAGTTCTGCTGCTTTTTAGCTTCAGACTGCTGGTTTTGGCGACGAACCTGCTGCACGTCCGTTTCAGAACCGAACTCTTCGTTGCGGATCTGTTTGCGAACTTGCTGAATGTCCGTCTCAGTGCCAAATTCTTCACGCTGAGGCTGCTGCTGGTTGTTGCGCTGGTTGTTGCGTTGGTTGCGCTCATCCTGCTGGTTACGCTGCCTGTCGTTGTTCTTCGTCATGGATTTCTCACCTCCGTGCTCATTAAGATGGCTCGCAGGCGGGTGGAATATTCAACTGGATTTTTTTTTATTTTTCAAGGGTGGAAATCGGCTGCAGAGCAACTGCTCCCGGTGCGGTACACCTCTCGCCCTGCATATGCTCATATTCAGAGCGCTGCCCGCACCTTTTTCGTGGGATTGGGCAAAGTAAGGGCATCAAGCTCCTCGGGCAGGAACCAGCCGCTCCGGTCCGCGGGTGTGCCACCATCCGGAACGGATGCAGTGTATGCAGTGACTTCCCAAATCCGGTGGGTGAACACATGCCGGAAACGGACCGCTTCTTCAATCGGGCCGACAGACAGGCCGTGGCGTTCCGAGATCATTCGGACAGCCTCTGCCGGATCCGCGGTTTCCGCAGTGGGAAACTGCCACATGCCTGCGAGCAGCCCTTCTTCCGGCCGCTGCTCCATGAGCAAGCGACCTTCCCGGTCCTGTACGGCGATGACTATATAGGGGTAAGACTGCTGTTTTTTCTTTTTCGATTTGACCGGAAGCTCTTCTTCCCTGCCTTCATGGTAAGCTCCGCAAAAATCCCTCACGGGGCACAGCAGGCACTTGGGCCGCCTCGGTGTGCAGACGACGGCCCCCAGTTCCATCAGTCCCTGGTTAAACGAGGAGGGATCTTCCGTGTCGATCAGATCCATGACCGCCTCTTCAAACAGGCGGCGGGTCTTCGGCTTGGCGATATCTTCATCGATCAGCAAGATACGCGAGAGGACCCGCATGACGTTCCCGTCAACTGCCGGTGCCGGGATGCCGTAGGCGATGCTCATGACCGCGCCTTCCGTGTAGGGTCCGACACCTTTCAGCTTGCCGAACCGTTCCGGGTCAGCCGGCACCTCTCCGTAGGTTTCGTAGGCCTCCCGGACGGCCGATTGCAGATTTCTAGCCCGCGAATAATAGCCGAGCCCTTCCCACATTTTCATCAGTTCCTCTTCAGGAGCATAAGCAAGTTCCTTCATATCGGAAAATCGCTCTGTAAACCGGGCATAATAAGGGATGACCGTATCAACCCGGGTCTGCTGCAGCATCACTTCCGAAATCCAGATAAAATACGGGTTACTGGTGTGCCGCCACGGCAGGTCCCGCTTTTCTTCACGGTACCAGCCGGTCAGCGCTTCCCGGAATTCTTGTTTCCAATTCAGCGGCTTCACGTCTTGCCTCCTGTTCGTGTTATGCTACGATTACTCCAAAACATTCAAGGGTATATTATTGTGTAGATTCCGGACGCACAAAGCGCCCGGCAAGAAAGGGGGATGGCGCAGATGGATACGGGAACCCATATAGTGATGGGGCTTGCGCTGTGCGGACTCGCACAGGCCGACCCTCTTGTGGCAGAGCATGTGCCGACGGCGACCGCTGTCTATGCCGGCCTCATGCTCGGCTCCCAGGCACCGGATGTGGACACCGTCCTGAAGCTCAGGAACAACGCTGTCTATATCCGCAACCACAGGGGATTCACCCATTCGATCCCGATGGTGCTCGCCTGGCCGCTCATCATCTCGCTCCCCCTCGCGCTGATCCTGCCTGAAGCGGATCTTCTCCATCTTTGGCTCTGGACACAGCTTGCTGTCTTTCTCCATGTGTTTGTGGATATATTCAATTCATACGGCACGCAGGCGCTCCGGCCGTTTTCAGAACAGTGGGTGGCACTCGGTGTCATCAACACCTTCGACCCGATCATCTTTTTTGCACATCTGGTGGCGCTCGCCGCCTGGTTTTTCGGTGCCGAACCGGTTCTGACGATGCTGATCCTGTACGCATTGCTGGCGCTTTATTATTTTGTCAGGTTTTCCGTACAGGCGGCCGTCCGCCACGCCGTCCGGAAGACGATTCCGGATGCGGGCGATATCATCATTGCTCCGACGATGCGGTTTTACCAGTGGCGCATAGCGGCATGCTCCGATACCCACCATTATGTGGGCCGGGCATACGGCCGCTCCATCACCATTCTCGACAAGTTTCCGCGTCGGCCGATTCCGGACAACGAACTTGTCCGGACCGCTTTCACAGACCCGAATTTCCGGGCATTCATCGCATTCTCCCCAATCTACCGCTGGGAGATCACCGACCTTGGAACGGTCTGCGAAGTGCGGCTGATCGACCTTCGCTACCGCAGCAAGGAATATTATCCGTTTGTCGCCGTCGCTCATATCGATGAGGAGATGGAGATCCGGAATTCATTCACCGGCTGGATCTTCAGCGAGGATAAATTAAGGAAAAAGCTGAGCTTCGCACACGAAGAGGGCTGAAAACAAAAGCGCAAGCGCCCGTTCAGCAACGTACAAACTGGAGCCCTTCGCAATGAGATAAAGGAAACACGGCGAGGAACGAGCCGATGTTGACTTATCGCAGTCTGGAAGTGGCCAACACGTGAATAATATGATCCACAGAGTAAAGTTTTAGAATTCCCTATGCTACAAGGGAAACCGCCGGACCGGGTTGGCCTGGCGGTTTTTTCGTGTGCGGATTCAGTGAAGCATCCCATCTTTCCCGAGCAGTTCCCTGATCCTCGGGTTCGAAGCGACAAACTCATCAAGCCGGTTCCCATAGGCGTCAATCCAGCGCATAATCATCTGGGAAACTTGTTCTTCGTCCATCATCCCGTACCCGGCTTTGGCATAGGAGGATTCAATGTCAGACGCCATGAGTTCGATCCAGGTTCTCGCCTTGTGGGCGGACAGCTGAGCGTTGCCATCCATCAGGCGGACTGCCAGACGTTCGATCAGATCCGGTGACATCCGGTTCACTTCCCCTTCTTGAGATTCTGGAGCATCGAGATCGGCAAAGCTTCCGTATGCAGTTCGCCGCCGAGCCGGTGACCCCAGGCAAACCGTCCCTTCAGATAGTCCACTTGGAAGAAGTTTCCTTCATCACCGAGGATCCGGTACACTTCCCCCGGAATGATCTCTTTCGGGTCCATCATATAAGCCTGCGCCATCAGCGCCTTCCGTTCGTATACCGCAAATTCATTGATGATGCCGAGCTGCTCGGCCTTGCGGGCCTTTTCCTTCAGGCGCGCGATTTCCTGCCTGAGTTCGTGCTCGGTCATTTCGCTGTAATTTTTCTCACTCATTTTCCAATTCTTCCTCCTTCGCCTCGATGAACCGGCTGATCCGATCCGGCGGGATGCCCTTCTGGTACATCGCCTGCTGCACACGGCGCCGGAGTTCTTTGCCGCTGTGCTTTCTGCTGTAGGTGCGCCAGGCTTTTTCGCCTGTTTTTTCCGTGAGCTCGTCCCATTCGTCTTCTTCAGGCTCGAGATCGGTTTCAATCCTCTCGATGGCCGTGCTGATGATGTCATAGGAATAACCTTTTCGCATGAGTGAGTCCTGGATTTTCTGACGGATCTGCTGTGGCGTCTTTCCTGAAGAGCGTGCGGCGATCTTCCCCGCCAGTTCTTCCGCCAGCTTCAGCTGCTCCTCCTCGGGAAACGCGTCAAGGGCTTCTTCCTGGAGCTCCTTGCTGATTCCCTTCCGGACCAGTTCCTGCCTGATTGCTCCAGGGCCTTTTTTGGCGGTCCGCTTGCGTGTCTCGAGAAGCGCCTTTGAAAACGAGTCGTCGTCGAGGAACTTCTGCTCCTTCAGCTTATTGATGGCCTCCAGCGCCACCGCCTCGCCGAATCCCGATGCCATCAGTTTCTCCTTCACTTCATGCTCGCTGCGCATCCGGAATCCGAGAAAATGAAGCGCCTTATTGTAAGCTTTGCGGATCTCGTCGCCAAAGATGATCTCATCGATCTCCCAATCGTCGAGCACTTTGCCCTTGGTCAGGCCGAACTGGATCAGCACCTGCTCATCGGCGCTGAATGAATACTTTCCGTCCAGGAAAATATTATATCGTTCCGCATTGTTTTTCTGCGTTGAAATCTTGGTGATTTCGGGCATTATCCGTACCCCCAATCTTCCTTTCCATTATACCTGTTCGGGGAGATTCCTTCATCCATGCGGCATGGATGGTAAAACGGGTATACTGGTTGAAAATGGAGGGATGCCGACATGAGAGTGGCCATAGCGGGAGGGACCGGATTCCTCGGTTCCGTCCTGGTGAGACTGCTGAAAGAAAACGGACATGAGGCCATCATCCTGACGAGAAGGTCGGAAGCCTCAGATAATCCCCGGATGGTCGGGTACCTTTCTGAAGGTGCCAGGCCCGAGCGGGAACTCAAAGATATCGATGCATTTGTCAACCTGGCCGGCACCTCGATCAATGCCGGAAGATGGACGGAACAAAGGAAGCAGGACATCCTTACAAGCCGGATTACGGCGACAGATGAGATTGTCAGGATCATCCGGTCCATGAAAAAGAAGCCGGATGTGCTCGTAAATGCAAGTGCCATCGGTCTTTATCCGACGTCAGAAACCGCCATCTACAATGAAGAAGGCGACTCAGGCAACGATTTTCTTGCAGATGTCGTGAAAACTTGGGAGCACCGGGCCGCGGAAGCCGGCAAAGAAGGTGTCCGGACCGTGTTTATGCGGTTCGGCGTGATCCTGGGCAAAAACGACGGAGCCCTGCCGCTGATCACGCTGCCTTACCGCCTTTACGCCGGCGGAACGGTCGGCACCGGCCGGCAGTGGGTCAGCTGGATACATGTGCTGGATGCGGCGCGAGCCATCCTGTTCGCATTAGAAAACGACTCGGTCAGAGGGCCTGTCAACACTGTGGCACCGAACCCGCTCCGCATGAAAGAGTTTGGCCGGACGGTCGGCCGTGTACTCGGCAGGCCGCACTTCCTGCCGGTTCCCTCCTTCGCACTGAAAGTGGCACTCGGGGAAAAAAGCAAGCTTGTCCTGGAGGGCCAGCGCGTTGCACCGTCAAAGCTCGGCAGCCTTGGTTTCCGCTTTCTGTATCCCGATGCAGAAGAGGCGCTCCGCGAAATTTTAAAAAACGAATAATCCCAAGCCTCTTGCGCAACCTAACGAAAAACGAAAGGTTGCGTTTTATTATGCTCAGAAACCATATCGCCGGTTTTATGCTGGCTTCGGTCCTGATTGCCGCGGGGCTGGTGATGAGCCCGTTCACTGCGGAGGCGGGCGAATTCCACTGGGGCTTCAAAAAGGCTACTGACGGAATCCCGCCGGATGCAGGCGCGGAGATGAACACCCTCCTTGAGAATAACGGCGCGCTCTACAAAGGCTCGCCGGACAAGAAAATCGTCTACCTTACGTTCGACAACGGCTACGAGGCCGGGTATACCGAATCGATCCTGGATACGCTTAAAAAAGAAGACATATCCGCGACCTTCTTCCTGACGGGACATTACCTGAACAGCGCGGATGGCCTCGTCAAACGAATGGTCAAGGACGGACACACGATCGGCAACCACTCGTACGGGCATCCGAATATGGCAAAAATGTCTCCTGCGGAAATGGAGGCCGAATGGAAAAAGTTCGATGACCGCCTCCGCGAAGTCGCCGGCGTCGAGCGGACGCATTACGCCCGGCCGCCGGAAGGGATCTTCAACGAGCAGGTGCTCAAGACCGGCAACAAGCTCGGCTATCGCCATATCTTCTGGTCGGTGGCGTACATCGACTGGCACCGGGACAGGAAACAGGGCGGCCAGTATGCTTATAATGAACTGATGAAGCAGCTTCATCCGGGCGCGGTCATCCTCATGCATACCGTCTCCCCGGACAACTCCGACGGACTGCCTGACTTTATCCGGGATGCCAAAAAACAGGGCTACACATTCGGGACGCTGGATGAGCTGGTAGAAGAGGCATTCATGCCGGATATGTAATATAACGAACAAACGGCAAGGACCCACTCGTCCTTGCCGTTTCCCATATATGTATTTCGGCTGGCCCCTCTTCACACTTCCTTCGGCTTCGTCTTCCCGAACAGAAAGACGGCGAAAAGCGCAGCGACAAAAAGGGAGATGAAGGTCAGATAACTTGTTCCCGATTCGACGATGACACCGCCCAGAATCGGTCCTGAAAGGCTCCCGATACTAAAGAAAATTCCGCACAGGAGATTGCCCATCGGCAAAAACGGTTTGGGGGTCAGGTCAGTCATATATGCGATGCCGAGCGTGAACGTGGAACCGACCAGCATTCCCGCTATCATGACTGCAGCCAGCACGCCCCATTCGCTGCTTCCGGCAAGGCCGCCGGCAAAGAAGGAGAAAATCCCGCCGATCAGCGCAAGCAGCAACACATTGCGCCGGCCGATCCGGTCACTCAGCATGCCTAGCGGTATCTGGGACAGGATTGCCCCGACCGAGAAGGATGCAAGGATCACCGAAACCATTCCGACATCGATTCCCGTCCTTAGGGCATACACCGGGTAGATGGCATTCAGCGAAGACTCCAGAAACCCGTATCCGAATGGCGGAATAAACGCGACCCACGCATATTTCATCGTCGTAAGCACCCTTGTGTGAAACTTCATTGCCGCTTCCTTTTCCTGAACGGCTTCCGGCCGGCCGTTGTCCAGGAAAAAGACGAGCGACCAGGCAGTCATGCAAAGCACTCCCGACACGATGAACGGCAGCCCTTCAAAAATACCGATCAGCGGGACGAAAAGCGGGCCGACGGCGAAACCGGCACTGAACATGAGACCGTAGACGGCGATGTTGCGACCGAGCCTCGCCTGAGGAGAAGTGCTCGTAATCCACGTCTGGGTGGCGAAATGAAGCGCATTGTCCCCCATTCCGATCAGCAGACGGAGGATGAACCAGAAGGTCACACTCTTATAGAGGGGAAACAGGAAAAGTGCCAGGAACACGGTCAGGCCGCCCACTACAATGACCGGCTTGTAGCCGAACCGCCTGAGCGGCGCCTCCATGAACGGGGAGATCAGCAATGTCCCGATATAAAGACCTGTCGCATTCAGCCCGTTCAGCGTGGATGAAACCCCGTCCTGTTCAAAAATGACCGAAATCAGAGGCAGGAGCATGCCTTGAGAGAATCCTGATATGGATACGATGATGACGAGAATCCAGAATCTCGTCCTTTCCGAAAGCCGTGCAGCCAAATGTTGAAGCCTCCCGCGCCGGCATTCCATTCGAATCCGGCAGTCAAATCCTGTACAATTCTATCATACCAAGGAGGGATTCAGATGAAGTTTTCCATGACTGAACACGGCTTTGAAACCACTACTCAATACGGCACACTCCATATTTCTCCCAAGGATGAACACGGCTTCCGCCCCTACCAGCTCCTCGTCTCATCAGTAGCTGTCTGCAGCGGTGGCGTGATGAGGAAAGTGCTCCAAAAAATGCGCATGCCGGCGGATGACATCCAGATTGAAGTGAAGGAAGTCCACAGGAATCCAGATGTCGCTGACCGCGTCGAACGCATCCATCTTCACTTCACGGTCATGGGAACCGAAATCGACGAATCCAAGATGCCCCGCATCATGGAACTCACATCGAAAAACTGCTCGATGGTCCAGTCCGTCAAAGACGCCATCGACATCCGGGAAACCTATGAAGTCGTCCGCTGACTTATACAATAAGCGCATTAAAAAGCCCAGTCCCTCCGGCGTTCCGGACGGCTGGGCTTCAGCTTCTATTGCACCTTTTTAAATTGTCCATTTTTATCGTATTCAAGGGGCGCATTCGCCCGTGAAATGTCCGAATCCCCTCCTTCGCTTTCGTTCAGGATTTCAATTCTGACTTTTTCACCTTGGCCTCCCCTCTGTGTTGAAGTTAAGTTCATGTTAACACGTTATTAAACTTTTGTAAATATTCAATTATCATTTTTTCTGATTTTTTTTTGTGGCATCCTTGCAGGGCCAGCCGGGTAAAGCAGAGTAAATGCCCTTTTCTGCCGGGCGTTGATTCCCGGACGGTTTCCCTTTAAAATCAACCATAGGAATTGAGGTGTACTGATGGAACCGACTGAACACAAGCAGCAGGTGGACCTGCTGAAAGAACGGCTCAACGATTTCCTCGAGACGCTTGATCATCTGGAGCCGGAAACTGCCGATCTCGAGGAGATCGACCGGCTGATCTCCATGATCGATGAAATCGATGCCAAGGTCGCACAGCTCAGGAACAGCGAAAATTGAACCGGGCAAATATCGTGCCAGTTTCATAAACTGATGGTAAAATATAGTCATCAATAGAAGCACTGGCACCAAAATAGTACGAAAGCTGGTTTCCCGTCACGGGGAACCGGCTTTTGTGCTATAAGGGGAACTTTGATAACCAGTCTCATTCTCAATGATAGGGGGATTCATATGACCACTGCCGGACAGGTTGCAGCTCGCGGGCAGATGGAACGGTTCGCGTGGCTTAACGGAGAAATGATTGCCGCCTTGGGTGCAGGTGTCCTGATTGTCACGGCCTATTTTGTCGGCGAAGCGGGATTTGGCACGGCATCAGCCATGATCTATCTTCTCGCTTTTGTCATCGGGGGCTACGCCAAGGCTAAAGAGGGCGTCACCGAAACAATCCGGAACAGAACACTGAATGTGGAGATTCTGATGATCCTCGCCGCAATCGGTTCCGCTGCCATCGGCTATTGGACGGAAGGCGCAATCCTGATCTTTATATTTGCGGTCAGCGGCGCGCTCGAAACGTACTCGATGGAAAAAAGCCGGAAAGAAATTTCTGCACTGCTCAACCTCAAACCCGAGGAAGCATTGCGCCTGAAGGAAGACGGTTCGACCGAACGGGTCGGAGTGTCGGACATCAGGGTCGGTGATTCAGTTCTTGTCAGGCCAGGAGAACGGATACCGGTCGATGGCACGATCGTGAGCGGAATGAGTTCAATCGACGAATCCGCAATAAGCGGCGAGTCACTGCCTCTGGAAAAAGGCACAGACCATGAAGTGTTTGCCGGCACCGTCAACCTGAGCGGCGCACTGACCGTGGAGGTCAATAAGCTCAGTTCGGATACCCTTTTCCAAAAAATCATCGACCTTGTGGAAGAAGCACAAAGTGAAAAGCCTCCTTCCCAACAGTTTATCGAACGGTTCGAAAGCACTTATGTGTATGTGGTTCTTGGCGTGGTAGTCCTGATGATGTTCCTGCCCCATTACCTGTTCGGCTGGGACTGGACGACAACGATCTACAGGGCGATGGTGCTATTGGTGGTCGCCTCCCCGTGTGCACTGGTCGCTTCGATCATGCCCGCCACCTTATCCGCCATCTCAAACGGCGCGCGACATGGGGTTTTGTTCAAGGGCGGAAGTCATCTGGAAAGTTTGTCTTCTGTCAAAGCAATCGCATTCGATAAGACCGGCACCCTGACGGAAGGGCGTCCGGCAGTGACCGACCTGATCATCAGGGACGGCCTGGACCGCTCGGAGACCCTTTCTCTTCTCGGTACGATTGAATCGCTGTCCTCCCACCCTCTAGCCGTGGCGATCCAGGCTTTTGCGGAACGGGAAGGGGCCGGGCTGCTGCAGGGTGTTGAAATCCGCGACATACCAGGATCGGGCCTTGAAGCCGACTGGGAACGGAGAACCTATCGAGTCGGAAAACCCGGATTCGTAGGCAAGGAGGAAGCAACCGTGTTTGCGGATGGTGCGCTGGAACGGCTCGGGAACGAAGGAAAGACAGTGGTTTTCCTTCGTGACGATACCGGGATCCTGGCGCTGGCAGCACTTAAAGACACGCTGCGCCCGGAAGCCGTGGAAGCCCTGGGCGCCCTCCGTGCAATAGGCATCCGTACGGTGATGCTGACGGGTGACAATGAACAGACAGCACGGGCGATTGCCGAAGAAGCGGGAATCGACGAATATACGGCAGAATGCCTGCCGGAGACAAAGGTCGCCAGACTAAAAGAGCTCGAGAAGGATTACGGCACGGTCGCGATGATCGGAGATGGAATCAACGACGCTCCGGCCCTTGCCACTGCATCGATCGGAATCGCGATGGGCGACGGAACGGGCGTGGCGCTTGAGACGGCGGACGTGGTCCTCATGAAAAACGACTTGAGACGCCTTCCTTACGCCAGCAGGCTGTCCGGCCGGATGAACCGGATTGTGAAGCAGAACATCATTTTCTCCATTTCCGTGATCCTCCTGCTCGTGCTGTCCAATTTCCTGCAAGTCATCGATCTTCCGCTGGGTGTCCTGGGTCACGAAGGCAGTACCATCCTGGTCATCCTGAATGGCCTCCGGTTGCTGAAAAGCGGCGACTGAACATACGAAAAGCGGCGTTGCCGGGGTCATGCCCCGACAGCGCCGCTTTTGGCTTTCGCTTTATTTTCTTCCCGTCTTTCCTGCATGACGGCATTTACCTGCCCGCCAAGTATCAGGATGATGGATGAGAGATACATCCATATCATCAGCACGATGATGCCACCGATACTGCCGTACATATTGGAGTAATTTGCGAAGTTACCTACATAGAACGAGAATGCCAGGGAGGAAAGAATCCAGCCGACTGTCGCAAAAACGGCACCGGGAATCGCATCTATGATCCTGACTTTCGCTGCAGGCACCAGCCAGTAGACCAGCGTGAATACCACGAAAATCAGAAGCGGCGGAATCGTCCACCGGATGCTGTTCCACACTGTCAGGAATTCCTCATCCAGTCCCATATAGGAGAAAATGGTTTTGCCGATCTGCTCGCCGAATACCGGAAGTACAAGCGCCACCGCGACCACTGCAATCAGCATGAGGGTGAACACGATCGAAAGCACCCGCTTCTTGATGAATGACCGCTTAACGTGTGAAAAATACGATTGGTTGAGTGCCCGGGTCAATGCATTCATGCCATTTGACGCGGACCAGATGGTACCAATGATACCGATCGACAGCAGGCCGCCGCTTCGATTTTCCAGCACTTCGCCTAATGTATTCTCGATGATGTTATACACGTTTGTCGGTGCATATTCCTTAATGAAGTCAAAAAGTGCCGAATGGTCGATGTTCAGATACGGCAAAAGCGTAAGCATGAAGATAAGGAGCGGAAACAGGGATAGGAGAAAGAAATAGGCAAGCTGGGAGCCCAGCCCGACGACATCCACCAGCTTGACGCGGGTTATGAGTTCTTTGAAGAAGCCCTGGCCCGTCGTTACGTCGAAGCGATCCAGATCACCCTCCTTCACGTCCCCGACAAATCCCATCACTTTCTCTTTCAGGCTATCGTCCCGGTTGTCCGGATTATCCGCACCCGTTTCCAGCCTCTTATCATCCGCCATCTGTCATCCGCCCCCTTCCCCGTGCATCAGTTTTTCATAGTGTCCCGGGCTTCTCCGGCCACTTGGCCCTCCCGGTAAGCCTCTTCCGGTACAAACGTGCCTTTAGAAGCGTTTCCGCCTGATGAGCTTTTCCCGGTTGCGCCGCCGTCAACCTGGCCTTCACTGTAAGCCTCTTCCGGCACGAATGTTTCGTCGGTGCCCGGGTGGTTGCCTTTGAACGCTTCGGTCGCCATCTGCTTGTAGTCGTCTTTGGCTTCCATGACCGCATCCTTCGAGTCGACGAAAGCCGTTTTCGTATCTTCCACCAGCGTCTTGACGGTAGGCGTCAATTGCTTCAGTTCTGACGCCTTTGATTGGATATACTGCTTATCCGAGTCAAACTGCTCATAGAGTGCCTTCAGCTTGTCGGATTTGTCCTGGATCTTCCACCGGAGCACATCCGGGTTTTTCATGTAATACTTTGCATCCTCGCTTAGTCCCTTGGCTCTGCGTGACATTTCTGACCTCGTCGTCTTGTCGAACATGCTGATGACCGCTCCTGTAAGCGCACCGACCAGCACCAATTTCCCAAACTTGCTTCCTGCCATTAAGAATCCCTCCATCACTATGGTTTAGACGCTTTGCATACTCCATTATACCCTCACTATTCCGGGCACAAACAAGGAGTCAGGAAGCCCATTTTTAAAATTGGGTCTTGACGGGAGAGCGGAACTTTCGGAATATTAGTTCTAAGGTGATATAGAACAGTAGGTGATATGGAGCAGAATTGCACAGACAGCAATGATTTTCGGGGGAACGTTCACTAAATAAAAAGGGGGAACAAAAAATGGAAGCTTTTGAGAACTTCTTGGGAACACTGAGCGGCCTCGTTTGGGGACCGTGGCTGCTCGTCCTGCTTGTAGGTACCGGGATATTCCTTACCTTCAGGCTCGCATTCATTCAGGTACGGTTACTGCCTTATTCTCTTAAACAGGTATTTTCCCGCAAGCATGATAAAAAAGCGGAAGGCGACATTTCGCAGTTCCAGGCACTGATGACCGCCATGGCGGCGACCGTCGGGGTCGGCAACATCGTCGGTGTGGCAACCGCTGTTGTCCTCGGGGGACCCGGTGCGGTCTTCTGGATGTGGCTTGCCGGCTTCTTCGGGATGGCCACCAAATACGGTGAAGCGATTCTTGCCGTCAAATACCGCACAAAGGATGCAAACGGCCAGATGGCCGGCGGACCGATGTACTATCTGGAACATGGCCTGAAGGCCCGCTGGCTTGGAGTCAGCTTCGCCCTGTTCGGCACGCTTGCTGCGTTCGGCATCGGGAACGGGACCCAGTCCAAAGCTGTAGCAGACGCCATGAACATGAACTTCAACACGCCGTACTGGGTCACGGGCCTTGTCCTGATGGTCGTTGCGGCGGCCGTCATCCTCGGCGGGATCAAGTCGATCGGCCGTGTCGCCGCCTTCTTTGTTCCGATCATGGCACTCTTCTACTTTATTGCCGGTGCGATTATCATGATCACGAATTTCGAACTTGTCCCTTCTGCATTCGCTACGATCTTCTCTTATGCGTTCGGCATTGAGTCGTTCGCGGGCGGAGCAGTCGGTGCAGCCATCCGCTTCGGGATTGCCCGCGGTCTGTTCTCGAACGAGGCCGGTCTCGGTTCCGCACCGATTGCAGCTGCAGCAGCCCGTACGGATATGCCTGGTCGTCAGGCACTCATCTCCATGACCCAGGTGCTGTTCGATACCCTGATCATCTGCTCGATCACGGGCATCACAATCGTTATGTCGGGAGCGTGGCAAGATGAAGGAGCCGAAGCGGGGACGCTCACAGCCATGGCGTTCGGCACATTCTTCGGAGATGCAGGACAGTATATTGTCGGACTCGGCATCGTCTTCTTCGCCGCCTCCACTATTTTTGGATGGGCTTATTACGGAGAAAAGTGCTTCCAGTATCTTTTCCCGAATCCGAAACTTCTCAAGTTCTACCGTTTGGTATTTGTAGTGGTGGTTTATTTCGGCGCCACAGCCACGCTTGATGTCGTCTGGCTGTTCTCCGATGTCATGAACGGCCTCATGGCCATTCCGAACCTGATCGGCCTTCTGGGCCTGTCCGGTGTCATCGTGGCGGAGACCAAGCTCTTCCAGAAAAAAATCAAGGAAGAGAAAGAGGCCGAATTGGCAGCTGTTCCGGCTGTCAACCCTAACGACTGATTGCCATATTTGAACAGCCTCCGGGATGCCATTGTTCCCGGAGGCTGTTTGACTTCGCATTCTAATAGTGTAAGAATAATGGCAATCCGATGAAAGGCAGGAACACCAAAAATGGACCTTACGAATCCCACTGCGGAAAACGTGGAGTATATGATCAGCGCCATCAAGGAAAAGCTTCGAATGGTCAATGTCGATGCGATGAAGTCCGAGCACTTCAATACATCCGACTATGAAGATCTGCGCGATATCTATGACATGGTCATGAAACGCAGCAACTTCAGCCCAAGCGAGATGCAGGCGATTGCAGCCGAACTCGGCAGCCTGCGTAAATAAGCACACTTCCTTCCCCCGTCTGCTTCCGCAGACGGGGGATTTTCCGTTGCCGGCCATACCCGGCTCTTGGTAGACTATGGTTAGAACAGAAAGGGGATTTGGACAATGGGGACATTTGAAGAAAATCTCGACAAGTATGCAGAACTGGCAGTAAAAGTCGGCGTGAATATCCAGCCCGGACAGCCTCTCTACATCGGTGCGTCGACCGAGTCCGCAGAATTCGTGCGGCTTGTAACGAAAAAGGCATACGAAGCCGGTGCAAGGCATGTCGTCGTTGACTGGCAAGATGATGAAATTTCACGTCTCCGGTACGAGATGGCACCTGAAGATTCTTTCAGTGACTTCCCTGCCTGGATTCCAAAAATGCGTGAAGAGCTGGTCGGCATGAATGCAGCGTTCATGAATATCGTGTCCCAGAGTCCCGATCTTCTGAAAGGAATCGATCCGACGAGGATCGCCAACTTCCAGAAGGCTGCCGGCCAGGCCCTGGAGTCCTATCGCCAGGCCGTACAATCCGATAAGGTGAGCTGGACGGTCATTGCGGCCCCGTCGAAGGCATGGGCAGCAAAGGTGTTTGCCGACCTGCCTGAAGAGGATCAGGTGCCGGCCCTTTGGGATGCCATCTTCAAGGCTGTCCGTGCCGATGCCGACGACCCGGTCGAAGCATGGAAAAAGCATGATGAGACGCTTCACGAAAAAGCGGAGCACCTGAACAAGAAGAAATACTCAAAACTCCATTACACGGCTCCTGGAACAGACCTGACCATCGGCCTGCCGGAAGGCCATATCTGGGCAGGTGCCGGCAGCATCAACGCCCAAGGTGCTTCTTTCATGGCCAACATGCCGACCGAGGAAGTATTCACGGTCCCCCACAAAGACCGGATCGACGGCTTTGTATCAAGCACGAAGCCGCTCAGCTATGGGGGCAACATCATCGACAATTTCAAGATCACGTTCAAAGACGGGCGGATCACAGAAGTTGAGGCCGAACAGGGCGAAGATGTGCTGAAACACCTGATCGAGGCGGATGAGGGCGCGAAATCGCTGGGAGAAGTTGCGCTCGTTCCGCACTCCTCCCCGATTTCGACTTCCGGCCTGCTTTTCTATAACACGCTATTCGATGAAAATGCCTCGAACCACCTGGCGATTGGCAGCGCATATGCATTCTGCATAGAAGGCGGCAAGGAAATGGACAGCAATGAGCTGAAAAAGCATGGTCTCAACCAGAGCATCACTCACGTCGACTTCATGATCGGCTCGGACAAAATGGACATCGACGGCATTCTTGATGATGGTACGGCAGAGCCCGTCCTCCGCGGCGGCGAGTGGGCTTTCTGATCCCATTTCATCAGGACAGCATGGCCATTCGCCTTGGAAGATAGGTTCACATTTGTCACAATTGAGGCGGATTCCAGCAATGTCCTATTAAAAACAGGCATATTTTGTTGTATAATGAGTTATAGAAATAAAGAGGATAAGTTATAGAGAGGAGCATTCCGATTATGTGGCTGATGTTTACAACCGTTTTCGGTTTCACAGTTCTGCTGATTATAGGTATGCTGGTCATGGTCCACTTCCTGCAACGTGCGATGATCTCGGAAGACTCGACGACCATCGACGAGAAACCCGAGACGACATACAACCTCAACTCGTAAAGAACTGCCGGATTTCCGGCAGTTCTTTTTTATTACAGATGAAATTTCTCTTACAATCAGGTTTCAAATCGTGTTGAATTCTGTAACATTCTGTCCTAATCGCTTTAGCAGGATTCCATTATAAGGTTATATATGGTCCTAAAGAATCACCATCACTTGTCATATTCCAATATCTACTAATTTGCGGACAGGATATTTTCTACTATACTTATCATCAGCAGAAAGTATCGTTACCGGGAGGCAATTTACATGTGGAATTCTACTGATATCGGCATCGACCTTGGCACCGCCAATTTACTTATCTATACAAAATCCAAAGAAATCGTATTTGATGAACCCTCTGTCGTCGCCGTCGACCCTGCTGGACGGCTGATCGCCATCGGCCACGAGGCGAAAGTGATGCTCGGAAAAACACCTGAACAGATCACAGCAATCCGTCCGCTCCGTGATGGAGTCATCGCGGACTATGACATGACAGCAGAACTGCTTAAATCCGCCATGGCCAAGGCATCAAAGAAACTGGGCCAAACACTCCGGAAGCCCCGTGTGGTCGTTTCCATTCCTTGTGGCGCGACATCCGTCGAACAGCGCGCAATTGTGGACGCCGTAAAATCCGGAGGTGCCAAAGAAGTTCATCTGATTGAAGAACCGGTAGCGGCAGCCATCGGAGCCGATCTCCCTGTGAGCGAACCGATAGCGAACGTCATCGTCGATATCGGCGGCGGCACGACTGAAGTCGCCATCATCTCGTTCGGCGGTGTCGTCTCTTCCAATAGCGTGAAATTTGCCGGCGACAAGATGGATGAGGAAATCATCCATCACATCCGGAAGCGTCATAACCTCATCATCGGGGAACAGACGGCCGAAGCGATCAAGAAAGAGATCGGTTTTGCGCCGATCGCCCATGAGGCAAAAACAATGGATATCCGGGGCCGCGATGTCGTCACCGGCCTGCCGAAGACCATCACACTCCACTCCCGGGATATTCAACAATGTCTTAAAGAGGGAATGGAAACGATTCTTGAGGCCATCCGCACGACACTCGAGCAATGCCCGGCGGAACTGTCCGGCGACATCGTTGACCAGGGCATCGTCCTCACCGGAGGCGGCGCCCTCATGAACGGCATGCAGGACTGGCTGTCAGAGGTTATATCCGTACCGGTCCATACCTCCCCTGATCCGATGAAGGCAGTGGTATTCGGCACCGGAAAGGCCCTCGGCACGATCAAAACGATGCGAAAAATTGCAAACTGAACATGACAAGTCCCCCCGGGAATGCAGCCCCTGCTTCCCGGGGTTCTTACGTTCACAACACAAAGCAAAAGGACCCTGTTCCGGCTCATGGCCGGAATAGGGTCCTCAGTTTTGCAATGGGTTTCCGCAAAGCGGCCTTACCCTTTCAATGCCCATCCTCAATGATGGAATAGATGTAGTGGTCCTCCCATACACCGTTGATGAAAAGCAGTTGGCGCAGCAAGCCTTCCCGCTCCATGCCGGCCTTCTCAAGCACCCTGACCGATGCCTGGTTCCTCGGGGAAACATAAGCCTCGATCCGGTGCAGCCCTGCACGCTCAAATCCGAACTGCAGCACAAGCCTCAGTGCCTCTGTCGCGATGCCGCGGCCCGCTTCCCCTTGGTCGACCGAGTAACCGACAAAGCCGCTCAGGAAAGGCAGCCGTTTAAGTCCGTACAGGGAGATATGGCCGATCAACCGGCCGTCCTCCGCCCGGAAAATGCCGAAACTGTATTCCCGCTTTTCCCTGAGCTGCTGGAGGGACTCACGGATCTTTTCCCGCTGGACGCCTACCGTATAGTAGGAACTGTCATGCCGAGGCTCATAAACCGACCAGTAATACTTGTTCCTGGATACGAGGTTGGTCATGGCGAGAGCGTCGTCGTCGGTGAGGACGCGTAAAATGACTTTTTCGCCCTTCAGCGTGATCACGTCGGCTCACCCTTCATCGGACGTCAGGCTGAGAAACTCTTCCACGTCCCGGATGCAGAGCCGGACGCCCTTTTCCCAGAAGTCCTGCTTCGTGATGTCTTCGCCGAGATGCTTCATGGCCAGGTCCTCTGTCGTCATGATGGCCGTGTCCCGCAGGAGTGCCATATACTTTTCCTCGAACGCCTCCCCTTCCTCGAGCGCCTTTGCATAGATGCTGAGGGAGAACAGGTAGCCGAACGTGTACGGGAAGTTGTAGAACGGGACACCCGTGATATAGAAGTGCAGTTTGGATGCCCAGAAGTGCGGGTGTGTCTCTCCGAGTGCACCGGCGTATGCTTCACGCTGTGCTTCTTCCATCAGTTCGTTCAGGCGGTCAGACGAGACCACTCCCTTTTTCCGCTCTTCATAGAATCGCGTCTCGAACAGGAAGCGTGCATGGATGTTCATGAAGAAGGAAACACTTCGCTGGGCCTTGTCTTCAAGCAGTGCGATCTTTTCTTCCTTTGTCCCTGCTTCCTTTACCGCCGCATCCGCCATGATCATTTCGGCAAATGTCGACGCGGTCTCCGCCACATTCATCGCATATTGCCTGTTCAGCTGATGGACCGGCCGGAGTGCGTACGAGTGGAAAGCATGCCCAAGCTCATGCGCGAGCGTGGCAACGTTGGACATGGAACCGCTGTATGTCATGAAGATGCGGGATTCCTCGGAAAGCGGCATGCCGGTGCAGAACCCGCCCGGCCGCTTGTTCGGACGGTCTTCCGCTTCGATCCAGCCGTTCTCGAATGCCATGCGGGCGAACGACTCGAGTTCCGGACCGAACTTTCCGAAATGCTTCAGGATGAATTCTGCGCCTTCCTGATAATCCAGTTTCGAAGTTGATTCGGAAACCGGCGCGAAAAAGTCATACCAGTCAAGCTGCTCTTTGCCGAGCAGGGCTGCCTTGCGCTTCAGGTATTCCGCAAACGGCTGTTTATTGGCCGAAATGGCGCCCCACATCGCATCCAGCGTCTCCTGCTTCATGCGGTTGTACTCGAGCGGCTCGCGGAGGACATGGTCCCAGCCCCGCTTCTCGTAAACCTGAAGGCGGAACCCTGCAAGCGAGTTGAGTGCTTTTGCGAAGAACTCTTCTTTTTCGGCCCATGCCACTTCCAGCTTTTCAAACGCTTCTTTGCGGACAGCAGGATCGGGATGGGTGCCGAGGTTGTTCGCCTGTCCGACGGAAAGAACCTTCTCCTCTCCGTCAACCGTGACCTTCACATGCATGTCTCCGACAAGCAGGTCGTACAGTTCGCCCCAGCCGTGGTAGCCGTCAACGGACAGCGCCGTGATGAGCGCTTCCTGCTCTTCCGGGAGCTTGGCCCCGGCTTTTTTGCGCCATTCGTCCAGGATGAACGAAAACTCTTGGAGCCGACCGGAGGCAATCAGCTCTTCCCAAAGCTTGTCATCTGTCTTCGACAGCTTCTGCTGGAACGACATGAACGCCGTCTGGAACTTCGCACCGAGCGCGGACGTTTCTCCCTGCAGGAGATTCGCTTTTTTATCTGTCGTGTCCTGAGCGAGGAAGCAGCCGATGACCGCGCCGGCTTCTCTCAGATGGGCAGAGGTGTTCTTCGTCTCTTCGATCAGGACCGCAATCTTCTCTGCAGCGTCTGTGTCTTCCGGTGTGCTGAAATCCCCGACCGCTTTTGCATAGCTTCGGACTTTTTCCGCTCCTTCATCAAGATGGGCGCGGAGTTCTTCAGAATCGCTTCCGCCTCTGAAAAACGTCTCCAGGTCCCAGGTGACCGGATACGTGGTTGTTGACATCCCAATTCCCCCTGACTGTTTGCCAATTTTCTAATAACATTTTCCTTACAATTATAACACGGTTGTTCGGAAGGCGAAACTTGCCAACTGGCAAAAAAGCGTCACACTTTCCGCCGTTAATGTCTTAAAACCCATGTATACTAATACGGGTAGGAGGTGAAGAAGATTGATCCGAAAACTGTTGATGGGGATCGCCCTGATTGCGGCGGTCGGCTTCCATGCCTCGGCGATGTTCATGCCGGCGTTCGGGCGGCCCGCCGGGGAGATTGCTGCGCGGCTTCCGGTCGTCTTCATGCCGTCCATGTTCTCGGCGCTGATCCTGCTTGTCCTCGTGCCGCTGCTGGCGCTGTACGTCATCCGGGGCGGCGGGCAGGCGGACCGGCCCGCAATCGCCAATCTGCGTGCCGCTCTTTTCATCACGGCTTCCATTCTTCATATTATCGAACTCATCACTTGGCAGGAAGAACGGTTTCTCCTGTTTACAGCGTCCGAAGTTGCCATGCTGGCCGTTTTGGCTGCCCTCTACTTCACTTATCCGAAGAAAGAAAACCGCCTTTCCGGACGGATTCCCATTTCAGGGATGTTCTCTTACTTCTTCTTCAGCCTCCTTGTCGCGGTCCACTACACGCTTGAGGCAAATGACTGGGGCGGGCTTGGCCTGAGTGATGCACTTTGGGCGATCATCACGCTGACATTTGCCGCGGCAGTCGCGCTGCATTTCCTTTATCATCACAGTGATGATATGTTTGCGGGCGTCTTTGCCTGGATGTCTATCATGGTCGCCGCGAGGAACGGGATTGACGAGCCGCTTGTCTCCGCTGCTTCCCTTTTCCTTGCCGGCACCGTCATCACCTGGATGGTCATGAGCAGAAGGCAAAGCAAAAAAGTGTCCCGAACGGCAGAAGATTAATCATCATACGCAAAATGGTCCCGGGATATTTTCCCGGGACCGTTTTTTAATCTTCGCTGATGTCTGTGATGAGCAGCGGGCCGTCCGCAGTAACGATGACAGTGTGCTCGATCTGGGCCACGAGCGACTTGTCCGGCGTGATGAACGCCCAGCCGTCTCCGCCTTCGATGATGTGTTCCGCCTTCTGGGATATGAAGGGTTCGACCGCAAGGACCATGCCTTCCTTCAGGAGCGTGGTATCCCACCGGTCATAATAGTTCAGCACATGGCTCGGCTCTTCATGCAGGGAGCGGCCGACGCCATGGCCCGTCAGGTTCTTGATGACATGCAGGCCGTTGTCGCTCGCCTCACGGCTGACCGCTTTGCCGAGCTGATTCAGCCGTCCGCCCGGCCTCACCTTCTCAATCGCCTTGTCGAGTGCCGACTTCGCGACGTCGATGAGCTTTTGTTTTTCCTCGTCCGGCTCGCCGGCCACAATCGAAATGCCCGTGTCGGCAAAGTAGCCGTTGTACGAACCCGACACGTCGATGTTGACCATGTCGCCGTCCTTGATCACATAGTTACTCGGGATGCCATGCGCCACCACTTCGTTGACGCTGATGCATGTGAAGCCGGGAAAATCATATTCGCCCTTGGGACCGGATACAGCCCCCTTTTCCTCGAACATGCGGCCTGCCATATCATCCAGCTGTTTGGTCGTGACGCCCGGTTTCGCGGCGTCTTTCAGCGCATCGCGGATCTCCGCACAAATGCGCCCGATTTTTTTGAGATTCTCGAAGTCTTCGGTCGTCTTCGCGATCATTCGATTCAGCACTTCCTTCTGTGGATTCAATTTCCACTATACCACAGACCGGACCTCCGCCAAACAGTCACGATTTCAGCGCCCGGATTCCCGCCGCTGCACACCAGACAAACGCCGCCCCCTGAAAAACGGCATATAAAAGAGACAGCAAGGCAGCAGTGCCCGCATGCCCGAAAGACGGTGCCATGCCGGTGAACGCCGCTTCCCTCACCTCGTTCGCCGCGATGATCGTGGTGACAAGAAGGGCTGCGAGCGGCACGGCCGGAATCAGCTGGATGGCAAGCGCCCGCTTCGCGTGGCGCCGGACCATCCCGTCGCCCGATGCGAAAAGCAGAACAAGCGGGAACAGGACGGGAGCGAACAGGATGCTGAAGTAGTTGAATGAAGCGATCAGGCGGGGATTGTCCATGAGGCCCTCCTTCCGGAATGTGGCACAGCAGCTGTTATCATCGTATGACGGGCCGGGTTGAAAACGGCGGGCGGGTAGTCTAAACTTGGAGTGTCCATACTGAATAGTTGAACCACAAGGGGAGCCGCGGATTGTCGCGGCTGAGAGTGGGCGGACGGCGCCCAGACCCTTTGAACCTGTAAGGTCATGCTTGCGCAGGGATGTGGATGGAAAACGATGCCTGCAGGCGTCCGGCTCTGTCCCGGACGCTTTTTATATTGGTCATCCCCATCTTGCGACAATATTAATTGGGGGGAATCTTCCGATGCAACGGAATCAACGTCTTCAGTTCCTGATCGAGGTCGCAATCTTTTCCGCGATCGGCTTTGTCTTGGATCAGATATCCATCAAACTCTGGTTTCAGGGCGGCTCCATCAGCCTCACGATGGTGCCGATCGTCCTGATGGCCTTTCGCTGGGGACTCGGGGGTGGCCTGCTTACCGGCCTGATCCTCGGAATTCTCCAGACATTTGCCGGAGCCTACATTATCCATCCGGTACAGGGCTTCCTGGATTATATCGCGGCATTCGTCGTGATCGGCGCGGCCGCTTTCCTCCGCCCGATGGTGCTGCGGGGCGCCGACGCCGGCGAAAAGGGACGGATGGTGACCGGCATCGTCATCGGTACGGTCATCGGCGGCCTGCTCCGCTACGTCATGCACGTCCTGTCGGGCGTCGTATTCTTTGGCGCTGCTGCGATTGATGCCGGAGACAATGTCTGGTGGTATTCAATCGTCTACAACGCAGGCTACATGATCCCGTCGATCATCCTGACTGCCGCCGCCTGCGCACTCCTCTTCAGCACAGCGCCTCGGCTGCTGAAGCGATAAGCCCAGCCTGCCCATGCGGCGGCTGGAATAAACCGGAATTCAGATGGACAGACGGACCCCCGCCGGGATCGGCGGGGGTTTTGGATTAGGGACGTTGCAACTGAGATTGTCAACGTTTCTCGACCTTATCAGATAAACGAAAACCCCTCCGGCGATTCGGAGGGGTTAAAGTAAATGGCATGGATGCCCTGAAGATGTTCATCGACTGCAGATCGGGACGGTGTCTCGCCACCGCCATAAGCACTTCGCCCGTCCGCTTCCTGCATCCGCCTGTTCATCTCCTCAAACGAGACCGGGTTCGGCGGCGGCACCTCCCACGGTTCGACGGTCAGACGGTAAGGGGAGTTTTCAAAGAAGGCGTTCGCCATCCGCCGGTATCCTTCAAGCGTCGGATGGACGTCAGCCGGGTTCGGAAGCAGCTGGCTGCCTTCTGAGGCAAACGCCTTTTCTACCGGTACGAACACGGCTCCCGCAGCCTCCGCCTCCTGTTTCAGGATCGCATTCAGCCGGCCGAGCTCTTTTCGGAGACCCGATTTCATCTCCTCACGGGCATGTGGATACGGGAAATAATAGCCCATGATGTAAACAGTCGCCCGCGGCGCCCGCTCCGCCAGTTCATCCAGTATGGACGCCACATTCATCCTGACCCCGTTCAGCGCATAATCAGCCGGGATCCGCTCGTAGGCAATCGTGCCTGCCCGGGAATCGTAGCGCACCAGACCGAGGAGGTCATTGGCGCCCGCGGAAACCGTGATCAGTGTGGACCGTTCCAGAATAGGCCTTGCTTCATCCGACCGGACCCTCTCCAGCACCTGGCCGCTCGTGAGCCCCGGATAGCTGAGGTCCTTTGAATAAAAGGCGACCGGTACATGCCGGCGCATCTCCATCGCGATCATGTCCGCATAGCCGAAATCGATCGCCCGGTCCGGGGTCTGGCCGGCTGCAAGAGAATCGCCGAGTGCGACATAGGAGACGGGAGCCGCGGCCTGTACGTTTCCGGCCTGCGGAATCAGAAGGAAAAGAGCGCCTACAAGGAAGGCAAGACGCCTCATCGGCGTTTCCCGCCCTTGTTCCCTTCCATCTTCTTGCCGTTCCGCTGTCCCTTGCCGGCATTGCCCGCCGGCTTCCCGGATGACGCGGCCTGCACGGTCTTGGAGGAGCCTTCGATCAGGCTCCCCTTGTGCCAGACTTTCTGGACCGGTTTGCCCGTCAGCGCACGGGTCAGCTTCCGGTACGTCTTCTCGTCCGGGTATGAAACGAACGACAGCACTTCTCCGTCTGCACCCGCGCGCCCCGTCCTGCCCGAGCGGTGCGTGTACTGTTCTTCAGTGCGCGGCACATCGATATGGATCACATGCGTCAGGCCGGTGATATCAAGCCCGCGTGCCGCAACATCGGTCGCGATGAGGATGCGCACCGTACCGTCACGGAACCCGTCAAGCGCCTGTTTGCGCTCCATCTTGTTCATGCCGGAATGAAGCACGGCCACCGGCGCTCCCTCGAACTTCAGCTTCGACTCCTTCATGAGCAGCTGGTCCGTATTGTTGATAAAAGCAAGCGCCCGCAAGCCTTCCACATGGGACAGCCTGCGGATCAGGTCCGTTTTGTCACGCTCGTCCACCTTGGTGAAGGAATGGATGACCTCGCCCTGCTTCGGCAGCTCTTCCGCGGTCACTTTCAGCTGGAGCGGATCATCCATGAACCGCTCCGCGACAAGTCGGATTTCATCGGTGATGGTTGCCGAGACGACCGCGACCCGGCAGTCGGATGCGGCAGCACTGATCAGCGATTTGACGTCGGTCCGGTGGTCGCGCCCCAGAAGCTGGTCCCCTTCATCCAAAACGATATGCCGGATGTCATGCATCTTCAGCTTCCGGTCATTCGCCAGCTCCCAAACGCGTCCCGGCGTCCCGACGACAATCGTCGGCTTCTTTTTCAGCTTCTCGATCTGGCGCTGTTTGTTCGCGCCTCCGATCAACTGCGTGACCGTGACGTCCGTGCCTTCCGTCCATTCGCGGAACACTTCGACGATCTGCATGCAGAGCTCCTGGGAAGGCGCCATGACAAGTGCCTCCGTTTTCTTTGAAGTGCCATCAACAAGCGACAGAAGCGGGATGACATAGGCGAGCGTCTTCCCCGACCCTGTCGGCGATTCCGCGACAATGTCCCGTCCGTCGATCATTGCGGGAATCATCTTTGACTGAATCGGCATCTCCTCTTCAAATGTCCATTTTTCCCGGAACTGCGGCTCCAGCCGTTCGATCCAACTCATCATCCATTCCCCGTTTCACAACAATATTTTTCTCCATTCCATTGTTTCTCCGAATTAATCATCGATATGCAAAACGGATGGCAGAGAAACGTTTACCATCCGCATGATCTTCATTTATCTATTCTGAGACTGTGGCCGCATGCCAGGATCGCCTTTTCTGCAAGAACGAGAAGCGAATCGATGTAATGATCATTCAACGACAGCTCCTTTTTCACTATAGACAGTTCGGTGCAGCCGAGCACGACTTTGTCACAGCCTTTTTCCTTCATATCCTCTTCCACCCTGGCCCACAAATCGGGGTCTGCCGGGCGACCGGCCTTTACATAATCATAAATAATCGACATGACGGTTTTCTGAACATCTTCATCCGGCAAGACCGGCATGATCCCTTTGGCTTCACATGCATTCTGATAAACCCGGCTGATAAGGGTCCCGTCCGTTGCCAGGATACCAAGCGTCTCGGCTCCCTCTTCGGCTGCACGTTTTATCGTCTCTTCGATCATGTTCAGAACCGGCACCGGGGACGCCGCTGCGATCTCCCGATAAAATGAGTGGGCCGTATTGCACGGAATCGCAATCAGGTCCGCCCCTGCCCTTGCAAGCCGCTCTGTATCGCGGACAATGAAAGGGACAGGGTCAGTCTCTCCCGGATCGATGATGAAGGCTGTACGGTCAGGAATGGCTGTGTTATTTGTGATCACCATGTCCACGTGATCCTGATCACGATCAGCATCCGTATGCCGGACAATCATCTCTCCGATATACATCGTGGCGAGCGGTCCGACTCCCCCGAGGATTCCAAGTGTTTTCTTCTCCATGTTGTCCAATCCTTTGCTGTCTATCTGTTTATGGGTGTAAATTATATCACAGAAGGCATTCGTTTCGATATAAATGCCATTACTCGTTCGGCGGCTTGACGCGCCCCTGCTCCCGCTGCTCAAAGGCGTAAGCGAATCCGATCAGAAGCGGTTCTGCGAATGCCCTGCCATAGAAAGCGATGCCGAATGGCTCGCCTTCCTCTGTCTTCCCGGCCTGCACGGCGACGCCCGGGTAGCCGGCTGCAGCGCCAAAGCTGAGGCCGTGGGACTGCGGAAAGACGAGGGCAGTGATATCATGTTCGCGGAATGCCCGTTCCAGTGCGAGTTCGGACGACAGATGCCTGTTCCGCTCGAGCGCTTCCAGATAGGCACGCTCGGTCAGCGTCCCCGATGTCCGGTCCGACTGTTCCAGCATGTTCTGGCCGAACTTCAGCGTTTCCTCCGGATGTCGATTGTTGAATTCGATGACGTCAGACAGTGTCCGGACCGGATTGCTTGCGGGCGTCCTACCAAGGTAGGCGTTTACCGCTACCTTGAATTCATGCATGAGCACATCATAACCCAGGTCATCTTCCATGACGCCAAGGTCAATGTCATCGATGATTTCAGCTCCGCACGCTTTCAGTACTTCCAGCTTTCGGTCGAACAGGTCCTGGACCTCACTGTCCGCCTCGTTTTCGAAGATGTTGCGGGCAACGCCGATGCGCGCACCTTTTAGCGCATCCGGATCAAGGCAGGCTTCCCAGTCCTGGCCTTCCCATGCACCGCTCAGGGATGTCACCGGGTCAGACGGATCCTCTCCGACCATCTCCCGGAACAAGAGCAGCGCATCTTCCACGGTCCTGGCAAGCGGACCGGGGATATCCTGTGTCATGGACAGCGGGATGACACCGGTCCGGCTGATGGCGCCGACGGTCGGCTTGATCCCGACAAGGCTATTCTGCACGGCCGGCTCGATGATGGACCCGGTCGTTTCAGTGCCGACCGATGCCGCCGCCAGGTTTGCAGCGACTGCCACTGCCGCACCCGAGCTTGAGCCGCCGCAGTCAAACTGTCCGTAAGGGCTCTTGACCTGTCCGCCCCTTGAGCTGTAGCCGTTCGTCATTTTGTCGGACATGAAGTTTGCCCACTCGGTCATGTTCGTCTTGCCTAGGATGACTGCACCGGCCTCCCGCAGTTTCTTGACGAGAAAGGCGTCTGCGGCTGCGTAATGATCGGCCAGGGCAAGCGCCCCGCAGCTGGTATGCATCTTGTCACCGGTATCCATGTTGTCCTTTAGAAGGACCGGGATGCCGTGGAGTGGTGATCGCATCCCCTTCACCTGACGCTCATAGTCCAGCTGCCTGGCGATCTGGAGGGCATCCGGGTTTACCTCAAGGACGGCGTTGACGTTGCGGCCGAATTCCGAAATCCTCGACAGGTACATGACCGTGAGCTCCTCCGCCGTAACCTCCCCTTTCACCATCTTCTGCTGCATCTCCCGGATGGTCGCCTCTTCCAGCCATTCATCCCTGATACGTTCCAGTCGTTCGTTCTGCATCCTGATCCCTCCGATAGAAAAAGCCGGCCGGCTGATGGCCGTCCGGCATACGATTATTGTTCGTGAAGTTCGGTGTATTGCTTCAATAATGTATAGATGGGTAGCTCATACAGTTGCTTGCCGTCGATCTTGAAAATCCCTTCATCCACCAGCTTATCGATAATGGACTGCTTTTTTTCATCCATCGGTCCTTCATGTAATTCTCTCATGGTGCATTCTTCTCCTTGCTCATGATGATACCGACTTCATCTTTCCCGTATTGGACGAAAACGAAACCGGATTTGTTCCATCGGTCAAAGGAAGAAGAACCCGATGCCCATGATCAGATAGGCGGCAAGCAGGGTCAGCCCCTCGAACCAATTTGACTCCCCATCCAGCGTGATGACGATTGTCAGCAGTGCCGCCGTGATCATCGCGACCAATTCCGCGACCGTGAACACGAGCGGCATCTGCACCGGCATCATCAGGGAGATGAGGACCAAGGCAGGTGCAACGAACATCGCGACCTGGAGTGTCGAACCGACGGCGATCTCCACGGATACATCCATCTTGTTCTTGACCGCCAGGATCAGGGCGGAAGCGTGTTCCGCGGCATTTCCGACGATGGCGACGATGATGACCCCGATAAAGAGCTCCGACCATCCGAAGCGCTCTCCGATGTCCTCAAATGTATGGACAAGGTTCTCAGACACAAATGCCACCGCTGCCGTAGCCAGAAGCAGAATGAGGATCGCTTTCCCCTTTGACCATTCTGCCTCTTCTTCTTCCTGCTCGCCATGACTTTCTTTGTCGGATCCCGTAAAATATCCCCGATGTGTGACCAGCTTGAAAAACAGCCCGGCCAGATAAAGAAGGATCATGATGACCGAGATCCCGATGCTCAGGCTGATCGTGCCGCGGTCGTCCATACCCTGGGAGAAAATCTCGGGGATGACGAATGCGACAATGATGGCGAAAATCAGGAGTCCCGCATTATATCGGGCATCCCGCAAACTGAAGTTCTGCCGTTTGTGCTTGAGACCGCCAATGAAAAATGACAGCCCGAGCACAAGAAGCAGGTTGCCGATCACCGAACCGGTCAGTGAAGCAAGAACGATTCCGACCAATCCAGCCTTGAGAGAGAAAATGGCGATGATCAGCTCTACTGCGTTCCCGAACGTCGCGTTCAGCAGACCGCCAATACGCGGTCCGGATATGATTGTCAGTGATTCGGTCGCTCTTCCCATGATTGCGGACAGGCCAATGATGCTCACACAACAAAGGATGAACATGATGACACTTGACCAGTGGAGAAAAGAGCCTGCCACAACGAGCGGCACACCGACGAACGAAACGATTGTAAAAATCCTATTCAACGAATTCCCCTCCATTGCGTCGACCATTATGAGGAACTATACCCCACTGCGATTTGGGTATAACCCGGATCATGGCGGCAGGGCCGGGAACTGAGCGGCGATCATCAGAGGACATTGGTCATAAAAGATAGAAAACCGCCCTGTGGACGGAATATTCTCCGGCCACAGGGCGGTTTAGGTCTGCGCTCAGCGACGCAGTTTCTTTTTCAGTTTCTGAAGCTTCGGCACAACATTGACGAACATTGTATAGAGCAGCGGGTTATAGACTTTGTCCACTTCGCCGATGTATTCCGTATGCCCATCCTTATCACAGAAGCTTTTCTTGAACAGATACAATCCGTCTTTCGGACTCAGTTCAAAGACGCCTCCAAAGTCATATTGTTCGGCGCCTTCCGAGATTCCCCATTTGATCATCTCATAGTTCATCAGATGGTTCGGGTTCAGGTTGCGCTTCTCGTTGGTGCTTCCTGCATACAGATAGTACAGCTTGCCGCTGTAATTGATTGTCAGCCCGGCAGCCAGCTGGTCACCTTCATGTTCGGCAATATAAATGCGGAAGTTTTCCCCGAACGCCTCGCGCATCCGCTTAAAGTAATCGATCGAGCGCGTCGTGATTCCGTTCCGCTCCGCCATCGTCCTGTAGATCGAATAGAAGTCTTCCAGGTACTCGTCGCTATCACCATAACTCACAGTGACGCCCTTCTTGATTGCGCCCCGGATGATATTCCGGCATTTCTTCGAAAACTTCATCATGATCGACTCTTCGTCGTGATCCTCAAAATAGAGGATCATGTTGAGACGGGGCTGGATGAGTGCTTCCTTTTCCTCATCACGGTTATGGACTTTGAAGCCCATCGATGTGAACTGCTGTTCAAGCGATCCGGAATAGCGCACTTCCGGATCGAACTTTAAAGCAAACGCCTTATGTTTCTTCACCAGCGGCTCGACTTCTTTCACGAGCCTGAAAAGGAGTTCCCGGTCGGTGACATCGCATACCGGACCCCGGGGTGCATACAGCAATGAGAACCCTCCAGGCACTTTCCTGACGAGAATCGACATTGCCGCTACGATCTCTCCATCCTGTTCCACATACACCTGTTCATTGCCCCAGTCGTTCTTCACTTTCGACCATTGCAAGTCCTGCGTGATGGCGCGGTGCGGAGATGTTTTCACAAACTCTTCATACCTGGCCGTCATTTCTTTGTTGTTGCGATCTAAGATTGGCACCCTATGTAAACCTCCATATCCATCAGCAAGAAAACCCGCCTCCAAGCAAGGCGGGATCACCCTCTCGGATTGAAGTATTCTTCAAACCGCTGATGGTAAGTCTTATAGTATGAGTAAAGCTTGAATCGGCGGATAAAGCTCCGGTCCTTTTCATAGTAAAGCGTCGAGGCGGTCTTCCCTTCCCGAATCAGGCGCTGGACCTGTTCTTTCAGCTCCGGGTCGGTCGTGTATTTCACGACGATATCGAGAGGGATGCCATGCCAGAGCACTTCGTTATCCCCGTAGACGACAGGGTTGTCACGGTGATAGACCCTGTCCTCTACAAGATATTTCGACATGTTGTATCCGTTTGCAGTCACAAAAAAGCTGCTTCGGCCCTGGCGGATGTTCAGTTCAAAGATCTTGAACTTCCCGTCACGCCGGTCGTACTTCAGGTCGATGTTCGCAAAGCCTGTGAAGTTGATCGCTTCCAGGAAACGCTTGTACTGGTCATACAGTTCCTGATTTTTGTCACCGACAATGGCCACATAATTGCCGATCAGGATCGGAGTCGGGTCTTCCAGAACCACATGGCCGAGGCACATCATCCGGACTTTGCCGTTCCTGTCGCAATAGGCGTTCAATACGTACATCGTCGTGTCATCACCCGGGATATAGTCCTGGATGATGAGCGTCCCGTCATACGTGGAACCGTAAATCTTGGTGATTGCGTCGACGAACTCTTCACGGCTGTCGACAACGTATGCCTTTTTCTTCCCTTCGAATTGTGCATTGAAATAGCGCATGCTATCCGAAGGCTTCACAACGGCCGGGAAGTCGAACGGCAATTCCATATGCGGGTCCATTCCTTTTTTGAAGATGACTGTTCCGGGATAATCCAGTCCGTACTCCTCGCACATCGAATAGAACTTTTCCTTGAAGATGATATCGTCCATCATCTGCTCACTGACGAAAGGAAGGATATAGTGCGGTTCCAGGACCGCCCGCGCCCGGACAGCAAGCTCTACATAGTTCTCATTGCTGGCGACCAATATCAGCTTTTCCGCCCGCTCTTTCAGTTCGTCCTTTAATGATAGCAAACTCTCCGCGAAAGTCTTCGGATCGTCGAAATTCTCAAAGATCTTCTTTTCTAAGATTTTGCTGTGCATCGTGGACAGGAGATGCCCTTTCGTCGCCACGATGCTCCTGATGCCGTACTCCTCATGGAAGGCACGCGCCATTCCATACGCATTATCATCCGATCCCAAAATAACGGGCAAGAAATCCATTTTCGGCATAGTTTAAACCCCTTCATTCTTGTACGGTGCCATCATTTTTCGACATCCGCAAATCAACTTTCAGTCTATCTTACGCCGCTCTGTCAAGTCAAGGAAGCCGCGGACCCGCGGTGTGGTCATGATGGGAACGGAATGGGGAGCCCGTGGGTTCCCTTCCCTGACTTTCTTCCCCTTTCAAGAACGGGTTTTTCGCAATATCAGACATGATTCGATAATCCGGTTGACGAGTTCATTTCTGAAAGCTAGATTTAATGAAGCGGGATGGAAGAAATAGACTCATCCGCCAAATTATCAAAAGGGGAACCGTCATGAATCTGAATACTATCACGTCACCGAGGGAAACGGTTTATCTGATCCTCTCGGCAATTGCGAGCGTCCTGATTTATCTGGCCGCCGCGGTATCCATCATCGGGATCGGCATCGCGCTCATCGTGTTCGCGTTCGTCCTGTTCACCAATGCGATCATGCTCGGATCGGTCCGGGGCAATGGCGTCCGTCTTTCTGAACGCCAGTTTCCGGATGTATATGGGCGTGCGGCTGAACTGTCTGCAAAAATGGGGCTGCGCAGCGTGCCGGACATCTTCCTCGTACAGTCCGAAGGGGCGCTGAATGCCTTTGCCACCCGCTTTTTCGGGCGGAATATGATCGTCCTGTATTCCGAAGTGTTTGAGCTGGCCCGCGAGAAAGGGGAAAAGGAACTGGATTTCATCATCGCCCATGAGCTGGCCCATATCCGGAGACGCCACATCTGGAAAAACCTCCTCATCATGCCGGCCCGTTTCATCCCATTCCTTGCGCAGGCCTACAGCCGGTCCTGTGAATATTCATGTGACCGGGAAGCCGCATATATAACCGGGGACGGCGCTGCGGCAAAGCGAGCGCTCACATTGCTCGGTGCCGGCAAGGGGGTCTACAGGGAAGTCGACGAGACGGTCTGGCTGGAACAGATTCATTCCGAATCAAACGGCGCCGTCTGGCTGAGCGAAATCCTCTCTTCGCATCCCAACCTGCCGAAACGCGTACAGGCAGTCGGCCATTTCATGCAGGTTGAGGGCACGCCCCATTACCGGCAGAACAACGGGCGGATTGCACTCTGGGCCGCGGGATTGACTGCGATTGCGGTTGCCGTCTATGTCGGTGTCCTCGTTTCCTTTGCCGGAGGCGGTCTAGTCTACGGCAACTTGCTGCCGGCCGCTGTCGCAGAACCGGAAGCGTTTTTCGAGGAATACGATCTTCCTCCCCTCTCGGATGCGGTCTATGAGTTCGATGACGACCGGCTCAGGGAACTGATCGCGGACGGAGCGGATCTGGAAGAAACCGACGAAGACGGGACGACCGCGCTTCACTATGCCTCCTATGCGGGCAATGCTCCTGCAGCCGCCATCCTCCTTGAGGCGGGGGCCGACCCGAATGCAACTGACATTAACGGCACCGCCCTCACCACCGCTCTTGATTTCGGCTATTATGATATCGCGCTGCTTCTTTACGAAGCCGGTGCAGATCCGTATGCCAAAAGCGTGGAGGGCATAGATGCCCTTGAATCCCTCGGAGTCACAACACCGGAGGAATTTGAACAAGAACTGAAAAACAACCTTTAACTGAACGGACAGCACCCCGGAGAATACGCGCAGAGCGTGGTTCCGGGGTGTTTTTCAACGTCTTTCCCAACATCAGGATTCAAACACGGGCAATCAGGGCAAACAACAAGGTAGATATCCTTTCTCGATTTAATTGTTATAGAAATCGAATCCCTCCGACTACTTTTATTATTTCAATATAGAATTTATATTCAGAATAACGCTTTAATTCTTGATTATTCACTGGAATAAAATTATTTTTGACAATTGAAAATGCCGGGAGTAGTATAAGATGGTCTACAATTAAGGAGGTAGCACAACATGTCGCGTCTATCGCACCGTGAAATTGTGGAAAGTGTCCCTCAGAAAGGGTTCTTCGGACATCCGAAAGGACTGTTCACCCTCTTCTTCACTGAATTCTGGGAACGTTTTTCCTACTACGGGATGAGGGCCATCCTCGTCTTCTATATGTACTACGAAGTTTCAGAAGGCGGTCTCGGCCTCAGCGAACCGCTTGCCCTTTCGATCATGTCGATCTACGGCTCGCTCGTCTACATGTCCGGAATCATCGGCGGCTGGCTAGCCGACCGTGTGTTCGGCACATCGAAAGCCGTCTTCTACGGCGGTATCCTCATTATGTTCGGCCATATCGCCTTGGCCATTCCGGGGAATGTCGCCCTGTTCTTTATCTCGATGGTGCTGATCGTCCTCGGTACAGGTCTTCTGAAGCCGAACGTATCGAGCGCAGTCGGCGAGATCTACCCTAAAGACGACCACCGGCTTGATGCCGGGTTCTCCATCTTCTACATGGGGATCAACCTCGGCGGGTTCCTTGCACCGCTGATTGTCGGCGCTCTCATGGGCGTAAGCTTCCACCTTGGATTCGCTGTCGCTGCGGTCGGGATGTTCATAGGCCTCGTCACGTTCGTCATCACAAAGAAAAAGAACCTGGGACTTGCAGGCACGCAAGTACCAAACCCCCTGACTCCAGACGAAAAGAAAAAGTGGATCAGGAACACGGTCATCGGCCTGGTTGTCATTGCAGTCATTCTGGCAGTGATGATTCCACAGGGCCTGGTCACGATCGAGGGCGTCATTGCGCTTGTCGGTGTACTCGGGATCCTGATTCCGACCGCCTACTTCATCGTCATGTACCGCAGCCCGAAAACGACGCCGACCGAGCAGTCGCGTCTCATCGCATACATCCCGCTGTTCATCGCATCGGTCATGTTCTGGGCGATTCAGGAACAAGGTTCCACCATCCTGGCGCGCTATGCGGACAAGCGGACAGACCTGAATGCATTCGGCTTTGAGATCTCTCCTGCCTGGTTCCAGTCGCTGAACCCGCTGTTCATCATTATCCTGGCGCCGGTGTTTGCCTGGATGTGGACGCGCCTCGGTGACCGGAACCCGACGATTCCACGGAAGTTCTCGTTCGGTCTCCTGTTTGCAGGTCTGTCGTTCCTCGTCATCCTCCTCCCGGGTATGCTCGGAGGAGAAGGCGCCCTGGTCAACCCGATGTGGCTTGTCCTGAGCTACTTCCTCGTTGTCCTCGGTGAGCTTTGCCTGTCACCTGTCGGCCTCGCTGCGACAACGCGTCTCGCGCCTGCAGCATTCTCCGCCCAGACCATGAGCCTCTGGTTCCTGTCGAACGCGGCTGCACAGGCGATCAACGCACAGATCGTCAAGCTGAACACACCTGAAACAGAAAACATTTACTTCGGAACTATCGGAGGCCTGGCGATTGTCCTCGGGATCATCCTCTTCCTCGCAGCACCGAAGATTATGAAATTCATCAAAGATTAAGAACAAAAGCGCAAGCGCCCGCTTAGCAACGTACAAATTGGAGCCCTTCGCAATGAGATAAAGGAAACACGTCGAGGAACGAGCCGATGTTGACTTATCGCAATGGAGAAGGGTGAAGTTTGCTAGTTGCTGGGCGCTGGAGCTGGCCGTGGAAGCCAAGTGAATAGTGTTATCCACAGAGTGACGATTTATAATTTCCTGAGCAACATACGAAAAGACGCCCGCCATCATGGCCGGGCGTCTTTTGCTGTTACCGCAGAAGTTCAGAGAATGTATCGCCGTGATCAAGGTCGCCGTATTTAAATCCTCGGTTGAACCAATCCATCCGCTGCTCAGATGTACCGTGGGTGAAACTTTCCGGAACGACGTATCCCCGGGACCGGCGCTGGATCGTATCGTCCCCGATGGCGCTGGCCGCGTTCATCGCTTCCTCAAAGTCGCCTTCCTCCAGGTAGCCCCGTTCCTGGGCATGCTTTGCCCAGACACCGGACAAGTAGTCGGCCTGAAGCTCCATTGCAACAGAATAACGGTTGTACTCTTCCTTGCTCACCTGCTGGCGGACCCGGTTTACTTCCTCGTTGACGCCGAGAAGCGTCTGGACGTGGTGGCCGACCTCATGGGCGACGACATATGCCATTGCAAAGTCTCCGGGTGCATTGAACTGGTTTTTCAATTCGTTATAAAAACTCAGATCGATATAAAGCTTGTGGTCGCCCGGACAATAAAACGGACCGACCGCGGCGCTGTTGAAACCGCACGCCGACTGGACGCTTCCGGTATAAAGGACGAGTGTAGGCTCCTGGTAAGTCATGCCGTTTTCCTCAAAGATGTCTCCCCAGATTTCTTCGGTATCGGCCAGAACGACTCCAACGAAATCCGCCAGTTCCTCTTCCTCGGCCGTCTCCACATAACCTGTGCCGCCTTCCTGTCCTCCCGAACCTGCCTGATCCGAGCCGCCCATGCCGAACAGCCCGTCCAGTCCGCCGCCGAACAGCAGGAACAGGATAATCCCGACAATTCCGAGTCCCCCGCCGCCGATCGCGACAGGGCCACCGAACCCGCCCGGACTTCTCTGTCCGCGCCGGTCCTCGATATTTGAACTTTGTCTCCTGCCTCTCGTCTTCATGCTATTTCCTCCCTGCCGTTCTTCATGCAAATGTCATTGATTGTTCTTTACCCAAAAACATCACAGGTCATACGCAGGGATATGATTTCAGGGTTATGCAGCAAAGACAAAAGGCCGCCCGCCGGCAGCCTGATATGTAATGGTATTATCTTCCTTGTCCCGCTGCATCCTCCAGCGCCTGCCTGAGCGATCCGTAGGTACGGATCATGCCGAAGTCGATCCCGAGGTGAATCGAAGTCTGCGCGATTTCAGGCCGGATGCCGGTCATGGTGGAGCGCATACCGAGCAGGCTGAGAATCTGGGTAAGTTCATACATCTGCTGGGCAACCATTGTGTCGATGATGGTCACGCCGGACAAGTCGATGAACAGGTGAACGATATCCAGTTCCAAACAGCGCTCCGGCACCGCCGTTTTAAGGATTTTGGCCCGGCCGGTATCGATATCGCCGATCAGCGGAAGGATGCCCCGCTCCCCGTCAATTTTAATCACAGGCGTACCAAGCTCCCGGATCAGCGACTGCTGTGCAGTCAGCCGTTCTTCTGTGATTTCGTGGTAGGCCATGGAAAACTCATGGAACAACTCATCAAAAGACTCATTCATTTCGCTTCCCCACCGCAAGACGTCCGCACGCAGGACTTCATCATTATTCGCGCGGATAAAGCGTTCGATAAACGACCAGTAGATGGTGCGGAACCGCATGACCGCATCGAACACTTCATGGATCGGTGTATTGCTCCGGATCCGGCTTTCCGCCACCAGCTCCGCCCAATTCTTTTTCAGCCTCTCAAAATGGCCTGGCTGGCCGGACAGACGGGTTGCGATGGAACGGATTGTCAGCCGATTCTGTTTACGCAGCGTCTCGACCGCATGATCGTCTGCTGATGATGAATAAACCGAACCGATTTTAAAATCCCGATTTGACAGCCATTCGTCGGTCATGTGTTCCGCATTCTCCAACAGATAATCATAAAGCTTTTCGTTCACTAAATTCACAAGAACAGGCCCCCTTTTCTGCTCGTGTATCTTCCTTATTCCTTTAGTTTACCATTAACACCATTTCATTTCAGAAAGGGCGGTGACTCCGGTCCTTCTTCCGATTATTAAAATACGGCGCAGGGTAGAGAAGGTCAAACAGGGAAAGAAGGGATCTGATGGAACTCTTTCGAGTAGACGGAAAGATGGACGGAAAAAAATTAGCTGTCGCCATCGCCGTTCCGCTTATTGGCGGAGCGGCAGCGGGATGGCTGGCCAACCGGAATGCACAGGATAAATTCAAGCGTCTCGATAAACCCGGATTCGCCCCGCCGCCGGCTACTTTTCCGATTGTCTGGAACATCCTCTACACAACGATGGGCATTGCACGCTATCGGGCCGGCATGAGCCGGACCCACAAAGGGATGGAGGAATCCTTTCCCCCGTATAACATCCAGCTTGGCCTGAACTTCCTCTGGTCTTTTCTGTTCTTCAAGTGGCGGCTGCGCGGAACAGCACTGATTGAGATGACAATCCTTCTTGGCGCGATTGCCCTGACGGCGGAACGATTCTACAGGGAAGACTGCACCGCCGGATTGCTGATGGTTCCTTATATGGGTTGGGTGCTATATGCACTCGCACTGAATGCATCCATATGGGAAAAGAATGATCTGGAGTAAGAAAAAAGCCGGCACCAGCCCTACAGGGCGCGTGCCGGATTCTATTTGTATGGGGAATCATCCTTGCCGTCCGGCCATCAGGTTTGCAAAATCGGATTTTACGGTCACTTTCAGATCCTGCACCCTTTTGTCGCGCTGGGCAGTACGTTCTTCCGTCAATTCATCACGCACCATTTTTTCCAGCCGGTCCTGAAGGTTCCTGGCATGCTCGATCTCTTCCTGGACTTCCGCAGCCCCGAAGCGTTCGGTGACGGAGGTGTAACCGCCGAACAGCTGATCAAGCGGAGCCTGGTCCAATTCCTGGACAACCGCGACGATGGCGATATGCCCGTCCTTCATCCGGAGCGTCATGGACCAGAAGAGGTTGGCATCAGGCATCATGTGAGGGGCGTTTTCATCTGTTCCGACCGAACCGCCGACACCTACACTGAGCAGCGTCCCGACCGGTCCCGCGATGACCCCTGTGATTCCCCCGATGATGCCGCCGATGATCGACTCGTCGGCTTCCGCTCCCGAATCGAAGGAACGGCGAAGACTGATCATCCCCTGTTCTTTTTTGAAGATGCCGACCTGTGCGACCTGCGTTTCGCCACTTGCTTTCTGCAAGCTTTCCAAATCCGCCAGCGCGTCAAGCGTGGCCTGTTCTTCACTGAAATAACCCACAATGACACTTTCCAACGCGATAAACTCCTTTCGCCTTTAAAATCCTCTTGTCTTTATTGGTATTCCCGCTTCAGCGGAATTCAAGCCAATGCTTTTGCAGCCCGGTTCCGGTCGGCCCATCCGTCAGGACAAACAGGAGCAGAATCCTCCCTCCCCAAGAAACACGAACATTCGATACCCAAAACCCTTAATTTCTTGCTTTTTATAATGAAAACCCTTACAAAAGTTCATTCTTATAAAAATAAAGTCCCGAAATCCGAATGATGGGTTGACATCCGTTTTTAGCGTGTTATGATAGTCACAACTTAAGAAATCGTCTAACAATTTCGAGGGAGACATGCGTCAGAGTCCAGGGATTTTCAGAGAGCCGGTGTTTGGTGCAAACCGGCAATCCCACCCAGGCGTTCCGCTCCTGATGTTGGCGGGCTGAAACCGAGTAAGCCCGTCCGGCCATGGCCGTTATCCATGTCAACGAAGGCCGCCGGATTCCGGCGGCGAATGAGGGTGGCACCGCGTGGCTGAAAGCCGTTCGCCCCTTGCAGAAACTGCAGGGGACGAACGGCTTTTTTCATTTCATTTTGATCTGACCGAGGAGGAAACAGACATGCTGAAAGACCAACAGTATCTTCGTATTCCGGGACCGACACCGGTACCGCCCAGCGTCCAGCGCGCCATGGCGCAGCCGATGGTCGGCCACCGCGCAAGCGAGACCGCCGAGCTGATCCGGCGCATCCGTCCGGGTCTCAAGAAAGTGTTCGGCACGGAACAGGACGTCATGATTTTTGCGGGAAGCGGCACATCCGGCCTCGAAGCGGCAGTTGTCAATACAGTCGGTGAAGGAGACGAAGTCATCGTTGCCGTCACCGGAGCATTCGGCAGGCGTTTTGTGAAGATCCTTGACGCTTACGGGGTGAACGTCCATGAGATCGAAACGGAATGGGGACATTCGGTCACGCCTGACGAGGTACGTGAAGCACTGAAGAATCATCCGGAAGCCAAAGCAGTCTTCGCCACTTTCTGTGAGACGTCGACCGGCGTACTGAACCCGGTGGCCGAACTGGCACAGGCAGTCCATGAAGAGTCGGACGCGCTGTTCATCGTCGACGGCGTATCCTGCATCGGGGGTGTCGATTCAAAAATGGATGAATGGGGCATCGACATTCTCGTCACCGGTTCACAAAAAGCGATGATGCTACCGGGCGGCCTCATGTTCGCAGCCTGCAGCGAACGCACATGGAACGTGATCGAAGCGAACCCGCGACGTGGATTTTATCTCGACTTCACGAAATACCGGGACAACCTGAAAAAGGATTCGACCCCGTTCACTCCTGCCACTTCCCTTCTTTACGGTCTGGAGCAGGCGATCCGGCTGATTGAGGAAGAAGGATTCGAGGAAGTCATCGCCCGGCACGAACTCATGAAAGACATGACACGCGCCGCATACAAGGCACTCGGCGTCCCGCTACTGGCAAACGACGAAGATGCCTCCCCGACCGTCACGGCGGTCCGGCCGGATGCCTTCGATGCCGCCAAGCTGCGCAAAGTGCTGAAGGAAGAATTTAACCTGATTATCGCCGGCGGCCAGGAACATCTGAAAGATGCCATCTTCCGGATCGGCCATATGGGCTACTGCTCGCCGGGTGATGTCCTGCAGACACTTGCAATGATTGAAATCGGCATTTTCAAGTCGGGCATGGAGATTGAACTTGGCAAAGGTGTCGCAGCCGCACAGCAGGTTTACCTAGGGAAAGGGGATCATCAATGATGAATACAACGATCGAAAAGACCACAGTGAAAAATGCAGTCATCCTTATCAGCGACCCGCTCAGCGAAGAAGGGCTTCAGCCACTCCGTGAAGCGGAAGGCGTCGAACTCAAAATCCAGACCGGCATGACACCCGAGGAACTGCTTCATGCCGTAAAAGACGCGGATGCCCTCCTCGTCCGCAGTCAGACCCAGGTGACCCGCGAAGTCATCGAAGCTGCCGGCAACCTAAAGATCATCGGACGCGCCGGAGTCGGGGTCGATAACATCGACCTTGAAGCGGCCACTGAGCGAGGCATCATCGTCGTCAATGCGCCGGACGGCAACACCAACTCGGCAGCAGAGCATACGATTGCCATGATGACCGCCCTTGCACGCAACATTCCCCAGGCCTTTCTTTCGCTGAAGGAAGGCAAATGGGACCGGAAAAAGTTCGTAGGCGTGGAACTTAAAGAAAAGACGCTCGGTATTGTCGGCCTCGGACGGATCGGCGCGGAAGTCGCGCGCCGCGCAAAGGGCCAGCGCATGTCGGTCATCGCCTATGACCCGTTCCTGACCGGGGAACGTGCCAAGGAAATGGGCATTGCCGTCGGCACGCTGGATGAAGTGGTGGCCGCAGCCGACTTCATCACCGTCCACACGCCCCTCATGAAAGAAACCCGTCACCTCATCAATGCGGACCGATTCTCCAAGATGAAAGACGGAGTGCGCATCATCAACTGCGCCCGGGGCGGCATCATCGACGAGGACGCGCTTTACGATGCGATCGAATCGGGGAAAGTCGCCGGCGCTGCGCTGGACGTTTTCGAGACAGAGCCGTTCGTCGGACACCGTCTGCTCGATCTGCCGCAGGTCATCGCCACGCCCCACCTCGGCGCAAGCACGATCGAGGCGCAGGAAAGCGTCGCGATCGACGTAGGCCGGGATGTCGTGCGATTCTTCGGCGGCAATCCTGTCCGCAACCCGGTCAACATGCCGTCCGTGTCGCGCGAAGTCCTGGCGAAGATCGGGCCGTTCTTTGACCTGGCCGAAGATCTAGGCGCCTTCATCTCCCACCTGGCCGACCAGCCGCTGACCGAAGTGAACATCCGCTATGCCGGCGACCTGGCCGAGTACGATGTGCGCCCGCTCACACGCAATGCGCTGAAAGGGATCCTGAAGCGCAATCTCGGCACGCATGTAAATGATGTCAACGCCAAATTTCTCGCCGATTCGATCGGCATCGGTGTCTCCGAACACAAAACGACCCAGTCGAAAGGCTTCCAGCACCTGATCACCGTTGAAGTGAAGGCCGGCGATGAGGCGCACAGCGTATCCGGCACCTTGCTGAACGGACTCGGGGAGCGCATCGTCAAGGTCGATGACTATGTCGTCGATGTCGTTCCGGCAGGCCACCTGCTCCTCATCAAGCACAAGGACCAGCCGGGCGCGATCGGCCGCGTCGGCACCCTCCTTGCGGAAGAAAACATCAACATCGCCACCATGCAGGTCGGCCGTTCCGCTGCAGGCGGAGACGCGATCATGATGATCACCGTCGACAATGAGGTGAAGCCGGAAGAAGTCAGCCGCCTTCACAAAATTGAAGACATCCACGCAGTCCGGACGATTGATCTTTAATAGAAGATAAAGAAGGCTCCCGCCAACGGAGATCGCTGTTTAAGTCCATAGTAAAGCCGCCACTCAGATTTTTGAGCGGCGGCTTTTTTCATGATTTGCGAACTGACTTAGCCTGGCAACGGCAAAAGATAGCGGAAAACGGCGGTCTGTCGGTTTCGTCATTCGGGCACCTGATTTCGTCATTCGGGCGCTTGGTTTCGTCATTCGACGCCCAGATTTCGTCATTCGTCCTTTTCCGGGAAGCGAATGACGAGATTGAACGGATGAATGACGAGATTGAACCCGTGAATGAAGAGATTGAACCCACGAATGACGAAATGACCTTCTGCCCAAAAAATTAACGGGACCGGCTTCGGTCCCGTTTACAGCTTATCTGTTTGCATCGCTGATCACGTCTGCCAGTTTGCCGAGGTGGTCGATTTCGTAAGTCGGTTTCACTTCTGGATTCGGTTTGCTGCCTTCCCGGTTCAACCAGACGGAGCGGATGCCGGCACGGTTTGCACCGAGGATATCGGTCATCAGGTTGTCGCCGACCATCAATGCCTCATCTGCCTGTGTGCCCATTTTCTCGAGAACATGAAGGAAAATTGAGGCATCCGGTTTTCCTTTTCCGAAATCGCCCGAGATGAGAATGAAATCAAAATACGGCGAGATTTCAGGAGTGATGGTCAGTTTCTCGTTCTGGAGGCTCGGTGCACCGTTTGTGAGGAGTACGAGCCGGTAGTCTTTTTTAAGGGATTCCAGTACTTCAAACGATTCGCCAAAGACGAACGGGGCTTTGCGGCGTTCCGAGATGAACTTTGCGACCAGCTCGTTTGCCAGTTCGTAATCTTCCACGCCGACTTTCTTCAGCCCTTTTGTCCAGGCGTCCTTCTGGTAAGTCCGGATGATGTCGCGCATCCGCCGGAAATCATCCCCCTCATCCTCGAAGGAACCCCATAGACCTTCGAACGGGTTAATGCCGATCATCTGGGTGAACTCGTATGTATCATACGAAGCGTATAGCTCGCGTGCTGACTCCCGCACTTTTTCCTCAAGCTGCTTCGGGTCGACTTTGGCCTTTTCAGCGGCAAATTCGCATGTGCGGTCGAATGCCGTCTGGATGCTTTTCTTGTCCCACAGGATCGTATCGTCCAAGTCGAAAATAATCGTCCGTATCATCGGGATCGGCCTCCTTTCAACTGGTATCCATTATAGCGGATATCCGGAGCAACAGGCGAAAATATTGGAATGTTCCGCACATCCGAAAGAAGCTTGCAAAAATCGCCCCATTTTATCTTTCACCCCTATCTCTTTAGTCTGCCTATTTTAAAAAAACTCCGATTTACGACTCTTTCCTTCCGATCCCTTAGCACCATTTTTATCCTTCTCATCGTTTCCTCATGATTCTCTCATCAGGTTTTATCTTTCAGCGGATAAAGTGGCGATGACATCAAACGAACGAGGAGGAATTGACATGGATATGAAAATTGTAATGGTACCGTCAGGATTCAAAGAGTGCCTCGATGCAGAAAATGTGGCGGAGGCGATGGCGAGAGGTGCCAGGAGGCTCGGAAGCAACATCCGGGTGGAGATGCTGCCGATGATCGACGGCGGCGAAGGCTTCGCAAAGGCAATCACTCAACTGAAAAGCGGCGAGCTGGTTCCCTTGCAAGTTACCGGGCCTGTAGGGGAACCGGTGATGAGCCACTTTGGACTCTTTTCTGAACGGGGAATCAGAACTGCTGTGATTGAGATGGCGGCGGTGGCCGGGCTTACTCTTGTTCCCCGTGACATGAGGAATCCGTTGCGCACGACGACTTATGGGGTCGGGGAACTCGTCCGCTCAGCCCTTGATGCAGGTGCGAAACGCATTCTGATCGGGTGCGGGGATTCCGGAACATCAGATGGCGGCGCAGGGATGGCCCAGGCGCTAGGCGTCCGTTTTCTCGATCACCGCGGATTGCCTGTGACCGTCGTAGGAGGCGGAGATCTCTTGCAGGCGGAGCGGATTGATACTTCCGGCATCGATCCTCGTCTGGAACATGTCAAAATCGATGTAGCCTGCAACCACCGTAATATTTTGTGCGGCGGTCGAGGTGTTGCCCGGGTGTTCGGACCGCAGAAAGGCGCGACACCCGAGCAGGTCGAGGAGCTGGCAACGGCGCTCGAACACTATGGCGTACTAATCCGTGATGCAACGGGCAAAGACATCCGTTTCCAGCCGGGAAGCGGCGCATCCGGAGGCCTGGGCGCCGGACTTGCTGTGTTCACCGGTGCACAGCTGCATTCCCGTTTTGACATCATCCGGGATTACATCAATATGGAGCACGTCATCGCCGATGCGGACCTGGTCATCACCGCCGAAGGAAGTCTCGACTTCCAGACACCTGACGGGAAGATACCGGCAGAAGTAGCCCGGATCGCCAAACAGCACAATATCCCGGTCGTCGCAATTGCCGGCACAATCGGCAAGGGAGCGGACCTGAACTACGGTGCCGGTATCGATGCGTTCATGAGCATTATCCAAAAACCCGCAACCTTGGAGAAATCGATCCAAAAAGCGCCGAAATGGATTGAAGACACGACGGAGTGTGTGCTCCGCCAAATCTCAATCGGCCTTTCAATCGCGGAAAGGACCCGGGCAAATGTAGGAAGTACAGCGCAATGACGACACGGGCTGAACTTCACCGGAGGCATCGTACCGGGGCTCTTCATGTGCTTCGCAAGGTACCAAAACCGGTTCTCACGGTTGTTGGGCTACACATTCTGTATGCTGCACTGATCGCACCTGCAGGCAGCCTCGGATACGATGGCAAAGTAGCTCTTTTCGCGTTTCTGTCCGCCATGACACTCTGGGCCGGAACCCAGCTCCCAACCGGCTATGTGGCCCTCTCCCTCGTCTTGTTCATCATCTTGTTGAAAGCGGGCGAACCGGATCTGCTTTACCTGTCGATGGCGGAACCCGTTGTCTGGCTCATGATCGGCGCTTTCATCATCGGTGAGGCCTTTACCCGTTCGGGGCTCGCGGATCGGATGACACATGCGGCACTTCGCCATTTCGGGAGAAAAGGGAGCCTGGTGAATGCACTGACTGGCCTGCTGTTCGCCACATCTTTTTTCATTCCGTCCACTTCCGGGCGGGCGGCGCTGGCCAAGCCAATCCTCAATCGGCTTGGCAGCCGGTTTACCGCACGCGAACAGCATGTGCTCTCAATCCTCGCTCCTGCAGTCATTCTGATGAGCACATCAGCAACTCTTCTTGGAGCGGGTTCCCACCTGATCGGGGTCGGGCTGCTCGAGACAACTGCAGGCCAGTCGATTTCATTTATCCGATGGCTTGTCTGGGGCGTTCCATTTGCCGCAGCGGCGACATGGGTCACCGTTGTGGCCATCCGGCTGACGCTGTGGCCAAAAAATGAAACGACCGTTAAGGAAGATGGGCTTGAAACAGCCCCGCCCCCTATTAAAATGAGCGCCACAGAAAAAAGGACGCTCATTCTCATTTCAGTCATGCTGATCGGCTGGTTGACGGACGGCCTCCATGGTTACGGAATTGCTTTCGTGACGATGGCTGGGGCTGCTCTGGCGATGGTGCCCGGGTATGGTGTCCTTTCTTTTAAGGAAGGTGTCCGTTCCGTTTCCTGGAATCTGATTCTCTTTGTCGCTGCCGCAACAGCGCTTGGAACGGCCCTGATTGATACAGGTGTCGTCAAGGTGGCCGAAGAAAAGCTTTCCGGACTGCTTCTGTCTGCCGGGCAGGCCCCTGAGTGGCTGCTTGTCCTCGCGCTTGCCGCGGTCTCGGTGACAAGCCATCTCTACATCACGTCCCATACGACCCGTGCCGTGGTGCTGGTGCCGACACTGATCCTGTTTGCCCGCAGCATTGGCGCCGATCCGGCAGCGGCCGTGTTCCTTGGTCTCATCGGCATGAACTATTGCCTGACAATGCCCGTCAGCTCCAAGGCTCTGCTTTTGTTCTATGAGGAGGGTGATGCCTCCTTCAGTGTGAAGGACCTCGCCAAGCTCAGTTGTATCCTTGCTCCTGTTTACATCGCGCTTATGGTGTTGTTCTACTTCACCTACTGGAAATGGACGGGGCTGGGGCTGTAATAAAAATGAAGCGAAGCATGCCCTCTTGCATGCTTCGTTCTTGTAAGTTCCGGAAGTACACTTTCTCCCTAAGAAAAACCGTTTTTCTAAAAAACACCTTCCCGCTCCATGATGGTAATAATAAATTACTGCAACAGGCAGGGTTCTCTTCCAATCTATGCTACGATAGGGAACATATAGAGTCAGGAGGGAAACGCCATCAAAAGAATGGACCCGCAAACCCAGAATTTACTTCTTGAAGCGATGCTGGACGGCAGCCAGACAGCCGCTTTAATCACGGATCCTTCACAGGAAGATCATCCGGTCCTCTACGCCAATAAAACGTTTGAAAAACTGACCGGATATAGCCCGGAAGAAACGATCGGCCACAACTGCCGATTCCTTCAGGGGCCTGACACCGAGCTGAAAGACGTGCAGAAAATGCGCGATGCAATTAGAGATGAACACTCTGTCACCGTTACATTGAAGAACTATAGGAAAAACGGCACACCATTCTGGAACCGGGTCAATATCGAACCGGTCCGTACGGGAGGACGCCTTTTCTTTATCGGTACCCAGACCGATGTCACAGTCGAAGTGCAGCAACGAAAGAGTCTGGAGGAGAAGGAACGGGAGATCGAGCGCCTGTCCCTGCCTGTTCTGGAAATCGATGACGGCATCGCGGCCATTTCCCTGAATGGTGAAATGGGTGTCGAGCGCTATCGGCGTCTGACCGTCAAACTCAGCGAATATGTCCAGCAACATCATTCCCATTCGGTCATCGTGGATATTTCAGGGCTATACTGGGACGAGGACACGCCGGTGTTTGACCTGCTCCAGCTCCAGGATGTCCTGAGACTGATGGGATGCCAGCTGTTCGTCACCGGCATTTCCCCGAAAGCGGCACGCGATATCGGATCGGAAGTGGACAAGGACCGCAAGCTGATCGCTTTCTCCTCATTTAAACAGGCCGTGGTCTCTGCGAAAAGAGCCGGTTCCTTTTCCTGACTCGTAAACACGCAAAGCCCCTTCCGGCAGTTGCCGGAAGGGGCTTATTCGAAATTATTGAGTGACAGCAGCTTTTTCGCGGACTGTCTTGAGCGCGCCTGCCCAAGCATTCACTTCGTCAAGCATTGCAGTGACGTTTGTAAGGTGCAGTTCAGCCGGCTTGAACTCGGAGAAGTTTTCGAAGTCTGTGAACAGCGAGAGTGTAGGGTGCGTGCGCACGTCTGCCACTTTCAGTTCGCCGAGGATGCCGCGGAGGTGTTCCGCTGCACGCGCGCCGCCAGTTGAACCGTAGCTCACGATTCCTGCAGCTTTGTCGTGCCATACTTCACGTGCGAAGTCGATTGCGTTTTTCAGAGCGCCGGAGAGGCTGTGGTTGTATTCCTGAACGACGAAGACGAAGCCATCGAGGCTTGCAAGCTTTTCGTTCCATTTCGCGATTCCCGGTTCCGAACCGTCAGTAGTGCCGAGGAACGGAAGCTGGTAGTCAGCGATGTCCACGATTTCGTAGTTTGCGTCGCCGCGGCCGTCCGCGATGCCTTTTACCCACTGACCGACCTGAGGGCTTACACGACCTTCGCGTGTCGAACCAAGAATAATACCAATGTTGAGTTTTTCTGCCATGTTGTTTGGCCTCCTTGTTGTTGGTTACTTTACGTTACTTACTATACATTGGTTTCATCTCGGAATCAAGACTTTTTATCTCGAATTCCATCTTTCTCTTCGATATTTAATTATTTTGACAAACCAATCGGGTTTGATAGGATGAAATCATCTTAGTTTTGGAGGCGAATGCCATGTCAGAAGAACTGATTGCCCGTTATGCGAGCGTCCCGACTACAGCGGTTTCGGATGCAACCGGCGGGCTGAACAATATGGACTCTATGATCAAGCCGCTCCGGGAGGAATACCGGATTGCGGGACGCGCCGTCACGGTGAAGCTTCCCGGAGGCGATAATCCGGCGATGCTCAAAGCGATGCGGACGGCCAGCCCCGGTGATGTACTTGTCGTGGATGCAAAAGGTGACTTGGCGAAAGCGGTGGCCGGGGATTTTGTCGTCGGCATGATGCAGACACTCGGCCTTGCGGGGCTCGTCGTCGACGGTGCCATCCGCGATGTCCGTGATATCAAGGCGCTCGGCTTCCCTGTTTTTGTCCGGGGAACGACCGTTGCCGCTAGCAGCAAGACAGGTGCCGGTGAAGTGAATGTCCAGATTTCCTGCGGCGGAGCGGCTGTCCGCCCGGGGGATCTCATCATCGGCGATGCGGACGGCGTCACCGTCGTTCCGCGAGAGCAGGAACAGGAAATCTTGCAGGGAGCCCTCGCCAAACTGGAAAAAGACGACGCACGCGAACGGGAAGTTGCGGGAGACATTGAAGCGGTGCGCCGCTATCTGGACCAGGCAGCTTCCAAATAAACAAGCTGTGCGGCATATACGCCGCACAGCTTTTAATTTTTCACGAATACGTTTTTGTACGCCATTTCATCTTCTTTTCCAAACACATTAAAGACGATTTGGCTGAACCGGTCAGGATGGCTGGCGAGCCAGCCGCTTACCGTTTCCACTGCCACGCTTGCGGCCTCTTCCTTTGGGTAGCCGAAAGCGCCCGTTGAAATCGCACAGAAGGTGATCGTCTTGATCTCCTCCACTTCTGCAGCGGCCTCAAGGCAGGATATGTAGCAGGAGGCGAGTTGTTTCTCCTCTTCCTCTGTCGGTGTCCGGCCACCTTCAATGATGGGACCGACCGTGTGCAGGACAAACCCCGATGGCAGGTTATAGGCCCTCGTCACTTTGGCGCCTCCCGTTTTTTCCGGTTCTTGCTGCATCGCCATGATCGTATTGCAGTCCTCCCGCAACTCCGGTCCGGCGGCAGAATGAATCGCGTTGTCGATGCATTCGTGGAGAGGCTGCCAGCAGCCCAGTAGCTGCTCGTTTGCTGCGTTGACGATGGCATCCGTATCAATCAGCGTGATATCTCCTCGCCAAAGCGACATTTTGTCCGCATGCTTTACGGAAGTCCCCGGGAACTCGTCCGATGTCATTGGCAGTGACGATGCCTCGGCCACTCCCCTTTCCTTCAGTTCAAGCTGCAGCAGCCCATCAAGATTGTTCAGGAAGTCAGGTTCCATCGGATATGGCGGTCTGATGTTCAGCAGTCCCCGGAGCAGCTTGCGCTTTTCTTCGTAAGACTTAGGAATTTCTGCGCTTTCCGGCATTTCCGGCTCCCCGAGCAGTCCTTCGATCAAACTTTCCGTGACCCGGACGCGCTCCAGCGGATTGACCGGATCGATCGGAATGGACCGTTCATGAAGGTGAATGGCCGGGCCGTATTCTTTAATCGTCAGTTGTGCCATGTTGATCAGCTCCCTCTCGTGAATCCATTTATCTTCCTTGCTCATTTTCCACGCCGGGACGGCAGCTCCTCCCCAAAATCCTAAAAAGACTCCGGACAGATACACATCAATCGTGATGATAACCACTTAACCTTTATACGGGTTTTCTCCCGTTTCCAACAATGCCTTTAATCCTTGGAACATCAGGTCCCAACCGTGTTCCGTACTGTCATGATACTCTTTGCGAAATCCATCATCCCCTTGAGGGATCGTAGCTTTCGATAAACTCGACAAATTTCCTTACCGCCTTCAGTTTCAGCGATTTTTCGTGGTAGAACATCCACGAGCCTCTCCTGATCAGTTGCCCCTCCCGGTCTTTCAACTCGGTCTTATGGATATCTTCCATGTTACGGACGACGAGACTCGTGACGATCGAGTATCCCAGACCGTTCCTGATCATTTCCCTGCAGCTTTCTGCTTTGTCCATGACCATTGAAATCCTCGGAACTTCACGGAAGTTCACGTCCCACCATGAGCTGATCATCGTATCCAGCTTTATGTCCTTTTTATAGTCGATCCGCGGCGACGCAGGCAATTCTGCAAGCGGAATCGGCTGTTTCGATGCGATACAGAGCGTTTCTTCAAAAAGCAGATGTTTTCTTCCCTGCCACTGATAATCCCCCCTGATGAAGCTGACATGCACATCGTCATTCCGGACCTGGTCATACATGTCCCTGCTCCATCCGGTGGTAATCTGGAAATCCACTTCCGGATACTTTTCCTTGAAGGCGCGGATGACATTGAAAAGCAGGAAACTGGTCAGGAAATTGGAAACGGCGATCTTGATCGTCCCTTTGACCTCTTCTTCCATATTCCACAGCGTGTCCTTCATCACCTCATACTCCTTCAGGATGGACCTTGCACTATCGGCAAGGTACTCACCCTCCGGAGTAAAGTGAATTCCCTTCTTTCCCCGGAAGACGATCCGCACATCAAAGCCGGCTTCCATCTGCTTGAGCCGCTTGGTGATCGTCGACTGGGAAAGCTGCATGTTTTCAGCAGCTTTCGTGATATTCAGATGCCTGGACAGCTGGTCGAGAATTTCCCAGTCCTGATTGTTCATCGCTTCTCCTTTCAAAAAATCAGTTTGGATACATATACGGCCAGTGTGACGCTCAATGCGCTGAGCGCAGTCGTCACTAGAACAATCTGGCCGGCCAATTCGGGATAGTTATTGTATTCCAGCGCGAATTGGGCGCTGTTCCGGGACGACGGAAACGAACTGGCGATAAAGAGAGCCTGTGCCACGATCCCGTCCAGTCCGAGCAGAAAGATGATGCAAAGCGATACGGCAGGATTCATCAAAAGCCGGCCTATACTGCTGGCAATGATCACTTTATTTATTTTCCCGATTTTGATGAAAGCTACCTGTGCGCCGAGGGCCAAGAGTGCAACTGCAAGAAAGGCATCCGCTGACCGTTCAATCGGCTCCATGATAAAGAACGGCAGCCCGATATCCAAGCTTTTCAGAACCAGTCCGAGAAGCAAGGCATGCAGTACCGGCATCTTCAGGAATTCACGGATCGCCTTTACCCCGCCGTGCCGGGCGGACAGCGAATTGTACAGCCCATATGTATAGGTGATGAGGTTCTGGATGATCATCACGATCACCTGTACCGCGACTCCGACCGGCTGGCTCTGGAACACCAGCTGGCTTACCGGAACGCCGTAATTGCCCGAGTTCATCAGGACCACGCTGTTCTTGAAGGTGGCGTCCATGCCCCTGTCCAGTTTCAGAAGCCGCGACATGCCCGAGGAGATTCCGGCCATGACCGCCGCAACAAGCAGCTGGACGATGACGATAGTGAAAAACATGTCGCCCGTGATCTGACTGTCGTAGACATTAATGAATGCAACGACCGGAAGAAAATAGTAGGTCAACAGCTTTGAAAGTGTCGACAGATTCAAGTTGAATATTCTGTGCATCATGGCACCTGCCCCGATCAGGACAAAGACGGGAGCGATGACTTTCAGGAGGATGGTGAACAATATCTCCATACGGAAAACCCCAGTTCATTCTATAAGTCTTGTTTATTGTGGTGTGCATGTTCTTCTTTCATAAAGTCGATGAACGCGCCGACCAAACTGATTTCTCGGAACTCCCCCGGATAATACAAATAGATGCCCGAGGAAATCGGCAATCCGTTCCGGCTGGTAATTTCATGGCGGTGCAGCTGGTCGCTGTCACCGATGATCATCTCCGGCAGAATGGCGTAGCCGACACCGCTCTTCACCAATTCCTTGGCCGTGTCCGCTTTGTCTACATGAAATCCGGTCTTAGGCGGATCACTGAAATTCTCAGCCCACCACTGCTCCGCCAGTTTCTCGGAATGATGCTCCGTCTGGTATTCGATTCTTGTCAGATTAGGCAGCTCTTCTTTCCGGATTCTTCCCGTCGACACGGCGACAAGCGGGTCATTCATCAAGAGTTCGGCCTGGTGCACCCAGTTGAATTCGCCGTTCACGATCCCGACATGCACCTGCTTGTCGTTCACCATGCCAATGATTTCTTTGCTCCACCCAGCGTACACCTGGTAGTTAATCTGCGGATACTGCAGGCGGAACCGGCTCAACAAATGTGGCAGGCGATTCCTTGAAAAGTGATTGGACACCCCGATTTTCAGCGTTCCGGCCACCTCGTTTTTCATCCGAATAACGTTTTTTCGGATCTGGGCAAAACGGTCAAGCATCCGGTCCGCCTGGCCGGCCAGGTACTCGCCCTGCTGAGTGAAGCTGACTCCCCTCCTGCCCCGTCGGACTATCTCCGTTCCGAACGCCTCTTCAATCTGTTGGAGCCGCTTGGTCAGATAAGGCTGGGAGAGATATAGCTCTTCTGCTGCTTTTGTAATATTGCGGTGGGCAAACAGCGTCTTCAAAATCAACCAATCCCGCTCTTCCATTGCGCTCATCCCCCGATTCTTCCTAGCTTTTTCATTATAATCTCCACAGTGACATAATTAAAATACCGTTTATTCATCAATAAGCATGAATAATAGGAATGACTAAAACCCGACCCGGCATTTGCCGGATCGGGTTTTCATTGTTCTTCAATTGTACGCACACTTAAGTAAAGTCCCGGGGAATCTCAACTTCCCAAGTCTTGTCGAACACTTCCTTATCGCCTTCATAGGCGGTCAGGCGGTTCGTCAGGTAATAGTTTTTCTCGTCAGCGGTCATGACACTCTTCGTGACCAGATGGGTCTGCCAGTCTCCCCGGCCGACATCCAGCGTCCAGTCGCATTCGACCTTGGCACTGAGCGGGTCTCCGCCTCGGATCGTATAGACGTTGCGGTTTGTGCTGCCGTATTCCAGTCCGTTGACATGCAGGCGGCGCGAACCTTCATCGGAGAAGTCATCAAGCGTCCAGATGTCAGTGACCACATCATGCTTGATCTCGCGTGTACGGCCGGCCTCCCGTAGGATGTCTTTCGTCAGGACAGGAGCGGTTTCGGCAGGAGCGAACGGCTTCAGTTCCGCATCAATTGCCTTTTCCCCGCGGACCGGAAGCGAGAGGTATGTGTTCTCTGAGGGGTAGACGGTGAGTGTCGCTTCTTCCGGCGACGGCCAGGCATGCGGCCAGTAGTTCGGTGAAATGGCAAGTTTCCACTGGTGCCCCTTGGCAAGCGTGTAGCCGATGACATCCATTTTCACGTCAACTTTGTACTTCTTGCCCGGCTCCAGCGCTTCCGGGAATTCATCGTTGTCACGATGGGACAGGTTCAGCATCCCCCATGTCACCCGTGTGGATGAACCGTCCGGAGCAACGTCGTTCAGGCGGACCGCGATCAGTGCATCCGGTTTGTCGGAAGACAATTCCACGCTGAAGGTCGGGTGTCCGAGAATCGGCGTGTCCTGCTTAACCGGTTCAGATTCAAATACCACGGCATAGCCGTTTTCATTCCGCTGGTCGGCAGGCAGATCACCCGGCTGCCCGAACGGACAGTAGACACCCGCGTGCATGCCGTGCTGCTGGACGCTTCCGACCCGAATGTCCGAGCAAGCTTCCGGTTGCAAGATCAATTTGTTTTCACCCAGGTAAAGACGCTGGTCATTGATCGCTGCAGGCGGCCACTGTTTTTCAGCGATCCAGTGACCCGGCCGGTAGTCATAGCTTGTCTGCGGCGGCACGCTGTCCTGAAGGTAAGCCCGGAGCATCGGCTCTTCCATGATGCCGGTGTCCTCCCCCTTCAGCCACTGATCCCACCAGCGCAGGCATTCCTGGAGAAATCCGATCTGAGGGCCGGGCACGGCCATCTCCGGATACTCATGCGCCCACGGCCCGATGAGGCCCTTACGCGGTACTTCGAGATTTTCGAGCATTCTCGGAATCGCATTTGGGTAGCCGTCCGCCCATCCGCCGACCGCAAAGACAGGGATTTCAATCGCCTGATAGTCCTCATTGACAGAACCGTGTTTCCAATAGGCGTCGCGGCGCTGATGACGGACCCATTCCTCGACGAATGGCGGAGTGTTCTCCATGCGTTCCAGCCAGTTCGACTTCCAGGACTCGCCGACCACTTCGGGATCTTGCGGCCGGGCGTTGTAGGCGAACATCGTCGAGGCCCACCAGAGCATGTCCGATGCCAGCATGGCACCGCCTTTGTAATGGACATCGTCCGCATAACGGTCGTCCGTCGAGCAGATGGTGATGATCGTCTTCAGCTGTTTTGGACGGCGTGCAGCCACCTGCAGCCCGTTAAAGCCTCCCCACGACTTACCGATCATCCCGACACTTCCGGTCGACCATGGCTGCTGTTCAATCCATTCGAGGATTTCCAGCGCATCGTCCTGTTCCTGCTTCAGATACTCGTCATAGAGGATGCCGTCCGAATCACCGGTCCCGCGAATGTCGACGCGGATGCTTGCATAACCGTGCCCTGCAAAATACGGGTGCCGGAGCGAGTCACGCAGTGCCGTGAACTCGTTTTTTCTGTATGGCAGATATTCGAGGATGGCCGGAACCGGATTTTCCTCTGCCCCTTCCGGAAGCCAGATCTTGGCGGACAGCTTTGTCCCGTCCGACATCGGAATCCAGATGTTGTTCAGTTCTTTTATTTTATGGGGAAATTCGTCCCGAACAGAGCGGTTTGTTTCTCGTACGTTAAATACCAACGGTTATTCCTCCTTGGAAGCCTGAGTGATTACATACCCTGATTTTTTCGGGAAGTCCTTCTTGAGCCACCTGACCAACGAGACAATCAGCAGAAGGTAGAACAGGAAGATCGGGACAGACACCACGACTGCCGATGTCTGGACAACCCTTAATCCGCCGACAAGGAGAAGTGAAATCCCCATCACCGCGAGCACGCCGCCCCAGATCATCCGGTGCCAGCGGGCCGGCTCCTGTCCCGGACGCATCTCTTTCGTCGCGATGGCCGCAAGGACGTATGTCGCCGAGTCCAGCGAGGTGGAAAGGAAAATCACGGCAAGGACAATGAAGAACGGCAATACGATGGCACTGAGCGGCAATGAACTCAGAATCTCGACAACTGCTGCGTCGCCGCCTTTTTCCGCAAGAATATCGGTCAGGTTCAGTTTGCCGGTCAATTCGGCATTCATCGAGTAGCCGCCAAAGACCATGAAGTAGATCCATGCCCCGATCGATCCCCATAGAAGCATGTGCATGATCAATTGGCGGATGGTCCGGCCCCTTGAGATCCGCGCAACAAACAGTCCCATGAATGGCGCCGTAGCCGCGAACCAGGCCCAGTAAAAGACTGTCCACGCCTGAGGGAACCCGCTTTGCCCGATCGGGTCCGTATAGAAACTCATCATGGCGAAGTTCTGGATCATCATGCCGAAACTGTTCGTGAAGTAAGTCAGGATAAACAGTGTAGGACCGGCAAGGAGCACGAAAATCGCAAGTGCAAGAGCGAGGTAGACGTTCAGGTCGCTCAGGCGGCGAATCCCTTTATGCAATCCGAGATAGGCACTTGCCGAGTAAACCACAGTGATCAGGATGACCAGTATGGCATCCAGCATCAATGACGGTTCGAGTCCGAACACTCGGGCGACAACCTGAGACACCATCGGCACGCCCAGTCCGAGCGTCGTTCCCAGTCCGCCGATCAGGCTCCAGATCACGAGAATATCGATCACCTTGCCCAGCCAGCCGTCTGCGTATTTTCCGAGCGCACCGCGAAGCGCAACGCTCATCTTCAGCGAAGGCTGCTTCCTGATGAAATAGGAATAGGCAATGACAACTGTCGGGAATGCGTACAAGGACCATGCGGAAATTCCCCAATGGAACAGCGCATAAGTTAGCGACCACTCGGCCGCCGCCTGGCTGCCGGGTTCAATTCCGAATGGAGGTCCGGAGTAGTAGTGGAGCGGCTCCACCATGGACCAATACATGATACTTGTCCCCATCCCCGCCGTGAACAGCATCGTGCCCCAGCTGAATGTCGAGAACTCCGGCTTTCCATCGCCCAGCCTAATCTTTCCGAAGCGGCTGAACGCCAGCCAGATTAATAATACAAACAGGCCGATCGTGAGAAACTGCCAGGCCCAATCCATTTTAAACGTGATGCCGGTCATGATCTGATCTAGTACCGGCTCTGCACTTTCCCTGAATACTACCAGGGACACCGTGGCCAATAGGACGACAATAATCGCAAACCAGAAGATAAATGAATCTATCCGTGCTTTCTGCACCCAATCACCTCTCAAATGTTTTTAGGTATCCAATTGCCGATACGTATGTGAAGTCACACTTGCAATCAGAAAGAATTACAATCATGATATATAAAGTAATCATGATTATTTTTGTAACATTGATTATGCTAACATATGATAAGATGGTTTGCAAAAGCGCTTTCAAGATTTTTTCAGTTACGGAGGTGCCGGTCCGGTATGACAAACAAGCAATTACAGAAGAGCCGGATGTGGAAGTATTTCATTGAAGCGACAGTGGAAATCATCCATGAAGAAGGGATCGACAAAGTGACGATCCGCAAAGTGGCAGACCGAGCCGGTTATAATAGTGCCACTCTATATAACTATTTCAGCGAACTGTCCCATCTGAAGTTCTTCGCAGCGATGCGGCTGCTGGGTGGTTATATCGAAGAAGTGACTGCACGGATGGATGACGCGGAAACACCGCTCGACAAGTATGTGATCGCCTGGGAATGCTTTATCCGCCATTCCTTCAGATCACCCAAACTTTTCAACGCGGTATTTATCATGGACCTCGGAGACCAGCCGGGAAAACTCATGGAGCGCTATTATGAGGTGTACCCGGCAGAACTGGTCAATGTCCCTGACGAACTCCAACCCACCCTGTTTGAACGCAGTGTGATGAAGCGGGGCAAGTCCATGCTTCAGATGGCTGCCGAAGAAGGCCAGATTCCGATGGCACAGATGAATCCGGTCAATGAAAAGACGAACCTGATCTGGCAGGGCATGATGACGAGCATCCTCAATAACCGCCTTGACTACGATATTGGGGAAGCGGAACGGAATACCATGAAGTATGTTCGTGAAATTATCGAAGATGCCCGGAAATCAATCCAACCGTCATGACCAAACAGGCCCGACCCGGCATTTGCCGGATCGGGCCTGTTTGTCTTTTTATCAGGTACGGTCCCAGAATCGTTTCATCGCAAGCGCTTCGATGTACTGGTCTGCAAAATCAGGATTGTTTTCCGCCATGACGACGCCGTCCAGGTTGTTGGCTTCGGTGCTCATGGCGTATTGGGCGGCACCGGCACCAACGGCGATCGGCTTCATGAACATGTAATGCATCTTGAAGAAGTCCATCGCGCCCTGGTCGAACTTAAGCTGATTCATCTTCGCTTTGCCGCCGACGAGGTAGACTGAATCATAAAGCGTCGGGTGGACGGTCAGGAACGTGTTCGTCGGGGTCAGCTCCATGCCGTCTTTCCCTTTGACCGGCGAGAGCGTCTCGGAGACGATATCGATCACCGCTCCGACGCCTTTCAGTGCAGCCAGGGCCTTGTCGACTTCTTTCTCGTCGAACCCATCGCCGATGACGACTGCGACTCTGGAAGTTATTGCAGAGTGCGGCGAATTCAACTGGCTCAGGGACGGATAGCTTTTTTCATAGTCGACATGCTTCGTTGCCGGTGGGGTCACGCCGACGTTTTGCGCAAGCATCGCAGCAAAGTCGGTGTCGACATTCGCGAACATCTCCACCGTCTTCTGACGGATTTCCTTATTTTTCACGCCGCCGACGTGGAAGCTGAACGACTCGATCAGGTCCTGCTTCTCCGGCATCGACAGGCTGTTCCAGAACATGCGCGGCTGGGAGTAGTAATCCTGGAAGGAATCGCTCGGGTGCTCTCTCGTCACATAGCCTTCGACCTTCTCCTGGTAATTCTCGTACCCTTCCGGCGCAGGAGTCTCGTGAGGGGTGCCGTCCGCCTGCATGTTGTTGTGGAAGTGGACGTTGTCCTGCTCGATCGGATACTTCAGATAGCTGTCGCGCAGGTTGTGGTTCACATCAGAGATCGGGCGGTTGATCGGCAGCTCCTCGTAGTTAGCGGAGTGGTGGCGGTGCAGCTCCGTATCGCGGTAAGCGAACGAGCGGCCCTGCAGCACCGGATCATTCGTGAACTCGATGCCCGGGACGAGGTTCGCCGGGTTGAATGCGGACTGTTCCGTTTCGGCGAAGAAGTTGTCCTGAAGACGGTTCAGCACCATCTTGCCGACGACCTTCGGCGGCACTTCCTCCTCCGGCCACAGCTTGGTATCGTCCAGAATGTCAAAGTCGAACTTGAACTCATCTTCCTCATCAATCAGCTGGACGCACAGGTCATATTCCGGATACGCGCCGCTCTCAATCGCTTCGATGATGTCACGGCGGTGGAAATCCGGGTCAACGCCGCCGATGATATTCCCCTCATCCAGCGTGACAGAGTGGACGCCAAGCTTCGGCTTCCAAATAAAGCGGACAAACGTGGACTTGCCTTTTTCATTGATCAGCCGGAACGTGTTGACCGGGAACCCTTCCATCATGCGCCAACTGCGCGGGCGGCCGCGCATCGACATGAGCCACATGACCATATGCGCCGACTCCGGGTTGCTCGTGACATAGTCCCAGAAATTATCGTGCGCGACTGTGGCCTGCGGCATATGCTGCTTGGGCTCCGGTTTCGCTGCGTGAGTCACGTCCATGAACTTCATGGCATCGGCCAGGATGAACACCGGGAACTGGAGCGCCAGCATATCATAGTTGCCTTCTTCGGTGTAGAACTTCGTGGCAAATCCGCGGATGTCGACCGCCGTGTCCTTGGAACCGCGATTCCCGACAAAGTTTGAGAAGCGCACGAAGACCGGTGTTTTCTTGCCCGGCTCCAGGAATTTCGCCATCGTGTAGTCCTTCATCGATTCCGTCGCCACGAATTCCCCGTGGACACCGTAGCCCCGGGCGTGGACGACTTTCTCAGGGATCCGTTCACGGTTAAAATGGGACTGCTTTTTGTAGAAGTGGAAATCCTGCATGAGGAGCGGGCCGCGCTTGCCCGCTCGAAGTGTTTTCTGGTCATCCGCAACTTTACTGCCGTTGATGTCGGTCATCGGCTTACCCGTGTTCTGCCTCCTGAACTGCTCAAGCTGCTTGTCTTTTTCATTGCCACCGTTTTTCTGATCCATGTTTTCACCCTTTTCCAGTAATCATTTCGTTCAGTAGACGAGGACTCCCGTTTACGTGACCCCCCACATCTGGTTCTCTTCCCTTTTCCCTATAGATTGATAGTTTCAAACAATAACGGTTGATTGATTCTGAACGTAATTTAAAAGGCGGCCCGAAGATTTTCTTCGGGCCGCCTTTCACGTCATGAAATTTTATCGTGGGTTCTGTTTTCCTGGGATTGGTTATAATACTGGACGCTGGTCATCGCACCTTCCGACACCATTTCCGCATCATCGATGTCGGCCGGCTTGCCAAGCTCTTTTTTGTAATCCGGGTTGAACACACGGATTGCCTCGTCAATTTGTTTTTTGACATTTCTTCTGTTTTCTTCATTTGTGAGATACGCTGCCCCGGCAACCAGTCCGGCTGCGCCCACCAACTTTGTCAGTTTCCCCATTCATCTCAGCATCCTTTCCTGCCCATCTGCCAATCATTTTAAATGATTGAAAGCCAATTACTCTATTCCCTTATCTGCTGCTCCTTAAACAACGCAACCGGCCGTAGCAGTGAGCCCGATTGGTTCCCTTTGGAGTAATTGAACAAAGCCTTGGTCAACCAGACGCTGAGATGCCTTCCAATTTCTATCCAAAAAGCCACCATCCGCTTGAGGATGATGGCTTTTGTTCTGAACGTATGTGATTTAGACCATGCTTGGTTCTTTCGTTTCTTTACGGATTGTCTTAAATGCCGTTGCCCATTCGTTGACTTCACCGAGCATCGTATTGACGTTCTCAAGATGCAGCTCGGCCGGCTTGAACTCCGTAGCATTCTCGAAGTCGGTAAAGAGCGAGAGGGTCGGGTGCGTCCGGACATCGGCAACAGACAGTTCACCGAGGATGCCGCGAAGGTGTTCCGCTGCACGCGCGCCGCCCGTCGAGCCGTAGCTGACGATGCCTGCCGGCTTATCCGCCCACGCTTCCCGCGCCGTGTCGATTGCGTTTTTCAGGACGCCTGAAATGCTGTGGTTGTACTCCTGGACGACGAAGACGAACCCATCAAGGCTTGCGAGCTTCTCGTTCCACTTTGCGATGCCAGGCTCCGAACCGTCTGTCGTTCCGACAAACGGGAGCTGGTAGTCTTGGATGTCGATGATTTCATAGTTGGCATCATTGCGACCTTCCGCGATGCCTTTGAGCCACTCACCGACCTGAGGGCTCACACGGCCTTCGCGTGTAGAGCCGAGGATGATACCGATTTTGAGTTTTTCCGGCACTACTGGTGCCGCTTCCTGTTTTTTGCCGAATAGTTTAGAGAAAAATCCCATGATGATCACTCCTGATTAATTGTTTCCAAAGTCTGAGAAACGAATTTACATTGAGCCGACCGCTTTCCGGACAGCCGGGGCGACCTCGGTGGCGAGGAGCTCGATGCTCCGGGCGACCTGCTCATACAGCTGGCCGCCGATGTCCAGCTGTGCGAGGAAGCGGGTATGGCCAAACAATTCATGCTGGCGGAGGATCTTCTCCGTCACTTCTTCCGCGCTGCCTACAAATAGTGCATGGTCCGGTCCGGTGACTTGATCGAAGTCCTCACGGCTCATACGGAAGGCCATGCCCCGCTGGCGGTTTACCTCTGCCCAATATCCTGAGTAGTACGGATAGAATGTGTCCCGTGCGGTTTCCCCGTCTTCTGCAAGGAAGCCGTGTCCGGTGACGCCGACACGGAGTGAATCCGGATCATGCCCTGCCGCCGCGCCCGCCTGCCTGTACAGATCCGCGAACGGCTTGAACCGGCCAAGCGGTCCGCCGAGGATGGCAAGTGCCATGCCGGCACCGAGCCTTCCTGCACGGACCGCACTTTCAGGTGTTCCGCCGACGCCGATCCAGAACGGGATTTCCGGCTGGACGGGACGCGGTGCGATTTCCGCGTTCCGGAGAGGAGAGCGGAAACTCCCGCTCCAGTCCACGACTTCGTTTTCATTGAGCACACTGAACAGTTCCGCGTTTTCTTCGAACAGTGCATCATAATCCGCCGTATCGAAACCGAACAGAGGGAACGATTCAATAAAGGCCCCGCGGCCGGCCATGACTTCTGCCCGTCCGTCCGACAGAAGGTCGAGTGTCGCGAAGTCTTCAAAAAGCCGGACAGGATCGACGGTACTGAGGACGGTCGTCGTGCTCGTCAGCCGGATCTGTTCCGTCGCCTGTGCGACCGCAGCGAGGACAACCGGCGGCGCGGAAACGGCATAGTCCAGCCGGTGATGTTCTCCGACGCCGAACACATCGAGGCCGAGCCGGTCGGCCAGCTTGGCCGCATCGATGATTTCCTTCAGCCGCTGGCCGGCGGAAAGCGTCTTTCCGGTATGAGGGTCCCTCACGATATCGCCGAGCGTGTAGATGCCGATCTCAAATGCCGGCTTTTCATTTGATGGATTCATCTTCCTGTTTCACTCCTGAATACAACGGGGCCATGGCCACATCTAGCAGATCCCCGCCTAGAAAATTGTTCTCAAGTTACTTTTCGTAATCAACTATATTTTAATATCTCGATTTCGTCAAGTCTATTGTGCTGAAAAATGGGGCCACAAAAAAGCCGCCTCCGATTTTTAAGTGGCTGCACATCGTTACGCGGCTGATTTGTGATAACGGCCACTGATACGGAATATGGGCGGTGCGTTTGGAGTACGTGCCCAGCAGTTGGAGTAACGCCGGTACATTTGGAGTAAAGGGCCCCGCGTTTGGAGTAACTCCGGCCCATTTGGAGCAAGCGCCCCGCGTTTGGAATATCGGCGAAACAATAATCTATACACCCGGCCCGGTCATGATTAAAATGACATAGTTGAATTCATGCAGGAAGGTTGAGCGGTTTTGCTGAAATCATATGCCTGGCTGACTTTTTGTGTACTGGTATGGGGAAGTAACTTCGTCTTCGGCAAAATGCTGGTACAGGACTTTTCCCCTGCCGCACTGACGATGCTCAGATTATTGTTCATCATTCTTTTTCTTGTCGTAATCTCCTTGCCTCGGAAGCGATTGCCTCGTTTGTCCGCGCATGACTTCCTGGTGGTCGTGATTCTCGGAATCATCGGCGTATTCATCAATCAGTGGTCCTTCTTCGAAGGGCTTCAAACTGCCGATCCTACCACTTCCGCGCTGATCCTGGCCACCGCTCCCGTGCTGACCGGATTTCTGGCTGCTGTCTTTCTGAAAGAAAGATTAACGCTCCGAATGATTGCCGGCTCATGCATCGCCATATTGGGCATCTTCTTTGTAGTGGCCCAGGGGAATATGTCGTCAATCCGGATTGACCCTGGCCTTTACTGGATCGTCATCACGATGGTGACGTTCGCCATCATGGTGATCGTTACCCGGCTCCTTTCCAACAGGGTCGATCCGCTGACGCTCACCCTTTATTCGAATATCGTCGGATGGGCGGTGTCGGTTCCATTTGTCTTCATATTGGATCGCCCGCTCAAGGTCAGCACGGAATGGTCCCATTGGATGCTGCTGATTGTGACAGCGGTTGTCGTCCACGGCGCGGCCAATCTCATCTGGAATCAGCAGATCCGGTACGTGGATGCCTCAAAAGCATCGATTTTATCCAATCTGGAGCCGTTTGTGGCAATGGTCATGGGCCTCATCCTTTTGGGCAATCCCATCACCGGCTACCAGGTCCTCGGCTCCCTGTTCATCATCGGGGGTGTCCTTTTGTCGACGTATCAGTGGAGAGTGCGACTGAAAAGCAAAAAGTGACGGCGCGTCACCGTCCACAAGAAACGCCCGGCCTGGGAAACCCGGCCGGGCACTTTTCTGTCTAACCGATCTTCGTCAAGGTTCCGAACAATGTCGTCCGGTTGTCCCCGTTGTTCTCAAAACCGATCATTTCTTTCTCGTCACAGAACAGGACGTCCCCTTCGGTGGCCATCACTTCCTCCCCGTCTACGGTGAATGTGCCGCTCCCTTCGATCACGACCAGATACAGTTCCTTTCCCGGATGGCTGTGGGCTTTCATCACCTGGCCTGGAGAAAAGTTCAGTGTGAATGCCGTGCTGTGCCCGTTTTTCATGAAATCGACTTTCGTAAACCGGTTGTCGTCATACTGCTGAAATGCCTTGAGCGCCTGATGGTCCATGTGCAAGCCTCCTTCAAAGTGTTGGTATTTGTACTATACCGTTGTCGGAAAGATCGAAAACCTGATGACCTTGTATATAATGGAGCAAGGGGAATGTATAGGGGGGCCACGGATAGAAGGGGGCATTTCATGATGGCGGGCTTTGAAGTGTTTATTTTCATCGCATTAGGTGCAACACTCCTAATGGTGATCGCGTCGATCGTTCTTCAAAAATCAATGCCGGAGAAGAAAAAACAATATCTGAGATTTGGTTTTCTGGGTCTGCTGATCCTGAGCTTAGGAATTTTTATTTTTAGTTTCTATATCGGAGGTTGGCAGGGGATCGGTTATGGCTTTATGGCCATCTCGATTCTGGTCGGCACTTTATTGGGTGGACTGATTAACGTGGTTACAGATTTCATGAGACGCAGCAAATTGATTAATAAACAAGAATAAACCTCCAAAACCATTATTGGTTTGAAGGCACTGCAAAGGGACCCTCTTTCAAAATATCCAGGGTTCCTTTTTGAATGCCGCAAGTTGCCTGACGGCCTGGCGGATCGCTTCCCCGCCAGGCGGCAGGCCGACCGTTCCGCGGGAGCGTTGCACAGATCGGTCATCATAACGGACCGTCACCTCATATGTCCTGCCCTCCAGAACCGGCGAACCTAAATCCGTTTTCCACTCACTGATCGTGAATTCGGTACTGAGGGAATCGAGGAAGGACGCCGTTTTTTCGGGATCGACGTTGTACTCATCCTTTATGTGGCGCATGCCGCGTTCGTTTTCCCCTTTAGTCGAGAGGACTTCATGGACAATAAGGCCGTCCCTGGTGATCCTGACGTCGTGGACGCGTTCCTGATTTGGCAGGAGCGGGCCGCTTTCGGTGGTTTCAATACGGATTTCGGTGATCACGGACAGGCCTCCTCTTTTTCTCAAACTGCTGACTTTCTTTTTATGATGTTCAGGTTGTTCCATCCTTTTCCGTAAGCCATCGCCATCAGGCCCAGCACCAGCGCATAAAACAGGAACTTGGACAGTTCCTCCTGTTCGGCTGTGCCGGATTGCAGACCGTCGGACAGGTAGAAGACATTCAGCATTCCATGCAGGATGGCGGCTGGAATGACTGACCGGCCGGCTTCTCTGACGTAGGTGAGCGTCATGGAGACCAAGAACAGCAGACCGATGTAAGTTGTGATTCCCGTCCACAAATCCCCATACCCTTTATAAAAAACGGCAATCGGCAAGTGCCACAGCGACCAGGCTGCAGCTATGATGACAGCCGTCCTGAACAGGGGATGGTTTTTCCGCAGATGGTGATGAAAGTTCCCGCGCCAAACCACTTCTTCCAATAATGCGGACAAGGTCGCAACGGTCAGGCCGATCACGAACAACAGACCCAGTTCCTTCTCCTGCTCAAACAGGAACTGTATGCCATGATAGCTGAGATAGACGTGAAAAGTGATTCCCAACAAGACCGGAAATAATATAGAAAACAACATGCTCTTCAAGTTCGGACGGAACAGTCCCAGTGTGGATCTGACCGGGAGTTTACAATAAACAGCCTGATATGCTAAAACGACGATCAGCGGGACTGCCATCACCGCTCCCAGAAACGCGCGTCCGTCCTCCAAATTGACAAGGACCGCATGGACAAGGAAAGTGACCAAGAAGATGAAGGCTATAGACGTTCCAACAATATTCTTCCGGTTTTGCTTCACCCACCCACTCCCTCTCAGCTACTCTTCAGCAATCTTATCCAACACAGTATTCATTACGGAGTTTGCCTCCTCGTTTACATTCTTTCCTTAAGTGGTGCCTGCCTCCAACGCTCCCATTGCCCTCTTTTTCATTTCTTCCACATCCACCGTCTGCCGTTTTCCGGATCCCTCAAGCACACAGCGTTGGACGGGCAGATTCAGGATGCGGTTCATGAACCCCAGTTCGTCCGGATAATCCACTATCAGCTCTCCTGTTTCAGGATAGCCGTGCTCCTTCTGCCAGTCGATCAGCCCTCTGCAGAAGTTGGGGTTATTGGGGATCTCAATCTGGTCAAATAGATTTTCCGGCAGCAGATGTCTCGCAATGTGATAAAGGCCGTGGGCTTCCGTGCACAGGCTTTTGTAGAGTTTCGGCCTGTCCACTCTCCTGGAAGTCTTACAGACATTGCCCAATGCTTCTGTAGCCCGATCTGCATCCCGGTCCGCAATCGCCAACAGATATTCCATGATCGCTTTTTCCCACAGGCCTTTTTTCTGGCCTAGCAGTTTCGTCCCTTCCGTATAAGCCGCATCCAGCCATTCATCATTCCGGTACCATAAAGCCATCAATAAATTACTTGTTTTCACAAAAGGCGGATAGCCGTTCTTGCCCAGACCCAGTTCTTCCGGTAAACAGGCTTCAACCGTCTCCACGTGATTGGAGGCCATGGCGTCCAAGACCTTCCAAAAGTTCCCGCTGTGGTCATATCCTCCAGAGCTGAATTTTGAGAGTTCATGCTTGCTGTTGTGGTAAATCGCGTTATGGAGCATTTCGTAGTCCTGTTTCTGAAAGGCCAGATATAACCCGGTCAGATATGGATTTTGCAAAAGATATTTATAGCCGAATGGATCGATTTCTTTCCCGGCTTCCGTTGCTTTTTCGTGAAGTCTCTTATAGGTTTCTTTCTGTTCTTGCAGATACTCCTCTAAATCCTCGTAGGTATACAGGTATTCTGTCACTTCCGGGTCACGGTATAGCTTCAGGTATTCTTTAGCGATCTTCTCCAATGGTCTCCCCCTTTCCGCTTGAGCCAGTCTTCTCCCATAGCGCAAGATCTTCTTTCAGGATGGAATACATGTAAAGGTCGTCGAATTTGCCCCGCCCGTATTCATAATGGCGCAGGAGCCCTTCCCTCAGGAATCCGTTTTTCTCGACCAGCCGGAGGGAAGGTTCGTTTTTAGGTTCGATCAGCGCCTCGATCCGCTCCAGCCTCAGTTGGTCGAATCCATACCGGACAACCGCCTGCAGCGCCTCGCTTGCAATCCCTTTCCCCCAATGCTCCCGGCTGAGTTCATAACCGATTTCAGCCCGGAAATGCTTGGGCTCCCGGTTATGAAAGCCGCAGCTTCCGATCATTTTTCCGGTCTCCATGAGCGTGATGCCCCACCGGATGCCGCTGCCTTCTTCGACAAGGGATCGGTACCAATGGATTTCATCCAGTACGTCCTCCGTCGTTTGGAAAGGTTCCATGCCGGTATATTCCATCACTTCAGGATCCGACAGGTAGCGCAGCATATCGTCTGCATCAGCGGGAGTGGCTGCCCTCAAGTGCAGCCTTTCAGTCGTAATAACAGGAAACGGTGCTTCCATTTTTGTTACCTCCCAATAAAATGGCCGGTCCCATTGATCCGGGCCGGCCTTCTGTTATCTGTGCTGGTCCACCAGAATCGGATTACCGTCCGGGTCTTCGATCACGAAGTGGGCCGGTCCTTCAGATGATGGGTCAGCCTCCGTGATAAACTGCATCCCCTTTGCCTTGAGCTCTTCCTGAAGTTCCCTGACGTCCCTGAATGGATTCACTTCTTCGGCACTACTGTTCCATCCCGGGTTGAACGTCAGCATGTTCTTCTCGAACATCCCCTGGAAAAGTCCAATCACGCAGTCTTCATTTTTCAGAATCAGCCAGCCGCTTTCCTCGTCTCCGCCGAGCGCGGAAAAGCCGAGCTTCTCATAGAATTCCTTGGATGCCTGAAGATCCTTTACGGTCAGGCTAAGCGAAAATGCCCCGATTCCCATTGGCAAGTCCTCCCCCGGTTTCATGGTTGGATTAATTTCCGTGTACACTCTTCAAATAACGTTTCCTTGTTCCGTAAGGATCCGTATGGGTCAAGCTTTGCTTTTGCAGATCGATGACCAACTCATCGTTCAAATATCTTCCCTTGAGCCTGATCTGCCGGCTGTCTGCAATGACGGGTATGACTTCACAGTTGTAGACCACTCCGTACATCTTCAGCAGGGCGACAAATACCCGGTCCCCTTCCGAAAAGATGCTCAGCTGCCCCTGATCCGAGTGATACATTCCGATAATGGCCGCAATCAGCCGCTCATCCGGAACGATGGTAGCCGGCGAAGGGAGTGCACAATCTCTCTGTTCAAATACAACAGAGGCAATGTCTTTTGCGATCCGGTCTACCGGGGTCAAGCCGAAATTGCTCAGAACGATAACTGCCAACTCTTCTTCCGGGTAACGAAGGTAATACGACGCGAAGCCGTTTACGTCACCGAAGTGTTCCCAGCGGGTGCGCCTGCCCCCATCTTTTTCTTCGTCCGTAAAGAACCAGTGGTATCCGCACATATCGTTGTGCCGGGTGAACATCTTCACGAACGGTTCCCGACCGAAAATGCTTTCCCCATCGAGGGCCTGGTCCCAGACGAGCAGGTCTTCTGCAGTCGAATATATACTGTACGCACCAGTCGCCACTGTCATGTCGATCCACTCTGCACGCCTGATGTCCCGGTCGAGCGAGTAGCCCTGGGCATACTGGCTAATGACCGTCCTACCGCCATCACTGCCGGTGTTTTTCATGCCGAGCGGCTTAAATACCTGTTCTTGCATATAATCTCCGTAGCTGAGACCGGTCACTTTTTCGATGATGGCAGCCAGGATCGTATAACCGGAGTTCGAATATCCGGCCTGGCTGCCGGGCCCGAATTCCGGAGGCAGTTCTCTAATGGCTTCCATCAACGTTTGCATCGTGGCCGGCAGTCTCATCATCCGTGTCCAATAGTCCGGATGTGAAGCAAAATCGGCCACGCCGCTCATATGGGAAAGCAGCTGATGGATGGTGATTTTGTCGCCTGCCGGAAAATCACTGAAGAAACGGCTGATCGGGTCTTCCCTCCGAAGAACGCCCTTCTCCTCCAGATGAAGGATCGCCATCGCAGTAAACGCTTTTGACAACGATCCGATTTTGAACCTGGTGTTGGAGGAGTTAGGGACACCAAACCCATGATCCGCCATGCCATAACCTTTGCAAAAGACGGTCTTTCCCTGATGCCGGACCGCAATGGCGCCGCTAAAATAGCCGTGCGCATCCAGCGAATCTACATACTTCCTGATTAATTCTGTTTCCATAAAATCCTCCGGGTTAGTTCCAGAACCTTCATTCAAAGTCCCGTTAGGTAAAGTAAAAATCTTATAGTCGGCTTAAATGGGTGTCCTTAAAACGGGTCGGATACTTGAGTCCATAGCCGAGCATCCGGTCCATCCCGATATGGGCCAGCCAGATGAGGCCGATTGCCAGAATGCCCCCGCTGTTAAAGAGGAGCCCTGCGATGATCAAGATGATCGGGACAGAAGTGGTGTGAAAGTAGTTATACATCTTGGCGCCTGTCTTCAGATCGACCATGTACCCGAGCGCGGCAAGATCCGGTGCGAAAAGCAGGATGAAAAACATCGGCCAGCTCAATGAATGGGAAGCATACAGGTACAGGGCAAACAGCAGCATGGCCAAGCCTTCGACATGCAGAAGAATCCTCACCATGACGCCTGCCTCCTGTCAGTCATGCGGCAGCCGTATTGCCTGCGGATATCAAAAAGCAGCCGGATCAGGCTCGGGTAATACGGGATGAACGTGCCATTCTCGATCATCTCTTCAATTTGATCGGCTGTTGCCCATTTGACGTCGCGGACTTCTTCGTATTGCAGGGTGACTTGATCCAGGTCGATCTCCTTTTCGATCAGATAGATGTCATTGAACCCCCGTTCGAAGTTGATGGTCAGCTGAGGCCTGACGTTTTTCAGGTCCAGGCGGATCCCCAATTCCTCCTCGAGCTCCCTTGCCACGGCAGCCTGGCTGCTGTCCCCAACTGTTGCGCTTCCCCCGGCAGTCAGGTCCCACATGTCCGGCCAGCTGTCCTTGAACGGTTGCCTCTGCTGGATCAGCATCTTCCCTTCACGGTTGAAGATGCACACATGAACGACCAGATGAAGGTCCCCCTCTTTGAATTCGCCGCCGCGCGTCATCGTCCTGCCTGTTTTCATTCTTTCCGCATCATAGATGTCCCACAGCTCCGCCATGTCATCGCCCCTTAGTCCCCTGTTTATGGATCAATTTCTGACGCTCCAGTAGATCTCTGTCCGGTCGTCGCAGTAGAAGCCTTCCAAGTTACAGTCTTGGACGATCCGCTCCAGCCTCTTTTTGTCATTTGAGCAGATCATTGAAAAATGGCTGTCCCAATGGGTCGTGATGAGAAGAGATTGGTCATGCGTAAATAGATTATGTCTTTCCAATGTGTCCCCTGTGATCAGATCGTCGATGTATTCAAGTTTCCGCTCCGTGCAAAATTCGTCACCAACCCAGAGCCACTCGTACCCCTCTTTACTCACTGCTCCCAATACGTCATTGATCAGCAGCTCCGGCAAGAACCCTTCAGTTGGCGGAACCAGACGGTGCTCCGCGCACACTGCAAAGACTCTTTCAGCAAGCTGTTCGTCAGCATATTTTTCTTTTAGTCCGCTGATCCCAGTACGAAGGCCGATATCCAGTTGGCGAACCGATTTTATTCCGGACAGCGCTAGAAACTCCTGCCACCCGACAGCTTCACAGTGCCGCATGATCTCTTGCTTTCCCAGTCGAGGGTCTGAAAAATACTGTTCAAGCGGTAAGGTCACCGGCTTGATGAACGGATGGAAGAAGATAAAGACATCACTGAAAATATCCTGATAGAACGACTTGATCGGGACCTCATTATTTGAACAGACCGCATACCTATGCGGTGGCGGCAAGTGCCTGACTTCTTCCTCCATCCGGTTCCCCCTCTTTTCTGATAGGTAATATCATTTTCAGCCCAAGTCACTGTACGATTTCTTATCGTTTATTTAGAGACATCACATTATCCGCAATGTTCATCGATTGCCCGGATTGCCAATTCCAGCGATTTCAGCCTTCGCTCAAGAAGAGTCCGCTGGGGGCTGCCGGTCTTTGAATTAGCATATGCCTTCTCGACGGATGGAATCAGACCGCGGAGCACATCTCGGGCTTTTGATAATGCCTCTTTCCCGTATGGATAAGGCTGCCGGTTCCAAGTGCTCTCCAAGACAGCCAGCCCGATCCTCATCGCATGGAGCCGCTTCTCGATCAGGGTCGTATGGGCGCCTTTTTCCTTCATCTGCGCCAACCCCTTTTCCATCTTGCGGATGGTTGATTGGAAAGACTGGATGGACTCCGTTCTGACGGTTTCCGTAACGCTATCCAAACCGGCACCCCCTCTTCTCTAGTAATCTATTCCAATTATCACACAACCACAAATCCAGTTGAAGACGGACCAATAAAAAAACGAACCCCATTGCTGGGGCTCGCATCAGATGACAATGTCTAAAAGTTCTTCTAGCCTACTGATTTCATACGTGGGAACAATCGGTGTTTGGTTTTCCTTGTTGGCCGGATTAAACCAACACGTGTCCACTCCAGCGTTCAGTCCGCCCTGAATATCAGAAGTCAGAGAGTCTCCTACCATCAACACGGAAGAGCGGTCCGTGACCTGTAGCTGCTCAAACGCGTAATCAAAGATCTCTTTTTGTGGTTTCCGGAATCCCGTCTCTTCCGAGATGATGATCTGCTCAAACGCATCTTTGAATGGGGATTGCCGGATTCTGGACAACTGCACATCCTTGAAGCCGTTTGTAATGATGGCCAGACGCTTGTGGGACAAGGCTTCGATGACCTTCTCGGCTCCGGGGACCAGATGCATCTGTTCACCAAGAAAACCTAAGTAATCCTGATTAAAAACGACTGCATCCATATCCAGCTCATGTTCCAGAAACAATCTCCTGAACCGTTCAGACCCCAAGTCACCCAGGCTAAGTTTTCCGTTTTCCAGGTCGCGCCACAGGCCCTCACTGATTGTCCGGTAGCTATTCCTGTATCGCTCAAGACCATCAGGCAACTCATATTTGCCGAACACACTGCCGAATGCCGCCTGCTCGGACTTGTCGAAGTCCATAAGTGTGTCATCCACATCGAACAAAATCACATCATACTGTTTCATACAAGTCCCCCCCTTTTCGCCTGTTCGCTATTGCCAATCAAAATGAAAAAGCCTTCTCATTCAGAAAAGGCTCTTTACTGCTTGTCCGATCAGTCTTCAGATTCAAACTGGTCCAGAAGTGCCCGTACTTCATCGGTCGATTTTGTCTGCATTAATTGGTTCCTTAACGAGCCGGCACCGTGGAATCCTTTGACGTAGATCTTGAAGAAGCGGTGAAGGGCGGTGACGGAGCGCGGTATTTCCCCAATGTATTGATCGTGCAGGTCAAGGTGCAGCCTTAGGAGGTCCAGGTATTCCTTCGTGCTGTGCTCCTTCTGCTCTTTCTCGAAGGCAAACGGATTCTTGAAGATGCCACGGCCGATCATGACGCCGTCCACGCCGTACTTCTCCACGAGCTCAATGCCCTTCTGGCGATCAGGGATATCCCCGTTGATCGTCAGCAACGTATCGGGCGCTACACGGTCACGCAGTTCCTTGATTTCCGGAATCAGTTCCCAGTGTGCATCAACCTGACTCATTTCCTTTCTCGTACGCAGGTGGATCGAGAGGTTCGCGATGTCCTGCTCCAGGATATGCGCCAGCCATTCCTGCCACTCATCGACCTCATTAAAGCCAAGACGGGTCTTCACGCTGACAGGAAGACCGCCAGCTTTGGCCGCCTGGATCAGTTCCGCTGCTGTGTCCGGCCGCAGGATCAGTCCGCTGCCCTTCCCTCTTGTCGCCACGTTCGGTACTGGGCAGCCCATATTAATATCAAGGCCGCTGAATCCCATCTCCGCCATGCCGATGCTCATCTGACGGAAATACTCAGGCTTGTCCCCCCAGATATGCGCCACCATCGGCTGCTCGTCTTCCGTGAACAGCAGGCGGCCGCGAACGCTATTGATTCCCTCCGGATGGCAGTAGCTGTCCGAGTTCGTGAACTCGGTGAAAAACACATCCGGCCTGCCGGCGTCGGCGACGACATGGCGAAACACCACATCCGTCACATCTTCCATCGGGGCAAGCACAAAAAATGGCCGTGGTAAATCACGCCAGAAATTTTCTTTCATTTCTTACTCCAGTCCTCTCGTTGCGGATACAAGTAAACGCATAACCATTGCTGTTTTGCTCATTTGACATGCACTACTATAAACGATTTTCGATCCTTTAGTAAATATTTTGGTTACATATATTTTTCTATAAGGGCAAAAATATATGCGGTGTTTTGTGATTTACTGCTTACCTCGTGCCTGATTCCAGCCTCTTTATTTTTCCAACGATCATAGTACGAATTCACAAAAATAAAATCACTTTTGGAGATTGGCCTTTGCATGGACAGCTTGCTGGACGGCTGATTATTCGTGGCCTTGTCAACATATAAATACCCGTTATTTGTTGAAACGGTAAACCAAAGACCCGTTGATGTTTGTAATTCAGTTCCTGTTGACGGAATTTCTGTAATCAACCGATTCCACAACGCTTCGCCCTGCAATTTCTCTTTACGGACCGTTGGTGCAGCAATTGACCAATTACTGTTTACTTCAACACCGGCGTCCTTCAGAAGATTGTACAAAGGACATCTTTTTTCGACCGCCTCTTTAAGACGTTCCAAAGCCTCCTCATCTTCCCCGGTCTCGACCACGATATTCAGCTCAACAGACTGAAAATAAGTCTGTACGTCTTCCACGCCGCGGAAACCGCGCGGATCCAAGGTTCCGGAAGCGTCGTACTCGAGTCCCTCATAGTTGAAGTTTTGTTCCTTCGCCACATAAGAAGTCATGATCGACGTGCAGGCCGAGAGCGCGCCAAGGAAATACTCGAGGGGGTTGGGACCGGTGTTGGTGCCGCCGAGCCGCTCAGGTTCATCAACGGAAAAAGCCGGAAGGTCCCTCACACTGACCGTATTCTCCAAGCCCTTACCCGCTCTGCCGTTTACATGCAGTACGGCCATCTGGTTTTGTGTCATGCTGATTCTCCTGTCACGTGATTTTTGTGTTACATGCCTAGGAGCATGCGCTGCTATTGAATGTTTATAGTGTAGCATGATTTTTTCCTGGGGCGGGTTGTCTCGGATTGGGATCAAAAGCTTAGTGGTCCGAAAAAGGGATGCTCAAAAACTGGAAAGCATACGCCAATTTTCTCGCAAAGTCGAGAGGCGGTTCAACCGACTGAATATGAACATACATGATTAATGGATTTGTGAATAGCCAATGATTATGGAGCGCACTGACGATCAGCCCGTACTGCGACAATGTTCGAATGAATACTGGAACTTCCTCCTGGAGAACGGCAACTTCCGCCAGATTCAACGCACGGCCAGTTTGATCGAGAGATTCGAACGACACATTGGCCGTCATAAGCCGGGTGCTTTTTTTCCCTAGAACGGTGGTGTTCATTGTCCGATGAAGAGAAACCGTACATCCCCCTTTTTCCCACTTGCCCTGACCATTGAGAATCTGCGCAAATTGTTTGCAGAGTTGATCGTTATCAACCACTATCCCCGTCCCCTTTATCAGTTCTCCGTCATTTCTGTAGCATACGGAAACTTTTCGGGATCTGTGAAGAATGGTTTTCAGCATTTTGCCAGCGAGTTTGCCTGGTATCCGTTAGTGGAAGAACTAATGGTAGTAAAAATGGAATCGACGAGGAGGTTCATTTTGGCAAAAACAGAACAAACCGTTGCAGAATTGTTGCTTGATCAACTGGCGATGTACGGCGTGAAACGGATCTATGGGGTCGTTGGCGATGCCACGATCGGGTTCATCGACGCACTGGCCAAACAGGATAAGATCCAGTTCGTAACAACCAAACATGAGTCAACGGCTGCCTTCATGGCATCCGCCGAAGCGAAGCTGACCGGAGGGCTGGGCATCTGTACGGCGACGATGGGCCCGGGAGCGACCAATCTTCTGAACGGGCTGGGTGATGCCCATGCAGACCGCGCACCTGTCCTTGCCCTCACCGGACAGGCCCCCACTGACAAATACGGAACAGCGACTCCGCAGTTCATCAACCAGCAGGATCTAATGAAGCCGTTTGTCGCTTATTCCGAGAACCTGGCAAGTGCGGATGCGGCGGTCGACCTCCTTGAAAAAGCGGTGGCCACTTCTCTCAGGCAACGGGCGGTCACCCACCTGTCCGTGCCAAAGGATCTGTTCATGGAGAAGACAACGGAAAAACCTCGTCCATTGGCCGAAGTCATACAAGGCACCACCGTCTTTACGGCAGAAAGTCTGGAAAAGGCGGCGACCATCATGAAATCAGCAAAACGGCCGATGATTCTGGCCGGTTCCGGGGCCGCCGGGTCCTCCGAAGAACTTCAGAAACTGGCCGAATTATGGGGCGCCGGCATCCTGGCAAGCCTGGGTGGCAAAGGATTGTTTGAAGAATCCGCTCCACTCATGCTGCAAGGAATCGGCGAAGGCGGCAATCCGCATGCTTCCGAGTTATTTAAGGAATCGGATGTGGTCCTTCTTGCGGGAACCACTTGGTGGCCTGAAGGGCATGTGCCGACTAATGCCCGGTTGATCCAGATTGATCCCCACTTTAACCAGGTCGAAAAGAATATTCCTGTGGAACTGGGAATCGTCGGCACATCGGAAGAAGTGCTTCCTTTATTAAATGGGCATCTTGAAGGCTTCTCCCGTTCTGATGACTGGGTGGCCCGGTGCCAGGAAGTCAAAGAAAAATGGGCCCGGCAGAATGAGGAGGAAGGAAACAGCGAAGGATTCCCTGTCCACCCTTCACGGATCATCCGTGCGCTCGACAAAACCGTTGCGCCGGACGCCATCCTTGCGTTGGATACAGGAGACAACACCGTATGGACAAACCGCAACTTCCGGCAGACCAACCAGAAGACCGTATTCTCCGGCTACTGGCGGACCATGGGCTTCGGACTCCCTGCCGCTATGACAGCCAAACTGATCCATCCGGACAAACAGATCGTCGCGATTGTCGGTGACGGAGGACTCCAGATGGTGCTCGCAGATCTGATGACCGCCATCCGGTACGGACTCGATATCACTGTCGTTGTCCTGAACAACGAATCCCTGCAGATGGAGAAAGACAAAATCGATGTAATGGGGACAAAAGACATCGGAACAGACCTCACCAACCCTGACTTCGTCAAACTTGCAGAAGCGTGTGGTTGGAAAGCATTCCGACCCGAGTCGGATACGAAGATTGAATCAGTGCTGGAAGAAGCACTCAATTCAAACGGTCCGTCACTCGTGGATATCCCCACAGCTCAGGTATTTTTCCCTGAGACGGAATAAACAGAAACGGCGGCCGTAAATCAACGGACACTCATCTTTTCTACAGGCTCATCCATGTGTACAGGATTCAAAAAAGCCCGTTCACAGTTAAGTGGACGGGCTTCCTCGATTACTCTAGAATTTCACCGCTTCAGGAATATCTGACAACTGCACTTCATCGTAGGGAGTTAGCTCATTTTCTTTATTCAAGTACAAGTACAGCATCAAACAAACGTCTTCATGCAGCACTTTCATTGCTGTGAACTACACGGCGACAGAACCGTATTGTTGACATTTGTTAATTTAATACTTTAAATTTTTTTCATCTGAAATATACTTTTGGAACATACCCTTATTATAATCTACTGTATACCACCATTCATGATAGTGGCTTTTAGCAACTTTTTCAGCATAGACGCCCCACATTAACGAGTAATCATTTTCTTCAATGAATTTTATTAAATTTTCCTTTTTTATTAACAAACAACTGTCATATCCTAATAGTCTAGCATCAAAACATATTATATCTCCATTTTCATCTTGCCAGACTCCTTCAGTTTGTTGTTTTAAAGCAAAATGATCAACAATAATTTGAGCTGGCAGTACATAAGTCACACTATCGCCGTCATCGAATGAGTGATCTGTTTCCCAGAAATACTCATGACAAGCAGGTAATACATCATTATCCTTGTAGCTGGCTCTCTCTTTTTCAAAGTCACTATAAGATTCACTCCAATAATGCTCATAAGCAAAAATATTGTATGAGCTTGGCAATGGTACGCCATTGCCATCAATAGACTCCCTTCTTCTCTTTACAACTTCCTCTTTATTGCTACTTTTAACAAAAAATGCACTTGCCCGGAATATTATCGAGTCTCTTTCATTATAAGGAACATCCTCTTTTTTTATTGCCCAATTAAAATGTGAAAATAATGCAAGAAAATTAGTGTTATTAAGCTCTAACTCCAAATACTTATGTGTATCATCGAAAAGTGAACCATCTTTTACCCATTCAATTGTTGTTTCTGTTGGTAGCTGGCTTGGAATTAATTCTAATTCTTTTTCTTTAATACCTTTCAATAAAAAAGTTGGATCAATATCACGCATAGTTGGTTCCCAAGGTCCAGAGTATTTTGGATTAAAGGTTTTGTTAACTTTAATTATATGTTCTTCTTCATTAAGAATATCCTCGATTTCTTCTTCTAGTTCTTCCTTACCTTCAATTACAGCCCACTGTTTTAGTATATTTCTCTCTTTATATTCTCCATATTCCTTCGTATATATTTTTTCTTCTTTAAATGTCGGAAAGTTATCAGTCAGCTTTGCCATTAATTCATGGAATGCAATCCATTGATATTTCTTGCCAATCCTTTCAGTTACATTCGAATGTCTATCAAAACTACTGACACGCATGTCAAATTCCCCATGTAGTCCGATATCATACCCCATTTCAAAAACTCTTTTTATCGCTATATTACTTAGATCTTGGTCACTATCAAATTGATTTTTCCATGCTGTAACTTTTGAACCAAAAACATATCTACCGAAATCTCCATATCCACCGACACCTCTACCATATTCAGTTGTCATAGAAGAAATTATTCTATTAACTGAGTATGCTTCTCGAGTGTTATTATCTTTAGTATATTCTTTTTCTAATTGATCAATTTCATCGTTCGTAGGGATTTTTTTATACCACTTGCTCTTATAAGGTGGAGTAATTTTTTCTCTATCTAATTCAGGTAAGTCATAGCTTAATAATATAAATTCAATTGTTTGTCTAGCATAATCTCTTAATAAAACATGTGGATATACTTCACTCTTGCAAAAAATTTCTTTGTATATATATTTTGCAATGTTAGGATGTACTTGATGATTCTTGCTTCTAACTACCCCTCCCAATACAGCTGCATATAGTCTCTCTAAAATGTATGGATCATCAACAGAATTAAATTTGTGCAATATGTTTAGTACTGTTTCGGGGAACTCTTTAAATAAAATTACTAAACTCTTCGTACTAGAATCCCTAACCTCTTTATTTGTAGAGCTTAAAAACCAAATCAATGTTATTTGGTATAATTCCACTGTCTTAGGATTTATCCTAGTGCTATTTTCCCTAACCCAGTTAATAATTTTTAAAATATCGATATTCCTACTTGATATTTTTGTAGTCCAAAAAGCGTCTCTTATCGGCATTGCGTTTCCTGACAAGATTTTAAATAATGCATTAGCGTTTAATGGATGTTCTAATACGCAACTTTTCTGAATTAAAACATCTAAAAAACTTTCTAGAGTATATTTATAATGGAATATATGTTTGTTTATATATTCTTTGGTGATTTCAGTAATGCTTGATCCATCTCTCCAAATTAAGCTATTGTTAAATGACTCCATAAAAGTAAAGTCTTCTTTATATGTAGGGAAAACTTCAAATAACTCAATATGAAACTCATCTGCTAAGACAACCATTAATGCCTCTAACAATCCAACGTTAAAGGATACATCGGCTTCTGTGTTAAAGTATTTTTTGATATTTTTATCTGTACTAATGCTTTTAATTAATTCTTCTCTCGTCCGGTCTTTTGTTTTGTATCGTTCCAGTAGATAATTGGCCAACAAATAATCACCCATGCGCTCATAGGCAAAATAGACAATTCGTTCTCCTTTATAATCAACCGAGTCCATTAATATATTTTCCTGAATTAAGGCTTCTAACACTTTTGTTTCAAATCTTGTAAAGTCTGCAGCAACTTGTCTTATTGCTCTATAAACATCCATATAATCCATTTCTCTATAAACAGACTTATGTTGTACGCTTATTACTTCCCGAAGTATCTCATGTACTACAGTAAGATTTGAGTCAAAATCCAACCTATTATAATCAGACAACTTTTTATTTGCGTCATCTATTATAAATGCAAACAGGTTAGATATTTTAAGGTTCTGATCAAATGAATTATGATCTCTACTGGCATGTAATTCACATACAAGTTTCAGAAATAACGGATTGTTATACTCTGGGTTTAATAAAGGGAAAGCTGGTTCTTCAATTTTATAGTAGGAACAAAAAGCTGTAATTGGACTATAGTTGTCTTCACTAAAACCAAAATGCTCGAACTTCGTTATTTTATTAGTATCTATAAAATTTTCTGGGAGTATTTTGGATATAAAAGGAGTTCTAATCGAAAAAACAAATGAAATACTTGGATAATCTTTTATCTTGTCTATGAACTTTTGGAGATGATTTCTCCAAAGTCCCCCTCTTCCTTCTCCTTCATTTAATGCATCTATTATAAGAATCGCACGTTTATTAGTCCTCACTGCTTCCCTATTTATTGTTGAAAGAAATAGTTCAGTTGATCCTGTAAAATCCAAACTTTCTAGCATTTGTTTTAAAGGATCCATTTGACTCGAAAAATGTTGGCCCAAAAAAAGAAAGACAATATGGTTTTCTGCTCTTTTCTTTATTGCCATATCTGCTAATAAATGCGACTTACCAATTCCAGCTTCTCCGCAAAATAATAAGTATGGATCATATAAACATTGGTAACATGTTTTATTTAAAAATTTCTTGAAGCTCAAAATTACCTTATCAATCTCTCCGAAATACTTTATTAGAGTATCTTTATCTTCTTTTTCAATGTTAGCTTCGTAAAAAGGATACGGATCTGACGATGATTGAATCTTATCCAAAACTAAGTGTGCTTCTTTTAACAGGCTAAGCATTTCCTCGAACTTTTTATCACTATCGAGAAATTCTCTAATCTTAGTTAAATCCACATTTATTCGGTTCATAAATTCACGATAAATCTCTTTGCCCTTGAGACTTCTTAAATTGCTTTCAATATTTTCCTCAATGCTATAAACAATCTTATTAAAATATTTGTAGTTTTCTTCTATAAACCACTCACTCATTGTTAATGCTTCAAATACAAGCATATTTTCGGTCTCAATGTTTAGCTTAGGGGTATAGCGTGGACCTAGGGATGATATGCTAGCAGATAACTGATTATCAATTAAATTGTCCCTTAATATAGATGTATCTTGGCTATTAATATCTAATTCCTTCGACATTAGTTCTATTATTTTATTCTGACTGTCGATATTTAGATCTAGAAACCTTTTAGTTAAATCTTTTGTTAATAAAATATCTTCCTTTGGGCTGAATTTAATATTATACGGATTATAAAATACAGCGTTTTTAATGTTTTCATTCTGCTGCCCAATAAACAAAAACTTCATTTCATGGTCATTTTTTTTATAATCAGCTATTATATCTTTCGATAAAGATGATTCTATTTTTTTCTTTGTACAACTAGCAGAAACCTGAATTATTATTTTTAACTTACGATCAATCAAATCAATTCCTGCTGCATTTTGATTTTCAGCATTCATGTTGGATAGATTAAATTCGAATAAATAGTTTAGTAAATCCCTATAAAAATTTTCTGCATGAACATTATCAGATAATAGGTTTAATCGACCGTTTTCTTTTATATATTCATTTAGACTTACTAAATATTTTATAAACAAAGCCGTATTTTTGTTTCTATTCATCTCATCATCCATCCCCCAGTTTAAATTAACCAAATTCAATTAGTTTTAATGTGCTTTAGATTTTTATTCCTTTATTCCTACTCTTCATACCTCCCCTTTAAATAAGAAGTGAGAGGTTGAACTAAGAATTTACTTATAATTTTCATTCATAAAAGTTTAAGTTTTATTGCAACATACCTTCATCTTAATTCCAAGTTGCAAACTGCTTCAACATGACTAGACTGCGGAAACATATCCACCGGCTGGACTTCCTTCGTTTTGTAACCGCCGTCTTCCAGGATGCGGAGGTCGCGGGCGAGTGTGGCTGGGTTGCAGCTGACGTAGACTAGGCGCTTCGGTCGGTACTCGAGGATGGTCCGGAGCAAGTGCTCGTCGCAGCCTTTTCTTGGCGGGTCGACGACAAGAACGTCAAATCGTTTGCCTTCTTTGTACCAGCGCGGGATGACGTCTTCAGCCGCTCCGGCTTCGAAATGTGTGTTCGTGAAGCCGTTGACTTCTGCGTTGCGCTTGGCATCTTCAATTGCTTGAGGGACGATTTCGACGCCGTACACTTCCTTCGCCTGCTTGGCGAGGAAGAGCGAGATGGTGCCGATGCCGCAGTAGGCGTCGATGACGGTTTCGTTCCCGCTGAGGTTGGCGTAGTCGAGCGCCTGCGAGTACAGGACTTCGGTCTGGTCGGGGTTGATCTGGTAGAACGAGCGGGCGGAGATTTCGAATGTGACGCCGCCGATTTTGTCGGTAATGACGGGCGGTCCGTAGAGCGAAATGGTCTCATCGCCCATGATGACGTTTGTCTTCCGGTCGTTGACGTTCTGGACAATCGATGTCACATCCGGCACGACACTGCGGATGAGTTCGACGACTTCGTCCTTCTTCTTGAATTTGCGGTTCCGGGTGACGAGGACGACCATCGTTTCACCGGTCGCCTTCCCTTTCCGGATGACAACATGGCGCAGGAAGCCCTTGTCCTTTTGTTCGTCATACGCCTTGATGCCAAGCTCGTGCAGGCTGTGCTTGATCGTGCGCATGACGACATCGGCTTCGGTCGACTGGATCAGGCACGTCTCGGTGTCCATGATCGTGTGGGTGCCTCGGCGGAAAAAACCTGCGACAACTTTTCCGTCCCGCTCGGCAAACGGGATTTGTGATTTATTCCGGTAGCGCCATGGATGCTCCATGCCTTTAACTGGATGGACCGGGACATCAGGAAGCTTCGCGATCCGGTCCATGACGTCTCGGACCATTTTGCGCTTGCGCTCCAGCTGACCCTCGTATGAAAGGTGCTGGATCTGGCAGCCCCCGCACTCCGGGAATACCGGGCACGGCGGCTCGACACGGTTTTCGGACGGTTCGACGATGTTGAGGAGCTTTGCGAATCCATATTTCTTGAGGGTTTTGGTGACCTTGAATTCGACGGTTTCGCCGGGAAGCGCGCCGGGGATGAAGAGCGGATAGCCGTCGATTTTTGCCACGCCTGAACCGTCATGGGTCAGGTCGGTGATTTCGCCGATCAGCCGGTCGTTTTGTTGGACTGCGTAAGCCATATATAATTTCCTCCGATTCAGTGCAGTTGGGTTTATTTTATCAGAATGTGGCATTTTTTATTAGAGAAAGTCAGTCTGTCCGTCGGATAGAAAGAAAAATCGTCCCTTCCCCTTCTCTCCACAACGAAAGCCGCCCCGCTTGCAGGGACGGCTTTTTTCTCACTTCTTCTTTTCCTTCGGTGGCCTTGTCGCCGCTCCGTCCATCGGGGCGACGATGAAGGCGAGGAAGATCGCGCCGATCAGCACGATGAATGGTGCGTAGAACATGAGGAATTCATCCATTGGGTTTGCCTCCTTCGCCCTTTAGGCGTGTTCGTCTTTTTTGCGCCCTTTCACGTAGTCCTTGTTGAATAGGAACAGGCGCAGGAGCAGGTACAGCGACGGGATGAGCAGTCCGAGCCCGAGGATGAAGGCGATGATGAGTGCGGTCGCCATCGCCGTGTTCGTGAAGCTGTCGTGAATCGTCAGGTGCGGATACAGCAGGTACGGGTAGTGCGCTATGCCGTATCCGTAGAAGGCGAGCGCGAACTGGCCGATCAGGAGCCAGACCGCGAGGCCGTAGTTGTGCCGTTTCCAGAGCAGGTAGACCGTTCCGATAAAGAGTGCGCCGGACAGCGCGAACATCCACCATAGGCCAAGCAGTTGATTGTAGTGTTCCGCGTTGTGGCTGCGAAGCTCCCAGACGATGCCGCCTGCGGTGATGATCGTCGGCAACGACCAGATGAGCGCGTACTTCCTGAGCAGTTCCGTCGCGTCACGGTCCCCCGCCTTGTCGGCATACCAGGTGAGGAACACCGCCGAGATGTAGAGGGTCGCTGCAATCGACAGGAAGACGATCGACCAGGTGAGCGGACTTGTGAACAGTGCCCCGTAATCCAGCACCGGCTGGCCGTCGACCATATCGATAAAGCCGCCCTCAGAGATCGTGAGCACGATCGAGAGTGACGCCGGGAGCAGCAAGCCGGCGAGCCCGTACATGAACGAGTAACCCTTATGGCCGCTTGCGCCGTACGTTTCAAATGCGTAATACGATCCGCGTATTGCCAGCAGGATCAGCGCGATACTAAGCGGTACAAGCATCGTCGTGCCGTAGTAAAATGCCGTCGACGGGAAGAATCCGACCATCCCGACAAAGAAGAACACGAGGAAGACGTTCGTCACTTCCCACACCGGTGACAGGTAGCGCTGGATGACGTTCGTCAGGATGTGCTCCTTCCCCGTCAGCAGGCTGTAGGCGTTGAAGAATCCCGCGCCGAAGTCTATGGCGCCGACGATGATGTAACCGAACAGGAACGTCATGAGGACCGTGATGCCAAGCACTTCAAGGCTCATCGGTGATCACCGCCTTTCCGGGTACCTTCACGGACTTCCGCTTCGCGGTCGGCAATCTCGCGTTCGACCGGGTTTTTGCGGAACATCCGCCTCAGCACGACGACGCTGCCGACACCGAGGATCAGGTAGAGCGTCGCGAACAGGTAAAGCATCGTATCGACATGGCCGCTCGTCGTGGCGGCCTCCGGCACTTTCATGATGTCTCGCAGGATCCAAGGCTGGCGCCCGACTTCCGCGTACCACCAGCCGGCTTCGATCGCAATGACTGTTAGCGGGCCGCCTGCGACGATGAGCCAGCGGTACCAGCGTGAGTGGATAAACCGCCACCTCATGTGTTTGCCGAGCCAGTACAGGCCGGAAACCATGATCATGAGCATCCCGATCGTCACCATCGTGTCGAACAGATAGTGGATATAGAGCGGCGGGATCTCGTCTTCCGGGAATTCGTTCAGCCCGATCACTTCCGCCGTCGGGTCAGAGTGCGCGAGGATGCTGAGTGCGTACGGAATCGTGATGGCATACTTTACTTCCTGGCCGTCGAGCACGCCATACAGCATGAGCGGCGCCTCGCCTTCCGTCTCAAAGTGCCATTCCGCGGCAGCCAGTTTTTCCGGCTGGTACTCGGCGAGGTATTTCCCCGAGAAGTCCCCGATAATCGCGGCGCCAATCGAGAAGATCAGTCCGAGTTTCATCGTGAGGAACAGCGCCTTTTTGTGGTACACGTGATCCGAGCCCTTGAGCAGCCGGAAGGCGGCGATGGCGGCAAGGATGAATGCGGATGTCATATAGGCGGTGATGACCACGTGCGCCACCTTCGTCGGCATCGCCGGGTTGAACATCGCGACAAGCGGCTGGATGTTGACGAGCTCGCCGTCCACTAGATCGAAGCCCTGCGGCGCGTTCATGAATGCGTTCACGATGGTGATAAATACAGCCGAGAATGATGCCCCGAGAGCAACCGGGACGAGCAGCAACAAGTGCTTTTTCTGATTGTCGAACCGGTCCCATGTATAGAGATAGATCCCGAGGAAAATCGCTTCAAAGAAGAAAGCGAACGTCTCCATGAACAGTGGAAGCGCGATGACCTGCCCCGCCAGCTCCATGAAGTTCGGCCAGAGCAGCGACAACTGCATGCCGATGGCTGTCCCGGTCACGACCCCGACCGCGACTGTAATGACAAATCCCCGCGCCCAGCGGCGTGCGAGGAGAATATAATGTTCGTCGTTTTTCTTGATGCCCACCCACTGCGCGATCATGATCATGAGCGGTACACCGACGCCGATCGTGGCGTAGATGATATGGAAGCTCAGGGTCAGCTCTGTAAGGACCCTCGAGAAGAATACCGATTCTTCATTTCCCATTCCGTCTTCCCCCTCGTTTAATGTGCATGATTATAGGGTATGTACACTTAGTCATCCCCCGAAGATCCTGCCGGCAATCGACAGCAGCATGATGGCTGCCACGGCGAATGCGAGCCACATGAGCCAGCGTTCCTGTTTCTTGTACACGGGGCATCCCTCTCTTTCTTAAACCAGTATACCCTTGGTTTATGGGGGAATAACGCAGGAAATAAGGCAGATTTCCGAGCTTGCTATGACAATTTGGTTGAGGTCAAGTGACAGATTCTTGACACTTAGTGTTGCGAAATTTCTAAGAATTAGGTATAATGTATGAATCACACAAAGGAGGTGCCGGCCGTTATGATGGTTGAACTCAGGAAGAAAGTATTGGCTTATATTACTCGCGGAGACGGGCCGGGCCAGCAGTTGCTCGTTTACACGATGAAGGATCATCCCGAATCGGGTGTGCAAGTGCCGGGCGGAACGATCGACCGCGGCGAACTTCTGATGGATGCGCTTTATCGCGAAATCGAAGAAGAGACAGGGATCCTGAAGGATGACCTGGTCCTTATCGGCAAGCTAGCGAAAAACACGTACTTCCCCCGTCACCGTGACCGGAAATACGAGCGCACCATTTTCCAGCTTGAGTATAAGGGGAACGGTCCCGATGAATGGGAGCACACCGTTACGGGAGAAGGCAAGGACCAGGGACTCGAGCTCCAAATCCGCTGGATGCCCCTCAGTGACATCCCCGACCTTGCAGAAAAACAGGATATGGCGATTGACGCCTTATAATGAAAGACGAAAAGATCCGGCCGCGAGCCGGATCTTTTTTGCTGTTTGTGGGGCGGGGACGTTGCGTCACTTTCGGGGAGTGTTTCGTCACTTTCAGGGGGCGTTGCGTCACTTTCGCGCCCTCTTTCATCACTTTCGGAACGCGATTCATCACTTTCACTTTGGCAACCGTCTCAGCCGCCCCTTATACCTCCATATATAGGTCGTCGTCTTGCTCTGGCCGACCTTCTTTAGCGGATATTTTCTGAGCAGATTAGCCGCAGCTGTCTGCGACATGCCAAACAGATGTTGGACTTGCTCGTTCGTAATCGAAGAGCTCCGCAGCAGGAACCACCTCTCCAAAGTATGTGTGTAGGGATCCGTCGTCTCCCATCCACACCGGCATACCCATCGCCGCTTTGTGACTCTCTCCAACTTTCTCCAACACTTCGGGCAGACGGGCTTCCAAAAAAGTTCAGTGGCGGCTAAATCGACTTTTTCGATCAAGGGAAATGGCATATAAGGTTCATTCCGATTGCGAATATACTCCGCCAGCTCCCTGATCTCGTTTTGAGTCCGTCCCCCGCCGGCGTGATAATCACCTAAAATATGATTCCTTATTTGCCGGATTCTAAATATCTTGCCGCCACGGGGAGGCTTTTCAATCATCGCGCTTCCGGTCATCACCACTGCCCCGTCAACGGCGCATGCGATATCGTGATCATAAAACCATTGTCGCAGGTTGGCCATCTCTTCCTGCAGCTGGAGCATGGGGCATTCATAGCTTGCGACAAGCCTCCCCTCGGCATCCAACTTATCCAAGCGGGATGGATCGGATTCGAATCTGAGCCGATCCGCCATGTTCTTTGCTTCATAAATCATCGCGTGAAAAGGTGTCAGCACAAGTACATCAATCTGTGCGTAATGCCTTGGTGCCAGCCTTAGATTGACGTCCCATAAAACCTCGACCGGCAGGTTCAAGTTGAACAGATATTGAAGCACCTTCCGCTCCCCCGCCATACCTGCCCTCAGCGAATACAGTCTCTTCTCAATAACACTTCTTGACCGTTGTTCCAGTCCCGGCATATTGAGCAGCATATCCAACGCGGCCTCATGCAGTAATTGAACCGATTCCCCCAAATCCCAACCTCCGCCCCCACGTTTCCCCCACCATAGCACGCATTACGTTAATAGAGAATACCGCTGGAATGCCGGTAATCCGAGCACTTTATGATTTTGACATCGAAAACTGTTCCATATTCGAATTATGACCCACTATATCGCCTCAAAATTGAAAGATGGCTTTTTCGAAAATAAATGGTGATTCGTCACTTTCAAGGGCTGATTCATCACTTTCGGAGGTCCTTTCATCACTTTCACGGTCCCTTTCATCACTTTCGCACCCTCTTTCGTCACTTTCGCATTCCCCCAAACAAAAAACCCCCGCCGAAGCGGGGGTTCACGCAATCACACTCTGTCCTGTTCCTTGATCTGATCGATCGGGACGAACATTTCAATGTGGCGGTGGAGGTTCTCGAAGCGTGCCGGCAAGAGACCGCCGAATTCGCCGTCGAGGTTCAGCTGCACTTTCTCATCGGAAGTGACTTCAATCTTTGACGGTTTGGCATGGATGACGAGCGGGTCGTTCAGATGCTCGCCGCGGAGCGCCAGACTGACGACACGGATGAATTCATAGAGATTGCATTTTTTCAGGATGAACATGCTGAACCGGCCGTCGTTGATGCTGGCGTTCGGTGCCAGTTTTTCAAAGCCGCCGACCGAGTTGGTGAGTCCGACAAGGAACAGCATTGCTTCGTCATCAAACACTTCACCGTCGTATTCGATCCGGACGCGTGATGCTTTGATGGAAGGGAGCATCTCGATGCCCTTCAGGTAGTAGGCAAGCTGCCCAAGAACGGTCTTGAGTTTGCTCGGCACCTCATAGGTGAGCTCGGTGATCTTGCCGCCGCCTGCGATGTTGATGAAGTGACGGTCGTTGACGATGCCGACGTCGACCGGGATCGTTTCACCGGCGATGATGATATCGAGCGCATCGTCGATGTCCCGCGGGATATGGACGGCACGGGCAAAGTCATTGGTCGTCCCCATCGGGATCAATCCGAGCTTCGGCCGTTTTTCGTAGCCGCTGACACCCGCGACGACTTCGTTCAGCGTGCCGTCTCCGCCTACTGCAATGATGATGTCAAAGCCTCGCTCGACAGCGGCCTTGGCAGCTTCTGTCGCGTCACCTTCGCAGGTCGTGGCGTGGCAGGAGGTTTCATAGCCGGCCTCCTCCAGACGGACAAGCACTTCCGGAAGGTGCTTTCGGAAAATTTCGCGGCCTGACGTCGGGTTATAGATGATGCGTGCACGTTTGGTCATGGTTGTCCTCTCGCTTCTTGAGTACTTATATAGGATATGACGGCGGGTCCCGTCAAATGTTGCGGTGTCCACCAAAAAGAAGCCGGCGGTCGCCGACTCCCCTTTCCTTCATCATATGCCTGTCCGGCTGAACGCGCAAGCCGTAAGTTCAGTCCTGTTTCTGAAGCGCCGTCATGAATGTGCGGCGGATATCTTCGTAAACCCACAGCCAATAGTCCGCATTGGTTGTGTACTCGACGTAGAGATTCTTGAACAGTTTCTTCTGCTTTTCCTCGAAGTCCGGAGCGTCCTTCGGAGGTAGTGTTTCGCGCTGCTCCATCACGTATTCCTGTACCTGTGGCGCACGCGGGCCCCACTTAGCCAGCACGTCCCCGTCCTTGTCCAAAAGGAGATAGACTGGGATCGATCGGCCGCCGTTCGTGAGCCAGCGGTCGATCAGTTCAGTGTCCGCGTCGCGGTAGGCGATGCGCGCCTCGATGCCGGCCGCTTCGACGATGTGCCGGAGAATCGGGTTGTTCATCATCGCATCCCCGCACCAGTCTTCAGTGATGACCAGAATATGCGGCTGCTTTTCCTTCAGGAGCCCGATGAGCTCATCGCCCTGCGGCAATTTAAAGCTTTCATATACTTTCTGGCTGTTTTCCTTATGGGTCGTCATGCCCTCCATATAATCGGCGAGCGTTTTTCCTTCTTCATAGTATTGCTGTTCCGTTTTCATCTGACATCCCCTCCTGAATCCAGTTTACTGAATTTCAGTCAAAGGGACCATCATTCAGTTTCAATATTGAATCACTTCTGGATAACGCCGCAGGCGATCCGCTCACCGGCGTCCCCGGACGGCTGCGAGGTGTAATCATCCTCTCCGCCATGGATGACGAGCGCTGTGCCCTCTTCTGTGAACAGGGTATTGTCGGCATCTTCCTGCAGGGAGATCTGATCCGTGTCGAACTCTACATTCGCCGTGCCGTCTTCACCAACTTCTATATTCTCGAAATCACCGGCATGAGGGCCGTTTTCGCTGTCCTTGCCGTGTTCAGTGCCGCCGGGGTTATAGTGGCCGCCGGCTGACTCAAAGTCGGGTGCTTCACAGCTTCCTTTCTCATGCACATGGAAAGCGTGTGTGCCGGCCGGAAGGTTTTCGACGGCCAGTTCCACATGGACGGTTCCTTCACCAAGATCACTGAACACCGCCTGACCCGCCGGTTGTCCTTCCACATCCTCCAACTGCACAAGAACATCCTCCGCCGGATTATGGCCGGTATCCTCCTGCACGGTTTCTGTTTTTTCGGTGTCCTCGGTGCCCGTGTCCGTTTCTCCATTGTCCGTCCCCTGGTCCTGTCCTCCGCAGCCGGCCAATACTGCCGCCAGCAATCCGCTTGCCATTCCTCCAACCCACAGCTTCTTCATTTACACCTCTCCCTTCAAAAATACGCTCCCTCTTCTATTGACCAAGAGGACATGAATAAACCGGGAGAGAAGGTCTGTTTATGTAACGTCAATAAAGGCCGGAAGTAACGATAGCTGTGATAAGTTCCCCGCTTCAAGATAAAGACTAATAGATTTGACCCAATGGGCGGTGAATCCATATGCTGTCGTGAGTTTACATGTTGGTTGCCCGAGTCTGCATGTTCCGTCCCTGAGATTGCACATTCACCACCACGCAACCCTATCCAAAGCAAAAAGACCGCCCAAAAGGACGGTCTCCGAAATCAGCGTTTGCGGATTTCCTGGTTGATGAGTTTGTTGACGAGCGGCGGGTTCGCCTGGCCTTTCGTCGCTTTCATGACCTGGCCGACGAGGAAGCCGACGGCACGGTCTTTCCCTTCCTTGAAGTCGTCGATCGACTGCTGGTTATTATCCAGCACTTCGGTGACGACTTTCAGGAGTTCGCCTTCGTCGGAGATCTGGACGAGGCCCTTCTCCTTGACGATCTTCTCCGCGTCGCCGCCGTTGTCGGCGAGTTCTTTGAACACTTTCTTCGCGATCTTCGAGGAGATCGTGCCTTCCTCGATGAGCTTGATCATGCCCGCGAGGTTGTTCGGCGTGAGGCCGGTGTCGGAAAGCTCTTTCTGGTTCGTGTTCATGTAGGCGGAAACCTCGCCCATGAGCCAGTTGGAAGCCAGCTTCGCGTCAGCGCCGGCCTGGACCGTCGCGTCGAAGAAGTCGGACATGTCCTTTGTGAGCGTCAGGACCATCGCGTCGTATGCCGGGAGGCCAAGTTCGCTCACGTAGCGCTCTTTCCGGGCATCCGGAAGTTCCGGAATTTCTGCACGGATGCGCTCCATCCACTCATCGTCGATGGACAGGTCGGTAAGGTCCGGTTCCGGGAAGTAGCGGTAGTCGTCGGAGCCTTCCTTGACACGCATGAGGATCGTCTTGCCGGTGGACTCGTCGAACCGGCGGGTCTCCTGTTCAATGATGCCACCTGCAAGCAGCACTTCCGCCTGGCGCTTCTGTTCGTGCTCGAGGCCCCTGCGGACGAAGTTGAAGGAGTTCAGGTTCTTCAGCTCGGCTTTCGTGCCGAACTCTTCCTGGCCATAAGGACGCAGCGAGATGTTGGCGTCACAGCGAAGAGAGCCTTCTTCCATCTTCACGTCGGAAACGCCCGTGTACTGGACGATCGATTTCAGCTTTTCAAGATACGCGTAAGCCTCTTCCGGCGTGCGGATGTCCGGCTCGGAAACGATCTCGATCAGCGGCGTGCCCTGGCGGTTGTAGTCGACGAGGGAGTAGCCTTTGTCGGTGTGGTTCAGCTTGCCCGCATCTTCTTCGAGGTGGAGGCGCGTGATGCCGATGCGCTTTTTCTTGCCCTCGACCTCAATCTCGATCCAGCCGTGCTCGCCGATCGGCTTGTCGAACTGGGAGATCTGGTAAGCTTTCGGGTTGTCCGGATAGAAGTAGTTCTTCCGGTCAAACTTCGTCTCCTGATTGATCTCGCAGTTCAGGGCCATCGCGGCCTTCATGGCGAACTCGACAGCGCGCTTATTGAGCACCGGGAGAACGCCCGGATAGCCGAGGTCGATGACATGTGTATTGGTGTTCGGTCCCGCGCCGAAATGGTTCGGAGCCGGGGAGAAAATCTTCGAGTCTGTTTTCAGTTCAACGTGGACTTCAAGTCCGATGACGGTTTCAAAGTTCATTGTTCCAATCCCTCCCGAATTTCCGGCATCCGCTTGTGGAAGTCGGTCGACTGCTCGAACGCGTGAGCGACACGGTAGACGGTCGACTCGTCAAAGTGGCGGCCGATGATCTGGAGGCCGAGCGGCAGGCCATTATCGAATCCGCAAGGGACCGAAATCGCCGGTACGCCGGCAAGGTTGACCGGAATCGTCAGGATGTCGTTCGCGTACATCGTGAGCGGATCGTCGATCTGTTCACCGAGCTTGAACGCAGGGGTCGGCGAAGTCGGGCCGATGACGACGTCGTACTTCTCGAATGCGTTCGTGAAGTCGTCGCGCACGAGTGTGCGGACCTTCTGTGCCTTTTTGTAGTAGGCGTCGTAGAAGCCGGAGCTGAGGGCGAATGTGCCGAGCATGATCCGGGTTTTGACTTCGTCGCCGAAGCCTTCGGAACGGGTCTGCTTGTAGAGGTCTTCCAGGTTCTCGATGCCTTCCGCGCGGTATCCGTAGCGGATGCCGTCAAAACGTGCCAGGTTCGAGGATGCTTCGGAAGAGCTCAGCAGGTAGTAGGCAGGAAGCGCGTACTTCGTATGAGGCAGCGACACTTCCTCCACTTCCGCACCAAGCGATTCCAGAACTTTGATGGCGTCTTTGACCGCGTTGCGGGACGCTTCCCCGACGCCTTCACCGAGGTACTCTGAAGCGATGCCGATCTTGAGGCCTTTGATGTCGCCAGTCAGTGCCGATGCAAAGTCCGGCACGTCGATATCGAACGACGTGGAGTCAAACGGGTCATGGCCGGAGATCGCGGACAGCAGGAATGCGTTGTCCTCGACCGTGCGTGTGATCGGGCCGATCTGGTCAAGAGATGAAGCGAACGCGACCAGGCCGTAGCGCGATACGCGGCCGTATGTCGGCTTCATGCCGACGACGCCGCAGTAGGCCGCCGGCTGGCGGATGGAACCGCCTGTGTCGGTGCCGAGCGTGAACGGCACTTCGCCTGCTGCAACCGCAGCGGCGGAGCCGCCGGACGAGCCGCCCGGGACATAGTCAAGATTCCAAGGGTTCGCCGTCTTTTTGTAATACGAGGTCTCGGTAGAGCCGCCCATTGCGAATTCGTCCATGTTCACCTTGCCGACTGTGATCAGGCCTGCATCATCAAGCTTTTTCGCAGCCGTCGCATGGTAGATCGGGTCAAAACCGCCGAGCATGCGGCTCGCGCACGTCGTCTCGAGGCCTTCTGTCACGATGTTGTCTTTCACGCCGACCGGCAGGCCGTGAAGCGGGCCGCGCTGGTCCGCCGGCGTGTTGTCGAGCTCGGCGGCACGCGCCTTTGCCTGCTCTTCATTGAGCGCAAGGAAGGCCTTGACGTCGCCGTCGACTTTGCCGATGCGGCGGAACGCCTCGTCCGTCAGTTCGACGGCGGACACTTCCTTGCTATGTAGGAGCTGCTGGAGCTCTTTAGCGGAATGATTGAATAGCGTCATCTTTCTGTTTTCCTCCTCTGTCCGTCAGCCCAGGATGGACGGCACTTTGACCATGCCATCTTCATGCTCGGGTACGTTTTTCAGCATCAGGTCGCGGTCGAGCCCTTTGGACGGCTTGTCCTCCCGGAGCACATTCACGAGCGGTACCGGGTGTGTCGTCGGTTCGACGCCCGATGTGTCCACTTCGTTCAACTGCTCGGCAAACTCGATGATCGATGCAAGTTTTTCGGTGTAATGTTCCGCTTCTTCCTCGGTGATGGCGAGCCGTGCGAGATTCGCGACGTGCTTCACCTGATCCTTTGTGATCACTGCCATAACTGTCTCCTCCAATCGTGCAAAATATCCTCTGTCTCTGCCTCCGCTATCATATCACGAAAGCCATCATCAGTTATGATAAATATGGGTGTACGGCTCGGCTTCCCCGCGCTTCTTCACGATGAGCGCTTCCGGTCCTTTCGTCGAGGTGATGCTCACCTCCACATGAATATCCGGGAAGTGATCCACGAGCAGCCCGGTCAGGTATTGGGTGAAGCCGATGATTTCCGCATTGCCGTAGAACTCGATCGGAACGTCGATGTCGAGCGAGGCAATTTGTCCATCCTTATAGAAGCCTGTGCCGATGACGTTGACGAAGGATGAAAAGTACTTCTCGACATCCTGCTTGAGATTCCGGAAGCCCGTGTCGACGTCCCGGTAGCGATCCTCGCTGGAGCTTGTCGGGAACAGCACATATTCCTCATTGACAGAGTCCCATCCCGACAGCACGTCCTTGCCCTTTTCCGCCACCCCTGTGGCAAAATAGTTCCCCGGAACGATATCGTCTTTCGGGCTCTGCCTGAACAGGCCGATGATAATCGGCACTTCCTGCAAACCTTCGATGCCCCGCATGCGCTTGACGATCTGTGCAGCGGCTTTTTTGCCGTTTTCCTCGACCTGTGCGGCAGAAAGCTTGTCGCCGGTAACGGTATTCACCGTATTCAGCGCGATTGCGAGCGAGACTCCCTCAAGGCGGATCTTGTCCTCCGCCGTGCGTTTCAGGTAGTTCTGCTCAAGGATATGGGCGATGTAACGCGGGGATTCATTGCCCGCCGGGTTCAGGCCTTCAGGATTATTTTCTTCATCCTTGCCGCCCAGCCAGGAAAGGATGGTTTCCTGGTCGAGGTACTGGCCTTCCTGGTAATAGTATTCGTCAGTCGGGAAGTGCTGCCGTGACAGGCGCATCAGCCCGCCCTCGACTTCCGCGATATTGTACTGCGAGTTCAGCATGCTCACGACAAGGCCGTATGATGCGCTTTTCTTATAAGGCAGGAGCATCCGGTAGTATTCTTCCTCCAGCTGGTGGGTCGGAATGATGACCCGCGTCTCCTGCTCCTCTTTTGCCTGGTCCGTTGCCTCTTCCGGCTGGTCGCTCTTCGGCATGCAGCCGGAAAGCAGCAGCGCGGCGATGGCGGCCGCGGTGATTGTCTTGATCTTCACTGGTGCAGATCCCCTTTGGTCACTGAATTGCTTCGATGAGTGCCGCCTCGTCCCATACTTCGATGCCGAGGTCTTCCGCCTTCTGGAGCTTCGATCCGGCGTCTTCCCCTGCCACGACGAGGTCGGTCTTTTTGCTGACGCTGCCGGTCACTTTCGCCCCCAGAGACTCGAGTGCCGACTTCGCCTCGCTCCGGGAAAACTGTTCGAGCTTGCCCGTAAGGACTACCGTCTTGCCCGCGAGCAGTCCGTCTTCCGGGATGTCCTGCTTTCGTGGGCCGTTATAGACGGTATTGACGCCAGCCGCCGTGAGCTTGCCGAGCACTTTCTGCACGTCTTCATTGTCGAAGTAAGTCACAACGGAGTCCGCCACTTTCTCCCCGATTTCGTGGATGGTGGTCAGTTGTTCTTCCGTCGCTTCCTTTAGCGCATCGAGCGTGCCGAATTCCAGGGCGAGAATTTGCGCTGCCTTTTGCCCGACATGGCGGATGCCGAGGCCGAACAGCAGCTTCTCCAGCGAGTTTTCCTTTGAACGGGTGATGGCCGACACAAGGTTCGATGCGGACTTCTCGCCCATCCGCTCAAGTTCCATCAGCTGTTCTTCGGTCAGGCTGTAGAGGTCTGACGCATCCCGGATCAGGCCTTCATTGAACAGCTGGGCGACGACTTTCTCGCCGAGGCCTTCGATGTTCATGGCATTGCGCGAGACAAAGTGAATGACCGATTCCTGCAATTGTGCCGGACATTGCGGGTTCACACAGCGCAGTGCGACTTCGTCTTCAAGATGGACGAGTTCGCTACCGCAGGCCGGGCATTCCGTCGGCATGCGGTATTCTTCTTCATCGCCGTCGCGCTGGTCGGCAAGCGACATGACGATTTCCGGGATGATGTCCCCTGCTTTCCTGATGACGACTTGGTCGCCGATCCGGATATCCTTCTCACGGATCAGGTCACCGTTGTGAAGCGACGCACGTGCGACGGTCGTCCCCGCGACGCGCACCGGCTCCAGGATCGCAGTCGGCGTGACGGCACCCGTCCGGCCGACAGTCAGCTCGATATCGAGGAGCGTAGTCACGACTTCTTCCGCCGGAAACTTGTAGGCTGTTGCCCACCTCGGACTCTTGGCCGTGAAGCCAAGGTCTTCCTGCCGGGAAAAACTGTCCACTTTGATGACGATGCCGTCGATCTCATAGGAGAGATCCTGCCGGCGGTCCTGCCACGATTCGATATAGGCGATGACTTCATCGATATCCTGGCAGCGGCGGCGTTCAGGGTTTGTCCGGAAGCCGAGCCGGTCCAGGTAGTCGAGCGCCTCGGAGTGGGCATCAAGCCCATAAGCCGCGCCTTCCCCGCCAATACCGTACATGAAGACGGAGAGGTTGCGCTTGGCGGCGATTTTCGGGTCAAGCTGACGGAGAGAACCGGCTGCCGCGTTCCGCGGGTTCGCGAATACGTCCAGCCCTTCTTCCTCGCGGTGTTCGTTCAGCTTCATGAAGCTCTTTTTCGGCATGTACGCTTCCCCGCGTGCCTCGATCGTGACGTCCTCACTGAGCTTCAATGGAATGGCACGGATCGTGCGGAGGTTCGTCGTGATGTCCTCACCGACCGTCCCGTCACCGCGGGTCGCACCCTGTTTGAATCGACCGTTCTCGTATTTCAGAGAAATGGCCAATCCGTCGATCTTCAGCTCACACACATAGGTGACGTCCCCCGCATCCGCCCGCACACGGCGGTCAAATTCACGGATGTCCTCTTCGTTGAAGACGTTGGAAAGACTCAGCATCGGCGTATCATGGACGACTTTGGTGAAGCCCGGGAGCACTTCTCCGCCGACACGCTGCGTCGGGGAGTCCGGCATGATGAGGTCCGGATGGCGTTCCTCGAGGTCGATGAGCTCACGCATCCGTGCATCGTACTCCGAATCGGGCACGAGCGGCTTATCAAGGACGTAATAGGCGTGCCCATATTCATTGAGGAGCTTGTGCAGCTCCTTTACACGCTGTTCAAGTTGAAGTTGATCTTCCATAACGGATCCCTCCGGCTCGACGATATATGAAATCAATTTGATGTTGGATATGGGTTGGCGAGGCAACCATGATACATATCAGGCGGCCATGTGGCAATTCCGGGGGCCATGCGGCAAATCGGGCAGCCATGCGGCAATTTCATGCCCCTAGTGGCAACTCCGGCCCTCTTACGCCTTTTCGATCGGTGCGAATTTGGCGAGGAGGCGCTTGATGCCGACCGGTTCCGGGAAGGCGATGTCGAGCTCTTTGTCTTCCCCTTCTCCGCGGACGCTGACGACCATGCCTTCGCCCCACTTTTTGTGCTTCGCTTTGTCGCCGGCTTGCCAGCCGACGGAGGCACCGTTTTTGCGTGCGGACGGGCGCCGGACGGCTGGGCGTGCCGCAGGGCGGCCGCCGAACCCGCCGCCGGAGATCGGCGTGCGGCTGTAGTCCGGCTGTGAGCCGCCGGCGCCGACAGTTTCGATGATGTCCTGGGAGATTTCAGTGATGAAGCGGGACGGGCTGTTATAGCTTGTCCGTCCGTAGAGCGTGCGATACTGCGCGGACGTGAGGAACAGCTTCTCTTCCGCCCGGGTGATGCCGACATAGGCAAGCCGCCGCTCTTCTTCCATCTCATCATCGTCGCCTATCGAGCGGGAGTGCGGGAAGACGTTTTCCTCCATCCCGATGATGAAGACGACCGGGAATTCGAGCCCCTTCGCCGAGTGCATCGTCATGAGGACGATCTGCTCGTTCGACGCGTTTTCTTCCTTATCTAGGGAGTCGATGTCCGCGATCAGCGCGAGGTCGGTCAGGAATGCGACCAGTGACTTGTCGCCTTCGTCTTCATCGGCGCGCTTCTCGAAGGACTCCGTGACGGACAGGAATTCGTTGATGTTCTCAAGGCGGCTTTCCGACTCGATCGTCTTCTCGTTGTTCAGCATCGCGCGGTAGCCGGACTTCTCGAGCACTTCCTCGACGAGTTCGGTGACCGAAAGGAATTCCTGCATCTGCGTGAATCCTGCAATCAGGTCGCGGAACCCGGCCGCCTGGTTGATGGCGCGTGGCTGGAGGCCCGGGATAAAGTCGACTTCCTTGAGCGCATCAAAGATCGACAGGTCGTTCTGGATTGCATAGGCCGCAATCTTATCGAATGTCGTCGCCCCGATGCTGCGCTTCGGCTCATTGATGATCCGCGCAAGCGACAGGTCGTCGTCGTTGTTCGCGATCAGCCGGAGATAGGCAAGCAGGTCCTTGATCTCCTTGCGGTCGTAGAACTTCGTGCCTCCGACGATCGTGTAATCCAAGTTCGACTTGACAAGGTATTCCTCGATCATCCGGGACTGGGCGTTTGTCCGGTAGAGGACGGCGAAGTCGGTAAGCTTGCGGTTCTCCTTTTCCTGCAGCTCGAGGATCTTCGAGACGACAAACTGGGACTCGTCCTTTTCATCGGACGCTTTGTAGACGTAGATGTGCTCCCCTTCGGCGTTTTCCGTCCGGAGGTTTTTGTCATAACGGCTCGAGTTGTTCTTGATGACGTCGTTGGCCGCCTTCAGGATCCGCTGTGTGGAACGATAGTTCTGCTCGAGCATGATGACTTTCGCGTCCGGATAGTCTTTCTCGAACGACAGGATGTTGCCGATGTCGGCCCCCCGCCATCTGTAGATCGACTGGTCAGAATCGCCGACGACGCACAGGTTCTTGAACTTGTCGGCAAGCATGCGGACCAGTTTGTACTGCGCGTGGTTCGTATCCTGATACTCGTCCACGTGGATGTATTGGAACTTGTTCTGGTAGAACTCAAGCACTTCCGGCATCTGCTCGAACAATTTGATTGTGACCATGATCAGGTCATCGAAGTCGAGCGACTGGTTTTTTCGGAGGCGCTTTTCATAAGCGGCATACACTTCGCCGGCCGTTTTCTCGAACGGGTTGAACTGATTCGCCTGTTCCTGGAACGACTTCGCGTCAATCAATTCGTTTTTCGCGTTTGAAATCGTCCCGAGAAGCGAGCGCGGCTCGTATTGTTTCGGGTCGAGGTTCTGCTCTTTCAGGATGTTCTTGATGACGGTCAGCTGATCGGAGCCGTCGAGGATCGAGAAGTTCTTGGAGTAGCCGATCCGGTCAATTTCGCGGCGCAGGATCCGGACGCACATCGAGTGGAACGTCGAGACCCACATGCGCTCGCCCGTGCCAGGCCCGAGCAGGCCGTCGATCCGCTCGCGCATTTCGCGTGCGGCCTTGTTCGTGAATGTGATCGCGAGGATTTTCGAAGGATACACCTGTTTTTCGACGATCAGGTAGGCGATCCGGTGAGTCAGGACCCGCGTCTTGCCGGATCCCGCTCCGGCCATGATGAGAAGCGGCCCTTCGGTGGTGCGGACCGCCTTCGCCTGTTCCGGGTTCATGCCATTGAGGAGATTGTTTGAAATGGTTTCCATGGGTGGCTCCTTTCTGATGAAGCGTGCGAGCAGACGGGAGTTCGCCTCCAGTCTGCTCTATTTTTATATCAAATAGTCTTTTCCGTTTCTTTCACTGCGCGGACGGTTTTCAAAGCCGCTTTCAGGTCTTCATAGATGATATTTCCGACGACGACCGTGTCTGCGTATCGCGCCATCTCGGCGGCCTGTTCCGCTCCGCGGATGCCGCCGCCATAGACGAGTCGGGTGTTGTTCAGCACTCGCGCCGTGCGGCTCACCGTCTCCGAGTCGCCATACGTGCCGCTGTACTCCAGGTATAAGACGGGCAGGCGGAAGAAATGCTCCGCAAGCCGCGCATAGGCGATGACGTCTTCAGTCTCAAGAGGCGCTTTTGCTCCGGTGAGCCTGGCCGCCTTGCAGTCAGGGTTCAGGATGACGTAACCCTCTGAGAGAATCTCGCTGAAGTCCATAAGGTCGCCGTACTCGCGGATCGCCGCGAACTGATGGCCCTTGACCCAAGAGGCGTCGTCGGTGTTCAGGACGCTCGGAATGAGGAATCCGTCAAAGCCCGGAGTGATCGCCTCTGCGTCTGATACCTCGAGGACGACCGGCACCGAATACCTGCGGATCCGCATGAGGAGCGCGAGCACATTATCAAGTGTCACATTGTCGGTTCCGCCGACGATCAGGCCGTCCGTGCCCGACTCGCACACCCGCTCAAGTGCTTCGTCACTGATCTCCTTGGCCGGGTCCAGTTTAAAAACATGCCGCCATTCTAGAAACTCCATGATGCAGTACCACCTGTCTATAGTTTGCGTCCCCCCATTATAACAAAAAAGACTCCATCCGGCGGCTGTTTTGGGGTCGCCCGGAAAGGAGTGTTTCAGGAGAGGTATTCTTGTGGAGTGAGACGGGAGAAAAGCCCGTTGCAGACAGCGGGTGACCGCGCATAGGTTTCTATGCGCGGTTTGCGACGTCCTATGCGCGCTCAACCCGTTTCTATGCGCGCTTGCGGGCTTTCTATGCGCGCTTTCCCCTAGACGAACGTAAAAAACGCCGGCACTCGGCCGGCGTTACATCCATTGTCTTCCCTTATTAATATACGACTCCATCACATCTTCAGGCACCATTCCACCGCCGGTCGCCCAGGCGATATGGACGGCCCGGTCCATCCGGTCCTTCATCCCCGGATGAACCAGAGCATCGAACCCGGACTTGGCGACATGCACCGCACCCGGCACACCCGCCAAAGCGGACGGCTCAAGCCGGATGTCTTCCAGTTCGCTCATCTTCGCCAGCAGCCGATACATCTTGCCGTCATCCACGGTAAACGAACCGGCAAGCAGCCGTTCCATCACTTTACCGACGAAACCTGACGGGCGGCCGACCGCAAGACCGTCCGCATCCGTCTTGTTGTCCAGGCCGAATTCCTGGACCGATACTTCGTCATGCTTTCCGGTGACGAGACCGAGCAGCATGCAAGGCGCATGGGTCGGCTCCGCGAAAAAGCAGTGGACATGGTCTCCGAACACCTGCTTGAGGCCGAACGCAATGCCCCCGGGCCCCCCGCCGACGCCGCACGGCAGATAAACGAATAGCGGCCGCTCCTCGCCGATTTCGATCTCCTGCTCCTCCAGTTGCTTTTTCAGGCGCAACGCGGCGACTGAATAGCCGAAGAACAGGGTCTTCGAGTTCTCATCATCGACAAAGTGGTCATTCGGATCCGCCTCCGACTGGCGGCGTCCTTCTTCGACTGCCTTGCTGTAGTCGTCCGGATGCTCGATGACATTCACGCCCTTTTCGCGGAGCATGTTCTTTTTCCACTCTTTCGCATCACTCGACATATGGACCGTCACCCGGAAGCCCATCTTGGCGCTCATGATGCCGATGCTGAGCCCCAGGTTCCCGGTTGATCCGACCGTGATCGAATACTTGGAGAAGAACTCACGGAAGCGGGGTTCGGCGAGCACCGAGTAATCATCCGACTCCTTGAGAAGTCCATGCTCCAGAGCCAGATCCTCCGCATGCTTTAGTACTTCATAGATGCCGCCGCGCGCCTTCACGGAACCGGAAATCGGCAGATGGCTATCGCACTTGAGCATCAGCTGTCCCGGAATTTCTACTCTGGCCTCCCCTTCCAGCCATTTCTTCATTTCAGGGATTTCTTTCAACAGCGATTCAATGATGCCGCCAGCAGCTTCTGTCTCCGGAAACACCTTCGCGATGTACGGTGCAAACCGTTTGAGGCGTGCCTCTGCGTCCTTTACATCACTGATCGATAGGCCGGTCTCTGTCTCATGAACAGACCCGTATATCGGGTTTTCCCAGAACACTTCCTCCGCCTTCATGATCTCACCGATGACCGGATGTTCGCCCGTCCACTCTTCAACTGTCTTCCCTGCAATCTTCATCCTGAATGTCCCCCTTCACAATCTGCTCTCTCTATTAAAGCAGGAATCCTGTAAACTTTCCCGAATTAATTAATAAAATGAATGACTATTCATCACAAAGGGAGACGTGACTGCCTTGCTCCGTACATACGACCACAATAACGTAACCTGCCTTGAACTGACTCACCCGGTCATGGGAAAAGTCTTTTCCTTTCTCACCGACGGCATGCTGGTCGATACCGGCCCGCAATCCCTCGAAGCTGACATCATGCCCCATCTTGAACAGGCATCTTTCGATCAGATCGTCCTGACACATAGCCACGAAGATCATTCAGGGAATGTCCCGGCCATCCTGAAGCACCGTGACGTGCCCGTCTTCATTCACGAAAAGGGTATCGGCATCTGTGCCAAGGACACCCCTTACCCTGCCTACCGCCAAGCGGTATGGGGAAAGCGCAGGCCTTTCATTGCCCAGCCGCTTTCCGAAACAATCCAGTCCCGCACTCGCCAGTTGGCAGTGATTCATACACCCGGACATGCGGAGGACCACATCAGCCTGTTTGACCCACAGTCCGGCGCTCTCTTCTCCGGTGACCTGTACGTGTCTCCAAAAACGAAGGTGATCATGGCGGATGAATCCATTCCGGATCGGATGAATTCAATCCGCAGTCTGCTTGAGCTCGACTTCGGACCGCTTTTTTGCTGCCACGCCGGCTATGTCCCCGACGGTAAGAAAATGCTGCAGCAAAAGCTGGACCATCTCGAGTACATCTATGGTGAAGTGGAAGCACTGCATAAAAAGGGCCTCCCGGCCGAAGACATCCGAAAGGCGCTGTATCCAAAAGATTATCCGATTATCAGCGTTTCTGGCGGTGAATGGGACTCGTTGCATATCGTGAACTCGGTTATTGCAGACATCAAAAAAACAACACCCTGATTAATCGGGTGAATGCGTCGAATTGCAACAGCATGGACAGTTAGGAAGCTAAAACCATGAATAACCGTTGGAACAGAATCGTCTACAGGGTCTGGTCGCCAATCTATGACCGCTTCTTTTATTCGGGCGGCTTTCTGAAAGCCAGACAACAGGTATTTTCGGATATTGTCTTTTCCGAAGGACAGAAAATTCTTTTCGTCGGAATCAGACCCCTAATTAGCATGTGTTTTGACGGACGCAAAAGAATTTGTACATCCAAAAATCGTGCTTAAATGACTGCTAAAACGTATTAATAATTCTTTTCTAATTGGAGATAGTAATTAGAAAAGAGGTGAATTTATCTTGAAAAAAATATATGTATCGATTGTAACGATTTTAATCATATCTTTATTTTCTTTGGTATCATTTGAAGCTTATGCACAGCCTAAACATTGTCCTGTATTAAGTGAATTAGAGAGAACATCGCTTAAGGATAAAAAAGAGGTAATAGAAGCGTTAAATACTTTAATACCAAAAACTTATGGAACTGGATTAGAGGAATTACCTGATCTATATGCTAAGTGGAATGTAGTAACTGCCAAACCTTTCCCTAATACAGTTGGTAATAAAATAGAAGAAGACTATTTTGGAATGGCTAAAACCTTTTGTGGCAAAGAAATTGCTGAAAAGTCATGGCTTGTACGCTTAGATTTCCCCAAAGCACCTGGAGCTGACTTAGCCCAAGGTCAAATATTTTTAGCTAAAAGTAAGGAAAAAGGATGGTTTGTTTGGTTTCGATACCATTAAACCCGCTATTCCTACTTAAACTAACGGATGCTTCAGTAAAAATGACGTCAAATTATAATGAGCTTGGAGATACATTTCCCAGCTCATTTTTATGTGCATTTCTCTAACATAGCCAAAAAAAGCACCCATCTGGGTGCTAATTTAATGTCTTGATAAAACCTCTGCTATTTGCGGTGCTAATTCGCTTGTTTGCACCACTCAACTGAACGGCTGCATCTGCGCCTTCTCTTTCTTTAGTTCAATGCAATACAAATATTCTTCGCTTCCGTGAAGAAGGCCATGCTGTGCTCTCCGCCTTCACGGCCGATGCCGCTTTTCTTGAAGCCGCCGAACGGAGCACGGAGGTCGCGGACGAACCAGCAGTTGACCCAGATCGTTCCTGCACGCACGCCGTGCGAGATACGGTGTGCCCGCTTCAGGTTTTCTGTCCAGACGACGCCGTTCAGGCCGTACTGAGTGTCGTTGGCAATCTCAAGCGCCTCTTCCTCCGTATCGAACGGAATGATCGTGACTACCGGTCCGAAAATCTCTTCTTGGCAGATCCGTGCTTTCGGATCTTCGTGAACATAAATGGTCGGCTCCAGGTAGAAGCCTTCGCTAAGCTTCTCAGGAAGCTCCGGACGCTTGCCTCCGCTGATCAGCTGGGCACCTTCCTGTTTTGCAACTTCAAAGTAGCTGGTTACTTTCTTATAGTGATCTTCACTGACCAGCGGCCCCATATCCGTGCCCTTTTCCTGCGGGTCGCCCACTTTCATCGCTTGTGCGGCTTGCTTAAACTTCTCGAGGAATTCATCCAGAATGGAGCGCTGGACGAGAATCCGGGATCCTGCAAGGCACACCTGGCCCGAGTTGAAGAAAGCGGCACGGATCGATCCCGGAATCGCTTTTTCAAGGTCGGCATCTTCGAAGATGATGTTCGCCGCTTTACCGCCCAGTTCAAAGGAGACTTTTTTCAGCGTGCTTGCGCCGCTCTCCATGATGTGCTTGGCAGTGGCCGTCGAGCCGGTGAAGGAAACCAGATCGACTTCCGGGTGGGTCGTCAGTGCATTACCGACGACGCTGCCTTTGCCCTGGACCACGTTGACCACACCGTCCGGAATCCCCGCCTCTTTGGCAATTTCACCAAGGAGGGACACAGACAGCGGGGTGTTTTCGGCCGGTTTGATCACGGCCGTGTTTCCGGCGGCCAGGCACGGGCCGAGCTTCCATGTCGTCAGCATGAACGGAACATTCCATGGCGTGATCAGAGCCGCCACGCCGACCGGCTCGTATCTCGTATAATTGATGTATTCTTCGCCCATCGGGTAGGCTTCCGCACCCTGCTTTTCCGCAAAGTCCGCGAAGAAACGGATGTTGTGGGCGGCACGCGCAACCTCGCCGTTTAGCGTTGCTTCATACGGCTTCCCGACATCCATTGCATCGTTGCGTGCGATTTCTTCTTTCCGTTCCAGAATGATATCGGCCATTTTCCGGAGCTTGGCGGCCCGCTCCTCGATCGGCATCTTTCTCCACGGGCCGTTCTCGAATGCGTCTCTGGCTGCGCGGCAGGCCCGGTCCACGTCTTCTTCAGTGGCTTCGCTAACCCTCGCAATCAGTTCCTGATTGGCCGGGTTGGTCACTTCAAAGGTTTCGCCGTCGCTTGAAGGCACGTATTCCCCGTTGATGTACAGCCCGACTTCTTTGACTTCGGTTTTCACGGTTGTCATTTTGCTTTCTCCCTCCGCTTCTTCACAGATTCACCGGCAATGCCCCAATGCTCGGGTTTCATTTCGTTGATCATGACCCGGACTGTCTCTTCCGGTGCATCGAGAATATCCGAAGCCAGATGGGTCACTTCTCGAATGAATTGCTCTTTTTTCTCCGGGGATCTTCCTTCTAAAATATTGACTTGTATGAATGGCATGTCTCTCTTCCCACCCGACCTGAATTATTCCGTGAATACGGCCTGTACCGAACCGATTCCGTCAAAGCTTGCGGTGAACTGGTCTCCAGGCTTGACCTCCACAGCAGCGGATAGAGAACCGCTGAGGACGACTTCCCCCGGCTTCAAGGTTTTGCCGACTTCATTCAGCTTGTTGGCCAGCCAGGCAACCGCCCTTGCCGGGTGCCCCATCACGGCCGCTCCGGCACCGGTCGCCTTGACTTCTCCGTTTTTCCTGTAGACAAAGCCCATCAGTTTCAGGTCCAGGTCATCCGGCTTGTAGAAGCGTTCCCCGATGATGAATTTGGCAGAGGAAGAATTGTCGCTGACCGCGTCTGCCAGTGTAAACTTGTAGCCAAAGAATCGGCTGTCGATGATTTCGATGGCAGGCGCCACATATTCCGTCGCATCCAATACGTCGGCCACCGTAATATGCGGGCCTTTAAGCTCTTTGTTCAGTACAAAGGCGATCTCGGGTTCAGCCTTGGCGTGAATGAATGGGGCAATCGAAACCGGCTCGCCCTCATTCACCTGCATGCTCCCCAGCAGTGCGCCGTAAGACGGCTCGTGGACGCCCATCATCTCCTGCTTCGCCTTGCTCGTGAGGCCCAGCTTCCAGCCGACCTGCTTCGTGTTTTCCGCTTCCACTTTCTTGGAAACCAGCCGGTCCTGGACCTGATAGGCCATCGCCTCGTCGAGTTCCGGATAGCGGTCCACGAATTGATCCACTGCCGTTTTATTTTTTTCGGCGGCAAACAATTCTTGTGCAATGACATCCACTACATCTGTTTTAATCAACGGTTTTTCACCCTTTTCATTAGCGCTTGAATGTGACGCTGACCGAACCGATCCGGTCAAATTCAGCCGTGAACGTATCCTGATCCTCTGCCTCGACTGCGCTCGTCAGTGCACCGGATAGGATGATTTCCCCTGCTTTGAGGGAAACATCATACTTACCCAATGAATTGGCCAGCCATGCGACAGAACGCAATGGGCTTCCCAGCACCGCAGCCCCGGCTCCGGAATCGATCATTTCACCGTTTTTATAGGCGACCATGCCGATATGGGCGAGGTCGATCCCGTCCAGCTTGGCCGGTTTTCCGCCGATCACCGCAGCTGCCGATGACCCGTTGTCAGCCACGGTATCTTCAAACGCGATTTTCCAGTCGCCGATCCTGCTGTCGATGATTTCAATCGCCGGAGCAATATAATCGGTGGCCTCGATGACATCCATGACCGTGACGTTCGGGCCTTTCAGATCCTTTTTCAGTTTGAAGGCAATCTCAAACTCCACTTTCGGCTGGATGAAATTCTCCAGGGAAATGACTTCTCCTTCTGTATGCATCATGTCATTCAGCAGATGTCCATAGTCAGGCTGATGGACACCGAACATGTTCTGAATGGCCTTGCTGGTCGCACCGATTTTCTTTCCGACGACAATGGCCCCGTCCTCCACCCTGCGGCGGATGATTTCCAGTTGGGTGTGGTAGGCTTCATCCACCGTGATGCCCGGATAGGTTTCCGTCAAAGGCGGGATGGCCTGTTTGGACCTTTCCGCTTCCAGCAATCTTGCAGCTGCTTCATGTACGGCCAAGCCAATTCCTCCTTTATACGGTCACTTTTTTCTTTTTCGCAAGTTCAAGGGCGACATCGAGGATCCAGTCCTCCTGGCCTGCTATGGCCTGACGCTTCCCGAGTTCTTCCATGATTTCAGTCGGATTCAGATCAAACTTTTCTGCCGCATGTCTGACATGCAGGAGGAAGCTGTTGTAGACACCGGCATAGCCGCTGGACAGATTATCACGGTCAATGACAATCGGTCCCGGCATGATCGGCGCCACGACCTCTTCGGACAGATCCATCAGTTGGGACAAATCGATGCCCGTGTTCAGGTCCATCTTGTTCAAGGCTGCCACGAGCACTTCTGTCGGAGCATTGCCGGCACCCGCACCGAGTGCCCGGACGGTTCCGTCGATCTGGTCCGCACCCGCTTCCAGCGCAGCGATTGAATTGCCGATGGCCAGCCCCAGATTATTGTGCGCATGGAAACCGACGTCGATCGAGAGGGCTTCTTTCAGGGCGGAAACCCGCTCCCTGACTCCCTGCGGAACGAGCGCCCCCGCGGAGTCAACCACATAGACACAGTCCGCGCCGTAGGACTCCATCAGTTTCGCCTGTTCTGCAAGCACTTCGGCCGGCTGGGTATGCGACATCATCAGGAATCCGACCGCTTCGATGCCCAGCTCTTTGGCCAGACGGATATACTGTTCCGTCACATCTGCTTCCGTGCAGTGCACTGCCACCCGGATCGCCCCGATGCCGATCTCGGCTGCTTTTCTCAATTCTTCACTGGTCCCGATGCCCGGCACGAACAGGGAAGCGATTTTCGCCTTTTCGGCGGTCTCGACCGCTGCCCTGATCAGATCGAATTCGGGTGTTTTCGAAAAGCCTTGCTGAATGGTGGAGGCGTTCAGTCCTGCGCCATGGCTGACTTCGATCACCGGGACACCTGCCCGGTCGAGTCCACCCACGATTTCCCTGACCTGTTCTTCGGTGAAGCTATAGCTGATGGCATGCGCTCCGTCTCTCAAAGTGGTATCCGTAATTCTTGGCGCTTTCATTGCCCGACCTCCTCTTTCTGAAGGAAATGGCTGGCATACAGTTCTCCGACCTTTCTGGCCGAAGCGGTCATGATATCCAGGTTCCCGGCGTATTTCGGGAAGAAGTCACCGGCACCTTCCACTTCATTCATGATGACGATGACAGGCAGCCGTCCCCACGGGGTTTCCCGCTCGTCGAGGAGCGGTTCCCCTTTCAGGCGATAGCCCGGTACATATTCAGAAACGTCCTTGACCATTTCATGGACCGACTTACGGATTTCATCGAAATCAAAGTCTTTCTCCTGAATGACGGCATAGACCGTATTGGTCATGGTGATCGGAGGCTCGGCAGGGTTGAAAACAGGAATTGCCCTGGCCGTTTTGGCCCCTCCCACTTCCATGAGGGCATTTGCTGTCGTCCGTGTGAATTCGTCGACATTCTGACGGGTTCCCGGTCCGATCGCACGGCTGGCCACTGTTGCAATCATTTCGGCATAGTGGACGGGAACCACTCTGGAAACCGCATAAACAAGCGGTGCTGTCGCCTGCCCCGCGCAGGATACCATGTTCACATTCTTCGCTCCGATATGATCGTCGAGATTGACGGGCGGCACCAGGTAAGGACCCACAGCTGCCGGGGTCAGGTCAATGGCCATTTTCCCTGCGGCTTCGAGCTTCTCTGCATTCTGGATATGTGCTTTGGCGCTGGTCGCATCAAACACAATCCGGATGTCCGGATCTGCCAATATGGCGTCAATTCCATCATGGCTCGCTTCAATCCCGGCTTCCCGCGCCCTGGCAAGCCCCTCCGATTCAGGATCAATGCCGGCTACAAGAGCCAGCTCCATGGCACCGTCATTCTTCAAAATCTTATACATCAGATCTGTCCCGATGTTACCGGATCCCAGAATCGCTGCTTTAATTTTCGCCATCTGTTCGTCCACCTTCCTTCCATTATGTAAATGGAAGATTCCTTAAAAAAGTTCACACTCTTTTAAAGGGATCTTTCCATTCATTATTTGGCTATTATGACTTCCGGGAGTGTCACCGGAGTGCCCTGGGTCCACCACGATTCAGGGAACGCCGTTCCGATCCACGTATCTCCGTAACCAGGTGTGTCTTTCATTTCCCAGATGACCGGCTCAAACGTCGGGTCCGTAATCAGGTATCCGGCATCACCGAACAGTTCAATCCGGTTGCCGCCGGGCTCGTGCACATACATGCAGAACGCCTGGCTGATCCCGTGTTTGTTTGGAGGCACTTCGATATGGTAATCGTTGTCTTTCAGCAGGTCGCTGATGTCGAACAGATTTTGAGGAATACCGTACCAGTAGCACAGGTGATGAAGTTTTCCCGGAACCTGGTTCGGCTCCTGCATAAAGGCGATTTCATGGACCAGGTTGGAGACGCTCATCCAGCTGCCGAGGGGCGTTCCCTGATCCTGGATCTGCTCTCTCAGCCTGAAGCCGAGGGCATCGAGCATAAAGTCCGTGTTTTTCGCCGTATCGGACGTCATCAGGTTGATATGGTCCAGGCGGCGCACGGGAACACCGCGATCCGGGCGTTTGACGTTACGGTTCAGGAGGCGGCTCTTTTCTCCGTCCTGCTGCTTGTAGTAGTCGACCTCGAACATCAACTCCATGTTGTGTCCATCAGGCGTGGTGAACTGATACGCCGGGCCATGCCCGACATCCCCGTCGATCCAGCCCTTGCCCAGGCCCGTTGCCTCGACCGCTTGGACACGGCGTTCGAGTGCTTTTGGCGTGTGCGTGCGCCATCCGACATGCCCCAGGCCGGCATCCTTGGATTCGGTGATCTTCAGTGTGTTTTGGTACGAATCCTCATAAGCTTTGAGGTAGACCGATTGCCCCTCACGGGCGGTAACGCTCATCCCCAAAAATCGAGTGAAAAATTCGACGGTCTCCTGCGGCTTCGGTGACAGCAGTTCCACATGCGCCAGTTGTGCGACATCGAAAACCGGTTCTTTGAATTGAGTCATTACTAATCCCCCTAAGGATTTTTATTTGATGGACAGCTCGAGTCCCGTCAGATCACAGCACCCGTTTTTTCCAGAGATTGATATTGGCCTTTGTAGAAGAGCAGCGGATCCGAGCAGTCTTCGAGCTTCAGGTCGACCACTTTGCCGATAAACAGCGTATGGTCTCCCTCAACATGCTCATTGACGACGTCACAGACGATTTGAACCGAGCAGTCCTTGATGACCGGCAGATCGGACAGCCATTCAAATTCGACGTGGTGCTTTTCCTTGATCTGTCCGGCAAAGATCATCGAGAGATCCTTCTGGTCATTGGATAGGATGTTCACCGCGTACTTCCGGCTCTTCCGGATTTTATCCAGCATGCTGGCATTTTCACCGATTGAAATCACGATCAGCTTCGGATCCAGTGAGACGGACATAAAGGCATTTGCTGTCATCCCGTGTACGTCTCCGTCCACTTCTGTAGTAATGACATTGACACCCGTGGCAAAATTCCCCATGGCATTTCTGAACTGACGATCATCCATTGGAAACCCTCCTTTTGAGATTCCTGACCTTACGATCAGTCCGACTTATTGTTTAACCAGTGCTTCCACTTCGGACGGGTTGACCCATGTTTCATTCGTCCAGCCATGCAGGTCATAGTCGCCCATCGCTGTTTCGGCAAAGGACTTGAACGAGTCTGCAGCCCCTACAGCTTCCGCATGCTTCAGCGCTTCGAGGCGGATATTCTCGGTGTTGCCCGCATAGTTGATTTCATAGAGTTCATGTCGTCCGCCAAATTCGGAACCGATGGAATCCCAGACCATCTTCAGCAGCTTGATCTTGTCTTCCGCTTCGATCCCGGTGCCGCGATAGTACTTGTCGATATACGGCCGGAGCTCAGGATTCAGAAGATCGCTTGCGCTGGACGGGAGTTGGATCAGGCCGCCTGCGACCACTTGCTCGAAGATGTTCTTCACTCGTACCCATGTGTTTGGTGCGAGGACGCGATAGGCATTTGCGTAGAATCCGTTCGGAACTTTTAGGCCGTTCATGCCCTGGTCCGGCTCGCTTGCCATGGCGGTCGTCAGTCCCCAGATCATGTTTCTGAGGGCGATGACTTCCCCGACATTCACCTGAACGCCCCTGAATTGGTGGGTCCCCGCTGCCTCTGTCGCCTTCAGAAGCAGTCCGGCCATGAAGTCCAGCTTGACAGCCAGGCGGGTCGCGCCATGGAACGAGAATCGGTTCACAAACTTGGTTCCCGCGACAAAATTGTTTGATACTTCCACGTTTTGATAGGCCAGAACATCTTCCCACGGGATGAAGACATTATCCAAAACGATCACGGCATCATTTTCATCAAACCGGCTGGAAAGCGGATAATCGAACGGCTTTCCGTTGGTTGTTGCATTCAGCTCAAACGATTGGCGGCTGATCATCTTTACGCCTGGCGCGTTCATCGCTACAAAGAAGATGAGAGCGTGGCTCTGGTCACCGCCTCCGAGGTCTTTCGGACCGTAATTGGCGACGAAGTTATAATTCGTAAGAGGAGCAGCCGTCCCGACCATCTTGGCACCGCTTACAATGATTCCGTCATCTTTTTCTTTCACCACACGGACAAAGACGTCTTTGTTTTCATGCAGTGGTTTTGAGCGGTCGACTTGCGGGTTAATGACGGTATGGTTGACGAATGAGACATCTTTCGAGACTTTTTGGTACCAGGCACGGGCGTTGTCTTCGAATCCTTTGTAGAATTCGGCGTATCCGTTCAGGTGGCCGATGAATGAAGCTTTATAATCAGGTGTTCGTCCCATGAATCCGTAGTTCAGCTTTGACCATTCTGCAATGGCATCCCGCTGCTCGATGAGATCCTGAGAGCTGGTCGGTGTCACAAAGAATTTATGTGTTTTGTCTCCAAATTCGTTGGTTGTGACGAGTTTCTTGCTTAGTTCCTTGTCGTGGAGGGCGTCATACATTCTGGCATAGGAGCGGGCTGCGTTACGGAAGGCCGGATGGGTGGTCACATCGTCAACTTTTTCACCGTTCAAGTAGACTGCTCTTCCATCTCTGAGGCTTTCTAAGTATTCGTTGCCTGTTAACATTTCTTCATCCTCCAATGCTATTATTCTCTGACTATTCCTTCATCTTTCAACATCAGTCTATTTGAAAACGCTTTCCCCAACAATGACCGCAACTGCTCAAACATCATGAGTTTTTAGACATCAGCTGTCAGTCTTGATGGACCCATCAAAAAAACTTCCGTTCCCCTGCATAGGTGAACGGAAGTTTTTCAATAGCTCTCCAATTTAATCTTGCCGATAGATACCAGCACCTGTATGGATAACAAAAGTTTGTATGCTGTTTCAGGATTCCGCAACTCCCGATCGAGAAGCTTCTCTATTTTCCCGATCCTGTACCTGAGTCCGCTTAAAGATAAGGCAAGGTCTGAAGATGTCTGTTCCAGATTCCCGCCATTTTGCAAATACACATACAACGTTTTGATCAGATCCAATTTCTTGTCATCATTCAGATCTTCGCTGAGGGGGAGCAGTGTGTGAACGGCTATTTTTTCAATATCCTTCTGGTTATTCGGATTGATCAGTGGACCGATGATCCCTAACGATTCAAACTCCTGTATAGAATGATATCCCGTTGTCATTCTCAGCGCTGTAAGTGCTTCTTCATAGCTGGCCTTTACTTTTTCAATTTCATCAGAACACATGCTGATTCCCGCCCTGACGGATGAGGAAGGATAATGTTTTCTCAGATAACTCAAGTAGCTTTCACATGTGCCCCTGATCCCATGCTTCTCAATTTCTTCTTTCAGGAACAGCAATACGAGATGGCCTGCCTGTTGCCCGATCAAACTATGAATACCGCAATTCTTAAAGAAGACTGATGTGCTGTTCATTACTTCCTCCAGGACAGCCAGTTCCTTTTTGTAATCCGGTTCATCATGTTCAAATTGAATAGCCACAATATAGTAGGGCTGAAATAAATCGACCCCGACAAAGTGACTTCTCCTTACAATCTCTTCCTTTGTAAATTCATTGTTTAAAACACGCTCCAAAAACCTTCCCTTTAACCTTTCCTGAGCTGCAGTCTCCGTTTGCCTGTTCAGGATATACAATGCACAAACCGAAGATATCCGTTCAATGACCATCTGTAATGACGCTGAATCGTCGTTTTCACATTCCCGGCAAACAAAAGAACAATATCCGATGGTTTGCCCCTGTAAGACGACCGGGGTGGTAATCCTGATATGATCGTGCATTTCAATAATCTTCGTCCGCCGGAACGTCTTCTTCATTGTTGCTTTGCATTTCACAAACGATTTGAATGACTGGTTCAGCCTGTCCGATTGTCCGTCCGGTATCCCGCCGGATGCAATCGGCTGCAAATCCGCATCTTCAATCAAGATCGCCGTCTTGGTCAAGCGATAAACGAAATCCATGATGGATTCCAGATCCTTTCCGTCCAGAATCTCCTCTGTCAATTTATTATAAATATCGGATACGCTTTTTAGGCGATTTCGTTCCTCGAGCAGTTTTTCATAGGTTAACTCCAACTCCTTGACGATGGGTTCTTCATTGTAAAACTTCAGTTCATCATTCATATCTTCCGTCCAATAATCACTTGTCCTTCCGACAAATCTGCAGACACTGTCGCCTTTCCCTCTGCAGGCTACTTCTTTGATCAATACGGTCTGATTGCTGATTTCGCTCAGAAAACCGCTGACATAACCGACCAATGAATGGCAGACCGGCGCATCGGCAGTCCCGAAATGACTGACGTGCTCCTCCGCTTCATAAGAAAACTCCCAAGTCCCTTCCAGATACACGGAGTACTTATCGTTGCGCTTTTTTACCGCCAAATGGGTGATCATCGGAATGACATGCCCCTGCAGTCGATGAAAAACAGTTCCTTTCTGGATGATTTCCTCGATTGGAGCACCTTTGTATTTGGCTAATATGGCCTTGGCATCCTTTCGGCCCAGATCAGAACCGTATCGGATCAAAAAACCTTTCACTCTGTCCTTTCCGATGTTTGAATACAGGTCCTTTCTCAAAATCCCGAAAGAAGAGGTCGGAACCAAAACGGCTCTGCTGCCCTCTGAATAGATCAGTCCATTATGTCCAATGCTGATATCCCGCTCTAACTCTGGATTTGTAATTTCCAAGTAGCTATCACTCCTATGACCACTGGTGATTAGGACGGTGTTCACTGTAAACGCTTGCAATTATACTGATTCAATATTTACATATTAGTGAATTATCAAATATCAGTCAATCGAACTAAAGGACCCTTGCCAAAAACAGGCGAAACGATCTCATCCAGACGCTTCGATCAGGGTTCGCTTTCACCATCCCCTCTTCCATAAAAATGAAAAAGAGAAGGCGGTTATTGCGCCTTCTCCATTTCCCTCTCACCCATCCACAGAGATCTTTATCATAATAAGACGCCCCGACTGAGTTTAGTCGGGACGTCCCTTAGTTGTTGATAGGTCATAATCGTGAAACTTTACCTGCAAAAACTCTGAGTACTAAACACCATTCGGGTTTAAGGACAGAGCATTTTCCAATGTTGAATAGGTTGGGATATTCTCAAACGAAAGCCCCAGATGAATGGCTGTTTGAGCAATCTCAGGTCTGATTCCGCATAGGATTGTTTTAACGCCCAATAGCGTTAATGCCTCGGACATTTGGAAGATTTGCTGGGCCACCATTGTATCGATCGTTACGACTCCGGATAAGTCGATATAAAGGCTTTCAAGCCGTTTTTCATTACTTTGCCTTAACGCATTTTCGAGTATGAAATTGGCACGTTCACTATCAATATCGCCAATAAGCGGCAGCAATCCGATATTTTTTGTAATCGTGATGACAGGTGAACTCAACTTCTTTATAAGCTCCCGGTGAGCGTTTAACTTCTTCATTGCGTGTCGGTCATACTCATCGAAAAACCATACAGTAACCTGATCCATCGTGTCTATAATCAGCTTTTCCCACGCCTCTTTATCCTCTGGCGAATACTGATTTTCGTGCGAAGCCCCAAATTCTTCGATTAACTTTAGATATTGATTTCGTGTTCTATAAAATTCACCCAGTATCAGAGTCGAGGAAGTCTCCAGATGTTTTTGATCAGAAGCGACCATAACGATCCAGTCTTCCAACTCTTTTAAAAACTTTTCTTCTGCGATAAAAACGCTAAAGAAAATATGATGGAACTTATTGTTTTGATTTTTAAGGAATGTAAGTTCTTTAGGGTCATTCGTAGTATAGACGCCTCCTGATGAGGCTTTATCCAATCCCTCGTACCATTCCTCTGTTAATTCCGTGGCTTTACAAATGAGAAAATCATAAAGCTGCTGATACTTCGTCAATTTCCCCCGTCCTCCATCCAAGTATTTAGTTTGATCATATTTTGGAAATTCAATTTTTCGTACTGTCAGCATCGGCATTCCAAAAAATCATATCACAAAAAGGCACATATGCCTTCTCCTCTATCCGTCAGAATTATCACGAGTTTTGTGCAACATAAAAAAGCTCGGAGCCTCTCTCCAAGCTTTAATTCCATTCTCTTTTTAAAAGTGATAAAGAATAGTGGTCATAGTATTTTCCTCTATAGAGGTGCTTGTCTCTATAAATGCCTTCATTTTTAAAATTTAGGCCCAATAACAATTTCCATGATCGTTGGTTTTCTACTGCAACATATGCATTAATACGGTTTAGCTTCATGTTGTCAAAACCGCTCCCGATAGCAGCGGTCAATGCCTCTTTCATATATCCCCGGCCCCAAAATTCAGGAGATAAGTCATAACCGATCTCAGCTATATGATTGGTCCGGTCCCATAAATGAAAGCCGCATGTCCCGATCCGTTCGCCGGTTTCCTTCTTAACCAAGACCCATCTGTTGTACCCGGCATTTTCCGGGTCGGAGTAGAAATCCACCAGCTCGGCTGCTTCTTCTCTGCTTGTGAAATTCTCTTCATCGTAAAGATACTCACAAACTTTGTCATCACTGAAATGTTCATAAAGAAATTCTGTATCTTCTTCGCTTACATTTCTCAAGAACAGCCGTTCCGACCCCAAATCGGGAAAGAGTAATGGCTTACTCATGGTTCATCTCCTAAAGGACTACTTGTGCGTGAGATCGGATCCTCACGCCTTTTCTTCTTCCTTATCCTTTTCATCCATGCGCTCCAGAATCTCTCCGTAGCCGCCGGAGCCGTAGTCGAAGCAGCGCCGGACGCGGGAGATGGTGGCGGTGGAGGCGCCGGTTTCGTTTTTGATGTTTTCGTATGTGTAGCCCATTTTCAGCATCCGCGCCACGTTCAGCCGCTGTGAGAGCGACTGGACCTCACTGATCGTCGCGAGGTCATCGAAGAAGCGGTAGCATTCGTCCAGGTCACGCAGTTCGAGGATCGCTTCGAACAGCGCGTCGGTCTGCGGGCCGCGCAGTTTTTCGAGTGCCATGTCGGCACCTCCTTTATCTGTTCAATCAGTTCATACGGATTTAAGGGTGTTGGGTCAACGTATCGGAAATGTCCGGTACAAGATGTATCCACGTCTTTCCCGGTGCGAGGGCAAACGGTTGGTCGCCAGCCATCACTGTCGGAATTCCGTCCCGGAGTTCCCAGGATGCCTGATAGACAAGTCCGCTCCTGAGAACAGCGGCCTTTCCGCCTGCCGCAAGATCAAGGGAACGGCGTCCCTTGTCGTCGATGACCCTGTGAGGGACTTCAAGAATCAGGACATTTGCCAGATGCACCGGCTGATTTTCCGCGGCATCCACGGTCTCTTCCCCTCCGGAAAATCTTGTATACGAGGCAGTAAGAGGATCATAGACATATCGGCTGTTGAAATTCGGGAAGCGGCCGTATGTGATGTCAGCCTCAAGAGACTCTTCGCCTCCGGCCGGTGGTTCCGGATCAAATCGCCAGCCAGGATCTTTCGGGTTGTCCATCCGGATGCCGCTGTCCATGGCTCCCTCAAATACCGCATCACCCGTAATATACGAATTATGAGGGGCTTTCCGGTCTTTGGAACGCAGGAATAAAGTTCCCTCGTACCGGATGCCGTTCAGATGATCCACGGCTCCGGAATCCAGAAGCTCTTTCGCCTCCGGGCTATGGCCGTGGGCGATGAATAATGCGCCGTGCCCGGCGGCCAGATCTATGAAATAGTCGCGGGCACTTCTGATCGGCCCCATTTTCTCGGGAATCTCCGACTGGTAGAGAGCGAGCAGCCTCGTGACCTCGTATTCCGCAAGCATTTCATAGATGACATCGGCCTCCGCCAATCCGGACTGTGGCCGTGCGTCCGGATGATTGTTCAGCGTTGCGAGGACAGGCCGCATGTCCGGCTCTGCCTCCAGTTCAAGACCTGTATATGGTGCGGTGTAAGTGACTTCCGCAATCGCTTCTTCCGGCTTCTCTTCATTGTCGGATTCCGGCTTACCAACTTCGCCTTCCGAACATCCTGCAAGCAGGACCGCGGCGGCAGCCGCCGCGATCCAATTTCTTTTTTTCAAAGTCTGTTCCCCCTATGCTTGAACTCGGTCATCTATGTATATGCGGACCTTGTCCTATCGCATGAGTGCGGGGAACATGACTTTGCCGTTCATGACATCGTAAATGCCTTTTTGCGTGATACGCACATACGGAAGATGGGTAGCCTGGAGGAACAGGAGCGTGTAAACCGCATCACCGTGTTTGTAGCCGCGCGCCTTCAGTTCCTCTTTGAGTTTCTTTTCCTGGGCGATCAGCTGTTCCATCGGGGCTTCCGACAGCACGCCACCGAGCGTAAGCGGCAATTCAGCGATGACTTTGCCGTTTTCCGTCAGCGCCATCCCTCCGCCGATTTCCTTCAGGCGGTCAAATGCGAGTTTCATGTCGGCCATGTTCTTGCCGATCATGATGATGTCGCCCGTGTTGGAGTAGGAAGAGGCAAAGCCGAGAACATCGTCCGCGAAGCCTTTGATGAGCGTGTTCACCCGCCAATTTCCTTCACGGTCGATCAGGATGAGGAAACTCTGATTCTGCCCGGAAGGCAGTTTCTGATCGGACGGGTCGACATCGACGCTGTACGGCTTCGTGATGACGTCGTTCACCATCTGAACCCCGAACGGGAACGAGAATTGGAAGTCGTTTTCATCCAGCTCATACGGCGGGTTGTATGGTTCAAGCCACGACCAGTCGATTTCCGGGAATTCATAAGCGTCTTCCCCGTCCCGCTTCATCCAGACACCTTTTGACAGGACATCCGTCGGCACGGGATTTTCCGGGCTTTCCAGGAAGTTAAGGTTCGCATATCTCCCGGTTGCGATCAGGCCGTGCAGGTTCTCCATATCGTAATAGCGCGCAATATTGTATGTCGCCATCGCATAAGCATCTTCCGGTCTGACCCCGGCATCGAGTGCGGCACGGATGCACTTGTCCATGACACCGTCTTCGTGGAACGACGGCGTCGAGCCGTCGGTCGTCATCATGAGATGATCGAAGATGTCGAGGTTCTTCTCGAGGATTCCCTTCAGCATGTCCGGAAGGTCCGGCCGGATCGATGAATAGCGGAGCGTCACGGCGTAGCCCTGCAGGATGCGCCTTTCCACTTCTTCCGCCGTCATCGCCTCATGGTCGCCGTCCGCACCGAGCAGGCGAAGCCGAGCGAGCGTCCGCTCGGAAGCACCGGGAAGATGCGCTTCGATTTTCATGCCGGCCTGCTTGGCGTTCTGGATCCAATAAAGCATCTGGTCATCGCCCGCAAGAAGCCGCGGCCAGGCGGTGAGCTCGCCGCCCATCAGTACGTCGGGGCGCGCCATCCATTCACCGACCGCCTGTGTCGTGTACAGTTCCTCTTCGCGGTCCATCTGTGTCTGCGAATCAAACCGTGACCACCAGTAAAACGAAAACGGCAAGGCCTTGAGCTGGTCAAGGATTGCAAACGCTTTCCAATTCTCCATCGTCAAAAACAGCACGCTGTTGTCCGAGATGAAGGTCGTCGTCCCCCGCCGGGATGCATAATCCGCGAAAGAGAGGGGATTATATAGCTGATATGGATGCACATGCGGCTCGATATAGCCCGGCACGATTACTTTGCCGGAGGCATCGACCACTTCTGTGCCTTCCATGTTTTTCGGCATGTCCGAACCCGCATAGACGATGCGGTCACCGGAGATCCAGATGTTGCCCGAGATCCATTTTTTCATGATCCCGTGCAGGTATGTAGCATTCGTGATCAGGAGATCCGGTGCACGCCTGCCGTCGATGACCGCGGTGTGGTTTCGGAGTTCCCTGATTTTCCATGGTGCTTGAGCCATCGTCGCTGCCCCCTGACTGTCTATCTGTTACTTTATCTTATCACAGTGTGAAAGTGAAAAAAAGACACACGGCCGAAACCGGGTGTTCGGAAGGAGAAATTAATATGAATCCAAATGATCAAACGATTAACATCGGTACGAAAAGTGCCTATCTGCGAATCAGCTCGGGCCTTGCGATGCTTGCCTGGGGCACCTCGCGCATGGTCCGGGATCCGCGCAGCATGGCCGGCCCGATCCTTGTCCTGTCCGGCGCCTGCAAGACGGCGGAAGGCATCGTCCGCTACTGCCCGTTGAAGGAAATGATGAACGGCGGCATGGACGCCATGATGAAGCCCGAAGTCAGCGGCGGCACGCTGCCATCCGTATCCTCTTCCGGAAACGCAAACGGTTCCGGTGGATCCGGCGGTGCCGATGAGCAGATTCAGGCGTTCATGTACGGAGGCTTTGACGGGGCCGGGTCGGAACAAAATGTTCCATCCGGACAGAATGAATCCGCTTACAAAAACAACGGCGGTTCCAGCCAGTCGGGATCTGGACAAGGCCAGAAAAAAGACCCGATGCAGTCCATCTGACACTCCGCGGACGGGTAGCCGTCCGTTTTTTCTATTTTCTCCCGTCAGCTCCATTCTATCGTATTTTTCTGAATGTTGTAAGTGGAGAAATGAATTCAAGCAGGGTTTTATCCACTTAACGGCATAGGATATCTCACTGCGGAGGGCGACTGCCGCCCCTGGTTTCGTCATTCACCGCTTCGGTTTCGTCATTCCTAGCTTCAGTTTCGTCATTCGGCAGCTTAATTTCGTCATTCGCCCGATTCCAGGGCACGAATGACGAAATTCCCCGCTTCAATGACGAGATTGGACTCGCGAATGACGAAATCAGGTGCCAACCGGCCAGGATTATCAAAAGGAACCGTCACGACGTCCAGAAACTGGATCATCGCGGCGGTTCCTTTTATGCTTCCCGAATGCAATAGGCTTTTGGGTGGCCTCTTCACGGGACGGCTTCTTTCTTATTTTATCGCGCGCTTCCCGATGTCGGATCGGTAGAAGAATCCGTTCCATTCCATCGAGTCAAGCGCGGCGTATGCTTTTTTGCTTGCTTCTTTGAGGCTCTCGCCTTCCGCGGAGACGAGGATGACTCGGCCGCCGTTTCCGGCAAAGCGATCGCCTTCCGCTTTGGTGCCTGCATGGAAGACATCGAGCCCCGCTTCTTCAAGTGATTCGAGCCTTGGCAGAAGCGTCCCTTTCTGTACATCCCCGGGGTAGCCGTCCGCGGCGATGACGACGCCGAGGCGGGCACCTTGTTCCCAAACGGGTTCAATTGGATTGCCGTCCAGCAGGCCGACCAGGAATTCCGCAAGATCGGATTTCAGCTGCGGCAGGACGACCTGGGTTTCGGGGTCGCCAAAGCGGGCATTGAATTCGATCGTTTTCGGGCCATCTCCGGTCAGGATCAGGCCGGCGTAGAGGATGCCGGTGAACGGCGTGCCTTCCGCGTCCATCGCGCGGACGGTCGCTTCGACGATCTGCTCGTGGGCAGCTCGGACCACTTCTTCCGGAAGATGGGGAACCGGAGAATAAGCGCCCATGCCGCCGGTGTTCGGACCCTCATCATTGTCGAACGCGCGCTTATGGTCCTGGGACATCGGCATGGGGAAGATCTTGCCACCATGGACGAACGACATGTAGCTAAACTCTTCCCCGTCGAGGAATTCCTCGATGACGACACGAGCGGACGAGTCGCCGAACTTCCGGCCGCCGATCATGTCGTCTACCGCTCCGAGCGCTTCATCCAGAGTCATCGCGACGACGACACCCTTCCCTGCCGCAAGGCCGTCCGCCTTGATGACGATCGGCGTGCCTTGCTCACGGATATATGCCTTGGCCTGTTCCGCGTCGGTGAACGTCTCATACTTGGCGGTGGGGATGCTGTACTTCTTCATGAGTTCTTTAGCAAATGCCTTCGAGCCTTCCAGTTGGGCCGCTGCTTTGTCCGGTCCGAAGACGCGGAGGCCTTCCGCCTGGAAATGGTCGACGATACCGCCGGCAAGCGGCTGCTCGGGACCGACGAATGTCAGGCCGATGTTGTTTGCTTTCGCGAAGTCGGCGAGCTTGCCGAATTCCATAACGCCTAGCGGGACGACTTCGGCGTCATCCCGCATGCCGTCATTGCCCGGGGCGACGTAGACTTTACTGACGGATGGGGACTTGGCGAACTGGCGGACGAGCGCGTGCTCGCGGCCGCCGCTACCGATGACGAGTACATCCATTTGGGTTCACTCCTTATGAAAACAACCTGCACATCCGGCAGGTTGTTTTCTTTGTTGGTGGTGTTTGCTTCACATTCAGCAACAATCAATCAGTGCTTGAAGTGGCGGATGCCGGTGAATACCATTGCGATGCCGTATTCGTCGGCTTTCTTGATGGAATCCTCGTCCTTCTTCGAACCACCCGGCTGGATGATCGCCGTGATGCCGGCTTTGGCCGCCGCTTCGACGGTGTCGTCCATCGGGAAGAAGGCGTCGGATGCGAGGCCTGCGCCTTTCGCGCGGTCGCCTGCCTGCTCGAGCGCGATCTTCGCCGCACCCACACGGTTCATCTGGCCTGCTCCAACGCCGAGCGTACGGTTGGCGTCCGAGACGACAATGGCATTCGACTTCACGTGCTTGACGACTTTCCAGCCAAGCTTCAGCGCTTCCCATTCTTCTTCAGTCGGCTCACGCTTGGTTGCGACTTTGATGTCTGCATCCTCAAGCGACGCGGTGTCAGGATTCTGCCTGAGGAGGCCGCCCTCGACTGAGACGGTCGCCCACTCGTCGCGCTTGCCTTCTGCTCCGTCCAATTTCAGGAGGCGGATATTCTTCTTCATGGTGAGGATCTCAAATGCTTCGTCTGTGTAGCCCGGCGCGATGATGATCTCAAGGAAGATGCCGCCCAGTTGTTCGGCTGTCGCCGCATCGACTTCACGGTTCAGCGCAATGATGCCGCCGAAGATCGAGACGGGGTCTGCATCGTATGCTGCCTTGAACGCATCGGAGAGCGTTTCCGCTGTGCCGACGCCGCAAGGGTTCATGTGCTTGACCGCGACCGCTGCCGGGTCGCTGAATTCTCGGACAATGCCGATTGCGGCATCGGCGTCCTGGATGTTGTTGTAGGAGAGTTCCTTCCCGTGAAGCTGTTCCGCGCGGGCGATCGAGAACTCCCCGCCTAGCGGACGGCTGTAGAAGGCCGCCTTCTGATGCGGGTTCTCGCCGTAGCGGAGCGGCTGCTTAAGCTCGTACGTCATCGTGACACTTTCCGGGAATTCCTCGCCTGCCAGATCAGTCAGGTAGCCGGAAATGAGCGCGTCATAAGCTGCTGTATGACGGAACACTTTCGCAGCCAGGCGTCGGCGGGTTTCAAGTGTGGTCGCTCCGTCATTCTTGAGCTCTTCGAGAACCGCCGGGTAATCCGCAGAGTCGACGAGCACCGTGAGATACGCATGGTTTTTCGCGGATGCTCGCAGCATCGTCGGGCCGCCGATGTCGATGTTTTCGATCGCGTCTTCGACTGTCACGTCCGGTTTTGAAATCGTCGACTTGAACGGATACAGGTTCACGCAGACGATGTCGATCGGAAGGATGCCGTGTTCCTCCAGTTCGGCCTGGTGGGCCGGGTCATCATGCTTGGCGAGCAGGCCGCCATGGATATACGGATGGAGCGTCTTGACGCGTCCCCCGAGGATTTCCGGGAATCCGGTCACGTCACCGACTGCGGTGACGGCGACGCCATTTTCCTTCAGATGATTCATCGTCCCGCCGGTCGACAGGATTTCATAGCCGAGTTCTTCAAGTTCCTTCGCGAACTCGAGAACACCGGATTTGTCCGATACGCTGAGCAGTGCTCGTTTTTTCACGGTTGGAGCCTCCTTATGTAAATCAGAACGCCGGCTTATTGGGTGCCGGCGGCTGTTGTAAGATCTTTTGATTCAGAAACGAGAGCGGTTCGTCACTTTCGGATGGTGATTCGTCACTTTCAGGCGGGCATTCGTCACTTTCACAGGCCCATTCGTCACTTTCGGGCGCTGATTCGTCACTTTCGCCAAGAACACGCTGAAATTATTCCGTGACCGCGCTCTCCGCCAACACTTTCCGCAGGGCTTCCTTATACAAATCGTGTTCCACCGCGTGGATCGCAGCCTCTGTTTTCTCGCGGTCCCCCGCCACAACGGGGACTTCCCGCTGGAGAATCGCCGGGCCGGTGTCCATGCCCTCGTCGACATAGTGGACGGTGACGCCGGTCACTTCCACGCCGGCGTCCATCGCCTGGCCGATCGCGTCCTTGCCCGGAAATGCCGGGAGGAGCGACGGGTGGATGTTCACGATGCGGTTTGGATAGGCATCAAGCAGCGTCGGGCCGATCAGCCGCATGTACCCCGCAAGGGCGATCCAGTCGACGCCCTCTTCTTGAAGCCTTCCGAGGACGGTGTGCTCGTAGGCGGCTTTGTCCGGGTAGGCTTTCGGATTAAAGGCGACGGACGGGATTCGGAAACGCTCCGCCCGCTCCATCACTTTCGCAAGCGGCTTGTCGGTGACGAGAAGCACGATTTCCGCTTCCAGTTCGCCGTCTGCCGCCGCCTGGGCGATCGCTTCGAAGTTCGAACCGCTTCCGGATGCGAAAACGGCAATGCGAGGTTTCCGGCTCATGCTTCCGGACCTCCCGCAAGCGTGCCGTCATGCTCGCCGTTAAAGCGGACACCAACGCCTGCCACGACACGGCCGATGACCGATGCCTTTTCGCCGTGGGCTTCCGCGATGCGGATTGCTTCTGCCGCTTCGGATTCAGGAAGGGCGACGATAAATCCGATGCCCATATTGAAGACAGAGTACAGGTCGCGGTCGGCAAGCTCGCCTTTTTCCTTCACCATGCGGAATACAGGGAGCACTTCCCACGAGCCGAGGTCGATTTCCGCGGCAAGGCCTTCCGGCAGCATGCGCGGGACGTTTTCGTAGAAGCCGCCGCCCGTCACATGCGCCATTCCGTGGACGTCCAGGCTGCGTGCCATCTCCAGCACCGGCTTGGCGTAGATTTTTGTAGGCGTGAGCAGTGCTTCCGCCGATTTCCCCAGCTCCTCATAGCCCGGAACCGGTTCATCCGCCTTGACTCCAACTTGTTCAAAGACAATCTTCCGGACAAGTGAGTAACCGTTCGAATGGATGCCGCTGGACGCGATGCCGACGAGGACATCACCTTCAGCGACCTTCTCGCCGGTCACAATGTCCTTCTTCTCGGCAGCGCCGACCGCGAATCCTGCGAGGTCGTATTCATCTTCCTCATAGAGTCCGGGCATCTCCGCCGTCTCGCCGCCGATCAGTGCCGCACCGGCCTGGACGCAGCCGTCGGCGACGCCTTTGACGATGGCTTCGACACGTGCCGGCACGGCCTTGCCGAGCGCGACATAGTCGAGGAAATAAAGCGGCTCCGCGCCATGTGCGACGATGTCGTTCACGCACATGGCGACGCAGTCGACACCGATCGTGTCATGCTTGTCCGCCATGAAGGCGACTTTCAGCTTCGTGCCGACGCCGTCCGTCCCCGAGACGAGGACCGGCTGGCTGTAGCCGAGCTCGGACAGGTCGAACATCCCGCCGAATCCGCCGAACGCACCCATAACACCCTTCCGCTCCGTGCGGGCGACATGGGATTTCATCCGTTCGACCGATTCATATCCGGCTTCGATGTTTACGCCGGCCTGTTCATATGCTTTTGACATGCCAGTGGCCTCCTCTTAAACGAGTTCCTTTTCATGCGGCAGTTTCGTGTCCGCGAAAATGTTCGTCGGGTAATTTCCGGTAAAGCATCCGAGGCAGTGGCCCCGGTTCGGGTCTTCATCGTTCCGGCCGACCGCCTCGACCAGTCCTTTCGCCGACAGGAACTGGAGCGAGTCCGCTCCAATCAGTTCACAGATCTCCTCCGTCGTGCGCCCTGTGGCGATCAGTTCGGAGTCGGTGCTGATGTCGACGCCGTAGAAGCACGGGGCGATCAGCGGCGGAGCGCTGATGACGACGTGGATTTCCTTCGCGCCTGCATCACGCAACATTTTGACGATTTTCTTGGAGGTGGTGCCGCGGACAATCGAGTCGTCGACCATGACGACCCGCTTGCCTTCGACCACCTGGCGGACCGGGGACAGCTTCATCTTGACGCCGCGCTCCCGCAGTTCCTGGGACGGCTGGATGAATGTCCGGCCGACATACCGGTTCTTGATCAGCCCCATCTCGTACGGGATGCCGCTTTCCTCTGCAAATCCGATTGCGGCGGAAATGCTGGAGTCCGGCACGCCTGTGACGACGTCCGCATCGATCTTGACTTCCTGGGCCAGCCGCTTGCCGAGGCGCTTCCTGGCCATGTGGATGTTGATGCCGTCGATGTCGGAATCAGGACGGGAGAAATAGATGTATTCCATCGAGCAGATGGCACGGTTTGCCTTTGGCGCGAACCGGTCGCTCCGAATACCCTTGTCATCGATGATGACCAGTTCACCCGGTTCGACTGAACGCACGGTCTCCGCACCGATCAGGTCGAACGCCGATGTCTCGGAGGCGACCACCCACGTCTCCCCGCCGATGCAGCCGAGTGACAGCGGACGCATGCCGTTCGGGTCCTGTGCCACGTAGAGCGCATCTTCGGTCAGGAGGACGAAGGCGAAAGCGCCCTGCAGCTGGGCAAGTGCTTTCTTGAGCCGTTCGTTCTGCGGATAGCTGATGTTCTTTTTGATGAGGTGTGCAAGCACTTCCGTGTCGGATGTCGACTGGAAGATGCTGCCCTGACGCTCAAGATGGCGCTTCAGCTCGGAGGCATTCGTGACGTTGCCGTTGTGGGCAATGGCAAGACTGCCTGTTGTCGAGCGGAAAACGAGGGGCTGGACATTCTCGATGCCTCGCCCGCCATCCGTCGTGTAGCGGACATGCCCGATCGCCGCATGGCCCGGCAACTTATTCAGCCGGTCACCATGGAACACGTCGTTGACGAGCCCCTCCCCTTTTTCAATGAGCAGATGATCGTCATGCACCGTGCAGATTCCGGCCGCTTCCTGCCCCCTGTGCTGGAGGGCATGAAGGCCGTAGTACGCCATCTGGGCCGCATTTTCGTGGCCCCAGATGCCGAACACGCCACATTCTTCATTTAGCCCTCTGAGTTCACTAAGCACGGGATCGCCCCTTTCCAGGCGGATTCAAGCATGGAAACATCCTGACTGATCAGCGGATTGCCGTCAGCGTCACGGATGACCAGGCGGTCCGTTTGAGTAATTTCACCGATCTTCCGGGCATCGGAAGCCAGCTCTTCAAAGCGGGCCGCGTGCTCCGGGCTGACCGTCACGATAAAGCGGGACTGTGTTTCACTGAAGAGCGCGGTGACCGCAGAACCTTCAAGCTTCACATCAGCGCCAAGCCCGGTGCCGAACACCTTCTCGGCAAGCGCCACTGCAACGCCGCCTTCCGCAACGTCATGCGCGGAGCGGACGACGCCTTCACGGATGGCCGCAAGGAGCGCTTCCTGGCGGGAGGCTTCCACATCAAGGTCAATTGCCGGAGCCTTGCCGGAGATCTTGCCGCCGTTCAGCATTTTCTGCAGCTCGGATCCGCCGAATTCGGTCTTGGTCTCGCCAATCAGGTAAACGAAGTCCCCTTCGGCTTTCGCTTCCTGGGTCGTCGTATGTGCAAGGTTCTCCACAAGGCCGACCATGCCGATCGTCGGTGTCGGGTAGACCGGCTTTCCGCCGCGCTCGTTATAGAGCGAGACGTTACCGCTGATGACCGGGGCGTCAAGTGCGAGGCAGGCCGCGCTGATGCCGTCCGCTGACTTTTCAAGCTGCCAGAAGATCTCCGGATTATCCGGGCTGCCGAAGTTCAGGCAGTCCGTGATGGCAAGCGGCTTGCCGCCCGAGCAGACGATGTTCCGCGCCGCTTCCGCGACCGCGATCTTTCCGCCTGTTTCAGGGTCGAGATAAATGTAGCGGGAGTTGCAGTCGGCAGTGATCGCCAAGCCCTTCTCGGTACCGCGTACACGCACGACGGCTGCGTCAGATCCCGGGGCAACTACCGTGTTGGTGCGGGCCTGATGGTCGAACTGGCTGTACACCCATTCCTTCGAAGCGATCGTCGGCTGCTTCAGCAGGGACACGAGTGTATCCGAGAAATCTTCCACTTCCGGCTCCTGCTGCTCCATCTCCTGGAACTCACGGAAGTATTCCGGCTCACGGGACGGCTTGTTGTAGACAGGCGCGTCCTCGGCAAGCGCATCTGCAGAGACTTCAGCGACAACTTCGCCCTTGTGGAGCAGGCGGAGCATTTTGTCATCCGTGACGTGGCCGATCGAGACCGCTTCAAGATCGTATTTGGCGAAGAGGTCGATGACTTCCTGCTCACGGCCTTTCTGCACGACGATCAGCATCCGCTCCTGGGATTCGGAAAGCATCATTTCGTATGCGGTCATGTCCTCATCACGCTGAGGGACAAGGTCCAGGTTCATCTCGATGCCGAAACCTGCCTTCGAAGCCATTTCTGCGGAAGAAGAGGTCAGGCCCGCTGCACCCATGTCCTGGATGCCGATCAGGGCGTCAGACTTCACGAGTTCAAGGCATGCATCCATAAGCAGCTTTTCCGTGAACGGGTCGCCCGCCTGTACCGGAGCACGTTCCTTGCCCGGGTCATCCGAAATTTCTTCTGATGAAGAGGTCGCGCCGTGGATGCCGTCGCGCCCGGTCTTCGCCCCGACATACATGACGGTGTTGCCCACGCCAGCAGCTAAGCCGCGCTGGATGTCTTCGTGATTGAGGAGACCGATTGCCATTGCGTTGACAAGCGGTTTGCCCGCGTACGAAGGGTCGAACTGGATTTCGCCAGCGACAGTCGGGATGCCGATCGTGTTGCCGTAGCCGGCGATTCCTGCGACGGCTTCCTCGAACAGCCAGCGGTCGCGGTCGTTGTCGAGTTCCCCGAAACGGAGCGAGTTCACGGCCGCGATCGGCTGTGCACCCATCGAGAAGACGTCACGCAGAACGCCGCCGACGCCTGTCGCCGCGCCTTCATACGGCTCGATTGCCGACGGGCTGTTGTGAGACTCCATCTTGAAGACGACGGCCTGGTTGTCGCCGATGTCGACGATACCCGCGCCTTCCCCGGGTCCCATGAGAACCTGCGGGCCTTCGGTCGGGAACTTGCGGAGGACAGGCTTGGAGCTTTTGTACGAGCAGTGCTCCGACCACATGCTGGAGAACAGGCCGGTTTCCGTATAGTTCGGCAGGCGGCCGAGAAGCTTGACTGCCATTTCGAACTCTTCCGTCGTCATGCCCATCTGTGCGTAGATCTTCTCATCGCGGATCTGTTCCGCTGTCGGCTCAAGCTTGGTTAGCATGGGATTCCCTCCACTCATTCACGATCGATTTAAATACATTCAGTCCGTCTTCGGAGCCCAGGATGGACTCGGCCGCTCGCTCCGGATGGGGCATCATGCCGAGGACATTGCCCTTTTCGCTGACGAGGCCCGCGATGTCTCCAACGGATCCGTCCGGATTGCCGTCAGAGTAAACAAAGACGATCTGGTTGTTTTCTTTGAGTTGGACATAGGTCTCTTCATCGCAGTAGAAGTTGCCTTCGCCGTGGGCGATCGGGATGTTGAGTTCCTCGCCCTCGGTGTACTCGCTTGTGAATGGCGTACGGTTGTTGACGACCTGGACTTTGACTGTGCGGCAGATGAACTTCTGGTCACGGTTCTTGAGGAATGCGCCCGGCAGAAGGCCCGCTTCCGTCAGAATCTGGAAGCCATTGCCCACGCCGAGGACGGGCTTTCCTTCTTCCGCAGCCCGGATGATTGCTTCCATGACGGGTGTCGTGCGCGCAAGGGCTCCGGCCCGCACGGCGTCGCCGTAGGAAGCGCCGCCCGGTAGGAGGATGGCGTCGTAGCCGGACAGGTCCGTTTCATGGTGATGGACGTATTCCGCTTCTTCTCCAAGGACATCTTTTACGGCATGGTAGAGGTCAAGATCGCAGCTGGATCCCGGAAACTGGATGACGGCGAATTTCATGCCTCTTCAACCTCCAACACTTCGTACCGGTAGTCTTCGACGTTTGTGTTCACGAAGAGCTTTTCACACATTTCCCTGACGGCCGTGTCGAGATCTTGCCCCGTGTCTTCGATGGTCAGTTCGATGTATTTGCCGATGCGGACATCTTTGACGTTGTCATGGCCTTTGGCATGGAGGACGTTGATGGCTGCAGTCCCCTGGGGATCGATTACACTTTCACGGAGCGTCACGTACACATTTGCTTTTTTCATTTTGGTTGGCCTCCCAATTGGTGAGTGTGTGGTGGTTTAGATGAAGTGCGGAGATACTCCGCTCCGGGCTCTTCGCTTTCCGCGGGCGGGCGCCAAGCCTCCTCGGCGTTCCGCCTGCGGGGTCTCGGCTGTCCCGCTTTTCCCGCAGGAGTCTTCGAGCCCTGCGCTGCGTTTAATCAATTTCAAGAAAATGTATTGCCGTCCATCGGGTTACTCCCTGTCAGTCATTCAGTCCGCAACGTTCGAAGATATCGTCGATGCGCTGGAGGTGGTGGTTGTAGTCGAAGGCATCGTCGAGTTCTTCTTTGGTCATTTTTTCGGAGATGACCGGGTCGGATTCGACGAGTCCGCGGAACGGGACCTGTTCTTCCCAGGCCTGCATCGCGAGCGGCTGTACGGTGTCGTAGGCCGCTTCGCGCGCCATGCCCTTGTCGATGAGCGACAGGAGGACGCGCTGGGAATAGATGAGTCCGAGTGTGCGGTCCATGTTGCGCTTCATGTTTTCCGGGAAGACGGTGAGGTTCTTCACGATGTTGCCGAAGCGGTTCAGCATGTAGTTCAGCGTAATCGTCGCATCCGGGATGATGACGCGCTCCGCGCTGGAGTGCGAGATGTCGCGCTCATGCCAGAGGGCTACGTTCTCAAAAGCGGTGACCATGTAGCCGCGCATCAGGCGGGACAGCCCGGTCATGTTTTCTGAGCCGATCGGGTTGCGCTTGTGCGGCATCGCGGAAGAGCCTTTCTGGCCTTTCGCGAAGAATTCCTCGACTTCGCGCGTCTCCGACTTCTGGAGTCCGCGGATCTCGACCGCAAATTTCTCGATCGATGTCGCGATCAGCGCGAGCGTCGAGATGTACTGGGCGTGGCGGTCACGCTGCAGGGTCTGCGTGGAGACCGGTGCCGCTGCGAGACCGAGGTGCTCGCATACATATTCCTCAACGAACGGCGGGATGTTGGCGAATGTACCGACTGCGCCGGACATCTTGCCCGTCTCGATTACGGCAGCTGCCGCTTCGAAACGCTCAAGGTTCCGTTTCATCTCTTCGTACCAGAGGGCCATTTTCAGGCCGAATGTCGTTGGTTCCGCGTGCACGCCGTGCGTGCGGCCCATCATGACGGTGAATTTATGCTCTTTCGCCTTGACGGCGAGGATATCAATGAAGTTGTGAAGGTCTTTCCGGATGATCTCGTTCGCCTGCTTGATGCGGTACGAAAGCGCTGTGTCGACGACGTCGGTCGAAGTCAGGCCGTAGTGGACCCATTTGCGCTCTTCCCCGAGTGTTTCGGATACCGCGCGGGTGAACGCGACGACATCGTGACGGGTCTCGTTTTCGATCTCTTCGATGCGAGCCACATCAAACGAGGCGTTCTCCCTGAGCTTCTTCACGTCTTCCTTCGGGATGTCTCCGAGTTCCGCCCATGCCTCGCAGGCGAGGATTTCGACTTCCAGCCATGCATTGTATTTGTTTTCTTCTGTCCAGACATTGCCCATCTCGGGGCGAGTATAGCGTTCGATCATTCAGGTAATTCCTCCATTAGTTCCAGATTCCGCTTTCGTCAATCCGTCGAAGTGTGTCTTCATTGTCTTCTGCAAGAATGGTCACATGGCCCATCTTGCGGTTGTGCTTGGCCTCGGCCTTGCCGTAAAGGTGGATGGACCAGTCCGCCTGGTCCGGGATTGCATCGAGAACCGGTGCGACGTGCTGGCCGAGCAGGTTCACCATCACCGCCTGGCGGTGAAGCTCCGGCGTGCGGAGCGGCCAGCCGCAGATGGCCCGGATGTGCTGGCCAAACTGCGAAATCGTGCATGCCTCGATCGAATAGTGGCCCGAGTTGTGCGGGCGCGGCGCGAGTTCGTTGATGAGGATGCTGCCGTCATCCAGCACGAACATCTCAACGGCCAGCGTCCCGATCAGATCCAGGTGATCTGCGATCTGTCCGGCTGCCGTGATGGCGGCTTCGGCCGTCCGGTCACCAATCCGTGCCGGGACGATCGTCTCGTGCAGGATATGGTTTTTGTGGATATTCTCCTGGACCGGCAGGCAGCGGGATTCCCCGTTCGTGCCGCGCTGGATGATGACCGAGATTTCCATTTTGAATGGGATGAACTTCTCGGCCACGCATGCGGAATGGACGAACAGTTCTTCCGCTTCGGTAAGCTCGGACGCCTCTTTCAGGATGACCTGCCCCTTGCCGTCGTAACCGCCCCGTGCGGTCTTCACGACGCACGGGAAGCCGATCTCCCCGATGCGTTCCTTGAGCTCCGCGAAAGTCTGTGCTTCCACATAAGGCGCGACCGGTGCCCCCGCTTCGCGGATCGCCGCTTTTTCCGCGATCCGGTCCTGGGTGATGCGGATGATTTCCGCGCCCTGCGGCACGTACGCCTTCTCGGTCAGGCGCTTGAGCCCTTCGTAGTCGATATTCTCAAATTCAAAGGTGATGACGTCGCTCACTTCCGCCAGGCGGTCGAGTGCTCCTTCGTCGTCATACGGCGCGACAATTTTCACGTCGGCCACCTGGCCGGTCGGGGAGTCTTCCGCCGGGTCGAGCACCGCGATGCGGAAACCCGCCTCCTTGGCGGAAAGGGCCATCATCCGTCCCAGCTGTCCGCCGCCGATGATTCCGATTGTCTGTCCGGGAAGAATCGTGGTCATACGAGATCACCTGTGCTTTCAATGGATTGTTCTGCGAGCCGGCTGCGACGCTCCTGAATGCGTCCACGGAGCGCTTCGTCATGCACTGCGAGCATCTGAGCCGCAAACAGGCCGGCGTTCGTTGCGCCGGAGTCGCCGATCGCCATCGTGGCGACCGGGACGCCGCCCGGCATCTGGACGATCGAGAGAAGCGAGTCCATGCCGCTCAGCGCGTGCGATTTGACCGGCACGCCGATGACCGGGACAAGCGTTTTCGCCGCGACCATTCCAGGCAGGTGGGCGGCGCCCCCCGCTCCCGCGATGATCACTTCGATGCCGCGCTCCTGTGCCTGTTCGGCATAGGAGAACATCTCATCCGGCGTACGGTGCGCGGAGACGACCTTCTTCTCGTATCCGACTTCCAGTTCATCCAGGATGTCGCATGCTTTCTTCATCGTCTCCCAGTCGCTTTTGCTTCCCATGATGACACCCACTTTCACGTCCATTGCAATCGCTCCTTCCGGCAGTTTGCCGCCAATAAATAAAAGCCCCGAATAGACTGCTTCCTATTAATAGGAGGAAAGCAGTCGATCCGGGACCTGAACATGTTCAGATAAGACGGTTGCGTCACGATGGTTTCCATGCTTCGCACACCTTCCGTTCCGAGTCCTGTAATCCGCTTTCCCGCATAGTCCCGGCATTACGGTGCCGGGCTAGAGACTCCGAGGCCGATTCCTCGGGATATATGGGGAATGTTCTTTACGTGTTTCATTTTAACAGCGGTTTTTCATGAAGTCAACGCAATAACCGAACAATAAATTTTATTCCCACACAAATCGTTCGTATTTATCCCCAATCTGCATGAAAGCGCTATCCATCTTACACAATCTTCTGAGCATAAAAAATCCCGGTGCCGAAACACCGGGATCTGTTTATGATTCTTCCATTCGGACGCCCTTGAAACGGATGCGCTGGCGGACGGGAACGGGCTCACCGTTCCGCTCCTCAAAGACCGGCTCTTCCTTTCGGCCTGCGGCCATGTAGCCTTCCTTTTGCATGCGTTCCAGGCATTGTTCGATCGTCTCGCCTTCCTGCACTTCATACCAGACCGTCTTTTTGCTCATTTGAACAGCTTCCCTTTCCGTACCTGTTTCACCCAGAAGCCGCCGTGGATGTTTCGGGCTTCATACGTGATGATGAACGCTTTCGGATCGAGTTCCTTGATCAGCATGTACAGCTTCAGCTCATAGCGCTTCGGCGTCAGAATCTGCATCGCATGTCGTGCTCCGTCGCGTCCGTTCGCTTCCCAGTCGGTGATGCCGTAGCCTTTCTCCCGGATCGCCCGGACCATCTTGCGCTCAATGTCTTCCGTAATGACATTGACCATGACATAGCCGAGGGCGAGCTTTTCTTCAATGATGGAACCGATGATGACGCCAAGCCCAAAGCCCAGTGCATAAGCGATCAGGTTCTCTATTTCGTTCAGATTATCCAGAACCAGGCCAAGTCCGACCACGTAAATGACCATCTCGATCACGCTAAGCCCGGCAGCCGCATAGCGGTAGCCCTTCATCGTCAGTATGAGCCGGATGGTATAAAATGTTACATAAACGACGTTGATCGCAAAGATGATCAGCACCATCGTCATATGAATCATCCTTTCTCGCTATGTACAGATGCCACTCATCTTATCGGAACTGTCCCGCATGGACAAGGGCACAGATAAAAAAACGCTCCTCCGCCGGCTGACGGAAGGAGCGGCTTATTCATCATCTACCCTGTACAAACACGAAATACGCAACAAAAATCAGCAACAGGCCGTACATGATCGGATGGATCTCCTTACGGCGGCCCGCCAGGATCATCGTAATCGGGTAGAAGATGAACCCGACGGCGATCCCCGTTGCGATCGAATAACCAAGCGGCATCATGATGACCGTGAGAAATGCCGGAACGGCGATTTCAAACCGGTTCCACTCAATATGGCCGAGTGCCGACACCATCAGCACACCGACGATGATGAGTGCAGGCGCCGTGACAGCCGATGTGATGACTGACAGAAGCGGATAGAACAGCAGCGAGACGAGGAACAGGACACCGGTGACAACGGCCGCGAACCCGGTCCGGGCACCGGCCGCAACTCCCGCGGTCGACTCGACATAGGAGGTCGTCGTCGATGTTCCGAAAATCGCACCGGTTACCGTTGCAAGAGAATCCGCAAGAAGAGCCTTGCCGGCGCGCGGCAGCTTGTCGCCCTTCATGAGTCCGGCCTTCTGTGCGACGGCAATCAGAGTGCCTGCCGTATCAAAGAAGTCGACGAACAGGAATGTCAGGACGACGACAAGGAACTGGATGGTCATGAGTGATGCAGGATCGTTCATGAGCGGCTGGAACGCAGCACCGAATGTCGGGCTCACATCCGGGATGGATCCGACAACACCATCAGGGAGCGGAACAACCTTGAAAATCATGCCGACAACCGCAGTGATCAGCATCCCGAAGAAGATGGCACCTTTCACATTCAGCACCATGAGGCCGACTGTCAGTACCAGGCCGAATATGGCGAGCAGTGTTGTCGGCTGCGACAAGTCGCCAATACCGGTAAGTGTCGCGTCATTGTTTGCGATAATGCCTGCATTCTGGAAACCAAGGAAGGCGATAAAGAGTCCGATTCCCGCCCCGACCGCAAACTTCAGCTGCGCCGGAATGGCATTGATGATCATCTCACGTAGTCCCGTCAGTGACAGGATGATGAAAATGATTCCTGAGAACAGGACACCGGTGAGCGCTGTCTGCCAAGGAATGCCGTACGTGAGGATGACGGTATAGGCGAAGAACGCATTCAGCCCCATCCCCGGTGCCAGGCCGATCGGATATTTGGCGATGAGCCCCATAAAGAGAGAACCGACGGCTGCCGCGAGCGCGGTAGCGACGAAGACCGCTCCCGCATCCATGCGCATGTCCGCCGGAAGGTCCGGAACGGACTCAAGCGACAGCGTAAGCGGGTTGACGACAAGGATGTACGCCATGGACAGGAACGTCGTCAGGCCGCCGATGATTTCGCGGCGGTAGTTCGTGCCGAGCTCATCGAAATTGAAAAAGTTTTTCATGAGTGCCTCCATTTTTTCCGCCTTGCCGAAAATAGGAAAAGGGCATGCAACAATCTGTCGCATGCCCTACCGGAAAGGAGGCGCACCAAATGCAGAAAATGCAAATAAGCACGCCCCCGATCGTAGTCGAGCCATTTACGGCGGCTCGGTAGAAACTTCCGGACCCTATCTCCGGTATTATACGACGGGTGAAATTATGTTTGATGATAAAGAGAGTATAGCGGAATAATGATAAAAGCGCAATAGAAAACGAACATTACCCAATATTGACAGGGCAATGTTCGTTTTTTGGTAACTCTTTCATGTAGCTGCGCGGGCCAGCCCCTCGGGGTCATAAGTCAGCCGGCTTCGCGAGGCAGGCCTCGCAGCACCGTCTGCCTTATGCCTGTCGGGGCTGATCGGCCCGCTCCGCTTTTGTTTCATCCAGCTCCGGGCGGCAGAGGCTCGGGGTCACAAGCCGTTCTTCTCTGCGAGGCAGGCCTCGCGCCGCAGATCGTCTTGTGCCTGTCGCCTCTGGCAGCCGCCCTCCGCTTTTGTTATTCCCATTCAATCGTTGCAGGCGGCTTGCTCGTGACGTCGTAGAGGACGCGGTTGATGTGGTCCACTTCGTTCACGAGGCGCGTGCTGATCTTCTCGAGCACGTCCCAAGGGATGCGCGCCCAGTCGGACGTCATGCCGTCGATCGATGTGACGGCGCGGATGCCGATCGCGTAGTCGTACGTGCGCTCGTCGCCCATGACACCGACACTGCGGATGTCCGGGAGCACGGTGAAGTACTGCCAGATGTCGCGCTCGAGGCCGGCTTTCGCGATTTCCTCGCGAAGGATAAAGTCGGATTCACGAACGATTTCCAGCTTTTCTTCCGTGATTTCGCCCAAGACACGGATGCCGAGGCCCGGTCCAGGGAACGGCTGGCGCCAGACGATTTCATCAGGCAGGCCGAGTTCCGAACCGAGCGCCCGCACTTCGTCCTTGAAGAGCGTGTTCAGCGGCTCGATGAGCTTGAATGTCATGTCTTCCGGCAGGCCGCCGACGTTGTGGTGGGACTTGATCGTCTGTGCGGTCGCGGTGCCCGACTCGATGATGTCGGTGTAGAGCGTGCCCTGCGCGAGGAAGTCCATGTCTGTCAGCTTGGCAGCTTCCTCGTCAAACACATAGATGAACTCGTTACCGATGATCTTCCGCTTTTTCTCCGGATCCGATACACCGGCCAGCTTCGAAAGGAAGCGCTCCTGCGCATCAATCTTGATCACTTTCATATCGAACTTGCCGACGAACGTCTCCATGACGCTGTCCGCCTCGCCCTTGCGCAGCAGGCCGTGGTCCACGAACATGCACGTCAGCTGGTCGCCGATCGCACGATGGATGAGGGCCGCGACGACGGAGGAGTCCACCCCGCCGCTCAATGCGCAGAGAACCTGCTTGTCGCCGACTTCCTGGCGGATTTTTTCGATTTCAAGCTCAATGAAGTTGCCGATCGTCCAGCCGCCTTCCGCCTTGCAGATGCCGAATACGAAGTGGCGGAGCAGGTCATTGCCGTTGACGGAGTGACGAACTTCCGGGTGGTACTGAACCGCGTACATGCCGCGGGACGGATCTTCCATTGCCGCAATTGCGCAGCTCGGGCTTGTCGCCACTGTCGTGAAGTTTTCAGGAACTGCCGTGACGTGGTCACCGTGGCTCATCCAGACAATCTGGTCGGATGGCTGGCCTTCGAACAGACTGGCACCTTCTTTGACGTTCATTTCCGCTTTGCCGTACTCGCGGCGGGATGATCTTTCAACCTTGCCGCCGAAGTGATGGGCCATGAGCTGCATGCCGTAGCAGATGCCGAGCACCGGGATGCCGAGGTCGAAGATGGCCGGGTCGACGGTGAAGGCCGTTTCGCCGTAGACCGAGTTCGGGCCGCCGGAGAAGATGATGCCGGCCGCGTTCATCCCTTTGATGTCTTCTGCGGTAACGGTGTGAGGGTGAAGCTCGGAGTAAACGCCGAACTCACGGATGCGGCGGGTGATGAGCTGGTTGTACTGGCTGCCGAAATCGAGGACGACAATCTTTTCCTGTTCCAGCAAGAGGGATTCTGCAGACACGTGTATTCCACCTTTTCCTGTCGGACCGGGTCAAAATAAAAACGCGCAGAAAAAGCTTCCGCGCGTTCTCATCTCCATCCAAAAAGCGGATGCCCCGTGCACGCACGTATAGCATCCGCCTTCATAGACAGGCCATTTACGGCGGCCTGGTAGAGACATCCGGACCATATTTCCGGACTTATATGAGGGCGACCCGGTCTATCCGATTTTTAGTCAGTTTACCCTTTGCCGCCCCGAAAATCAACCGATGGTCCTGTTGATTAAATTTTCCCAACTTTCCCGTACAGCCCTTTCCTCCCGGATTGCGTCACGGCCGCCGTAAACGATCGCTTCGTACGCCTCGGTCAGCCTCATCATGTCGGTTCCGCCAAAGTGCGCATCCACTTCTCGCGCATAAGCAGACAGCGTCTTGCCGTCCTCCTTCGGAAGGCCGTAGCGCCGGAGCCTGCCGAGCAGCCTGGCATATGCCCGCTCAAAGCCTTCCCTGTCGAGGCTCCGCTTCCGGAATCTCGCCACCATCACCCTTGGCAGCCACTTGTCCCGCAGAAGGAAAGCGGCAATTGCTGCCGCCGCGAGCAGGGCGAGCACGGTGTAGATCGCGCGGCTGTTTTCCGAGATCAGGTCTCCGAGGGATTTCCAGAATCCATCACCTTTTGCTGCAGCCGGTTCTTCTTCCTCTTCGGGCTCCTCCGGCTTGGCCGACTCTTCCATCTCCTGCGTTTCCTGTTCGGTCATTTCATCCAGATCGAGGTCGTAGTCGATGCCGCCTGCGCCGTCAAAGCCGATTGTCGGTTCGAACGGCATCCAGCCGACACCTGGCATGTACGCTTCCACCCACGAGTGGGCGTTGTTGTTCGTCACTTCAAACTGGCGGCCGGCATCACTGCGGCCGATTTCCTCACCTTCATTAAAGCCCTTGACCCAGCGGGCCGGAACGCCTGCCGAGCGGAGAAGGACGACCATTGAAGTCGAGAAGTGGTCACAATAGCCGCGCTTCGATTCAAACAGGAAATGGTCGGTGAAGTCCTCCCCGGTTCCCGGAGAAGCCACGTTTGCCTGGTCATACACGAAGCCGTTCTGCCTGAAGTACTGCTCGACCGCCCTCGCCTTCCCGTAAAGCGTCTCTTCCCTGCCCGTGATTTCAAGCGCCAGGTCATGGACGCGCTGCGGCAGGCCGTCCGGCAACTGCAGGTACTGGTCGAATTCCCCTTGAGGAAGCGTGTCCGGTGCCGTATTCCGGAGAGCGGTCAGGCTGTATGCCGGCTCATCATAAGTGACGATGTACGCATCAAGTACGGCAGGCGCATTGTTCACAAACGGGATGACCTTTCCGGTTCCGGCTTCCTGAAGAAACTCGGTCCCTTCAGGTCCGGACGATGAAATGGCCCCGTACGGCCGGACGATGAATTCAAAGTCCAGCTGCATCGACAGGTTTGCCGTATCTTCACCGCGGGTCGTCCCGGCAAGAAGCGGCTCGTCGATCGGACGTCCCTCCCCTACCGGAAGCAGTTCCTGCTCTTCGGAGGAATGGATCCAGCCGCGCGACGTGTAGGTGTCTTTCGTCTCGACTTTCCAGTACTGGCCCCGCTGCGCCGTCGCCTCAAATACAACGGTATTGTCTCCGACAAACGGCCCGCCGAGCATCGAATCGTCCTCGCCATAACCGATCTTGCCGGCATCGCGGCCGAGTCTGTCGCCCGCCCCTTCGGCAAACGACTTGATGAACGGTACCGGATCAGGCCAGGCCGGCTCGGACTTCGGCAGGAATTGGCTTACTGCCCCGGCTGCCGTGACCAACACAAGCAGCGGGATCGTCATCAGGAGGAACGCCGGCAGACCCGGACGCTTTTTCTGCCTGTCCGCCAGCTTCGCGAGGAACGTGAGGCCGAGCAGCAGGAAACCGACGACGAGGATACGGATGATTGCCTCATCCGCACTGTACGGGCTGAATGTGTCCAGCACCGTGATGAAGACTACCGTCATTCCGTAGAAAATGAGGACCGACATCTTCAGATTGATCCAGTATTGGATCAGATAGGAAGCCATCCAGAGCAGCGCGAGAAACAGCACCGTCCGGAACGGGTCAGTGATTCTGCCGAGCTCTCCCGTAACGAGAAGCCCTGCGTTCTGGAGAAGGTCTCCCATGAAAAACATCACGGACGAGACAGGAGTCAAAGGTCCGTCCATATGGGCATGGGCGACGAACCAGACGGCATAGACCACCTTCACAGGCCCCGAGATCCACCAGGGCACACCGAAAAGCGGAAAAGCGAAGCAGAGTCCGACGAAGATCACAAAGAGCGCGAGGTGCCCCGCCCCGGTCAGTTCGATGATCGGCAGAAGCCACTCCCTGATGAGGAGGACCACCAGAACATAGATCAGGCCAAGAAACAAGCGGTCGACCGATTTCTGGTTCATCTGCGCACACCTCCCCTTTCCGGATCCCCGAATTCCCGTTCCGTGACAAACCGGACGTCAAATCCGGCGGCAATGGCTGTGCGCGCAGTTTCAAGCGCAGCGCGTCCCGGGTGCTCACCTTTTCCGATGACGGAAAAGAGGATGCCGCCCGATGCCTGCCGGGCTTCCCGCAGAAACGCGGTCACCCAAGCCTCCGTAAGCGGACCCGTGATGACCGTCATCGTGCGGGCCGCTGCAAGAGCGCGGCTGCCCGCCGGCGGAAAGTGTCCGCCTTCAGTTGAAGGGCTGAACCGCGCCAGATGCAGCATCGCCGACCTCAGGCTTTCCGGTCCTTCCACACGGGGGATGGCCACGCCCGACTCGCCGAGACTCAGGAAGCCCGCGGCCGAGCGTGTTTCGACGGATTTTTTCAGGATGGACGCCGCAAATCCGACCTGCTCTTCAAATTGTGGTGAGGGCGAGCCGTCCAGGACGAGTAGAAGGTCTTGTGCCCGCCTGTCTTCAAGCTCTTTGGAATGAAGCTCCCCCGTCCTTGCGAACGCAGGCCAATGAATCCTCGACAGCCGGTCCCCCGGCTGGTAGTCGCGGATTCCGGTTGCGACTGATGATTCCTTCACGGAAGCGAAGGTGGCCGCCGCACTGCCCCGCTCTTCGGAAGCATCTGACGGCACCTCCCGCATGTCGGTCACCTTCGGCAGCACGGTGATGGTCTGGCGGAGCGGAATGAACCTGCGCTTGCGCATCCAGCCGAAAAAGTCCGCCGTCTCAATCTCGATCCCTTCCAGCACATGCTCACCGCGCTTTAGCGGTTCTGTCTGATAAACCCATTCCTTCCTTCTGCGAAACCCCCATATAAACAAAGTCGACGGCATCGGAATCTGCGTTGCACTTCCGGCAACTTCATTGACGGAGACATAGAGAAGCGGGAACATGAACCGCCGCCCGAGGCGCACAGCCGATTGAAGGGAACCGCCGTAAGCAATCTCCCTGCGGCTCACCTCCCGCTCTGCGGTAACAGCCCGCAGCGGATAGATGTACAGGAAAATCCCGTAGAGAGCAAACGGCAACACCATATAAAACACTGTCCAGCTGACAACACCGCCCTGGAACTGGGCATAGGCAAATGCTCCCCCCAGGACGGTTGCGATTCCGATGAGGCGGAGAAGCGGCCCCGCCTTGCGGAGAAATGCCTTCATCGCGCGCCGGCTCTCCTGACCGGGACCTTCGTTCTCGTAACGATTCGCTCCACCAATTCTTCCGCATCGATACCCTCATAACGGACCTCCGGCTGAAGGATCATCCTGTGGCTGAACACATACGGGGCGAGGTGCTGGATATCATCCGGCAATACATAATCACGGCCTTTGAGGAAAGCAAGCGCACGCCCCGCACGCATGAGCGCAATCGATCCGCGCGGGCTGACGCCGAGCCGGATATCCGGGCTTTTCCGGGTGTTTTCGGAAAGATCGACGATATAGCCTTTAACGGTGTCATCCACCGCCACCTCAGCCGCCCGGATGCGGATGTCGCGCAGTTCTTCAAGTGAGATGACAGGCTCGATCCGGTTGATCGGCGGCTGCTTTTCCGCGCGTCTCAGCACTTCCACTTCGTCCTCGCGGCCTGGATATCCCATCTTCACTTTCAGGAGGAACCGGTCAAGCTGTGCCTCCGGAAGCGGATATGTGCCTTCATGCTCGATCGGGTTCTGCGTTGCCATGACGAAAAACGGATCAGGAAGTGCCAGTGTGCGTCCATCAACAGTCACGGAAGCTTCTTCCATCCCTTCCAGAAGGGCTGACTGCGTTTTTGGGGACGTCCGGTTGATCTCATCGGCAAGGACGATGTTCCCCATGATCGGACCCGGACGGAACTGAAACTCCATCTCTTTCGGATTGTAGATCGAGACGCCGATCACGTCGGACGGCAACAGGTCCGGGGTAAACTGGATGCGCTTGAAATCGGCCCCGACGGACCGTGCCAGCGCCCGCACCATCATCGTTTTCCCGACACCCGGCACATCCTCCAGAAGCACATGTCCACCTGCGAGAAGGGCGACCACGCTCAGTTCCGCCACCTCTCGTTTCCCGATCATTACTTGTTCGATATTTTCAATGACTTTAAGCAGTTTTCGGTGTTCCTCCACTATCGGGTTCCCCCTGTCTGTATCCGGTTTCCCGGCCGTCTGCTGGAAATTATATAGTCTGTTTTCAGTTTAGTTGATGGCCGGTCATGGGTCAATCTGAGGAGGTTCAAAAGGAGGATGATAGGGTGACAAGTGGTGTGTCGGGTCGATTGACGAAACTGGAACGCCGAATGACGAGATTGGGAGCATGAATGACGAAACCGGACTCCCGAATGACGAGACCGGGAGCCCCAATGACGAGACCGGCGCTCAGGACTCCCCGCTCTTCCTGTAGATCGAATAAACCCGCCGGCACTCAGCCCGGCGGGTTCCTATCGAATTCAGTTTCTCCAGAAATCGTCATATACCGTAATCGGCAAATGACGCTTGTGACGGGAGTTCATGTAGTAGTTTTCCAGTTTCGCCTGGGCTTCCGGAGAAATCTTCTTGCCTTCCAGGTAGTCGTCGATGTCATCGTAGGTGAGACCGAGGGCGACTTCGTCCGGAATCGCCGGGCGGTCCTCCTCGAGATCGGCGGTCGGAACCTTTAGGTAAAGATGCTCCGGGCATCCAAGCTCCTTCAGCAAAGCCCGGCCCTGTCGCTTGTTCAGGCGGAAAAGCGGAACAATGTCAGCCGCTCCGTCCCCGAACTTCGTATAGAAGCCGGTGATCGCCTCAGCTCCATGGTCGGTGCCGATGACAACCGCTTTTTTCATTGCGGCGACGGCAAACTGGGCCTTCATCCGTTCACGCGCTTTCTCATTCCCCTTCACGTAGTCGGAAAGGGGGACGCCCGCTTCAGCCAATGCTGCCGCACTTGCGTCTACGGCAGGCTTGATGTTGATCCGGTATGACTCGGACGGGGAAATGAACGCCATCGCGTCATCGACGTCCTTTTCGTCAAACTGTTCGCCGTATGGAAGGCGGATCGCATGAAATTTGTAGCGGTCCGTGCTTTCCTCCTCGTTCAGCTCGTCCACAGCCATCTGGGCAAGCTTGCCGGCGAGCGTAGAGTCCTGCCCGCCCGAGATTCCGAGCACAAAGCCTTCCAGAAACGGATGGGCACGCGCATAGTCTTTCATGAAATCAACAGACAGGCGGATCTCCTGCCGCGGGTCAATCTCGGGTTTCACTTTCAGTTCTCGGATAATCTCTTCCTGCAGTGTCATGTTGCTTCTTCCTCCTTTATTTCAGGCAGGGGTCAGCCTTCCGCTCCGTTTGTCTGGAATTCGCGGATCCGATCCTGGACTTCGTGGATATTCCGCATCTTGTTGTCCCAGCACTTCTGGCTGAGGTCCACCGGGTATTCCTCCGGGTTGAGCGAGCGCTTGTACTCATCCCACAGCAGTCCGAGCTGGCCACGGGCAAAGGCCACAATTTCCGGAAGCTGCGGGAGATCATAGACGATTTCCCCTTCACGGACAACATGTTGATGAAGGTTCACCGCTTCGAAGTTCGTCACGAACTTTGAAATGAATGTGTGGACCGGATGGAACATCTTGATGCGATCTTCCTCTTCCGGGTTCTCGTCCCACATCGTGATGTAATCGCCTTCCGCCTTGCCGTTTTCCCGGTCTATGATCCGGTAAACTTTCTTGAGGCCAGGCGTCGTCACCTTTTCGGCAGTCGAGGAGATCTTGATGCGATCCTCCAGAACGCCTTCCTCGTTCTCGATTGCGACGAGCTTGTACACCGCACCGAGTGCAGGCTGGTCGTAAGCGGTGATCAGCTTTGTGCCGATGCCCCACTGGTCAACCTTCGCCCCCTGCATTTGCAGGTTCATGATGGTGTATTCATCGAGGTCATTCGAGACGATGATCTTAACATCCTGGAAGCCTGCCTCGTCCAGCATGCGGCGGGATTCCTTCGACAGGTAGGCGATGTCGCCGCTGTCGAGGCGGATTCCGATAAAGTTGATCTTGTCGCCAAGTTCCTTGGCCACACGGATCGCTGTCGGGACCCCGATCTTGAGTGTGTCGTACGTATCCACGAGGAACACACAGTCCCTGTGCCTGCGTGCATATGCGTGAAACGCTTCATATTCGCTCTCGTAGGCCTGCACCATCGAATGGGCATGCGTCCCCGCGACAGGAATGCCGAACAGTTTCCCGGCGCGGACATTGCTCGTCGCCTCTACACCGCCGATCACGGCAGCACGGGCACCCCAGATCGCTGCGTCCATCTCCTGGGCACGGCGCGAGCCGAACTCCATGACGACATCATTTTTTACGACCTGCTTGATGCGGCTCGCTTTTGTAGCGATCAGCGTCTGGTAGTTCACGATATTCAGCAGTGCGGTCTCGACCAGCTGGGCCTGGATCAGCGGTGCCTCAACACGGATGATCGGCTCATTGCCGAAAACAAGCTCCCCTTCGACCATCGAGTACACATCCCCCGTGAACCTCAGGTCTGCCAGATACGACAGGAAATCATCCTTGTAGCCGGCATTGTCCCGAAGATAGGCCAGATCGCTTTCCGTGAAGCGGAACCCCTTCAAGTATTCCAATACCCGTTCCAGCCCGGCAAACACCGCGTAACCGTTGCCGAACGGCAGCTTGCGGAAATACAGATCGAATATCGCCCGCCGCTCATGGACACCGTCCGCCCAGTACGTCTCGGCCATATTGATCTGATACAAGTCGGTATGGAGCATCAGACTGTCGTCTGCGTAATTCGTAGACACAAGCATCCCTTCTTCCACGTTCAGAATTTACACTAACTATACATTAACATGAATATACCCTGCCACAACCCGGTGCAACCACGGGCGTTTTGTGGCATTTGACCGGTGATTTTAGGTAATGGCAAACAAAATAAGAAGAGGAGCCTCCGTTGGTGAAGGCTCCGGAACGTTCAGTACAGTTTTCCAGGGTTATGCACATTCAGGAAGAATGTGCACGATCAGATAGGTTGCGGTCACTTTTTCTTCTGTCTCAAACAGCCGTGCAAGGAATGCAAGTGAAATGGTGTTTCCGTTGCAGAAATCCGGGAGGACATCGCTGTTTTCGCAAAGCGTCTGGTTGACACATGTGGTGCCTGTCAGCGTGAACGGAAGCCGCACGGTTGCTTCACAGCCACCTGCCCCATCATTAAAGTGCGTATCAAGAGAAAAGGAGAGGTACCAATTGATGTGTCCGGTTGCCCTTACAGACGAATTCTCATATTTATCGGGCTGTGCGTCCGGGAATGTGTTGTTCGCAGCAACAGAGTTGACCGTGCAACAGTTCAGGTGAAAGGCATCGTTCCGCACATTCGGGGAGAGCGGGAGGCTCTGCACAAGGGAGTTATTCGGCAATTCAAGTGTGGCCTGATCAAGGACGAAACGGTCCTGATTCATATCGTTGAACTGTTCCTGCAGGCTTTGCAGCACATTCATCTCCACATTATCTTCTATGGCACCGGCAATCACTTCAGACAAGGGTCCGCGTATTTTGCTTGCTGCCGACTTTGTTTGACGTTGACACATTTTTCTCACCTCCCTGCCCTTTTCTCACAAGGTCTTTCACCTTGCTCTATCAATGTATTCGGATAGGGAGTCCCGGCTCGGGCAAATCTGCCGGTGGCCTGCAGTGTTATCGCCCGCTTTATGCATGCGAAAAGCCGCACGGCGTCAATCGCCGTGCGGCCCATGGGAGTTTCCCCTCTATTTCGGGAACCGGAATGGGTTTATTTCCTGTCCCGGTCCCGCTTGGTGCTTTGCTCAGCCTGCTCGACCTGTCCCTCCGGACTCTGGTCGGGCTCGAGATCCGGCATTTCGTGGTTCGGCATGCCGGTAAAGTCGTTTTTGTCGTCCGATTGGAGTGCCTGTCCCTCCGCCTTGCCGGCGCGGTCCTTTTTTTCGTTCATGGAAATCGCTCCTTCCGCTGATCTCTCATTTTGAGTGTACCCGCAAGTGCATGAAGGCAATCAGACATGAACCGTGCCATTAGAAAAGCCCACCCGGCAATGCCGGATGGGCGTACGATCAGTTTGCGGCTGCAGCCGCTTTTTCCTTCTCATAGAACTTGATGAAGTTGTCGACGACGATGTCGAGGAACGCGAGGGTCGCTTCATCGGTGAGATTGCCCGCATCGTCCAGTTTCTCATGGACTGCCCCGATGTACACTTCGTTCTGGGGCAGGATTGCCGGAGCGAGGTTCGGGTTCGACAGGATCTCACGCAGATGCTGCTGGGCACGGACAGAGCCGAGCGCCCCCATCGATGCACCGACGATGAATGTCGGCTTATTGTTCAGAACGAGTTCACCTCGGCTCATCCAGTCGATGGCATTTTTCAGCTGGCCAGGGATGGAGAAGTTGTATTCCGGTACGGCAAAGAGGACCGCGTCGGAATCAGCGACATCTTTCTTGAAGTCGAGAACGTCTTCAGACGGATTGTTTTCGGCATCTATCGAAAACGGTTCAAGGGCATTGATGAAGACAGGTGTGATTTCCAATCGGTCCGCATAGCGGCTGCGCATGGACTCGACGACTTTCAGGTTATAGGACGTGGAGCTGGTGCTCCCGATGATTGCTTTGACTTTGATGGTCATGGATGAAACACTCCTTCAGTATATCTGTATTACCGGAATTATGGTCTCCGGCTTATCCTCAGTTATCTTACACGATTCAATGTGTTTCATCCCTCTTCTTGCTCACAAGCACACGGGCAACACTTTCAATCTTTCTTTTTTCAAAAAGGGCTTGCCGCCTGACGCAAACGGTGATACAGTGAGAGCAATAAGATTTTTCAAACAATTGAATCAGCAATTCTTATCCAGAGAGACGGAGGGACTGGCCCTGCGATGTCTCAGCAACCTGCCTTAAGGCAAAGGTGCTACTTCCAGCGGATCCTGACAAGGTTCCGGAAGATAAGAAGACCATCTGTGCATCCACAGAGCCCTCTTCTTATTTGGAGGGCTCTTTTCTTTTCCCTCCCATCCCATCAACGAAAGGGTGCCCGCCTTATGACCACAAGAAAAACCGCCACTCTCCTGGCACAGTTGGGTAACCGGACAGACCCCCTCACCGGGGCCGTGAATCCGCCGATCCACCTGTCCACCGCCTACGCGCATACCGGGCTCGGACAATCGACCGGCTTTGATTACTCCCGTACGAAGAATCCGACCCGAGCAATTCTCGAAGAAGGGTTTGCCGAACTGGAAGCAGGCGATGCGGCATTTGCCTGCAGCTCCGGCATGGCTGCGATCGGTCTCGTGCTGTCCCTTTTCCGACCGGGAGAGGGCATCATCGCGCCGGAGGACCTTTACGGAGGGACTTACCGGCTCCTGGAACATTACCGGAAGCAGTACGGTGTCCCGGTCGATTATCTGACCTTCAGCGATCCAGATGAAGTCGAGCGTGCCATCACGGATACGACCAAAGCACTTTTCATCGAATCTCCCACAAACCCGCTGATGCAGGAAATCGATATTGAAGCGTACGGCGAAATCGCGAAAAGGCATGGCCTCCTGCTGATTGCCGACAACACGTTTTATACACCGATCCTCCAGCAGCCGATTACACTCGGTGTGGATATCGTCATCCACAGCGCCACCAAATATATCGGCGGACACAATGATGTACTCGCGGGGCTCGTCGTGGCAAAAGGAAAAACCCTCTGCGAACAGCTTGCCGCCCAGCATAACGCGGAAGGTGCGGTTCTCTCGCCGTTCGACTCATGGCTCGTCATCCGGGGGCTGAAGACACTTCCGCTCCGCATGAAGCAGCACGAAGCAAATGCAAAGGAGATTGCCGCCTACCTCAAAACAGAACCTGCGGTGTCGCATGTCCTGTATCCCGGCAAGGGCGGGATGCTTTCGTTCCGCACCACGGACCCCGGCATCGTCGCCCCGCTGCTGGAGGCACTGCAGCTGGTCGCATTCGCGGAAAGCCTCGGAGGTGTCGAAAGCTTTATCACCTACCCTTCCACGCAGACCCACGCGGACATCCCGCTTGAAGAGCGGAATCGCCGCGGCATCGATCACACGCTCCTCCGGCTGTCTGTCGGGATCGAGGATGCAGAAGACCTGATTGATGACCTGAAACAAGCCTTCCGGCTGGCTCTCGAAAAAGCAGGACAGCCATCCGTCTGACCAAAAAAACGAAAAGAGGTATCGCCATGACCGCCAATCTACCGGAAACAAAATCTGTCCGCACACCATTCAAGGCCGACCACGTAGGCAGCTTCCTGCGTCCCGAGCGCCTGAAAAAAGCCCGTGAACAGTTCAAGGAAGGTTCAATCACTCATGAAGAACTGACCCGTGTGGAAGATGAAGAAATTACAAAGCTCGTCAGTGCACAACTTGAAAACGGGCTCACCGCTGTCACGGACGGGGAATTCCGCCGGACCTGGTGGCATATGGACTTTCTTCTCGGTCTGGACGGCATCGAGTATACCGAAACCGGCGAAGGCATCCCGTTTAACGGCATCAAGACGAAGGCCCACGGTTACAAAGTGACCGGCAGGATCGGCTATTCCGGTAATCATCCTTTCCTGGACCACTTCCGCAAACTCCAGGAAATCGCAGGCGAAGGCGTCAAAGTGAAATATACGATCCCGAGCCCGAACATGCTCTTTTTCCACAGCGGAATCGAAACCGGCCTTTATCAGAACGGCGAGGACTTCTATAAAGACCTCATTCCGGCTTACCGTGCATTCATCAAAGACCTGTATGATGCCGGATGCCGCTACCTTCAGCTGGACGACACGGCATGGTCGCTGTTCTTTTCCGAAGAAAGCCGCGCGCTTGCACGCGCCTTCGGTTCCGACCCGGACCGGCTCGTCCACAAGTTTGCCGAAGCGATCAATGGAGCCATCGAAGGCCGTCCGGATGACCTGCTGGTGACGATGCACATCTGCCGGGGGAATTTCCGTTCCTCCTATGCATCCAGCGGCAGCTACGAAGGCGCGTCCGAAGTGATCTTCAGCAAACTGAACGTCGATGGCCTTTTCCTCGAGTTCGATGACGAACGTTCAGGAGGATTCGAGCCGCTCCGCTTCGTCAACCGTCCGGACCTGACGATCGTGCTCGGCCTCGTCACTTCGAAGTTTCCCGAACTTGAAGACGAAGAGCAGGTGAAAGCCAGGATCCGCGAGGCGGCCACCTACGTGCCTCTTCAGCAGCTCGCCCTCAGCCCGCAGTGCGGATTCGCCTCGACTGAGGAAGGCAATATTCTTACCGAAGAAGAGCAATGGGCGAAAGTCCGCCATATCGCCAAGATTGCGGAAGAAGTCTGGGGACCGAAGGCCTGACCCACCCGACCGGGAATAACAAATAGAAAGAAGGAATCATGATGACAACATCCATCAACGAACAGAAAAAAATCCGCGCTCCATTCCGTGCCGACCATGTCGGCAGCTTCCTCCGCCCTGCGGCTCTAAAGGAAGCCCGTACAAAGTTCCAGCAGGGAGAGATCACCCTCGATGAGCTGACGCGTGTCGAAGACGAAGAGATCCGCCGGCTCGTCAAAGCCCAGAAAGCGAACGGCCTCCGAGGCGTCACGGACGGGGAATTCCGCCGAAGCTGGTGGCATCTGGACTTTCTCGCAGGACTTGACGGCATCGAATTTCACGAGACGCCGAACGGCACCCGGAAATTCAATGGCGTAAACGTTCGTCCGGTCGGTGTCAAAGTGACCGGAAAGATCGGCTACAGCGGCGATCACCCGTTTATCGGCCACTTCAAGAAACTGAAGGAAATTGCCGGTGAAGATACAACCGTGAAGTTCACGATTCCAAGTCCGAACCTTGTCTTCGGCCGCGCAGCACTCGATACTGACGTCTACGAAAAGAAAGAAGATGTCTTTCGGGACGTGATTCCTGCTTATCACGCGCTGATCCGTGATCTGTACAGTGCAGGCTGCCGCTATCTTCAGATCGACGACACAGCCTGGACGTCTTTCTTCACGGAAGAAGAACGCGACCGGCTGAGGGCGGAAGGTTCCGACCCTGACCAGCTGATCCATCAGTTCGCCGATGCCATCAATGGGGCCATCGCGGATCGCCCAGACGACCTGCTGGTCACGATGCATATCTGCCGAGGCAACTTCCGTTCGACGTTCTTCACAAGCGGAAGCTATGAGGATGCGGGCAAGATCATCTTTGGAGGCCTGGACGTGGACGGTCTGTTCCTCGAGTTTGACGATGAGCGTTCCGGAGGATTCGAACCGCTTCGCCATGTCAATCGCCCGGACCTCACCGTTGTTCTCGGACTGGTCACGTCCAAGCGTCCGGAACTGGAAGACGAAGAAGCCATCAAGGCCCGCATCCGGGAAGCGTCCGAATATCTGCCGCTTGAGCAGCTTGCGCTCAGCCCCCAGTGCGGGTTCGCATCGACGGAAGAAGGCAATAACCTGACGGAAGACGAGCAATGGGCGAAAATCCGCCATGTCGTGAAAATTGCGGAAGACGTCTGGGGCAAAGACAACAACTGATCGTTCGCTGAACATAGGCACCACCAATAGATGACACTCTTATGAAGAGCGGCTGAGGGACCGGCCCGTTGAAGCCCGGCAACCGTGCGGAGAAACCACTCCGGGCAAGGTGCCAATTCCGGAGGCATGATTTCGCCTGAACATGAGAGCGATGGGAATGAGGAGCCCCGCGCTTTGCGGGGCTTTTGCCATTTGCTCCAACCCAATTAAATGGACGGAGTGAGCGACATGATCAAATCTGGAAACTGGAAGCAGTACCATACCATCTGGACCATGCTGTTTCTCGGATGGTTCGTTTCGTATATCGACCGGACGGCCACCGGCCCGCTCATCACCTACATGATCGAGCACGAGGTCGCCTTTTTTGCCGGCGTGGACAATCCCCATGCGATCGGCGGCCTGATCGGCAGCCTGTTCTTTGCGGGATTCATGCTGATGCAGTTCCCCGGCGGATATCTCGGTGACCGGTTCGGCTACCGCGCCATCATCGTCCTGAGTATTTTCTGGGCCGGCATTGCGACGCTGCTCACAGGCATCGCGGGCGGGCTCATCACCTTCATCCTCCTGCGTGTGCTGCTCGGACTTGGGGAAGGCGTCTTTTATTCCAATGACCGTTCCTACATCTCCTTCCACTCCCCGCCAAACAAAATCGGGCTGGGAATGGGAGTTGCGCTCACCGGGGTCTCGGTCGGATTGACCGTTGCGACACTCGGGGTCCCGCTTCTGCTCAGCTGGGCGGAACCTCATTTTGGCGAACATGCATGGCGGGTCCCGTTTTTCGTCCTCGGGGGCATCACGCTATTATCAGCAGTGCTGATCACGATTTACCTTAAACCGAAGCAGCTTCCCGCCAACCTGGATCCTCACTCACCAGCCGTCAAGGCGGAATACCGCAAAGCGCTCCCCCCTCTATTCGGCTATAGCGCTATTTTCCTGGCAATCGTGATGGGCATTTACCTGCTCGCCACCAATTTTGGGGTCTCCGATGTCGGCATCGCCGTTCTCCTGACCGCACTCTGCCCGATCCTGATCGTGTACGTCTACCGGCGCCGGAAAGATGAAATCGGACCCATACTGAAAAACCGGAACCTGCTCCTCATGTACGTGTTCTTTATCCCAGTCATGTGGCACCTCTGGTTCTACGGGTTCTGGGCGGTATCAATTGTCAGGGACTTCGGAGGTAACGCCCTCGTCACCGCTGCGCTGATTGCATCATTTAACGGACTGGCCGGCATCATCGGTTTCCCGCTGGGTGGCATGATTTCGGACCGGGCAGCATCCCGGCCGAATGGCCGCCGGAATGTGCTTGCGGTTCAGACCGGCATTGTCGCAGTCCTGACGTTTGCCTTCGCCGGATATGTGATGGCCGGTTACAGCAACCCGGTTGTCCTATCCCTGCTGCTGTTCACTTCAGGGCTCTTCTTCTTTGCTCTCCAGCCTGTGGCCCACGCACTTGCATCGGAACATGCGCCGGAAGCACAGCGCGGCTCCATGTTCGGCATGCTGAACCTGGTCGCCGAAATTGGCGCGATCCTTTCGCCTGTTGTTTCCGGAGCTCTCCGGGATGCTTCGGGGAACTGGGGCGTCCCGCTTCTTTTGGACGGCACCCTGTTGGCAGCCGCTTTCCTGTGTGCCATTGCGGTGACGGCCAAGAGCCGGAAAGCCGTCCCGTCGGCGGCCTGACCTTAGCCAAAGCACTTACTCTACAATACCTATTGACTTTATAGGCTATTTTATATAAAGTGTTTTCGGACAACAATATTTGCCTCATCGAGAGAAGCGGAGGGACTGGCCCGAAGATGCTTCAGCAACCACTGCCAAGGGCAGAAAGGTGCTAACTCCAGACCGGCACAGCCGGGAAGATGAGGGATTCCGGCCTTTTTTAAACCGGTCCCTTCTTCCTGCGGGATGAAGGGCTTTCGTTTTTCATGATTTTCTCCGTCTCGGCGGAGAAAACTTTTTCGCACAAAAAACCGACTAAACCACTATATTATAAACAGTTTAGAATTCGGTGATCAGCAGGAGGGCAAAAAGATGGAACTATTCATCAGGACGGAACTGCAGAAAGAATGGGTGGCAAAGTTAAACTCAATCGGCATGGTGTTCGCGGAAGACGCACAGGAACGGGATGAGGCAGGGACTTATCCGGCAATTCAGATCCGGGCATTGGCCGATTCCGGTTACACGGCGCTTGCCGTCCCGAACGCTCTTGGAGGGGTCGGGGCAGGCGTCCATGACATGGTCCTCTTCCAGGAGACCCTTGCCAAGTACGACGAAAACGTTGCCCTTTCCATCGGATGGAACCTTGGCGTCGCCGGCGGCATATTCGAACAGCAAAGCTGGAACGAAGAAATGCTCCGCTTTTTAGCAGGCGAGCTGCTGGGAGGCGCTCTCGTCAATCGGGCGGTAAGTGAGGCCGCTACAGGCAGCCCTTCGCGCGGAGGCCGTCCGGGGACGGTTGCCGTCAGGGATGGCGATTCATACGTCATCAGCGGACGGAAATCATTCACGACCGGCTCCCCCGCCCTCACGTATTTCCTCACATCCGCATGGGTCGAGGAAGAGGAACGGATTGGATTCTTCCTTCTCCACAAAGACCTTGAAGGGCTCTCGATCGACGAAACCTGGGATGTCGTCTCCATGCGCGGCACCGGGAGCCATGACCTCGTTCTGGAAGGCGTCCGGGTGGACGATGGCGCACTGGTTGAATTGCCGGTGAGAAGTGCCGGCGGACCGAAGTTTGACGGATGGCTTCTCCATTTGCCCGCCACCTACCTCGGCATCGCACAGGCGGCCAGGGATTATGCAGTGGAGTTTGCCGGCAGGCATGCGCCGAACAGCGTGAAAGGGCCGATCAGCCAACTGCCCAATGTGCGCCAGCTGATCGGGGAGATTGACCTGGAACTGTCGCAGGCCCGTCATGTGCTGTACAGTGTCGCAGATGCACATGATGATCCGGAGCGCCGTCCGCACCTCGGCAATGAGGTTCCAGTTGCAAAAACGATCGTCACGAATGCCGCCATTTCGATCGTCGATAAGGCGATGCGGGTCGTCGGCGCAAAAAGCCTGCAGCGCTCGAATCCGCTCCAGCGCTACTATCGCAATGTCCGGGCGGGCCTCCACAATCCGCCTGCCGACGACATGACCATCCGGGCACTTGCGGAAGATGCCCTGGGCAGCGGACAAAATGAGTCATCAGTCAGTAAATAAGTATCAACGAATTAATCGATTGCATCGCGCCTTCAGAGGCGGACAACGACAAACACAGGGGGAAATGAAAATGATGATCAGTAAAGGATTGAAAATGGCAGTATTGGGTACGGCTGCAGCACTGGTGCTGACGGCATGCGGTTCAGGGGAAGCAGCGGATGGTGATGAAGGCGTCCGTAAAGTGAAGATTGCCTACGACCAGCAGTCAAAACCGATCTCCTGGCTTGATGAAAACGGCGAGGCGACAGGCTATGACGTGGAAGTGATGAAACTCGTCGACGAACTGCTGCCGGAATACGAATTCGAATTCGTCGGCACGACGAGTGATGACCTCCTGATCGGTGTCGAGCAGGGCAAATTCCAGGCCGGCGTGAAAAACGCCTTCTGGACGGAAGAACGCACGAAGAAGTTCACTTATCCGGAAGAGTTCCTCGGTCTGAGCAGCGCCGGACTCGTCCTCCGGAAAGAAGACGAAAAGATCAAGTCCCTGGAAGACTTCGCTTCAGCCGGCTACTCACTGGCGCCGATTGCGGCCAACAACGCCCAGTACACGGTCATTGAAGAATACAACACGGCAAATCCGGAAAATCCGGTGCAGCTGGAAGCAGGCGACTCCTTCACGGTGGACGTGGTCCAGTGGGTCAATGAAGGCCGCGTCGACGGAGGCGTCATGATTGAAGGCCCGTTTGAAAAGCAGGTCACCGTAGAAGATGGTCCCTATCATCACCTGAAGGATGAAGTCGTGTACAACGAATTTGCAGTCATCAAAACGTGGCCGCTGTTTAATAAAAACGAGCAGGAACTTGCAGATGCGTATGATGAAGCCATCAAGAAACTTGCGGAAGAGAAAAAACGTGAAGAACTCAGCGAGAAATTCTACGGCCGCAACCTGTTCGAAGTGCTCGAAGAAGTCGAACGCTAAACCGGACATGGAACCTTTGAAGATGGAGTGGAACGATGGAAAAGTATTTTGATGCTTCTTATATCTGGAACTCGATTCCCGCGCTCCTGCCTTTTCTCAAGGTAACGTTCCTGGTTGCCGGGTTGTCGATTGTGTTCGGCACGCTCGCAGGATTGCTGCTCGCGTCGATGAAGCTTGGAAGGAACCGGGCGGCGAAAGCCTTTGCGGAAGGCTACACGACGATCATGAGATGTACGCCTTCAATCGTCCTCCTGTTCCTCGTCTACTACGGCGTGCCATTCCTTGCCGGCCAGTTCGGTCTGTATCTGCATGATCTCCATACCGCCGTATTTGTCGTGATCACATTTACGCTTCAGTTTGCGGCGATCATGTCCGAGGTGATCCGTTCGGCGTATCTGTCGGTCGGACGCGGACAGCTTGAGGCCGCCGTCAGCGTCGGCCTCACTCCCATGCAGGCTTACCGGCGGATCATGTTTCCGCAGGCCTTTGTCGTCGCCCTGCCAAACTTCGCGAACGGCCTTCTCGCCCTTCTGCAGGAAGGCGCGCTCGCTTACACGATTGGCCTGATTGACATCGTCGGCAAGGCGAACCTGATCATTGCCGCCAACTATAACGCCCATGCGCTTGAGGTTTTCATCGCCCTTGCCCTCATCTACTGGGCTCTGTCGATCTTCATCGAACAGTTTTTCGGGCTGCTGGAGCGCCTGTTCAGCAAGGGCAAACGATCCATCAAAACTACGTAAGGAGGAGCCCCCGTGCAGCAAGGACTCAATATTGAATTCATGATCGACACTTTCTTTGTCGCCCTGTCCGGCGTGCCCATCACGCTTGCGGTGACTGCCGTGGCGCTCCTCATCGCCATCCCGGCGGGCTTTCTCCTCGCCCTGTCGCGGGTCAATGAGATTCCCGTCATCCGCCAGATCACCAGGGTCTATGTATCATTTGTCAGGGGAACACCGATCATCGTGCAGATTTTCATCACTTATGCGAGCGTCCCCCTCCTCCTGACTGCCTTTTTCGAGAAGTATGGCATCCGGACAAATGTCTACGACGTCCATCCGATCTGGTACGCCTTTATCGTCTTCTCCTTCAGCACAACGGCGATCCTTTCCGAAGTGTTCCGCTCCTCGCTCGGCACGGTCGACCGGGGACAGCTGGAGGCCGCCCAGTCGGTCGGCCTGACTTCGTTCCAGGCATTCCGCCGGATCATCATTCCGCAGGCACTGGTCTCGGCGCTGCCGAACCTTGCCACGGCGACGGTCAACCTGATCAAGGCGACCTCCCTCGGCTATGCGATGAGCCTGCAGGAGATCACGCTGAAGGCGAAAGTCGCGGCAAATGCCGGATACAATTATATCGAGGCTTATATCGATATCTTCCTCGTTTATCTGATTCTTTGCAGCCTCGTTGAATTCGCATTCAAATGGTATGAACGGCGGGCTTCCCGCTACAAAGTTCAGCCTGTCTGACGGAAGGAGTTTCGATCATGCTTGAAATCACCGGTATCCATAAATCATTCGGTCCTCTGGAGATCCTGAAAGGGGTGGATCTTGAAGTCGGGAAAGGCGATGTCGTCGTCATCCTCGGTCCGAGCGGTTCCGGAAAGACGACGCTCCTCCGCTGCATCAACTTTCTCGAGCGTGCGGATGCAGGCACGGCCGAGATCAGCGGCATGCACGTAGATCTCAAATCCGCCTCGAAAAAGGAAGTCCATGCCGTCCGTCAGAAAACGGCTTTCGTCTTCCAGAACTATAATCTGTTCAACAATAAGACAGCGCTCGAGAACGTGGCGGAAGGTCTTGTCACCGGGCGCAAAGTCCCGAAAAAGGAAGCACTGGAGACGGCCGGTAAGGCTCTGGATAAAGTCGGTCTGGCCGACAAGTACGACGCCTACCCGTCCCAGCTTTCCGGCGGCCAGCAGCAGCGCGTCGGAATCGCCCGTGCGGTGGCACTGAATCCGGAAATCATCCTGTTCGACGAACCGACCTCCGCGCTCGACCCGGAACTGGTCGGTGAAGTGCTGGGCGTCATGCGCCAGATCGCGGCAGAAGGGACCACGATGCTCGTCGTCACACATGAGATGCAGTTTGCGCGGGACGTGGCGAACAAAGTGATCTTCATGGACGGCGGGGTCGTCGTGGAATCCGGCACCCCCGATGAAATCTTCGGCCGCCCGAAAGAAGAACGCACCAAACAGTTCCTCCGCCGGGTCCTTCCCGAGGAATATAACTACTCGATCTGATTGATTCCACGCACCCTCTCCATCCGCGGAGAGGGTGTTTTTTCTTTGCACGGTCAGGAATTATTTCACCCTCACAGATTTTTTCAATAATTTCTTCACTCTGCACATAACCTCTAATGATGAGGAGGGGTGATCATATGGATGAGCACAATCATGAGAAGAATAGCAAAGACGAACAGTTGGAAGCATTCCGCGTTGATGACAAGGATAAGGCACTCACGACCAATCAGGGACTGAAAATGTCGGAAGATGAATTCTCCCTGAAAGCAGGCGTCCGGGGACCGACCCTGATGGAGGATTTTCATTTCCGGGAGAAACTGACGCATTTTGACCACGAACGGATTCCGGAACGGGTGGTACACGCACGCGGCTTTGCCGTCCATGGTGAGTTTCAGCTCTACAGAAGCATGAAAAAGTACACAAGCGCGAAATTCCTGCAGGACACCTCGAAAAAGACTCCTGTATTTGTCCGCTTTTCCACCGTCAACGGATCACGGGGATCCGCCGACACTGTCCGCGATGCACGGGGATTTGCGACTAAATTCTATACCGAAGAAGGTAACTACGACCTGGTTGCAAATAACATTCCCGTTTTCTTCATTCAGGATGGCATTAAGTTCCCGGATGTCGTGCATGCCTTTAAACCTGAGCCTGACAATGATATCCCGCAAGCCTCCACTGCCCACGACACGTTCTGGGATTTCGTCGCGAATAACCAGGAATCCGCCCATATGATCATGTGGATCATGTCCGACCGGGCCATTCCTCGGAGCTTCCGCATGATGGAAGGCTTCGGCGTCCATACCTTCCGTCTGGTCAATGATGAGGGGAAAGCCCATTTTGTGAAATTCCACTGGAAACCTGGATTGGGGACCCACTCCCTCGTCTGGGATGAGGCCCACAAACTGGCGGGCATCGATCCGGATTATCACCGAAATGATATATGGAATGCCATTGAAAAAGGATTTTATCCGGAATACGAACTAGGCGTCCAGATTCTTGCCGAAGAAGACGAGTTCAATCTCGGGTTCGACATCCTGGATGCCACCAAGCTATGGCCTGAAGAGGACATTCCGGTCATCCCTGTCGGCAAGATGATCCTGAACCGGAATGTGGACAATTTCTTTGCCGAGACGGAACAGGTTGCGTTTCATGTGGGCAACGTTGTGCCGGGAATCGACTTCACCAATGATCCGCTGTTGCAGGGACGCCTATTTTCATATACGGATACTCAACTGATCCGCCTGGGCGGTCCGAACTTCCATGAGATCCCGATCAACCGGCCGGTTGTGCAGTTCCATAACAACCAGCGGGAAGGCTACCACCGCCAGACGATCAATCTCGGGAAGGTGAGCTATCACAGGAACTCCCTTGCCGGGAACACTCCTGCGCCAGTTCCCCCTGAAGAAGGCGGCTATGCAACCTATCAGGAAAAAGTGGAAGGCCGCAAAGTCCGTGCACGCAGCGAGAGCTTCGAAGACCACTTTTCTCAGGCCACGCTTTTCTGGAACAGCATGACCAACCATGAAAAAGCACATATCATCGAGGCGTTCAGTTTTGAACTGGGGAAAGTGAAAAGCGAGTCGGTCAAGCAGCAGGTGGTGGATATGTTCGCCAATGTGAGCGTTGAATTGGCGACCGCCTTTGCAGTGAACATCGGGGCAAAGCCACCTCAAGAGGGCGGCTCGGGTGTAACCAAATCCTCCCCTGCCCTCAGCCAGGAAAACACTCCAAAGACAGCAGAAACGCGTAAAGTCGCCATCATACTTACGGAAGGATTTAACGGTCCGGAAGTGAAGTATGTACTGAAGAGGCTGAGCTCCGAAGGCATTATGCCCGAGATCATCAGTGAAACGATCGGGACTGTGCAGGGCACGAACGGCGTAACGGTAAAAGCGCAGCACACCTTCCTGACTGCCAAGTCGGTGTTATTCGATGCTGTCTACATGATCAGGGGAAGCCGCAAGAATAAGAAGTTCAACAAAGATGCCGCTTACTTTATCGATGAGGCATTTTCACACTACAAGCCGATCGGCGCCACCGGTGAAGGAATCGAGTGGCTGAAAGTCAATCATCTTGACGGAAAGCCCGGAGTCATCACGGGAACGGACATCGCGGCATTCACGGAAGAATTTGTGGAGGCCATTGCTAAACACCGATTCTGGGAGCGAGTTTTGGTTTAAGTCAATCGGAATCGTCATAAACGACACCCCGTCCGCCAGATTCAGCGAACGGGGTGTTTTTGTGCATCCCTCAGAAAGTCATCGACCTGTTTTTGATGATGGTGATCATGATAGATAAAATCTCCAATGATGTAGATCAGCGTATAAGGAGAGCCGGTATGAGGGCAACGGGTTTCCCCATTTGACGGCACAGGTCTGACCAGCACCTCTTGGGGCAGCTGCAGCAGTCGGGAAACCAGCCGGTTCCGAGCGTCCCGGGCTTCCAGGATCAGCTCTTCGGGCATGATGGTCCGTGCATAGTCTGCAGCCCTGCGGTTAAAGGTCCCGAACTCCGGGAACTCCATCCCCTCTCCCTCCAGCACGTCCGGGATTACACTGCTGTTCAAATGTTCGTCCCATTTCAGAATGTGCGCGATGATTTCCCCAGGCGACCACTTGCCTTCCGCGATCGGCTTCATCAGTACTAGGGAATCAATAGTTTTGATCTTCTCCAGCCAGTTGGAATAGGCCCCGAATTCATGGATGATTTTCCTTGTTTCTTTACCGTGTTCCATCTCCCATCCCCTTTCCCATGACAGACTTCATTCTCACAAAATCATTCGCCAACACGCACCGCTTCCCCTTCAATCGCCCCGGCACCGGCCGAAAACCGGAATAGACTGTGGTTGATAGGAGGTGAAAATCATGACTCAGTACAAAGAGTGCATCAACCTGTTCCTGGGTGCAATCCTGGCGGGCTATGCCCTGCTCGGGCTCTTCCTGATCGTACCGGCTGTTCTCGGGGGATTAGGCCCACTCCTGACCCTGCTTGTGATCATCTTGGTGGTCCTGATCGTCCTGTTCGCGCTGGCGATCATCTTCAAGGCGCTGGCCAAACTGTTTAAGTTCGGTAAATACTGACCGATCAAGGCGGCTGTCCCTCCGGGGCAGCCGTTTTTCATTTATCGCTCTACTTCTGCGTCATGTATAATGAAGCCAAGTTACTTTTGAGGGTGTGGATGTATGGATGATCGCAGTAATCGGCGGGACGGGCATCCGGACCGGGATGAGGAACGTAAACTTCTGCAAGATGAACAGGCTCCGATTCAGGAAAATGAGTATACGGATGATTACATAGAAGACGACATTTGGGAGCCCGACGAATGGGTCGTCTGGGATGCAATCGCGGAAGGCGATGTCCTCGATGAAGAGGAATTCGAAGAAGACCACTTGTTCGAAGAAGAAGCGGATGATGAACCTCCGGAGGCGCCGGAAGATCCGGAAGACGAGGAGATCCGCCGGCTCGTCCTCGAGGCCCAACGCGAGGCTTTGCTGAAGGAACAGACGGAAGCAGCTCCGCCCCGCAGGTTCTCGTTTGGCACGAAGGCGATGATCTGGATCATCTCGCTCATGATGGTCGTCAGCACATTCGCCTTCGTCCTGGAGCTGTTCCCGCTGTCGGCGCTCGACTTCCTGCGCACATCTTCACAGCTGTCCCAGCAGGAGACCGTGCAGGCACAGAAGGAATCCGTCGTCTCCGTTGTCACACCGGACGGTTCCGGGACCGGCTTCGTCATTTCCGGGGACGGGACGATCCTGACCAACCATCACGTCATCGAAGGCTACGACCGGGTATCGGTCGTCCTCTCGGATGACCGCCGATTCATGGCCGACGTGACGGAGTCTTATCCGGAATCCGATATGGCCGTTCTGGAGGCAGAGGATGAATCCGGGCTTCCTTCCCTGGAGATGGCTGACGCCTACCGCCTGCAGGAAGGGGATCCTGTCACCTTCATCGGCAACCCGCTCAGCTTCCGCGGAGTGGCGAACAAAGGCAATGTGATCGGTCCGCTCCGGGTGAGCGGCCTTGAGGAGCCGGTCATCATGATGGAGGCGCCCGTCTACCGCGGGAACAGCGGCAGCCCCGTCCTTGACTCGGACGGTCTGGTCGTAGGCATTGTCTTTGCGACACTCAATCATGAAGAGGAAGGCACCGTCGGTCTGTTTGTCCCTATAGACGAGCTTTACCGCCAGCGTCAAGAAAACAAATAAAAGACCGCAGCAGCCCCGAAGGGCAGCTGCGGTTTTTTGCTCTGATCAGGCTGTTTCCGTATCCGTCGGGACAGCTTCCCCGTCCGGTTCGCCGAGCACGCCTTCAGACTGGGAAACGACAACCGCGCAGGCCGCATCACCAGTGATGTTGACGGCTGTGCGCACCATGTCGAGCAGGCGGTCGACCCCGAGAACGAGTGCAATCCCTTCAACCGGAAGGCCGACGGAAGTCAGGACCATCGCCAGCATGATGAGGCCGGCACCCGGGACGGCTGCAGTTCCGATACTTGCAAGGACCGCGGTCAGGACAACAATCACCAGTTGCCCCATCGACAGTTCAATTCCGAACGCCTGGGCAATAAAGACAACCGCCGCTCCCTGCATGATTGCCGTACCGTCCATGTTGATCGTGGCCCCGAGCGACTGGGTAAAGGAGCTGATCGACTCCGGCACCTTCAGCCTATCCTGTGCCATCTTCATGGAAACCGGCAGCGTGGCAGCGGAACTTGCCGTACTGAAAGCGACGACTTGCGCCGGGAAGAAGTTCTTGAAGAACCAGATCGGGTTCCGCTTGCCGATCAGGGAGACAGCACCCCCGTATACAACCAGGGAGTGGATCAGAAGTGCGCCGAGGACGACGCCCATGTACATCCCCATCGCGCGGATGGCATCGAACCCTTGGCTTCCTACCGCTGAAGCGATCAGGCCGAATGCTCCGTAAGGCGCAAACTTCATGACAAAAGTGATGAGGTACATGATCAGATCATTTGCCTGCTCAAGCACTTCTTTGACACGTTCAACCTTCTTGCCGAGCATGGCGATTCCAAAACCGATCAATGCAGCAAAGAAGATGATCTGGAGCATGTTTCCTTCCGCCATGGCGGTAACCGGGTTGGTCGGAATAATACCGAGAAGCGTATCCATGACAGGCGGTGCTTCCGTGGCTTCATAGGTGATGCCTGCCGTATCGAAGTCACCCGCAGCACCAGGTTTCAGGACCAGCGCAAGGGCCAGGGCGATGACAATTGCCACAGCAGTCGTAATCAGGAAAAAGCCGAGCGTCTTTCCGCCGATCCGGCCCAGTTTTTTTGGATCCCCGATTCCGACGGTTCCGAGTACGATCGAGACGAAAACGACAGGAACGACAAGCATCTTCATGAGATTCAAGAAAATGGTCCCGAGCGGGCCGAACAAATACGTATCAACCGGACCAAATACATTCGGAGCGAACAAGTTCAGCGCAAGACCGACGATGACACCGGCAATCAGGGCAATGATGATGTTCCGGGCCAACTTCATAATTAATCCCTCCTTGTTCTACTTTATTCGGTATTCAGAATAAGTATGAAAGCGCTTTCTGTAATGTTATCTTTAAATTCTGATATTGTCAAATGGTGATGGTTGGAGAACGAAAAACAGGCCCGCTCAAGACGGACCTGCAGCTAATATCTTCGGTTTCTTCCAGAAATAAGACAAGATCACTCCCGCGGCAAGCGTCGCGGTGGCAAAGTAAAACGGGTAGTCCAGCCGGATATCGAACAGGATCCCTCCGATGACCGGTCCGAAAACGTTGCCCAGACTTGTGAACATCGAGTTCATGCCGCCGGCAAAGCCCTGCTCATTCCCTGCCACTTTCGACAGATAGGTGGTGACCGCAGGCCGTACAAGATCGAAGCCGACAAATACAGTCATCGTCACAAGCAGAATCATAACGTACGAGCTCACCAGCGTGACACAGTAGACAAGTACCGCGGAAACAATCAGGCACCAGCGGATCAGGCGGATTTCGCCAAGCCATTTGTTCAGCCGGTCAAACAGAAACACCTGTGCGACCGCTCCTACGATGCCGCCGCCTGTGACCATAATCGCGATATCCTTCGGCGTGAAGCCGTATTTACGGTCGGTATAAAGCGCAAAAAGCGACTCGAATGCCGCCAGCCCGAATGACAAAATGAAAATAATGATGAACGCAATGAAAAAAACGGGCGCAAAGATTTTTCTGATGCCTGTCGTCCCCGGCACCATCTCCTCCGCTTCCGTCTTCTGCCGCACGGGTTCGCGGAGCGCAATCATTGAAAAAAGCGCAGCGATGAATGCCAGTCCGAACGCAGCAAAAAACGGCACACGCGTACCGATTTCGGCCAGGAAACCACCGAAGCCGGGACCGACGATAAATCCGGTCGAAATGGCCGCGGACATATACCCGAGCGCCTTGGGCCGTTCTTCTATCGTCGTGATATCCGCGATAAATGCCGTGACGGCCGGCATGATGAATGCCGCACTGACGCCGCCGAGAAGACGCGAGACAAACAACATCGTAATGGACTGCGCAAGCCCGAACAGAAGCTCGGACAAACTGAACAAAATCAGGCCGATGACGATCATCCGCTTGCGTCCGTATTTATCCGTCCATTTCCCGGCTATCGGTGACACGATCAGCTGGGTCAGCGCAAATGCCGCGACAAGATTGGCAGCGGCGGAACCGCTCAGGCCCAGCTCATTGATCAGGGCGGGAAGGACCGGGATGACCAGTCCGATGCCCATAAAGGCGATGAACAGGTTGATGAGAACCGTCGTGAGCATGATGTTTTTCTTCATGAAGTTTACCCCTTTGATTCCGGTTCTTCCTATCATAGCCGTACATCACAGGACTCTGCCACTTTGGCGGCGTACTTTGAAAAAGTCTGACACATCAGCCCTATTGCCTTCGCTTCGCACCGCTCCTCTTTTTCTTTTGTTACCTTCTCAAGAGAGTTCCCATCTGCTCCATGGTTCCGTATTGGGCGGCAGATTCGTGAAGAACAGCGGCTCCTTTTTTACCGGGTGGGTAAAGGCAAGTGATTTTGCCCAAAGTGCGATCTGTTGCCCCGGGCGGTTGACGGAAGCGCCGTACTTCTGATCGCCATAAAGCGGGCATCCGACTGATGTTAGCTGGACGCGGATCTGATGGGGGCGCCCGGTCTCAAGGCGCACGGAGACAAGCGTCAGTTCTCCATTCCTTCCGAGGACTTCGTAGTCCAGGACCGCTTTCTTTGCATCTCTCACGCCCGGTCTCACAACAGAGACTTTGTTTTCCTTCTTGTCTTTCAGAAGGTGATGCTCAAGCCTTCCCTTCTCCTTCGGCGGAACGCCTCTGACCACTGCGATGTACTCACGGTCCATGTCACGTCGGCGCAGCGCATCCGACAGGCGGGAGGCTGCCTTTGAAGTTTTCGCGAAGACGATGGCGCCACCGACAGGCCGGTCCAGCCGGTGGACGAGGCCAAGGTAGACATTGCCCGGCTTGTTGTCTCGCTCCTTGATCATCTCCTTTAGTGCCGTAAGCAGGTCCATGTCACCGGTCCGGTCTTCCTGGACAGGCATGTTCACCGGCTTTTCGACGACCAGCAGGTGATTGTCTTCAAAAAGTATGGGGATATTCATCGTCATTCTCCTTTTAATTCAATATGACAGACGCGATCAGAAGTCCTCCAGCACTTTTTTCAGCACCTCTGCCTGATTGTGCTTTTCATCCTTCGCACCGTAAAGCAGCGTCACGTTGCCATCATTTTCATCAATCATTTTGTTCGGTCTTTCCAGCTCTTTTTTCTGTATGCCACTCGTCAGTTCGGCCAAATACCGTCTCCTGAATTCACCGAACCGCTCCTTTTCATGGCCATACCATTTTCGGAGTTCGTCCGAAGGCGCGACTTCCTTCATCCAAAGATCAAGTTTCGCTTTCTCCCGGGAAACGCGTGGCCAAACCCGGTCGACGAGGATCCTGGTTCCGTCATCTTCCTGTGCTTCTTCATAGATTCGCTTCATGAGTATAGGCACACAGTCCAACCTCCTGTCTTGCACGCAACTCTTTGAAATAATTTTAGTTCAAACACTTCGTATTCATTTTAACAGAGGTCTCGTGCGTGCTGTCTGTTATACTGGACGCAGTTCCCGCCATCCAGTCCCATCCGGATGGCGGCCACCTCAGATCAAGGAAGGTACAGACCATGAGCTCACTACTTAGCCGCATCGAACAAAATCTCGCGAGCCTGTCCGGCGCCGAACGGGCCATCGGCGAATATATCCTGAAGCACCCTGAACTGATCCCGAATATGACGACCCGGGACCTGTCCAAAAACAGCGGCGTCAGTGAATCGAGCGTTGTCCGCTTCTGCAAATCGATTGGCATCGGCAGCTTTAAGTCTTTCAAACTGGAACTCGTCAAAGATCTGACGCTGACCGGGATGAATCTGACGGATTTCGATATTCTTCATCACCAGGACTCCCCATATGACCTATTCCAGAAAGTCACCCAAGTCAACAAATCGGCTATCGAGGCCATCCCCTCCTCCCTCGACCGCAAAGAGTTCGAAAAGGCTGTAAGCATCCTCAAAGACGCGGATCGGCTCCTGTTCTACGGTGTGGGCGGTTCGGCAACAGCCGCAACGGATGCTTACTATAAGTTCACGAAACTCGGGTATGCCTGTCAGAGCCATCAAGACTTCCACTTCATGCTGTCGGCGATTCCCTACCTGGACGGGCGCTCCGTGTTTTTCGCGATCAGCAACTCCGGAAAAACCAAAGACGTTCTGGAGCTTGCACGTTTTGCAAAATCCAAGGGGGCCACGGTCATCGCCGTCACCAACCTGGATAAATCCCCTCTTTACAGGGAAGCGGATGTCCGGCTGTGCACGCCGGTCGTGGAACAGGACCACCGGATCGGCAGCATTCCCTCAAGGATGACCCAATTGACCATCATCGACGCCCTCTACCTCAGTGTTTTCCACGCAAAAGGAGAATCCGTCATCGAGCAATATCATGAGGCCCGGAACGAAGTCATCCGCCTCAGAAGATAATCCCCGGCAAGGAAATGGCCAATAGGCCTTTCCAGCCAGGGATTTTTTTCGACAAGGGAAGAAAAAATATTCTTCATATTGACATTTAATTTCTTTTTAATAGAATGAATCCATGAAACATAATTTCATAACAGTAGGTGAAGACATGCTGGAAAAACTCACGACAGAGGCAAGAAACCCGAAGAGCATGAACATCGATACGCTTCCGGTCAGGGAGCGCCTGCTGCTCATGGTCGAAGAAGATGCCGGTATTCCCGAAGCCATCCGAAAAGAGATCGGTCCGATTGAAAACGCTGTCAACTATGTGATTCAAGCTTTCCAGAGAGGCGGCCGCCTGATTTATGCCGGTGCCGGGACGAGCGGGCGGCTTGGCATTCTCGATGCGTCCGAATGCCCGCCGACATTCGGTGTCGACCCGGAGATGGTCCGCGGACTGATTGCAGGTGGAGAAAAGGCGATCACCACCGCAATCGAGGGGGCTGAAGACGATGCAGAACAGGGAGCCGAAGACATCGCTTCCCTGTCTGTCGGCCCGGATGATGTCGTCGTCGGGATTGCCGCAAGCGGCCGGACGCCGTATGTCATCGGTGTGCTGAACCGGGCGAAGGAGTTGGGGGCGAAAACCGTCGCCCTCAGCAACAACAAAGACTCTGAGATCGGGCACGTTGCCGACGTGGCCATCGAAGTCGTGACCGGCCCCGAAGTCATCACGGGCTCGACCCGCCTGAAAGCCGGCACCGCGCAGAAGCTGGTGCTGAACATGATTTCCACCATTGCAATGACGGGAATCGGAAAAGTGTACGGCAACCTGATGGTCGATGTGCAGCCAACAAATGAAAAGCTGGTCAAACGCGCCAAGCATATCATCATGGAGGCGGCAGGCGTAGACTTTGAAACAGCGGAGGATGCTTATGAAAAAGCGGGCGAACAGGTTAAGCCTGCCATCGTCATGCTGCTGCTCGGCTGCTCATTTGATGAAGCGAATGCGCGCTTAAAAGAAGCGAAGGGGTTTATCAGAGAAACTCAGAGATGATCTGGAGGGGAAATGATGAAAAAAGAGGAAAAGCTCGCAAGGGAGATCCTGGACCATATCGGCGGCGGGGACAACATCCGTTCCTTCACCCACTGCATGACCCGTGTCCGGCTGGATCTGAAAGATGACAGCAAGGCCGATATCCAGGCGCTGAAAAATATCGATGGGGTCATGGGCGTCATAGAGGACGAAACGCTTCAGGTCGTCGTCGGGCCGGGCACCGTGAACAAAGTGTCCGACCAGATCTCAAAGATGACCGGCATGCGGATGGGGGAAGCCGTCGACGCCAATGAAGATGATGCGGTCAGCCTGAAAAAGGCGGAGCTGAAAAAGAAAAACAACACGCCGGTGAAAAACCTACTCAGGAAAATCGGGAGCATCTTCATCCCGCTCATTCCGGGGCTGGTCGCATCCGGGATCCTCAACGGGGTCGCAGGATTCGCCAAAAACGCCGGAGTCGATCCGACACTCACATGGATCCAAATCTTCACCCTTCTCGGCAGCAGCATCTTCGCCTATCTGGCGATTGTCGTCGGCTGGAACACAGCAAAAGAGTTCGGGGGAACGCCGGTCCTCGGTGCCATCGCCGGGATCATCACCATCCACCCCGGCCTTGCTGACATCGTCCTGTTCGGCGAAAACTTGCTTCCCGGCCGCGGCGGTCTGTTCGGTGCCATGTTCGCGGCCTGGCTGATGGTCGTCTTTGAACGCTTCTACAGAAGATTCGTCCCGAATGCCGTGGACATCATCATCACGCCGCTCTTCACTGTCCTGACGGTCGGACTGCTGACGATCGTTGCGGTCATGCCGGCAGCGGGCGTCCTGTCTGACGGTATCACAACCGGCATCCATGCGGTCCTCGAAGTCGGCGGCCCTGTTGCGGGCGGGCTTCTCGCCGGATTCTTCCTGCCGCTCGTCATGCTGGGGCTCCACCACGGACTGACTCCGATCCATATGGAGCTGATCAACTCTGTTGGTGCGACGTCCCTCCTCCCGATCCTTGCGATGGCGGGTGCAGGACAGGTCGGCGCATCGATCGCCATCTTCGTCAAATCCAGGAACCAGCGCCTGAAGAACGTCATCAAGGGCGGCCTCCCGGTAGGCTTCCTCGGGATCGGGGAACCGCTGCTGTACGGGGTGACCCTCCCGCTCGGACGGCCGTTTATCACCGCCTGTCTGGGCGGGGCCGTCGGCGGTGCCTACCAGGCGATCATGCATACGGCGGCCGGTGGCATCGGGGTATCGGGAATTTCCCTGATCCCGCTGATTGCAGATAATAAATACCTGATGTATTTCATCGGGCTCGTCATCACCTATACAGCCGGATTCATCTTCACGTATTTCTTCGGCTTCAAAAAGGAAATGGACGAAAACTTCTGACTCAAGTGGGCAGGAGGAGAAAGACCGCTGGCTGTGTGGCGGGCTTCTCCCCTGCTTTTCTGCATCCATCAAAGAAAGGAAGCTGACCATGCTTGGAATTTCCGTTTACCTGAATCAAGCGTCTGACGAAAGCTTGGAAGCCTATATCCGGAAGATGAGGACCGCCGGTTTCCGCGGCATCTTCACTTCTCTCCATATCCCCGAGGATGACCCGGGACAATACGCCGGCCGACTCCGGTCACTCGGCACACTTGCATCGAACTATAAAATGGAGCTGACGGCGGACATCTCCCCTGCTTCACTCGGCCATCTCGGCCTGACATTCAAGACGGCGGACCGCCTGCTGGACTGGGGGGTCACCGGACTCCGTGTGGACTACGGAATCAGTGAGGAAGAAACGGCCGCCCTGTCACACCGGATGACGGTCGCCCTGAACGCCAGCACACTCACGGAAGAAAGCATCGGCCGGCTGAAACAGTGCGGTCTTCGGCTTTCCGCAACCGAAGCGTGGCATAATTTCTACCCGAGGCCAGAGACCGGACTCGGAATGGACGATTTCACTGAGCGGAACCAATGGCTTCGGAGTGAAGGCCTGAAAGTCATGGCGTTCGTCCCCGGAGACGGCGAACGGCGCGGCCCTCTATACAAAGGGCTTCCGACACTTGAGGAGCACAGGGAGCGCACTTCCTTCTCCGCGTATTTGGACCTGCTGAACAGCGGATGCGTGGACCACATCTATATCGGGGACCCCTCCATGAGTGAACGCTCGCTTGAGCAGTTCAGCAGCCATTCGGAAGGTGTCTTCCTCCTCGATGCCGTGCCGGCTTTTCCTGAAGCGTCTGCCTTCCTGCCCGGAACAAGCCATACGAACCGGCCGGATGCGGCACGTGACGTGATCCGCTCCGCTGAGTCCCGGATGTACGGCAATGCGGGCGACCGCCCGGTCAGGCCCGCCAATGCGGCGGACCGGCCCTTCGGCTCAGTGACCGTCGACAATTCCCTGTACGGCCGCTACCAGGGGGAACTTCAGATCACCAAGCGGGATCTGCACGCAGATGACAAAGTGAACGTCATCGGGCGGGTGATCGGAGACGACCTGCCGGTTCTCCGCCACATCAAAGGCGGTGAGGCATTCCGCATCCGAATGGAAGGCGGACCGCATGCCTGAGGAGAGTCTGCTATACTATTGAGCAGAATCCGGCCAGGAAGAAGGAATGGATATGTTCAAGACAATCGGGATCCTCGCCCATGTGGATGCCGGAAAAACAACATTTTCCGAGCAGTTGCTTTATCATACGGAAGCGATCCGGACCCGCGGGCGGGTCGACCACAAGGATGCCTTCCTCGACAGCCATGCCATCGAGAAAAACCGGGGCATCACCGTATTCGCCGACCAGGCGGTGTTCCGCTATAACGGGACCGAATATACACTGATCGATACTCCCGGGCACGTCGACTTCTCACCTGAGATGGAGCGGGCCATCCGGGTGATGGACGCGGCGATTCTTGTGATCAGTGCAGCGGACGGTGTGGAAGGACACACCGAGACGGTCTGGGACCTGCTCCGGAAGCACCGCGTCCCGACCTTTCTCTTCATCAACAAGACCGACCGGGAAGGGGCGGACCGTGAGGCAGCCCTGACCGGGATCCGGCAATCCCTGTCTGAAGATGTGATCCTCTTGGATGACGGGCTTGCCCCTGATGTGATCGAGTGGGTGGCGGAGCGCGATGAAGCCCTTCTCGAGCGTTATCTCGAGGATGGCTTCGATGAGGAAGTGTGGATCGATGCCATGCGCCGCATGACGGAATCAGGGCGTATTTTCCCCGCCGGCAGCGGTTCGGCTCTTAAGGACGTCGGCGTCACCGAATTCTTCGCATGGCTGGACCGGCTTTCCGGCTGGGACCGGGCAGAGCCGGGCAGACCATTTGCAGCCCGGGTATACAAGATCCGTCATGATGAGGGCGGCCAGCGCATCACCTTCCTGAAGATGACCGGAGGCCGCCTGTCGGTCCGGGATGAAATACGGATTGCGGGTGAACCCCGGAAAGTCACACAGATCCGGAAATACAGCGGGCACAAGTACACCGTCCAGGACACGGCGAACCCGGGCGAACTGGTGGCAGTCATGGGGCTTTCCGGCATCGAGGCCGGCGAGCCGCTCGGGGCTGAAACAGGACGGGCCTCCTTCTCCCTCACCCCTTCTCTGTCGGCCGCAGTCCAATTTGGCGACTCGATTCATCCGAAAGATATGCTGGCACATTTCATGCAGCTGGATGCGGAAGACCCCTCACTCGCCGTCACATGGGAAGAGCATGCCCGGGAGATTCGTGTGCATGTCATGGGTATGATCCAGTTGGAAGTACTGAAAGAAGTCGTGTCTGACCGCTTCGGCCAAATGGTCACATTCGGAGAACCGTCAATCCTCTATAAGGAAACGGTCCGCTCCGCCGTCAGGGGTTACGGACATTTTGAGCCCCTCCGCCATTACGCGGAAGTGCATCTGGACATGGCACCAGCTGAACGTGGATCGGGCATTACATTCAAAAGCAACTGCCATCCGAACGAACTGGCTCCCGGATACCAGAACCTCGTTGGCCAGGTTCTTACAGAAAAGCCGCACCGCGGCCTGCTCACAGGGTCACCGCTCACGGATATGGACATCACACTAATCACTGGCCGGGCGCACAACGAGCACACATCCGGCGGAGACTTCAGGGAAGCTGCCCTCCGAGCGCTCCGGCAGGGTCTTGAAAAGGCGGATAACGTCCTGCTTGAACCGGTGTATGATGTCAAAATTAAAGTGGCGACCGATCTGATGGGCCGCGTCCTGAACGATATCCAAAAAGCGCACGGGCAGTTCGGGGATCCAAAAGCCGAGGGAGACACCGTCCGAATCACCGCGCGTGTCCCTGTCGCCACATTTATGGGTTATCCGGCTGAATTCGCTTCCTTCACCAACGGCAAAGGTGCCATTTCCCTTCGTCCCGGCGGCTATGAAGTGTGCCACAATCCCGAAGAAGTGACAGAACGGACCGGATATGACAAAAATGCCGATCCCGACTATTCCTCGGCATCGATCTTCTGCGCCAAGGGCAAGGGCTATTCCGTCCCCTGGCATGAAGCGGAAGCGGCGATGCACCTTTTGTAGTTGATCCTTACCCCTAATAAGCCGCCCGGCAGACTGTTCTGCCGGGCGGCTTTCATGGTTTTTTACTTGTCAAAACCCAATGTCTTTTTCACTTTATTTACCGCTTCTTTCAGCAGCTTGTCCTGAACGACCGTCTTATCCGGGTCCCACTGGCTGCCCTCCGGCAGCTCGAACTGAAATGCCTCACAGTACGGAGCGGGCCGGTCCATCATGTACTCCACGATCTCATTTTTGATGAAGTCGCGGGCTTCCTGAGGCGTCCGTTTGCCCGTGACCACCTCATGCATCATGTTCATGGAGAGCGTATTTGCGCCTTCATTGTCACAGTGGACCGACACTTCGCCCTTTGTCCGGTCGACCACGAGGCTGCCCTCCAGCTCTCCGATCAGGCCGACCTTATCAGCCGGCACATGATAGTCGATCGTCTGCTCCAGGCAATCGACATGCGGCTCCGGGAAGTCATGCGGGATCTCTTCCTTGAAGACGACCGTCCGTTTCCATGGACCGTTGTTGTACCAGGTGAGCCGGTTGACAGTGGCCTCGTTCGGCTGGCCGTAGAACTTCACCATTGTCTCCGCAGAAGCCTTCGGAGTAGCCGGCCAGACCGAGATGATTTCCTTCACAAGCTGTTCGTCCACCCGTTCGTCCGCCGCAAGCGGCTCACTTTTCTTCGATGCATGAAGCTTCGCGTTCGCCGCCATGGCGGTTGCGGCCAGCTTCAGCCGGTCCTTGCCGGGCACATCCTTGGCAAATGGCTGCCTCTGACGTTCTGTCATGTCTGTCCCCTCCCAAAAATCAATCTAACCTACTCATTGCCGGTTCACGGAAGAATAAACATTCACTCCTGAATAACAAAAAAGACCTTCCAGGCCCAATGAGGGCACTGAAAGATCTTGTAAACATGATTAAATCATCAAGGCGCGAACATATTGATGGTCGTGATGATGATCGGTGCACCGAACAGGACGTCCTGCAGGAAACCGCCGACGATCGGTACGACCAGGAACGCCGTGCGGGACGGGCCAAACTTGTTGACCGTTGCACCCATGTTCGCCATGGCGTTCGGCGTTGCGCCGAGACCGTGGCCGAGCATACCGGAAATCATGACGGCTGCATCGTAGTCCTTTCCGAGGAAGCGGAAGACAATGAAGACCGCAAACAAAATGATGAAGGCCACCTGAACGAGCACAATGCCGATCAGCGGAAGCGCCAGTCCGACGACTTCCCAGATCTTGATGCTCATCAGCGCCATCGACAGGAAGATTGCCAAGGAGATGTCACCGATCAGGTTGATCTCTTTCATGTTGACAGTGCCAGGGAGCGTACGGTCCACAAGGTTCCGGACGATAACTGCAACGAACATCGCTCCGATATAGGCCGGTAGTACAAAGCCGGTTGCCTCAGAGAAAATTTCCCCGATGTACGTCCCGCCTGCCATCGAAAGGGTGATCAGAGCAATCTGAATCATGAACGAGCGCTCAGTGACCGGCTTTTCTGCCTCTTCAACATACTCTTCTACTTTGCCTTCAGTCGGCTTCAAGTCGTGCTTCTTGATAAGGAACCTCGCGACCGGGCCACCGGAAAGGCTTCCGGAAATCAGGCCCAGCGTGGCTGCTGCCATCCCGATCGTGACGGCTGAATCAATGCCAAGCTCTGAAATCGTCTGCCCGTACGCGGCTGCGCCACCGTGTCCGCCGCTCATCGTGACAGCACCGCTCATCACCCCGAGGAGCGGATCGATGCCGAACACTTTTGCAAGAGAGACCCCGATGACATTCTGCATAAAGATGAGAATTCCGCAGAAAATCAGGTAAATGATCAGGAGCTTCCCGCCCAGTTTGATCAGCTTCATGCTGGCTCCAAGCCCGACCGTCGTAAAGAACGCGACCATGAAGAGCGACTGCAGGGAAGTATCCAATGAAATTTCAACGACGCCCGTTGATTGCAGGATAAATGCCAGGATAGCGAATATGAGGCCGCCGACAACCGGAGCCGGAATCAGGAACCGGTCCAGGATGCCGATACGGTTAACGAGGGCCATTCCAAGCAGGTAGAGGGCCACTGCGAGGAACAGCGTGGTAATCTGGTTAATCTCGATCATAATTTGTCACCTTTCCCAAAAAAATTTCACGGTTCCCGGACCCGGCCCGCACCCGATCAGAATCGGATTCCCCTACGGACCGTACTGCGATCCAGAAAACCGCAACGATAATAGCGTTTTCAAATATGGTTGAATCTGTTTTTACGTATCCTTGTTTACCCCTTGTTTGTCCAATGAACCCTTCGCAGAACAAAAGCACTCCAAATCCAGTCAAAAGGACATTTATGGAATCGCTTTCGTAATTGTTAAAGGACCGCTTCTTTAGCGATGCGCTGTTTTAAAGTATAATCAGTTCCGCTAAATTATTGCAATAGAAAACTCTAAATCCGTACTATTCCAAAAAGTAAATCCGCTAATATTTTCAAGGACCGGAAAGAAAAAGAGACGATTCCGCATCCCTAATAATAGGATGCGGAATCGTCTTTAGAATTCATGGACTCAGTTGTCGTAGGCGTTCAGGGCATTTACGCTATGCGCAATTGCAGAGCCGGCTTTGAGCGCAACCGCAACGAAGATTGCCTCGGAAATCTCTTCGAGAGTCGCCCCTTCTTTCTTGGCATTTTTCGTATGAAGATCGATGCAATAAGCACAGCCGGTGGTGTGTGCCGAAGCGACTGCGATAAGTTCTTTCTCCTTCACGCTCAGTTTTCCGGCCTTGAGTGCAGTGCCATCAAACTTTACAAAAGTTTTGAAAGACTCTTCGTCGAGCTTCGCGAACTCAGGAAGGCGGCTGAAGTAAGAAGCTTTGTAGAATTCCCCGTCCCCATTGCCATCGTAGGCATTCAGTCCGTTCACCCCGTGAGCAAGTGCAGAGCCGGCTTTGAGAGCAGTCGCGACAAAGATCGCTTCGGCGACTTCCTCTTTGGAGGAATCGTTTTTCTTGGCATTGCCGACATGCAGATCGATGCAGTACGGGCAGCCGGTGATATGGGCTACGGCAACCGCAATCAGTTCTTTCAATTTAACGGAGAGCTTGCCTTCTGCAAGTGCCTGATCGTTGAACTTAAAGAAAGTTTCAAACGCTTCCGGAGCGTATTTTTTCAGTTCGAAAATTCTTCCGAAGTATTCTTTTTTGTACAGGCTGTCTGTTTTCGTTGTAGTTGTCATCTCAAATCTCCCCTTTTACACGTTTCTTACTGATTGATCCGGTCGGGATCGGATGGCTTATCGGACCCGCAGCATATCACGATGAAATCAAAAAGCCCCTTCCCGATGAGGAAGAGGCTGTATGTATTCGGCCTTCCTCATCTTTCAAGCATGCGCTTGCTGGAATGAGCACCTTGTTACATCGTAACGGTTGCTGCGGGATCTGCGGACCAGTTTCCTCCCCCGGCTCTTGATAAGGTCAATTCTTATTCAATTAGTAAGATTAACCTAAGAATATCGGACTACCCATCGTCTGTCAACATAAAATCTTCAATCATTTTAGAATTACGCTTCAATATAAGGCTATCCTATTTGCTGAAATACCATTTCCATAATGCAAATCCTATGACGGCATAAATGATGATAAATCCGTAAAGCCATACCGTCAGCATCTCATTTACAAACATCTTTCATCCCCCTTAACGCCCCTGTTCTGTCTCTGGAATCAGGACTTCTTCCTTTTCCGATTCCAGAACATTTGCCAATACAAACATGGTCAAAATACCGATCCCGGTCGCCACTGCACCGGCCGTCATCGTGCTTGGGATGATACCGCTGAAGTAGAGGATCAGGTAGGCAAAGAGTCCGATGATCATTGATGCCTCTGCTGCTCTGGCGGAAGCCTTCTTTCTCCCATACACTGCATATAAAATGGGGCCCAATGTTCCGGCTGCGACTCCGGAAATGCCGATCCACATAATATCTCCCATGTAAGCAGGCGGTTTCATCACGATCAGAAGGGCGATGATTCCCACAACAGGAACGGTCAGCCTGCTGATCTTAAGTGCGATTTTCTCCGCCTTTTCTTCATCGACTTTGACATAGCCTCTTCTGACCAGGAATTTCAGGAAAATGTCATTGGCAAAAACAGTAGAAATCGAGACGAACAGTCCGTCCGTTGTTGACATGGCCGCAGCCAGAATCACGACACCGAATAGTGCAACAACAGCAGCAGGGAATGCCCAGGCCACATATTCCATCAAAGCCAGATCCGCAACGACGTCTCCGGATCCCAGTGCCACCCTGCTATAGAGTCCTCCAAATAGAACCAATACGCTAAGCGAAGCCACGATGACATAGGTCAGAATCATTTTACCCAGATCTTTTTCACTCTTGATGCCCAAGACTTTATTAAATAAGTGAGGTGCGGACGCAAAGGCCCACTGGATGCAGATCGCGCCGATCACTGCGCCAATCGAATAGAAGTGAGCTGAATCAGGGTTAAAAACAGTCACCAGATTGGGATCCTGTGCCGCCAGGTTGTCGGTGATCCCGGAAAATGTGGCCGCGATGCCGTCCTTCCAGAAGATTACGATTCCGGAGATGAAGATCACAATTCCTGCAATCGCCATCAGAATCACTTGAACGGCATCTGTGTAGATATCCGCAAACGCTCCGCCGCCGAATACATAAACCACCACGATGACGGTGATGAGGATCAGGCCGGTACGATAGTCCATCCCCAATAAATACTCAAAAATCCTCGCTCCGGCTACAAACTGGGCGGCAATATAAAAGATGTTGAAAAGCAGGATGAGGCCGGTTCCTACACGCAAGAGGTCGCTATTGTAATAGTCCCCAAGCCAATCCGGCAATGAGAGAGACTTCTGCTCTTCATTCAGTTTACGGATTTTCTTCGCGACCATCAGAACTCCAATAGCTCCTCCTCCTACCATCGCCAGCATGAGCCACAGATTCGTGAGTCCCCACTCATGGGACCAGCCCGGATAGCCGAGAAAAGTGGCCGCACTCAGATAGGTTGCCGCAAAAGATAGGCCCAGCACGACGGGTCCGAGACTCCCTCCTCCAATCGCGAAATCCCGGATATTCTTCGTTTTCTTCGTTCCGATGTAACCGAGAAAGAGCATGATTGCCAAAAATACAACAAACCCGATCCAGGTAAACAGTGTGACAGTATTCATGGAGCATCCCCTTCTATTCCGTTTTCTACTTCACCAATGACGTGATCTGTTTTGCGGGATGGCTGTCAGGCAGATGGGGCGTACCTGTGCCAAAGAGATTTTCCCGCAATGTCTTTCCTTCATATTCAGTCCGGTAGATGCCCCGTCTCTGCAATTCCGGAACGACGTGATCCACAAACTCACGGAATGTCTCCAGCGAATAGCTTTGTGCGATATTGAACCCGTCCGCATCCCCCACTGTTGCCCATTCCTCGATCCGGTCGGCAATCTGCTCCGGAGTTCCGATAAATTTGGCGGTTCCGTTGCCGAGCCCATGATTCACCACCGCCTCGCGCAGTGTCCATTTCTTGTTCGGGTCTTTCGTATACATATCCAGATTCCCCTGAACGGCATCCGTTTCGATGTCCTCGATATACTGATCCGGATCGTATTTCGAAAAGTCGATTCCCGTATGGCCGGAAAGCAGTGCGGCGGTCCCTTCATAGCTGACATGGTTTTTCAGGTCCTCATACTTGGAGAAAGCCTCTTCCTCCGTGGAACCCACGATCGGAAGGACCATCGGGAAAATCCGGATGTCTTGCGGATCCCTTCCAAAAGAGGCAGCGCGTTTTCGGAGATCTGCCGAGTAGTCCTTCAGTGCCTGCAGGGAATGGCCCTTTGTGAATACTGCTTCCGCATGCTTTGCCGCAAAATCGCGTCCCCGCGGCGAGGCCCCTGCCTGGAACAATACCGGAGTCCGCTGAGGGGATGGCTCGGTCAGATGGATTCCCGGGACATCAAAGAATTCCCCGTGGTGCCCGATTGCATGGACTTTTGACGGATCGGCAAAGGTATCCCCTTCTCTGTCATAGACCACTGCATCTTCTTCCCAGCTATGCTCCCAGAGTTTATAGACCACTTCCAGAAACTCATCCGCACGGTCGTAGCGCTGACTTTTCGGCAGACGTCCGGAAAGACCCAGGTTGACCGCTTCGCTTTCCAGATAGGAAGTGACGACATTCCATCCGAGCCGGCCTTCCGTCAGGTGATCCAGCGTTGAGAGCTGGCGCGCCAATGAATAAGGCTGGGCATAGGTCGTGGAAACCGTGGGTGCGAAGCCGATATGCTCGGTCACCTGTGCCATCGCTGAAATGATCAGCAACGGGTCATGGGCTGGCAACTGCACGGCATGGCGGACGGCTGCCTCATGACTGCTTCCATAGACCGAATACGTTCCCAGCACATCGGCGATAAAGACAGCATCAAATTTTCCACGCTCCAACACCTTGGCAGTTTCCGTCCAGAAATCCAGCCGATTATGCTTCGTCCCCTCGTCTTTTTCATGCTTCCACAGTCCGGTCGAATGCGGAGATGGCGAGTTTTGAACAAAACCGTTTAAATGAATCTGTTTTTTCTTCCCCATAATCTGTCTCCCCTTTCAGCTTCCCTCTTACTAACTGCCCTAATAAGATTAGTCGGAATAACGCTTGTCAAATGTTGCCTTGAACATCACATCATTCTCCCCGAAGAACGTCCCACACAAGCAAAAAACCCCTTCCCAAGGGGGGAAGAGGCAACTTCATCTATTCCACCCTCATCTATCAGGCGTGCGCCTGCTGGAATGAGCACCTTGTTACATCCGTAACGGTTGCTGCGGGATCATGGGACCAGGTTCCTCCCCCGACTCTAGATAAGGAAACTATTCAATTAGTAAGAGTAAGCCCATAATATCGTTATGCAATTAATCAGTCAACACAGAATGTTTAAAATGGTAGAAAAGGACGATGCTTGAACAGGTAACCAGAAGTCGGACTGCCCGTGATTGTGGTAGTCCATCATGGCCGCAAGGATCGAGCCGGACAAAAAAAGCGATGTTCTCCTCTTTCGGGAACATCGCTGGAATTGCCTGAATGGTGGACAGCCTATTCAGGAAATCAGTATGGATCTGCTTCGTGGCCTTTTTCGACGGCTTCGTCGACGGCTTCGTTCTGGGCGTTGGTGCCGCCTTCACCGTATTTCGACTTGACGCCGGCTTCCTGGCCAGGGAGACGGTTGTCATCGCCTTGTTCTTCGATCTCCTTCATCTTCGCCTCGATGCCTTCCTTCACGCGTCGGCCGTAGTCTTCGTCAGCCTGTGTGAAGTGATGGACCATCGCTTCCTGGATGCGCTCATCGCAGATCGAGAGCACGTCAGACAGGTTGGAGATGAGCTCTTCGCGCTCCCACTCTTCGAATGAGCGGTACGTTTCGCCGGCCTGTCCGTAGTTGTTCGGACGGTCAATCTGCTCGCTCATGACTTTGCCGCTGTATTCAGGATTATGAGGCGTACGTTCGGATATGTCCGCTTCCTGAAGACCGCCGACCATCGACGGCTCATAGTTGATGTGCGGGTTGCCGCCTGCTTCTTCCGGTGTGCGGTAGCTCATCGCGCCGCGGTGCTGGTTCGTGCGGACTTTTGCCTTCGGCGCGTTGACCGGAAGCTGGAGATAGTTCGCACCGACACGGTAACGCTGCGTATCGGAGTAGGAGAACGTACGTCCCTGGAGCATCTTGTCATCAGAGAAGTCCATGCCGTCTACGAGGACGCCCGTACCGAATGCGGCCTGCTCGATCTGGGAATGGAAGTCCGTCGGGTTCTCGTTCAGGACCATCTTGCCGACAGGCAGCCAAGGGAACTTGTCCTCCGGCCAGAGTTTCGTGTCATCCAGCGGATCGAAGTCGAGTTCCGGATGATAGCCGTCTTCCATGATCTGCACGTAGAGTTCCCATTCAGGGTATTCGCCGCGCTCGATTGCTTCGTAGAGATCCTGAGTCATGTGGCCGTTGTTTTTGCCCTGGATCTCCATCGCTTCTTTCGTCGTCAGGTTGCGGATGCCCTGTTTCGGCTCCCAGTGGTACTTGACGAGCACCGCTTCGCCTTTGTCGTTTACCCACTTGTATGTGTTGACGCCCGATCCCTGCATGTGGCGGTATGTCGCAGGACGGCCCCATGGGGAGAACAGGAAGGTAATCATATGTGTAGCTTCTGGCGAGCGGGAGACAAAGTCGAACATGCGGCGCGGGTCCGGAACGTTCGACGCAGGGTCTGCCTTGAAAGCATGGATCATGTCAGGGAATTTCATTGCATCACGGATAAAGAAGATTTTCAGGTTGTTCCCGACAAGGTCCCAGTTTCCGTCTTCGGTGTAGAACTTCACCGCGAAGCCGCGGGGGTCACGGTCGGTTTCAGGCGCGTCCTTCGAGCCGGCAACCGTGGAGAAACGGACGAGTACAGGCGTCTTCTTGCCTGCATCCTGGAACACTTTGGCGCGGGTGTACTTTTCGACCGGCTCATCACCGACCTTGCCGTATGTTTCAAAGTAACCGAATGCGCCCGTACCGCGTGCGTGGACGACGCGCTCCGGCACCTCTTCCCGGTCGAAATGAGAGATCTTTTCGATGAAGTGATAGTTCTCCATCATCGCAGGGCCGCGATTGCCAAGCGTTTTGATGTTCTGATTGTCGATTACGGGATGCCCCTGGCGAGTCGTCAGCGCCTCGCGATCAACTTGCTCGTTTGAACCATTCATCTTTTTGTCTTCCGCCAACATGAAAACCTCCTTGTGATCGTCTATACCCTTATACTACCTGTTTTCAGAATGTTTTTAAAGTAGTAAGGGGGTATTTGTTTAGAATCACTTTCTAAATAGAATTATTCTAAACAACTTCAAACCAAGTATAAATGAACTTCCGGCCAACTTGCAAACGATTTGAGCCGTCAAAAGGTTATTTCCCTCAGCCTACGTGTATTTGAACCTCAACTCCACCTAATATCTGACTTATCCCCGGCAATTGCGGACGGCGGACCACAATGAGAATAGAAGACTCTAGTTGATAGGATGTTTCCATAGTTGTCAGGCAAGCTTATAATGCCACACTCCGTCCTCCATGGACTTTGAGATTTTGCCCTGTTCCTCAAGGTAGTCCAGGTGTCCGATGATCTCCGACATGACAAGCGGGAATTGTGTCCTGTACAGATCCTTGTAATACGTTTCGGTCAGCTTTGCAGGGACCGTAATGCCGCTCCCGATCAGGCCCAATAGCTTTTCGCACTTCCGGTCCATTCTGGAGATCCGATCCCGGACAAGTCCGGCGGTGTTGCGGATCGGTTCGTGATGGCCCGTGTAAAGCACGTCCGCCCCGAGGTTCACCAGTCTTTCGAGAGACCGGCGCTGCTGGCTGACCGAAGGGAGCCTGCTCCCATTTGCTGCGGGATCGATGATGGCATTGACTGAGGAGCCGTCGATCAGCACATCTCCCGTAAAAGCAACCCGGCCGGCCGCGTCCAGGAACGTGATGCTGTCCGGGGAATGGCCCGGTGTCTCGATCACCTCGAAGCCGAAAAGCCGGTCCCCTTCTCCAATTTCGATGATTTCTGTCCGTAATGCATTTTGCGCCGAATTCCGGATAGTCTCTTCCATCTTCGTGAAGCGCTCGGCACCCCTGTCTCCGCCGCCCATCTCTATGTAAAGCTGTTTAAAGAAAGCGAGGCGCATCTCCAGAAACTCTCTATCCAGGCGCAGCCTCGGGACTGCATCCCTGTGGGCGTAGACCGGGATGTCCCTTTTCTCCAGAATCCTTGGAACGAGCCCCACATGGTCCTCATGATGGTGAGTCAGCAAAATCGCATCCAGGTCGCGGATGTCCGCCCCTGCCTGCTTCAGTGTGTCTTCAAAACGTTCCATGCAGTCATCCGTGTCCACGCCTGCATCAATCAGGGCGAGTCCTTCAGGCCGCCTGATCAAATAGAAGTTGATCGTCTTCAGTGTCGGATAGATGCCCGGCTGAATGATCGGATAAATGGTATATGTCTGTTGTCTGATGGCTTCTGCCATTGCCCCACTTCCTTCCCCTCCATCTAAATCTCTGTCATCCTTCCCGCCGCTTCGATCACCGATTCGGCAAATCCGCCGATGGCTCCCATGTGATCCTCATCGAGACGGGTGTTGAAAACTGCCTCCACCCGGTTTGTCCATCCCTTTTCCCCCTGGGGATAGTCAAAGCTCAGTGTCTGTGTGAGCCGGATGTCCCGCTCCCACAAATCGGTCAGGATAACACCAATCTTTTCGCATTGTTCCGCGGGATCAGTGACCGGCTTTTCAAACCGGACACGGAGCGTCACTCCGGGCTCCGTCTCCGGGATCTCAAGAATCTCACCTGCAAGATCACTGGCTGATGCCGACAATTCCACTTCCACCGGAATGTCCGGCAGATCGGTCCGGACGAATCGGATGATGAGTGTCCGTGACAGGTCTGCAACGTCCATTAAATCGGACCGCCCCGTGACCAGAATCCTGCCCTCGAGATTGTCGAGATTATATAAGTGATTTTCAAAAGCGACCTTGAGGTTTTCAAAAATCGTCGGATCCGACATTCCGGCCGCCTCCTTACATGTTGTCCCACCTTCCATCTTACGGAAAGGCATTGAACAGTTCAATAATTCAGAACCCTTTTGTCTGCCTTTTATACCGGCCGGATCGTGATTTCGTTCACATTGACATGAGCCGGCTGAATAAGCGCGTAGACGATGGCATCCGCAATGTTTTCCGGATCGAGGATCTTCCGGTCGACGCTCCTGGAACCCATCAGCGGGGTATCGACCATGCCTGGTGAGATATTGGTCACCCGGACGCCGGTGCGGGCCAGATCCTTCTCGAGTCCCATCGAAATCGCGCGGACCGCAAATTTCGTCGCGCTGTAGACCGTGCTCGTCTTCGTCACCTCATGGCCCGAGACGGAGTCGATGTTCAGGATATGGCCGGACCCGCGCCCAATCATCCCTGGCAGGACCGCATCCGTTCCGTACAGCACGCCCTTGATATTGACGTCAATCATGCTGTCCCACTCGTCCGTCTTTCCCGAGCGCACAGTCCCGGCAAGCATCTGTCCGGCATTGTTGACGAGAACATCGACGGAACCATATGCCTCTGCAGCCTTTTGGATGAGTTCCCTTACACTCGCTTTGTCGGCCATGTCGGTCGGCACTGCGATCGCCTCGCCGCTGCCGCCGCTGTTGATCTCCTCTTCCACGTCCGTCAGCTTTTCGGTGCTCCTCGCCGCCAGGACGACATTCATCCCCTCTTTGGCTAGCCGCCGGGCAATCGCCTTTCCGATTCCGCTGCTTGCGCCCGTCACCACTGCTGTCTTGCCTTTCAAGTTATCCATTCTGTCCCCTCCTATCCACCCATTCTATACCCGCGGACGCTGTGCTTAGACAGCTTGCCCGTATGTAGGGACGGTTTCGTCATTCATGAGTTTGATTTCGTCATTCCTCCTTCGGGTCTCAGCATTCATAGCGAAAATCTCGTCATTCAACCGGACTGGTCGCCTTAATAATGAGATTGATCTGCGGAATGACGGAATTAAGAGGGCGAATGACGAAATTGCCCCGCTAAGTGAAATAAAAAAAGCTTCCGGAGGTGTGATCCGGAAGCAGATGATTTTTCTTATTCTCCATCGTCTTTCTGCAATGTTCTCGAGTAGATGAGGCCGGCTGCGCCGACGGCTGTGAAGAGAACTGCCCGGATGACGACCGAGACAGAAGCCAGGTCGACAATGAACAGTTTCAGGAAGCTGAAGCCAAGCAGTGCGAACCCTGCGATCCGCACCGCTTTCCAGTCCATCTTCCGGCCCGCAGTGATTGACACAAATGCAAACAGGAAGAGGAGGAATGTGTGGACGAAAAGTACCGTCTCGTCCTGCCAGCCAAATTCCCTGACCCCTGAGAAAAGCCACTTGTTCATCAGGAAGAAATAGAAGAGCTGAAGCAGGAACGCAACTGCGGGAACTTCCAGCTTTCCCTTCGCGCCAATGTGTCCGTGAATTGCTTGAACGAACAGATAGGTCACCCCGATCGCAAACAGCAGGCTGACTGCGAGGCTGAGCCAGTAGCCTCCGCCCTGCCAGCCGGTCATCGGCATGAACAGGAGCAAGACCCCGAGGGTGATGAACTCCATCGCCCCGGCCTCGGCCACGTACCGGCCGTGCGCCGACCGGTGAAGAAAGTAGCTGCCGAATGCCAGCAACCCGACGATGCCGATCCTCACGTGCCACTCCGTTCCGAATGCAACGTCAGCATTCCGGAGGACAACTCCGGACAGGCGGAACAAGTAGATCAGGACAACAATTTGCCCGGCGATCAGCGAGGCGTCGATCTGTGATGTTTTGATCCATGCAGGCCGGTGCTGGTAGAACGCCGCGTAAACGAGCGCCAGTGTGCCGATGAACATGAGCCATACCGCATGTTCAGTGGAGAATATCTCACGGAACCAGCCGAACGACAGCGCAGACAGCGCTCCGAGCGCATATAGGGCGCCGGATACGGCAAGCGTCCGCACGGCGCCGGAGCGGAGCCCAGCCCAGATTCCGGCAGAACCGATCACGAACAGCAGCATTAGCTTCACAGCCGGTTCTTCCATCCGGAAACTGAGGATAAAGACCGCGGAAGCCGCCACCGCCATAGTCGACAGGATATCCTGCAGAGAAGAGTCCTTTAACATGAAAGCATAGACAGCCAGTGCCGCATAAAGCACCGCAAGCACGCCGTACACCACTTGCAGGATCGGTTCGTCAAACAGCATGATCCACATGATGCCGAATGCAAAGTTCACATACAACAGCACTTCCGTGAAGATGAACCTCGGGATGCTTCCCTTCAGATAAAAGAACAAAAGCGCCAGGTGCTGGATAAGCGCTGCGGCAGCAACAATGTTCTCATGCCCGCCGCGCGCACCGTCCAACAGAAGATACATATAAAGCGTCACATTAAACAAAAGGAACAGGGCATAGAACGTCACCCGGTGACGGCTTCTGATTGACACGTAAAACAGCGACAAAAACAGGATCAGGACATAGCCGCAGAACATGACCGCGGACGCCCCCTCCCCCTCCAGGAGGAACGGCAGGAGGAAACCTGCAATCGCCGTGAACACCGTCAGGGTCTCCGAGTTTGTCCGGATCGACGCATAGATTCCTGCCGCAATATAGGCGATGCCGATGAGGAATGCCGGAATCAGGGGCAGGAACCCGTAAAGCTGATTTGCCGCGAACGTCGTCAGTATTCCCAGTACAATGGTTCCGCCCCATAGTGTCAGGCCGAATCCGCGCCGTGCATCCCGGACGGAGCGGTAGCCCAGATAGCCGAGCAGGATGGACGCTAGATAGCCAAGCACAACGCGGACTCCCTCGGTGATCCATCCCATGTCGAAGCTGACTTTGAGCCCCCATAGCACCCCAAGCAGAAGGATGACCATGAACACCCTCGGCAGCCAGACGGCAAACTGCCGCTCGAAGTCAAACGGTTTCTGTTCCTGGAACACCGGCTTCGGAGGGGGCGGCGGAGAAGGTCTGGCTTCTTCCCGCTCCTGAATGTCTTCCCCCGGCTGCCGAAGCCAGCCGTAGGATCCGCGCGGCATGGTGTCTTGCGGTTCTTGCGGTTCTCGCGGTTCTTTAGGTGTTTCCGGTTGTTCGGGTGGTACGGACGGCCCCGGTTCTTCTTGCGCCGTATTCTCCGTTTCCGCTTCAGGGTCCTTGGCACCGCCTAGCCCGATGCTTGCCATCATCTCCGACAGGCTTGGTGTGCGGGCGGGTACGGGATTCTTCTCCGGCTCATCTGCCGGTGATTCCACGACGGCCGGTTCCTCTTCGGGTGTTTCAGAATCCTTATCAGCTTCAATGACCGGAACAGGCTCCGTCTCGTCAATTCCCGGTTCCAAATTATTCAGCGGTACATCTTCCTCAGCCGGAGCAGGCTGTTCCTCCGGCAAAGCATCGGCATCCTCCATTTCATATGGCCCCGGCTTTTCTGTCCGATTCTCTCCGGTTTTTAATGACTTCAGCTCCTGCCGCATCGCCCGCATCTCTTCTTCCATTCCGGCGAGGCGCTTCAGCAGTTCCTTCATCTCATCATTCACGGGGGCACCCCCTTTTCTTCTGTTGTGTTCTATCTAATACGCTTTTGCCGGGAAATGGTTTCAAACCGGCCTTCTTTTTCCACTGTATCGGAATTCCGTCTGTTCCGGAAGAGGGGTGTCGAAAAATGGCACAGTATTTTGCATGGAGGCAGTGAGTGTCCAGGTACCGGGCTTGAGAGTACAGGCAAAGACAACGAGTGTACAAGTAGCGATTCTGAGAGTACAGGCAGAGTCAACGAGTGTCCAGGCAACGCACCTGAGAGTCCAGGCAGAGTCAACGAGTGTACAAGAGCATTTGTATTTGCTTCCCCAACAAAAAAAGAGCAGGTTCACAAGGAACCTGCTCCCCATTCATTATTATGCTTTGACCGTCTCGACCTGGCTACGGACGATGTAATCGAACGCACTCAAGGATGCGGTTGCGCCCGCGCCCATCGAGATGATGATTTGCTTGAACGCGCTGTCCGAGCAGTCTCCCGCCGCGAACACGCCCGGCACATTCGTTGCGCCGCGCTTGTCGACCATGATCTCGCCGGCCCTGTTGCGCTCAACTGAGTCGCCGAGCCAGTCCGTGTTCGGCACAAGGCCGATCTGGACAAAGACGCCCGACAGTTCGACATGCTTTTCTTCGCCGGTTTCCCGGTCGATATAGGAAATTCCGTTCACCTTATCGGTACCGGTGATTTCCGTCGTCTGGGCGTTTTTCACGACCGTCACGTTCGGCAGGCTGTACAGGCGGTCCTGGAGGACGGAATCCGCCCTCAGCTCAGAACCGAACTCGAGGACCGTCACATGGTTTGTGATGCCGGCGAGGTCGATCGCCGCCTCGATTCCGGAGTTGCCGCCGCCGACGACCGCGACGTCTTTGCCTTCAAACAGCGGGCCGTCACAGTGCGGGCAGTAGGCCACGCCTTTGTTCCGGAATTCCGCTTCGCCCGGCACGCCGATGTTGCGCCAGCGTGCGCCTGTCGCGAGGATCACGGTCTTGCTCTTGAGGACCGCTCCGTTTTCCAGCTCGATCTCGACGAGGTCTTTTTTCTCGAGGCGCTTCGCTCGCTGAAGATTCATCACGTCGACATTGTACTCCTTGACATGCTCTTCAAGGCTTGCTGCGAGCTTCGGCCCTTCGGTGTGCTTCACACTGATGAAGTTCTCGATTGCTGCCGTATCCAGGATCTGTCCGCCGAAACGCTCGGCGACGACACCCGTACGGATGCCCTTGCGCGCCGCGTAGATTGCTGCGCTCGCGCCTGCAGGGCCCCCGCCGACGACGAGGACGTCAAACGGTTCTTTGTCTTCGAATTCGGAAGCGTCTGCAGTGCTTCCGAGTTCCGCGAGGATTTCCTCGATTGTCTTGCGTCCGTTTGTGAACGGCTCGCCGTTCAGGTAAACGGTAGGTACAGCCATGATGTTCTTGCTTTCGACTTCTTCCTTGAACACCGCTCCGTCGACCATCGTATGCGTGATGTTCGGGTTCAGGACACTCATCGTGTTGAGCGCCTGGACCACTTCAGGACAGTTCTGGCAAGTCAGGCTGATATAGGAAACGAAATGAAGCTCATCCTTGATGTTCTTCACTTGCTTGACCACTTTTTCATCCACTTTTGGCGCCCGGCCGCTTACCTGAAGAAGCGCAAGGACAAGTGAAGTGAATTCATGGCCGAGCGGCGTGCCGGAAAAGACGATGCCGGATTCTTCGCCCGGACGGTTCACGCTGAAGCTTGGTGTCCGTTCCAGCTCAGCCTGTTCCACTTTGATGCGGGACGACATGGCTGTCAGCTCATCGGTCAGAGCCGTCATTTCCTGGGATGCTTTATCGGTTCCCGCGCTGACTTTAAGGACGACATCGCCTTCCATCAGTTCGAGATACTGTGCAAGCTGCTGCTTGATCTGTGCATCAAGTGCCATGTGATCGCTCCTTAAATTTTGCCTACGAGGTCAAGGCTAGGCTTCAGTGTTTCTTCGCCTTCCTGCCATTTCGCAGGGCATACTTCGCCTGGGTTGTTGCGGACGTATTGAGCCGCTTTGATTTTGTTTACGAGTGTGCTTGCATCACGGCCGATGCCGTCAGCGTTGATTTCAGCCGCCTGTACGACGCCATCCGGGTCGATGATGAATGTGCCGCGCTGTGCGAGGCCTTCTTCTTCGTCGAGAACGTCGAAGCCGCGGGAGATCTTCTGGGAAGGGTCACCGATCATGATATATTCCAAAGTGCTGATCGCATCGGAGTGGTCGTGCCAAGCTTTGTGTGTGAAGTGCGTATCGCAGGAAACCGAGTAAACTTCCACACCAAGGTCCTTCAGTGTCGCATATTCTTTTTGCAGGTCGCTCAGTTCAGTCGGGCATACGAAAGTGAAGTCAGCCGGGTAGAAGCATACGATGCTCCATTTGCCCTTCATGTTTTCGTCTGTTACCTCGATGAATTCGCCTGTGCCTGCGTTGTACGCGTTTGCCTTGAATGGCTCAATTGTTTTTCCGATAAGAGACATTTATAATTCCTCCTGTTGGTATGTATTTTATAGTTGTTCGGCATTGCCTGAATCGCAGCTTGCTTACTTAACTATAATAATTCTAATTACATACTCATTATTATATGAACCGGCTCTTTAGTCAACCGATAACCTATTCTTTTCCCGAATGACACAAATTATTCAAACTGTTGAGTGAGGGCCGGATCTTCATGTCCATCAAAACCTTCTTAATGAACAGGTTCAAGCTTCTTTAACCTCTGAGCCGTTAATTTGAACAGGATAGTTTTCTCAAAATACACAATATTTTATCATTAGTTGCGATAATTACTTCTCTCTCTTCATCATATAAAACATATGGAATTGGCACTCAGAGCGTCCTGCCCTTACAAGAAAAATAGCCCTGCACAAAGAATGCCGCCCCCGGTTGAGGACGGCACGCTTTTCAATTAATGTTCATCCGGATCATTTTCCGCGTCTTCGTGAGTTTTATGGACAGTGCCGGGCTTATGGTCAGGGCCCGCATAAATGGAGTAAATTTTCAGCGGCTCGTCTCCCAGGGTCGTCACGTTGTGCCAGGTGTCAGCCGGAACGAGGATGACATCTTCCGCATTGACTTCCTTCTCGAAATCCAGATTCTCCTTTGATGGTCCCATCTGGCACAGCCCCTTTCCGCTTTCGACGCGCAGGAACTGATCGATCCCCCTGTGGATTTCCAATCCGATATCGTCACCAGGAGGAATCGTCATCAGTGTCACCTGAAGCTTTTCCCCTGTCCAGATCGTCGTGCGGAAATTTTCATTTTCCAATGTTGCGTCTTCAATATTGAATACGTACGGTTCTTTTCCATGGTCTTTGAAGTCGATGGTCATCTGCTTCTCCTCCTTGTCTACTTTTACATCCTTAGTATTCACTTCTTTACATCAACTGAAACAGACCAATACTTGTGGCTTGTATCGCCATTGACTGGAATAACTATTCTTCATGTCCAAAAACCACGTCGTCTTACTCAACGTACAGACAATTTATCCCCGAAACGAAAATCCGGTCCGGAAAAATAACTTCCGGACCGGATTCTTAATGAAAACCAGTATGCAGCTATCTTCAACCAACATATTCAACAGGATCTTCTTTCCGGTATTCTTCATCAATGATCATAACCGGTTTAATGGTAATCCCGTTCACCGCATCAGAAGCCGCCTTGTTGATATCCTCGAACCCTTGTTAGGAAGGAACTCCCACCCGAACACCGACTACAGATTTGATCTCCAGGTATTCCTCGATTCCAAAGACTCCCCATTCCCGGCCTATACCGGATTGCTTATAGCCTCCGAATGATGCAGAGAAATCAAATGGAGCATCGTTGATGGTGATCAGGCCGGCACGGATGGAGGATGCGACTTTCTCCACTTTTTCTTCGTCTTCACCGACTACATAACCGGCTAATCCATAAACAGTATCATTGGCGATTTCGATCGCTTCATCCAGATCGTCATAAGTGATGATCGACATCACCGGTCCGAAAATCTCTTCTTGGGCGATGACCATGTCATTTTTCACATTTGTAAACACGGTCGGCTTTACATAGTAGCCCTGATCAAGCCCATCCGGTTTTCCGGTCCCGCCGACGACAAGAGTCGCGCCTTCTTCCAGCCCTTTCTCGATATACCCCTGGACCCGGTTAAATTGTTTCTCGGACACGAGCGGACCCATGAAGTTGGTTTCATTTTGCGGATCGCCAACCGGGAAGTTCGGCAATACCTCTTTCACCGCTTCGGTGAATTCCTCGAGCTTTGATTTCGGGACAAGCGTCCTTGTGGCTGCGGAGCAGACTTGGCCGGAATTCAGCACAAGAGCGGAAACGGCGATTTTCGCTGCTTTCTTCGTGTCATAGTCATCAAGGATGACCATAGGGGATTTTCCGCCTAACTCCAGTGCAACCTTTTTGATATGTTTCGCAGCATTCTCGGTGATCTTCTGGCCGACCGGACCCGATCCCGTAAAGGATACAAAGTCGATATCAGGGTGCGAACTGATGCCATTGCCAACCACTTCTCCGTTACCGTTTACAAGGTTAAAGACACCTTTCGGGACGCCTGCCGCCTGGAAAATCTCCGCGAGAATAATGGCCGCGAACGGTGTAAGCTCAGATGGTTTTAACACGACAGTCGATCCTGCTGCAAAAGCACTGGCAATCTTTGTAGAAGCCTGGTTTGTCGGGAAATTCCATGGTGTGATCAGGCCGGATACGCCGATCGCCTCTTTGCGGATCACCTTACCGCCGCGTGTCTCGGTAAATTCAAAGGTTTCCAGCTCTTTTGCTGCCTGGCGGTAATGTGCCAGCCCCAGCGTGTAATGGACTTTTTCACTGATTGAAAGAGGTGCGCCCAATTCTTCGGTAATCACTTCAACAATATCGTCTTTCCGCTTTTCGTATTCATCTGCAATCCGGTTCAGCAGGTCGATGCGTTCTTCTTTTGTTGTTCTTGAAAATGCCGGGAAAGCTGCACGGGCTGCTGCGACTGCTTTGTCGAGATCTTCTATTGTTCCATTACTGATCTGCCCGATCACTTCTTCAGTCGCCGGGTTGATGACATCAATCGTTTCCGAACCGGTTGAGTCCACCCATTCCCCATTAATAAAGTGTTTTAAGTGTGTACGCATATTCCATTCCCCTTTCTATTCGGTCGTGCAATATTCCCTAAAAATGCCGTAGAATTGAGAAGAGACTAACGTTTAACCCAACAAGCTATTGATTTCATGAACAGGAGGACAAAGAATGGACCTGGTACTAATTCTTTCATTTCTGGGTGCCGCCGTCGTACTGACCCTCATGCCCGGGCCGGATAACCTGTTCACATTGGCCCAGAGCATTGCCAGCGGGAAACTGGCAGGAATCTGGACAACGCTTGGCCTCTGCACGGGCCTGCTCGTACATATCGCTGCCGCGGTGATCGGCTTGTCTGCCCTGATTTATCAGTCGGCCTTCGCTTTTTCGGTCGTGAAGTACGCTGGCGCCGCTTACTTGCTGTACCTGGCCTATCAGTCATTTAAAGCAAAGGACACCACCCTGAAACTTGAAAGCGGGACGGCGTTGGATTACAGCTCGCTGTACAAAAAAGGGCTGATCATGAATCTGCTGAATCCGAAAGTTTCTCTGTTCTTCCTTGCCCTGCTGCCACAGTTCATCGCAAGCGGGAGCGGTAATGTCCAGCTGCAGATGCTGACTCTCGGCCTTGTCTTCCTGATTCAGGCGTTTGTCATCTTTTCACTGATCAGCCTTTTTGCCGGCAAGGTCGGCGTGCTGATCCGCAAGAATCCATCGCTATCCAGAAGGATGAACCTGATTCAGGGCGGCCTGTTCACGCTGATTGGGCTGCGGCTGGCGCTTGGCGGGAAATGATTGCCGACAGGCATTTAACTAACCACACAAAAGCCCGGTATCGTACACTTTAGTTTGTTCGCATCACATTTGGAGAGGAGCAACACCTATGCAAACCATCTCAGGTAAAGTGGCACTCATCACCGGTGCAGGCCGCGGAATCGGCCGTGCAACCGCCATCGCTTTCGCAAAAGAAGGCATCCATGTCGGTCTTGTCGGCCGCACTCCCGAAAACCTTCAGAATGTAGCAGAAGAGCTGAAAGAATACGATGTAAAGGTCGCATTTGCGGCGGCAGACATATCGGATCTGGAATCCGTTACAGCTGCAGTTGAATCAATCCGGGGTGAACTCGGCCCGATCGATATCCTCGTCAACAACGCCGGCATTTCGAAGTTCGGCGGATTCATGGATCTGACACCCGAGGAATGGACCAAGATCATCGACGTCAATGTGAAAGGCGTCTACTACACCACGCGCGCCGTACTCCCTGAAATGCTGGAGCGGAACACCGGCGACATCATCAACATCTCCTCCACCGCCGGCCAGAAGGGTGCGCCGTTGACAAGCGCCTATTCAGCTTCCAAAGCTGCCGTCATCGGCATGAGCGAGTCTCTGATGCTCGAAGTCCGCAAGAAAAACATCCGTGTGACGACTCTTACACCGAGCACGGTCGCCACGGACATGGCGGTCGAGCTGAACCTGACTGACGGCAACCCGGAAAAAGTCATGCAGCCTGAAGACCTGGCCGATCTGATGGTGGCCCAGCTGAAACTGCACCCTCGTGTCGTCCTGAAACATGCCGGCCTCTGGTCGACGAACCCATAAAACCCGCACTTCATCAAGACCTCCTCTTCAACTGAACTCAGTTGAGAGGGGGTCTTGTCCTATTCAGCACTCAAAAATCCCTTATACCAGCGGCTGATCCTTCCGGTAGTTTTCATCAATGATCAGCACCGGCTTGATCGTCTCGCCGCTGTTGGAATCAGCTGTGGCTTGGTTGATTTCGCTGAACTTATAAAACTTCATGAGCTTTTCATACGGGAACTTGCCTTCTTTGTGATACTCGATCAATTTAGGCACAGCAAGCTGTGGCACGGCATCGCCCATCAGGATGCCGACCAGTTTCCGGTTGCCCAGTACAAGGTCCATGAACGTATTGAGTTCCACGGAATTCGGTGTCACGGCGACAGGAGCCGTAACACCGCCAATCGCAAGCACATCGATCGCCGCTTTCATGACGGCAGTTACGCCCGTCGTATCGACGGAGTAGTCCACTCCATTACCGCCAGTGATTTCTGCAATCCGCTCCGCAAGGTTTTCCGTCCGGCTATTGATCGTATGAGTGGCACCCAGTTCTTTTGCCAGCTCCAGCCGGGAATCATGGATGTCGATCGCAATGACGGTCGAACAGCCTTCGATCTTTCCGGCCAGGAGGGTACCGATACCGACCGCTCCCGTTCCGAACACGGCAATGGATGAAGAAGTCTCCGGCTTCAGGCCGTTGACGACTGTTCCGAAGCCCGTCAGCAGGCCGCAGCCGAGCGGACCGACCAGACGAAGATCCGTGTCATCCGACACTTTAATCAGGTTGTTGGCGTTCGTGATGGTATGTGTGGAGAACGAGCTTTGGAAGAAGAAGTTCGAAACCGGTGTCCCGTCTTCTTTGTAGAACGTATACGTGCCGTCGGCGCGGGCACCTGACATGTTCAGGTTGACCCATTCCTTGCAGGAAGACACATGGCCTGTCCGGCAGTTCGGGCAGGTTCCGCAGTAATTGTAGGCCATGATCACTTGGTCACCTGGCTTAAACCCTTTTACGGCACTGCCGACCTCCTCGATGATCCCTGCGCCTTCATGACCCAACACCATAGGCAACGGTACTTCCGCATCACCTACACGCAATGCCTCATCTGAATGGCACATGCCGGTTGCAACGAGTTTGACGAGCACTTCATCGGGATACAATTTTCCGAGCTTCAGTTCTTCCAGTTGGTAATCTTCGTTCGGCTTGTTCACTACCGCAGCGGTTACTGTCAGATCCAATTCTTTTCCGATACTGCTGACTGCTTCCGTTACTGCTTTCAAACGAACGCCCCCTAATTGGTGTGCTGATGACCGGTATCCGGACATCGCTGCCTCCAGATTATCATATTTAAAACAATATTCAAATGATTCTATTAACTAGTTGCAGTATTCTCTTTTATTCGAACCGAAGCTGCAAGAATGGACATCAAAAAATGAACAACAGCAAGCCCCCCTTGCCAACTGTGAAGTGTTGGCAAGGGGGGCTTATTCCAAAGGCTTCAGCATCAGAGACTGTTTTTGATCACGATTTCCTTTACATTCAGGTTTCTGCGGGCCTTGATGTTCCCGATGATGATGTCTGCGACATCATCCGTGTCCATGAGGTTTGAAATTTGCTCCTTTGTATAGATGCCGTCCCAGAACTCCGACTTCATCCCGCCCATATAGGCTGCAAAAATTCGTACACGGCTTTCCGCCAATTCCAGATGCAGACTTTCCGTAAAGCCCCGGACACCGAACTTGCTCGCGGAATAAACGGTTTCAGTCGCTTTCCCGTCAAGGCCGGCAGTCGAGACGATATTGGCGATCATGCCCTGATCCCTTTTTTTCATCCCCGGCAAAACCGCCTGGGAACAAAAGATTGTCCCTTTCAGGTTAATGTCGATCATCTGATGGACGGCGGATTCATCCAGGTTTTCTGCAAGGTCGAAAACGCCGATACCGGCATTGTTAATCAGCAGATCGACAGGGCCGCAGGTTTCTGCGATATCACGGAATACCCGGTCGACCTCTTCTTTTGAAGATACGTCCACATCATGGATCGTATAGTTGCCTGTCAGTTCACCCGCTGTCCGCTCCAGCTTTGATCTTGTCCGGCCAAGCAGGCACACATGGCTTCCGGCATCCGAGTACCTTCTGGCCAGGGAAGCCCCGAGCCCGCTTCCGGCACCTGTGATCACCACAACTGATTCATTCACATTATTCACGTCCTTCTGTCAGGATTTCCACCATCCCCTATCTTACAAGAAGAGACAGGACAAGTCCGGCAAACGAGGAATCTGCCTGACACGATGAATGTCGCCTTATGTCATATTCCGCATCTGGTACACATAGAGTGACCTAAGACAAAAGACGGAATCCCCGTCTCCTTGTCGGCCTAAAGTCTGCTGGAAAGGAGGATATCGTTGGGAACGACCTTCCTTAAAATCTCTGTTGTCTACTTCATGATCGGGATTTCCTTTGGACTTTATATGTCATTCACCCATGTCTTTGCCCTGACCTCCGTCCACGTTCACGTGAACTTATTGGGCTGGATGTCCCTTGCACTGATCGGCATCATTTATCACCTATACCCGAACCTTGAAAATAATGCTTTGGCGAAATACCATTTCTGGCTCCATAATATCGGTTTGCCGGTCATGATGATTGCCATTGCCCTGGCCATTCTGGGCGTGCATCCAATCTTCTTCCCGATCGCAACATTTGGCGGCCTGGCAACACTGATCGGGATATTCTGCTTCGGATTCAACGTTCTTCGCAACATGCCGAAACGGCAGGCGTAAACACCAAAAAACCTCCTCAACAGCCGAGGAGGTTTTTTAATGATTTTATTTCCCTTCCCGCTTCAGCTTGAACGGTGCATAGATCAGGGCGAAGATCAGGAACAGCCCCAGATACCCGATCAGGGAATAGAACTTGGAAACCAAAGTCGTGAAGCCGACAAAGCTTAAGACAAAACCGATCGCCAGTGTGATGATAGTCGCAATATGGGCTTTCTTTGTCTCCATCTCGAAAAATCTGGCGACAAACCCGTAGAACATGCCCAGCGCCGTGTTGAAAATCATGCCGAAAAGGACGATGGCCATCAGGATTGCAAGGACCGGTGAAATGTCCTCTACAATTTTCAGTAAAGGAAGGTCATAGGATGCCACTGTTTCGATCCTGGCGAAAATCGCCAGATGGCCAAGAATGATCATGATTCCGATGGCAAGCCCTCCGAGCAGGCCGCCGATCCCTGCGACACGAGCACTCTTTTCAGATCCCCCTGTCAGCAGCGCCATCCCAGCCCCGACCGCGATGTTAAAGGATACATAGTTGATGGCAGAGATGAACCAGTTCGGAAACGATTTTTCCAGGTTTTCCGTAACCGGGTTGAGCGAGGCGAACGAAGTATCCATCGTACTCAGGCTATACACCGAAATGATGCCGATGAAAATCAGGAGAAACGGTGTGATGCTCGCGATGACGCCGATCACTTTATCCACCTTCAGCATCATGGCAAGCGTCACAAGGACGGTCATCAGCAGACTGCCGACAAAAACAGGCAGGCCAAACTGCTGGTTGAGCGTGGATCCCGCTCCAGCAATCATGACGACACCGACACCGAACAGAGTGAAGATGATGATGGCATCCACAATCACGCCAAGGTAGCGTCCGCTGATTTCATAGATGGCGTTTTTATGGGATTTTGCGTTCAGACGGCTCCCGATATTCGCCAGGGTCATCCCAAGATAAGCAAACAGCGCGGTTGCCAGAACCGCTCCCAAAATCCCCTTCAGACCGAAACTGGTGAAGTACTGCAATATTTCTTGTCCGGATGCAAAGCCTGCACCCACAATGACGCCGACAAAAGCGCCGGCGATTTTTAGAATCCTAAACATTTTTAATCCCCATTTATCTCTTATGTATGATGTAAGATCCGGCCGATTCCCGGAGTTCCTACCTTTAGTTTAACAATACACGACCACATTCAAATAGTTCAAATCTCTCAATCGTGGTTTTTCATGATTCCCCAACGCCCGTTATAAACCCAAAGAACGGCTGCATACCATGAGAACAGGCGATCAAGCGTTTCCCGCTTCGCACATCCCAAATGCTTCTTACATAACTTTAAATGACAGATGGGAGTGAACTTGTGGGGGCTATTGGCGGAACTGAATACCTGAAACGGATCAATCAGTTGAAGAACGAAGTGTGGCTGGATGGCAAAAAAGTTGAAGGGGTTATCTCTGAACATCCTGCCTTTAATGGGATACTTCAGGAAAAAGCGGCTCTGTACGATTTTCAGATAAACCCGAATCACAAAAGTGACATGACGTTCCCGTCACCTGACACCGGAAATCGGATCGGGCTGTCGTACATGCAGCCAAAAAGCATTGAGGATTTGATCAAACGCCGGAAAGCGATGGAACTGTGGGCAAAGCAAACGTCCGGAATGATGGGCAGAAGCCCTGATTACCTGAACACGGTATTAATGAGTTTTGCTTCTTCCGCCAGCTTTCTTGAGGGCAAGGAAAATTGCTTCCCGCAAAACCTGACCGCTTTTTATAAAACCGCCAGGGAAAAGGATTTGTCGTTCACTCATACGTTTATCAGCCCACAGGTCAACCGCTCCCAGATCTATATTGAAAACAGCAAAGAACCCATCGCATTAAAGGTTGTAGATGTTAAGGATAATGGGATAGTTGTGAAAGGGGCACGCCTCCTTGCTACACAAGGCGGACTGACCGACGAAGTATTGGTTTTCAGTGTGGGCCGATTTTTATTTAATGAAGACGAGGCTTTTGCGTTCTCGATCCCCTCTAATACAAAGGGGTTACGGTTCATTTGCCGCGACACATTCATTGGAGGCTCCTCCCGTTTCGACCACCCCCTAAGTTCGCGATTTGAGGAAATCGATTCCATCGTCGTGTTCGACAATGTATTGGTTCCTTGGGATCGAGTGTTCTATTATAACAACGGCGAAGTGGCTGAAGAGTTTATTGTAAAAAGTTCTTTCCATGCGTTTGCCAAACATCAGGTCATCACGAGGCAGATTGTCAAAACGGAGTTCATCTTAGGCGTGGCACAATTACTGGTCGAAACCATCAAGGTTAATGATTATCAGCATATCCAGGAAAAAATAACTGAAATCATGATTGGTCTGGAAACGATGAGGGCGCTGCGGGAGAAAGCGGAAAACCACGCTTCCCTGGATGAATTTGGGGTCATGCGCCCCGATGTGATCCCATTGAATGCGGCCGGTGTGATCTTCCCCAAATTGTATCCCCGCTTCACAGAGATCGTCCAGATCATGGGGGCCAGCGGAATGATTACGTTGCCGACCGAAAACGCGTTTCAGTCGAGTATCAGAAAGGATCTTGATCTGTACCTTCAGGGGGCGACCAAGTCAGCAGAAGATCGGGTCAAAGTCTTCCGGCTGGCCTGGGATTTGACGATGAGTTCGTTCGGAACGAGGGAAACGCAATACGAACGCTACTTTTTTGGGGACCCTGTCCGGCTCGCCAGCCAGTTCTATAAGGACTTTCCTAAAGATCCGTATGTAAATGCCGTCAGTGAATTTTTGCACCTGAACGATCATCAATAATCGGTTAAGGAGCGTCAAATGACTAACTTTCATTCCTTTCAAGGAACGGTCACGGTGATCAGTGATTTTAATCCCGGCTTCAGTGAAGGGTGCAATAAATTATTTACACTGGAAAATGAAATGGGTACGATCGTGAATTTCATAGTCTCCCCCTCCACTTACTTCGTGGACCATGAAATCATTCGTGTGGGAGACCGCGTAACCGGCTATTTTAATGGAGACCTGCCGGTGATTCTGATCTACCCTCCCCAATATCAAGCGATTGTCATGGTCAGAGAGCAGCCGGATCAGAATATAAAAGTCGATCACTTCGACGATCAGCTGCTTAGCAGCGATGGAGAATTAAAACTGAATTTGTCTCAATACACTCAACTCTTATTGACGAATGGTCAGCTCTTTACAAGATACCCGGGAGGCCGGGACTTAATCGTATCGTATGGGCCCACGACCCGAGGTATCCCCGCCCAGACCACGCCGTACCGGATCATTATTTTGTGTTTGGAGTCATAACTATCCCTCTGCGACCGCTCCCGGTTGCCGAGGGATTTTTCCCACTTACCCTTTCTCTATTTCTGCGGTTCAATAATTGAGAATAGTTATCAACTGATGTATAGTAGCAGTAGCGATGCAGACCACAGTTAAAGGGGAAAAAACCGTGCAAATATACTGGACCAAAATCAACCGGATCATTGATGAAACACCCGAGGTCAAAACCTATATGCTCGACCTCCCGGAAGGCTTTACGTGGGAAGAAGGTTCCCACACCCACCTCGGGCTGAAGGGCTTCAATGCCGGTGACAAGCCGAACAAAAGCCTCGTTCGCCACATGTCCATCTCCACGTTGCCGCACGAAGAGTCACTCGGGATTACTACACGCATCCGGGAGCAATGCTCAGAGTACAAATCAATTCTGAGAAACCTCAAAGCCGGCGATGAAGTCGCCTTGTTTAAGACGTATTCGAATGTTCCGCTCAAACGGGAAAACAAAAACGTTTACCTGCTGTCATCCGGTGTAGGCCTGGCCACCTTCAGACCGCTTGTGCTTGAATACCTCGAGCGAGCTGACAACGTCAGCCGGATCCATTCCCTCAACATCGATTCAACAAAGGACTTCTTATTCACGGATGTCTTTGAATCTGCACCAGATAAAAAGTTCACGGCACAGTTCGTTGACCGGCGTGAAAACTACTATGAAGAAGTCAAGAAGCTGGCAGCCGACCAGGATGGGCTCTTCTATATTGTCGGCAGCGATGAGTTCCTTTCACAAAACATTGACGTCTTGCGGGCACAGGGCATCCAGCAGGAACAGATCATGCTGGATAAACGGGAAAAAGGCCGGACAGCGTTTTTCCCAGATCAATTGTCGGTTTAATAGACCCACGGAAAAAGGCCTCTCACCATTCAGCAAATGGTTGAGAGGCCTTTTACTTCACCCTTCCCTTACGAGAGGAAAATGCCCGGCTTGCTTCAATGGTTCAAGATCTTCATCGTCAACCGACAATTCCAAGAATATTTCTTCTTCGTCCAGTTTGAACACTCTTTCCAGTTGCCCGGATGACTCTTCGTAACGTCCGAGCAATGATAGATAGCACGCCCGATTGTATTGGAAGAACAGATCATCCGGATGAAGGGTAGTGGCATGCTCGATGCAGTGAAGCGCTTCATGCGTCTTGTCCTGCATCCGGTAAATGATTCCAAGCTCATTCCAGGCATCGGGATCTTCCGGCGCCTGCTCGATCGCTTTCTTCATGGTCTGCTCTGCTTTTGGATATTGCTCCATTTCCGAATATATTTTACCCAGAAAGAAGTATGCATTCTCGGTCGCCGGATCGAGTTTTAAGCATTCCTGATAGGCGTCTTCAGCTTTCGGATAGTCTCCCTGCAGGAACAGGGAGAACCCAAGTTGGAATAAATATTCCGGTTCTTTTTGACGGCTTTGCAGCTGATCCAATAGAGACTGCGCCTTCAACAGATGCCGCTCCCGCTTCTTCTCACTGAATGTCTCCTGCTCATGGATATACAACAAAACAAGTTTATAGGCAAGGTCGTCATCCCAGTGATGAGAAAGGGCAGTTTCCAGGGTTTTGATTGCATCCCCGACAAGGAAGGCAGCCATGTAAAAGTCCGCGAACCAAACTGCGGCCTGGATATTCTCCCTGTCCTTTTGGATGGCAGTTTCATAAAGGTCGATTAAGACGCCCAACTGCAGGGTGGTTTGTGCAGCTCCGATCCACTTTTTGAAAACCCCTTGTTTCTCGTTCTGCTCGGCCAGCAAAGGAACGACCACTTTTTCCAGAGCAGCGGCGCTGTACATCAAGGCCGTGCTGATTTCCTGTGCTGGGAGCTTCAGTGCCCCAAGCTGGTTTTTTAGCTTGCCCAATGATTTCCCGTGGAAGAATTCAATAAGCGTTTCATAGAATTCCTGTTCGTCAGCATGATTTTCTATCAGCTGCAGCAGAAGCTTCCGGGCCTGCTTTTGTTCTCCTTTCCTGAACAGGAACTTGGCCTGCTGATGAAGCAGGTGGGGCATTTCCGGTGAAGCTTCCAATGCTTTGGCCAGATACTCTTCCTCCCGGTCCAATTGGCCAAGCTTCCCATAAATGGTTGCCATGCTATCGTACAGGAAGGCTTCATCAAACGTTTCCTTATCCAGACCTTGGATGTCGCTTACAAACTTCCGAAGCTGTTGCTGATCCATCAGGCCGGCAGCCATTTCCACCGGGATGGCATACGGATTGACCTTAAATGCTTCCAATAAATAATGAAGCTCTTCATGCTGATTCCCCGTTTTGTTCGAAACGGAAGCAAGGTCCAGGAAAGCCTGCTCATTGGAAGGATCCAGCTTTAGAACCCGTTTATAGTAGAGGATGGCCTGTTTATTGTCTTCCATCTTGAAATGGACATCTCCCAGCCTGGACAATGTCTGAATCTCCTCTTTACGTTCCAGTGCCTCTTCCAAATACTTTTTTGCCTTTCCGTAATGGCCGCTATCCCCATAAAGGACGCCCGCATGGAAGAGGAACAGGCGATCATCCTCTTTACCGTTGCGCTCATCTTCAAGAAATTTGATCCCTCTCCTGTAAGAAAGTGAATCCCGGATCAGTCCGGTATAGAGCTCGAGCGCTTCATGGAGGCTTGGTCCGGTCATCCGGATGCCTTCTTCAATGAAGGCAAGCCCCTCCTCCATGTATGTGCCCGGGTCCTCCGACTGGCCGGCAGCTTCACAGATCAAGTTCCCTCCATTAATCAGGAAATCATGACTGCCGCCGAACCGTTCCTTCAGTCCGTTCATGGTCATAAAGAATTCATCGAGGTTTCCTTCTTCTTTGATCAGGTTCGCCAGGCTCAGCCATGCTTCCGGGTTCTCAGGCTCCTTCTCCGTCGCTTTTGTGTAATACGATCGGGCCATTTCAAGGTTCTTTGAACGTTCGCCAAGTTCCCCCATCTCTACAAGCAGCAGATAAGCGTTTCCTGTGGCTTCCAGACCTTTCCTAAGCGTTGCTTCACCCGCTCCGGCATCTTCATGAACCAGTTCATAAATGAGAGCGAGGTCCCGATAAGGCTGAGGATTGGCCGGTTCCAGGGAAATCGCGACTGAAAAGCCCCTTGCCGCTTGATGATACCTTTCTAGCCCCAGATCGCAGCAGGCTCTTTCATACCAGATATGGGCGCTGTTCTTTTTGATGCGGAGGGCTTTTGTAAAGTACTCCCTGGCTTCCTCATGCCGCCCCGCATTAAACAGGATCATGCCGTGATTGACAATCGCAAAGTCGTCAGAGCCATTGATATCAAGCGCAATTTCAGATAGCCGCAGCCCTTCAGATAAATCCCCGGAATGGGAAACAGAAATCGCCTGGTATGACCAAAGACTGGAATCATCCGGTTCCAACTCGGCCGCCCTGCGGAACTCTCCCGCAGCTTGCTGAAACTCCCCTTTATCGGCGCTAAGCCTTCCCAACAGATACCAATAGGTTGAAATACGGGAGCCGCCTGTCATGCCCTCAAGCACGTTTCTCGCCAGATCCCCCTCATTTGCCTGGACATACGCCAATGCTGTAACCAGATCACGGTAGACAGAATCAGAAAGCGTCTGTTTCAGTACCTGAATCATGCCGTCCAGCATGTTTTTATCAGTCATGCGGGAAAGGTATTTTGCGCTATAGATCGCCACAATCGGATGTTCCATATGAACCCTGAGGAATTCAGTGTCTTCCAAGCTCAGCGGCTGGTCACAGTTTTCTGTTAGAAGCAGCATCCTGCCGGCAATCTCATGCTCGCTTTCATCCAGGAATTCAAGTTTGTCCTTCTCACTGACCGGCAGAACCGCCAACGACAATGCATGGTTATTTCCGAATTCCTTGTCCAACTCCTCATAATCCACGGTATGGACCTCGCGGAAATTCGGATCCTGCACGGTGAACACTTCAAGATGATCATCATATCCGGTAAGCACCTGGACGTGTGATTCAATCGGATAATCAATCGTAATCAGAACCCCCGCCCCAAGATCGATCAGCTTCTTATAGCGTTCTTCATTCCCGTGGAAAAGGACGCTGTGGTATCCTGTCTCCCTGAAGAAGCTGATCACTTTGGACACCTGGGAACCGTTATTTTCAAAAATCGCTTCGGCTATTTCATCCTGGGTGATTTCTGCTGAAAACATGCTGAGGAGCATTTCAGCACTGGCCGGCAGACAGTAGTTGTAATTTTGGACAACTGGCCTGTAGGACAGTTGTTTCGCATGATGTGCTTTACTGCTGCTGAACCTCTTAAAGAGTGTGTCCTGCCGGAGTTCAGGATGAGCTGAGAGAAAATGCTCGAGTTCCCTCCAACTTTGTTCTATATATAAGCTGACCGCTTCGTAAAACCCGAACAGCTTGCGGTAGTCATGAAACGGGGAGATCTTATTGAGCACGGCAATGGTTTCCCGCATTCCTGGCCAATGTTTTTGCGCGTATAGAATCCTGATTTTTTCCGCCAGCAGCTTTGGACAGTACGGATACTCGTTCAGGCCTTCGTTAACGGCCAGTTCCGCTTTCCCGTAATCTCCACGCAAACTGTAATGCTGCGCGAGAACCGCATAAGCAATCTCACCGTTTTTCTCGTCCTGTTTTCCATCCTCCAGAAGCTGCACCGCTTCCGCCCATTCACCCCGGTAGAGATAATAATAAGACTCCCTGATCGCCATTGATTCTGTTGTCACTTCAGCGCATTTCTCCAGGTATTGACATCCCTCGTTGAATCGGCGCATCCGAATCAGAAGGTCGGCCATGTTGAAATACAGTTTTTCTGCTGTTTTGGCAGGCAGATCACTCTTCTCCAGCTTCTTTAGAAGCTCTTCAGCTTCAATCAGCTTGTTTTCATCGATCAATTCCTGGCAATACCAGATCAGTGTGTTCGGCGTCTTCAGCTTCCTGTGACTGTATCGGGCAACAATTCTGCCCCAGCGGCTCATCAATGCGGCGTCCATGATGGTCAGAATCTCCTGGATCGTTTCCTCGGGCTGATCCAGGAACTCCCGGATTGCAGAAAGCTTGACCGGCTCCGGCTTTTGGAAGGCTTCGGTAAATAGCTTTAAGGCATCCTGATATTGATGCGTATCAAGCAACTGGGTGATCTGTTTTGTGTTCATCCTTGTCTCCTCGGTGTAAGCAATGTTTTTGTTTCAACACATTAACGCCTTTAGCGTTTAATTAGTGAGGATTGCTTGGCCAAGCTGCAGGGCACGTATTGCCTGATGTAGCTCCCTTATTGGGTCACATATAACGCCGCTGTGACAGCATCAGAGATCATTTAGAAGTGTATTGAACGGAAAATATCCATGTAATGATTTCAGGACTCTATAGTAAAAAATATATAATGAACTAACGAATTTTACCATCTTTTTTATTGATTGTTCCAAAGAAAAAACGTCTGAACCTATTTAAAATAGGCACGGACCAGAATACAGACGACTCTAAAGGACAGAAACCTAGACCATGGGAAAAGGCCTCTCACCATATAGCGAATGGTTAAGAGGCCTTGGGCGTACATCACCTATATTTATTTAATAATTCTTCCGGGAGATGACAATAATCGTTCGGATATCTGGCTAAGCGATCCTGATGTTCTTCTGCGCTCCTCACATAGTTTGTTAGAGGCAATACTTCAACTACAATCTGTTCATCATCACTTCTCGAACGAAGATATGTCTTCGCTTCTTTTAAGTGTTCTTCCTTTTCACTATAGACGCCGGTTCTGTATTTCTCCCCGACATCCTGTCCCTGTTTATTCAAGCTGTACGGATCAATGATTTCAAAGAAATACCCCATCAATTCCCTAATGGTGACCACTGCCGGATCAAATCCTGTTTTGACACATTCGGCATAACCATCATAGTCGCCATCAGTTGTGTCAGATGCTCCATTGGCCCTTCCCGCTTCTGTAAACTGAACTCCGGGCAGGGTCTTTATAAAAGCTTGTACTCCCCATAAACATCCCCCTGCAAAATATACGGTTTCCATTTCGCTCTCCCCCTTATGCAGGAACTGACCACACACCCCAGACTGGGTTGTCTTACAAGTAATATCAAACTCTTCTAACTTCTTTCCTTATCCGATTATAACAGAACAATCTAATGAAAAAAGGCTTCCCAATAGCCGTTAAAACCACTGAGAATCCCTTAGTGGATTAGAAACAGTCATCATTACAGATATTAAAATGCATTTCAGTCCATTTACAATCCGATTAAGAATGGCTCAAAACGCTTTTTTTCCATTAGCGATGCATTATAATGCCAGGATAGACTTCTTGTCTGAGGAAGGGGATCGTTATTCATGAAAAAAATAATGTCTATATTAATGACCAGCTTTTTGGCTGTTGTTTTAGCGGCATGCGGAGGTAATGAAGAAAGTAATAAAGTGAAAAATGATGATAAAGCAGTAACAGCGGAAGCCGATCAGCAGAAGCAAATGGAAGACATGCAAAAGAAACTGGAAGAACAGCAAATCGATGATAAGAAAACCGTTGCCGTCGTGAATGATGAAGAAATTCTCGGCAGCCAATACAATAACGCTTTAGCCTCTTCACAGGGTCAAATGCAGCAAATGGGACAAGACCCCACTTCAAAGGAAGCTGCAGAGCAAGTAAAGAAACAAACCCTTGATGGCTTGGTCGGACAAACTCTTCTTCTTCAGGAGGCCGATAAAAAAGGCTATCAGGCTTCAGAGTCAGACATCAATAAGAAACTGGACGAAGTAAAAGGACAATTTAAAACTGAAGAAGAATTCGAAGCAGCTCTTAAACAATCCGGAATGGATATGAAATCACTTGAAGCACAAATATCCGAAGACATTCAACTTCAACAGTACATGGAAAAAGAAGTGCCGGTAGATGAAATCACCGATGAAGAAATTCAAACAACCTACGATCAATATGCGGAACAAGGCAAGGCTGCGAATCAGGAAGTACCAAAACTAGAAGAGATGAAACCACAAATCGAACAATCCCTTCAACAGCAAAAACAGCAGGAACAACTCGTTCAGCAAGTTGAAAAGTTGAAGGAAAATGCGAAAATCGATATCAAGATATAAAACACCAAGTAAAAAGAGGTCAGCCATTTTCCATGGCTGACTTCTTTCACTTTGTCTTCCACAGCAGACCATGATGCCCTGTACGATTTCTCAAAAGCCAATACGCCATCGCTTATGACTTTCTTAACGAAGATAGGTAAACCTCTTGTGCTGCTTTCACTCCGGCCCCAGGTTCAAATGGATATGAAAAGTCTTGTAATCCCGCTTCCATCAGAGATACTGCTTCGAGGATATCACTCGGGAAACAATATCCCATATGCCCAAACCTGAAGATTTTCCCCTGAAGAGGGCCAAGACCTCCGGCAAAGTCGAGGTGATACTTTTTCTTTAAATGAGAAATATAGCTTCCAAGATCAAGTCCCTCAGGAGTTCGGATTGCCGTGATGGTCGGTGATGCATATTCATCAGCTGTCAACAAGTCGATTGACAGTGCATTCATCGATTTTCGCACCATATTTTTCATCACTTCATGTCGCTCAACGGTTTTCGAAAATCCGCCTTCTTCATCGATCAAATCGCACACTGCTGAAAGACCCATAATCAGAGAAACTGCAGGAGTATTCGGGGTCATCCCTTTTTCATTCCACTCCCGGTAACTTAAAAGACTTAAATAATAAGCCGAAGAATCATTCGACTCGATCACTTTCCAAGCCTTGTCGCTGACTGCCAAAAGTGCAAGCCCTGGCGGAAGCATCATCGCCTTTTGTGAACCTGTCACTAAAATATCAATGCCCCATTTGTCCATTTCAGCAGGAGCCCCTCCGATTGCGCTTACACCATCGACGATAAAGAGAGCGTCCGAATGCTCGCGCACTGCTTCTCCCAGTTGTTCGACAGGGTTCAGTACTCCTGTTGACGTTTCGTTATACGTAGCAAAGACTGCCTTAATATTGGATAACGGTTTTAAAAAGTCCGCCAACTCTTCCTTCGTACAAGCTTCCCCCCACTTTTTTTGAAGCTTATGTACGTTGAGTCCATACTTTTCACAAATTGAAACGAAGTAATCTCCAAAAGCTCCAACCGTGACGACAACCACTTCATCACCCGGAGAAGTAATATTGGCCACAGCGGCTTCCATTGCTGCTGTCCCGCCTGAAGGCAGAAGCAGAATATCCTGCTTTGTTCCAAAAACCGGCTTCACGCGTTCCGTCGTTTCCCGGTAAAGCTTCACAAATTCCGCTGAACGGTGGCTGATCATGTCCTGTGCCATTGCCAGTTCTACTTTTTTAGGTATGGGTGTTGGTCCCGGATGCCTAAGGATGTTTGGATACATGTTTTTCTCCCCCTCATGTCTTTTTGAAAGCTCTCATTAATTTAAGCGGTTTTTAAAAAACTTCACTTCCACTCCTTTAACCCTAGCATAACCTTAAACTAAAAAGTTAGAAAACAGATAGATTGCGCCTTTTCTAGTTCAAACCTGGCTGGACGAAAGAAATAGGATGGAAAGAATTGATTAATCCCTAAACCAATGAGAAAGGCCTCTCACCAGTTCAGTGAACTGATGAAAGACCTTTTTCTTAACAGCTATATCAATGTTTAGAGGGCGATCTTACATCATGCCGCCCATGCCGCCCATGTCAGGCATGCCGCCGCCTGCTGCTGGCGGTTCCGGGATGTCTGCGACGACTGCTTCCGTTGTGAGGAAGAGGGCCGCGACGGATGCAGCGTTCTGGAGTGCGGAACGCGTCACCTTCGTCGGGTCGACGATGCCTGCATCGGTCATGTTGACCCATGTGCCGTCTGCTGCGTTGAAGCCTGTGCCGACTTCTTCGCGCTTCAGGCGGTCAACGACGATGGAGCCTTCGAGGCCTGCGTTGTTCGCGATCTGGCGGACCGGCTCTTCAAGCGCGCGGAGGACGATCTTGACGCCTGTTGCCACGTCGCCTTCAGCGCCTTCCTGGAGCTCAGCCACTTTGTTGTAGACGTTGACGAGTGCGGTACCGCCGCCGGAGACGATGCCTTCTTCGACCGCTGCGCGAGTCGCGTTCAGGGCGTCTTCGATGCGGAGCTTGCGCTCTTTCAGTTCTGTTTCGGTCGCTGCGCCAACTTTGATGACAGCTACGCCGCCTGCGAGCTTTGCAAGGCGCTCCTGGAGCTTCTCCTTGTCGAACTCGGAAGTGGTTTCTTCGAGTTGCGCGCGGATCTGGTTCACGCGAGCTTCGATGTTCGCAGCTTCGCCTGCACCCTCGACGATTGTCGTGTTGTCTTTTGTGACGACGACTTTCACCGCGCGGCCGAGCTGAGTCACGTCAGCAGACTTCAGGTCGAGTCCGAGGTCTTCTGTGATCACTTGGCCGCCTGTGAGGATCGCGATGTCTTCGAGCATTGCCTTGCGGCGGTCGCCGAAGCCAGGCGCCTTGACTGCGACTGCGTTGAACGTGCCGCGGAGCTTGTTGACGACGAGTGTTGCAAGTGCTTCGCCTTCCACGTCTTCGGAGATGAGAAGAAGCGGCTTGCCCTGCTGGACAACTTGCTCAAGAACAGGCAGGATTTCCTGGATGTTCGAGATCTTCTTGTCCGTGATCAGGATGTAAGGGTTCTCGAGAACCGCTTCCATCTTGTCAGAGTCGGAGATCATGTAAGGAGACGCGTAACCGCGGTCGAACTGCATCCCTTCAACAACGTCGAGTTCAGTCGTGAAGCCTTTGGATTCTTCGATCGTGATGACGCCGTCGTTGCCGACACGCTCCATCGCTTCAGCGATGAGTTCGCCGACTTCATCGTCGCCGGAAGAAATCGCTGCAACCTGTGCGATAGATTCTTTGCCTTCGATTTCAGTGGAGATGTTCTTGAGTTCCACAACAGCCGTCTCAACCGCTTTTTCGATACCCTTGCGGATGCCGACAGGGTTTGCACCAGCCGTGACGTTCTTGAGCCCTTCGCGGATCATCGCCTGAGCGAGGACCGTTGCAGTTGTCGTACCGTCACCTGCGATGTCGTTCGTCTTCGAAGCGACTTCGGAGACGAGCTTTGCGCCCATGTTTTCATACGGATCTTCGAGTTCGATTTCTTTTGCAATCGTCACGCCGTCGTTTGTGATAAGCGGCGAGCCGAATTTCTTTTCAAGTACTACGTTGCGGCCTTTAGGCCCGAGTGTGACTTTCACTGCGTCAGCCAGTTTGTCGACGCCTTTGAGCATCAGGCTGCGCGCATCTTCGTTGAATTTGATTTCCTTTGCCATCAGATAAGTCCCTCCTGAAATCGTTCTTGTTTATTTAAGAGTTTCATCCAAGCCTGGCTTAGCCGAGGATGGCCAGTACGTCGTTTTCACGGAGAATGAGGTATTCTTCCCCGCCGTATTTCACTTCAGTGCCGGCATATTTTGAGAAGATGATCCGGTCGCCTTCTTTTACTTCGAGATCGACTTTCGTGCCGTTGTCGAGGTAACGGCCGGTGCCGACTGCGACTACCTTGCCTTCTTGAGGCTTTTCTTTCGCGGAGTCAGGAAGTACGATTCCGCTCGAAGTCGTTTCTTCAGCTTCGATCAATTCGATGATGATTCGATCGCCCAGTGGTTTCAACACGTGAAACACCCTCCTCAATCTGATGTCGTTATTTGTCGTTTGTTAGCACTCATCATAGGGGAGTGCTAACACAGTTATTATAATAATGAATCCCTTTCCATTTTGCAAGCCGTAAGCAGAAAAGTTTCCGCTTTGAACTTTGTCTTCATACCCTCTACAATCATAGGGAGCACTCATGCTTCAGGAAAGGAATTTCCCAATGAAAAAAACCAATACTTCCCTTTGGATTTTCATCATCTATATCATTGCGCAGCTGTCATCGGTAATCGGACTGCCGATCGTGATCCCGTTCGTTTCCGACGGCAGGACGCGTGAAGAGGCTTTTGTGGCTGCTTCCGGCTGGTGGATGTTTATCGCATTCGGCATCACCACCATTGCGGCACTGATTCTCTCCAATAAGGACAAGCAGTATTTCAAGACGCCAAAAGGCAAGCGCTCCCCTCTTTGGGCAGCCATCGTCCTCGGAATGGCGGGGTTCTTCATGGTGCTGTTCGGCCAAGGAGCCGCCGGGATGATCGAGCAGCAACTCGGCATCGAGCCGGGCTCCGAAAACACGGCGGCACTCGTGACCGTTGCGGACATGGCGCCGGTCGCCATCATCGCGGTCGTGCTGTTCGCGCCGATCCTTGAAGAGTTCATCTTCCGCCGGATCATTTTCGGCGGGCTCGTCGATCGGACGAACTTCTTCGTTGCGGCAGCGGTCAGCTCGCTCGTGTTTGCGGCAGTGCATCTGGACTTCACACACATTCTCCTCTATGCCGCATCCGGCTTCATTTTCGCGTTTCTCTACCATGTAACAAAGCGCCTGATCACGTCCATCATTGCACATATGCTTTTGAACGGGTTTGTCATGGCAGTCCAGCTGAACATCGACAAGATTCAGGAGTTTATCGACCAGATGGAACGCATATCGAATATGCAATGATCGTAAAAAGCCGCAATTCCGGATATGGGATTGCGGCTTTTGTTGGGCTAGTGAACAAACCGGGATATTGGATTTAAAGACCTCGATTTCGTAGGATCCGGGCTCTCCGCCTGTCGGCTATCAACAAACAAAAAACGCCCCATGCGGTCATTCCGCATTGAGGCGTTCTTGCTGTTCCTGGAGGATGCGTTGCCGCTCCGCTTCCCTTTCTTCCTCCTGGCGCTTTGCCTCGGCTTTCAGGAACTTCTTGTAGCCGACGCGCGAGATTCCGACACTGATCTCATACAGGATGATGAGCGGCACTGTCGTGAACAGGTGGGAGAACAGATCCGGCGGCGTGATAAAGGCCGCAATGACGAACAGGACAAAGTACGCGTACTTGCGTACTTTCACGAGTGTCGCCGGATTCAGAATACCGAGCCGTGACAAAAACAGCAGAACGACAGGCAACTGGAAGACGATCCCGAACGGCACCGTAATCTGGAACAGGAAATTAAAGTATTCATTGATCCCGATCGTCTGCTGGATGTCCAGTGTATCCGACAAACTCGTCATAAATGAAATGACGTACGGGAACAGAAGGAAATACGAAAAGCTGATTCCTGCAAGGAACAGCAGGAAAGAGTACGGGATGTAGCTGAGCGTCACCCGCCGCTCCGTCTCAGACAGCCCAGGCGCGATAAACGCCCAGAGCTGGTAGAGGATGACCGGGGAAACGAGCACAAACCCGACGAACATGATGACCTTCAGATAAATGATCATCGGGTCGGCCACGTTGAAGGCATTCAGCGTGAACTGTTCCGCCTCATCGCTGTTCTGCAGGAACTGGATGACCGGGGGCGCCAGGAAGAATCCTGCCGCCACGGCAAAAATGAAGAAAACGACGATGATCATCAGCCGTTTTCTCAATTCTTCTATATGCTCAATAATCGAAAGTTGCTTTTCATTCATAACGATAACGTCCTAACGGGGCGCCATCACTTGGCGTCTTTCTGGTCGGCAGCTTTCTTTGTGCTGTCGTCTTCGTCGTCCACAAGGCCTTTGGTGGCGTTCTTGAATTCACGGAGCGAAGAACCGATCGCTTTGCCGAATTCAGGAAGCTTCTTCGGCCCGAAGATGATGAGTGCGACGATAGCGATGATGATCAGACTCAATGGACCTGGTGACATGACGGCACCTCCCTTGTTAATAGTTTAATTCTACACCAAATATACGGGAAACTCCATTTAATCAAATGGACGTTTGTGAATTCTTTTCGTCATTCCGGATGGCATAAAACAGCGCCTGCATCTCGACGGACAAATCGATCGAGTGGACACGGACGCCTTCCGGAACGTTCAGCCGTACCGGGGCGAAGTTCAGGATGCCCTTGACGCCAAGCGCCGCCAGACGGTCGGTCATGTCCTGTGCGGCCCGGGCCGGTACGGTGAGGACTGCCATCTGGACGCCGAAGTCCGGCAGCTTTTCCTCCAGCCGCTCCGGCCGGAAGATCGGAATGCCGTTCGACATCGTCCCTTCTTCTGCCGCATTGGGGTCGAACGCCACAACAATTCGGGTGTTGTGGTTTTTCTCGAAATTATATTTCAGAAATGCATTGCCGAGGCTCCCGACGCCGACAAGAGCGAGATTGACTGCCTCGTCCTGATCAAGCGTCTTCCGGAAGAATTCAAGGAGGCGCCGGACGTCATAGCCGTAGCCCTTCTTCCCGAGCGCTCCGAAATAGGAGAAGTCCCTCCGGATCGTGGCGGAGTCGATTTTCATCGTCTCGCTCAGCTCCTGGGAGGAGACCCGCTCCTTTCCCTCGTTGGCAAGCTTCTGTATGAAACGGTAGTAAAGAGGCAGACGCTTTGAGGTCGCCTGCGGGACCCGTTGAGTTTCATCTTTCATAATAGCCTCCATCAAAACCTTCCGTGCGTGAGCCGTTACCATCTTACATGAGCCCGCCATTCCTGTAAAGTCGCGCCGTTGCGCGGTCCGCCCCCTATCCAGTAAACTGTAGAAGAATAGGGGTGTAGACTATGATCGTCCTTCAAGTGAACAGCGTGACGAAATCATTTGCCGGGGAGGAGATCCTCTCCGGCGTTAAATTGGAAGTGCAGCACCGTGACCGTGTGGCTCTTGTCGGCCGCAACGGCGCCGGCAAATCGACGTTGCTCAAGATCATCACCGGTGAGATGAGCCGGGACGAGGGCGACATCATCATTCCGAAAGACGTCCGGATCGGCTACCTCGACCAGCACAGCGGGCTTGATTCGGAACGCACGATATGGGAAGAAATGATGACCGTATTTGAGCCGCTTTTTGCGATGGAGAGGGAACTCCGCTCGCTTGAGCAGAAAATGGCCGATCCGGCCGTCTACGGCAATGATGCCGAATACAAGAAAGTGATGGACGCCTACGACTCGCTGCAGCACCGGTTCGGCGAGGCGGGCGGCTACCAGTACGAATCCGAGACCCGCTCCGTTCTGCACGGCATGCGGTTTTATCCCGAAGACTACGGCAAAGCGATCCGGACGCTGTCAGGCGGCCAGCGTACAAGACTTGCGCTTGCCCGGCTCCTGCTGTCGAGACCTGGCCTCCTCATCCTCGATGAGCCGACCAACCACCTGGACATCGAAACGCTCAGCTGGCTCGAGAAGTATCTGCAAGGCTACGAGGGTGCGATTCTGATTGTCTCCCATGACCGCTACTTCCTCGACCAGGTCGTGACGATCGTCTACGAGGTCTCCCGGCGGAAAGTGACCAAGTACACCGGCAATTACAGCGCCTACCTGGACCAAAAGGCGAAAAACTACGAGCGCGACCGCAAGACATATGAGAAGCAGATGGATGAAAAGGCGAAGCTTGAAGCATTCGTTCAGAAAAACATCGCCAGAGCTTCCACGACGAAGATGGCCCAGAGCCGAAGAAAGGTGCTCGAGAAGACCGACTGGATGGACGCTCCTGAGGGCGACGAAAAATCCGCGGCCTTTACGTTCGGCATCGGCAGGAAAAGCGGCAATGATGTCATGGCCGTCCGAGACCTCTCGATCGGCTACAGGGATGAGGCTGTTTCCTCCCAGCTTGATTTCCGCGTCTACCGCGAAGACCGCATTGCTTTTATCGGTCCGAACGGCGTCGGCAAGTCGACGCTCCTGAAAACGCTGACCGGCCGGCTCCCCAAGCTTGCCGGCTCGATCGACCTCGGCACGAATGTGGAGTTCGGCTTCTATGACCAGGAACAGGCGGAGCTCACCGGGAACGGCACCGTTCTCGAAGAGATCTGGAACGATTGGCCGACCATGAACGAAAAAGACATCCGCACGCTGCTCGGCCGCTTCCTCTTTACCGGTGACGACGTGACGAAGCCTGTCAGCACGCTCTCGGGCGGCGAAAAGGCGCGCCTGGCGCTCGCCAAGCTGGTCCTTGAGAAAGCCAATACCCTTGTCCTTGACGAGCCGACGAACCACCTGGATCTCGACAGCAAGGAAGTTCTTGAAAATGCCCTGCTCGACTATCCGGGTACGCTTCTCTTCGTCTCCCACGACCGGTATTTCATCAACCGGATTGCGACGAAGGTCGTCGAGTTGTCTCCGGAAGGTGCTGAAGAATTCCTCGGTGACTACGATTACTATGTAGAAAAAAAACGGGAGCAGGAAGAGTTGCTTGCAGAGTTGGCGGCAGAACAGCAGGCAGGCCGTCCTGCCGTTCCGGCCAATAAGGCGAATGCTCCCCTTGACCGGGAAGCGCAGCGTGAAGAGCGGCGGCTCCGCCGCGCGCTCGCTGAAGCCGAGGAGGAAATGGCGGCACTTGAAGCGGAAATGAAGCGCCTCGAAGAAGAACTGAACCTCCCTGAACATGCGGACGACCATGTCAGGCTCCAGGAGATTCAGGAACAGCTGGACGGGAAATCCGTCCAGCACGAAGCCAGCATGGAACGCTGGCTGGATCTCCAGACGGAACTGGATCAAGATTAAAATCATCATATCGGAATGCATGATGGAAACTGCCGCGGATCACACTCTGCGGCAGTTTATTATTTTCAACAAATCTCTTAGAATTTCCACAGATTTATAAACAGGAGAAATCCCTGTATTACGGGATATTCACAAAGTTATCCACGTTGCCCACAGTTTCACTCAGAGTTTTACACACCCAATTGTGAAAAAGAGCGGATAACTAAGGCTGAAATCCACCTTTTATCCACAAGTTATCAACAACTGTGCATAAGTACAGATGTTCCCCCTTGACAGAACATGTCTCATACTGATGAAACAAGGAGAATCCGGCAAGACCGGACTCTCCTTGTTTTTCATCAATTATTTCATTGTCCAGGACAAAAGCTCCATTCCGGGCCGGCCGTTTAGTGCCATGTCGCTCCGGATGCCGGCCTCATACATGGAAGTGCCGGCTGCAGCAATCATTGCGGCATTGTCGGTGCACAGGTTGAGCGGAGGCACCGAGAAGCGGATCCCTTCCTTCTCCAGCGCCTCGCTCAATGCAGCGCGAAGCCCTTTATTGGCCGATACCCCGCCCGCTGCAATCACCTGGCGAACTCCCTTTTCCTTTGCCGCGCGGACCGTTTTTTCGACGACGACATCGATGACGCTCTCCTGGAAGCCGGCAGCCACACTCGCTGTGTCCACTTCCTGCCCCTTCTGCCGGGCATTATGGACATGGTTGATGACCGCCGACTTGAGTCCGCTGAAGCTGAAGTCGAATGAACCTTCTTCGAGACGTGCCCGCGGAAACTCGACGGTACCCTGTGCTTCATGGGCGAGCCGGTCGATGTGCGGACCGCCGGGATAAGGCAGGCCGAGCACCCGGGCGACCTTGTCGTATGCCTCGCCTGCCGCGTCATCCCGTGTCTCGCCGATCAGCTCAAACCTGCCGTCCCGCTCCATATAAACCAGCTCTGTGTGCCCGCCCGAGATGATCAGCGCGACCAGCGGGAATTCCATCCCGCCGTCCAGCCGGTTGGCATACACATGGCCTGCGATATGGTGGACACCGATGATCGGCAGCCCGTTTGCAAAAGCGAACGCCTTGGCGGCATTGACGCCGATCAGAAGTGCACCGACAAGTCCAGGACCTTCCGTCACAGCCACTGCGTCCAGATCTTCCGGCCGGAGGCCTGCCTGCTCCATCGCTTCTTCAATGACGAGCGTAATTTGCTCGACATGGAGACGTGACGCCACTTCCGGCACAACCCCGCCGAATCTCTTCTGGCTTTCGATCTGGGAAGCGACGACATTCGATAGAATCTCCCGCCCGTTTTTCACGACCGAGGCCGCCGTCTCGTCACAACTCGTCTCGATGCCGAGAATATGGATGTCATTCATCTTCATTCAGCTCCGTCCACATGACAATGGCATCTTCGCCATTGTCCGTATAATACCCGCGGCGGATGCCGCCTTCCTTAAATCCCAGCTTGCGGTAGAGTCCAAGTGCCGGCACATTGGATACCCTGGCCTCGAGCGTCATCGTACGGGCGCCTTTCCCGGCGGTCCGGCGCATCACTTCCCGCATGAGAGCCTCGCCGATCCCGTGTCCCCGGTACGAGGAAAGCACCGCAACATTCGTGATATGGCATTCGTCCAGGATAAGCCATGCGCCGCAGTAGCCGACAATCTCTTCTCCGTCCATGGCAAGCAGGTAGTACGCGTACTCGTTATTCAGCATTTCCTGTTCAAAGGCTTCCATTGTCCAGGGGGAGCTGAATGCATCCGTCTCCACCCGGTAGACCGCCGGCACATCCGCAAACTGCATCGGCCGGAATCCGATCACAAGGGATCCATCTGTGCTCATTTCTCCCGGGCCTCCCCGTTCGCCTTTTGCCAGTTGGCCTCGGCCTCGGTGATCCGGCGGTATTCCGGAACAAATGAATGGACAGTCTCAGGCTCTGCCTGTTGCGCTTCTGTGATAAGAAGAGAAGCCCTGGGAATATCCTGGGTAAAGTGCGCGCGCCGCCCAAGTTCTCCGAGCGCCTCGCGTAAAGCCTCTTCATTCTTTCTTGCTCCTTCACCGACGAACACGACCGGATTCCCTTCCTTCTTTAATCGGTCGAGAAGATCGGACAGTGCCATATGCCGGTCTTCCATCAGACATTTCAGCGTCCCGTCTTCCTGCCTGCGATAAAGCCCCGCATACACATTGCCCCTTCTTGCATCGATCATCGGGCTGATTGTGACGCCGTAGGTGAAGACATTCGAAGCGAGCACCCGCAGGCTTGAAACGCCGACAAGCGGCTTGTCCAATGTCCATGCGAGCGTCTTGGCGATTGTCACGCCGATCCGGACACCCGTATAAGACCCGGGCCCTTCGGAAACCGCAATCGCGTCTATGTCTGCCGGCTTTATGCCGGCTCTTTTAAACAGTTGCTCAACAGCGGGCATGGCACCCGCCGAATGGTTCAGCCCCATCGCCGAGTTCAGCTCCACCAGCAGCTCCCCGTCTCGGACGAGGGCCACTGACAAGGGCGCATTCGCAGTATCCAATCCGAGCCAGATCATCGCATAAGCTCCTTCATCATCGATTCATAGCGGCTGCCGGAAGCCTTAAACGAAAAGCGGCGGCCATTCTCATCCAGCCTGCGGATCTCGATGTCCAGCCGCTCCTCCGGCAATTCCTCTTCTATATACTGTGCCCACTCCACAACGCTCACCGCATTCCCGTAAAAAAGTTCATCCCATCCGAGATCCTCTTCGCTGTCCGCGAGGCGGTACACATCCAGGTGATTCAGCGGCAGCCGGCCTTCATACTGCTTCAGGATGGTGAACGTCGGGCTGCTGACGGTCCGTGTGATACCGAGCCCTTTTGCCAGCGCCTGGGTAAAGGTCGTCTTGCCCGTCCCGAGGTCACCCTCCAGCGTAATCACCTCTCCGCCCTCAAGCAGAGAAGCAAGTTTTTCGGCCAGCCCGGCGGTTTCTGCCTGCGACTGGACGTCGATTGTTTGATTCATGCTTTGGTCACTCCATCTTCTGTAGCCTTTGCTTTCCCAAGTTTAAAGGATAAAGCGGGTAAATTGTAGTGTTTTGCAAGGTGAGGTTAGCATGGGAAGGGATTCATTACTTTCAGGAACAGGGACAGACACGTGCTTTTCATGAAAATGACGATCCGTCCGTTGAAAGTGACGAATCGTACTCTGAAAGTGATGAATCGCATCCTGAAAGTGACGAATCATCCGTTGAAAGTGACGAACCCGATGAAACTTCCCGCCAGTCACCATAAAATGCCGCCTGGGGTCCCTCTTACAGGTATAAGCGCTCATAGATTTCTATGGGCGCTTATTGCCGTTCTATGAGCGCTTGTGCATATTCTAAGAGCGCTTGCGGGTCTTCTACGAGCGCTCGCCGAGTTTCTATGAGCACTTCCTGTGAATAGTCCTTCGGACTGTTTTTCACGCATAAAAAAACCGCCTCCATAAGGAGACGGCCTTGTG
>NZ_QUZH01000011.1 GCF_009761675.1 Bhargavaea sp. CC-171006
CTGAAACATCTTAGTACCCGGAGGAAGAGAAAGAAAATTCGATTCCCCAAGTAGCGGCGAGCGAAACGGGATTAGCCCAAACCAGGAAGCTTGCTTCCTGGGGTTGTAGGACACTCCTTTGGAGTTACAAAGGGATGCGTGAGGTGAAGCGGCCTGGAAAGGCCCGCCACAGAGGGTAACAGCCCCGTAGCCGAAGCCCATCCCCTCCGGAGTGGATCCTGAGTACGGCGGAACACGTGAAATTCCGTCGGAATCCGGGAGGACCATCTCCCAAGGCTAAATACTCCCTAGTGACCGATAGTGAACCAGTACCGTGAGGGAAAGGTGAAAAGCACCCCGGAAGGGGAGTGAAAGAGATCCTGAAACCGTGTGCCTACAAGTAGTCAGAGCCCGTTAATGGGTGATGGCGTGCCTTTTGTAGAATGAACCGGCGAGTTACGGTTCCATGCGAGGTTAAGCCGAGAAGGCGGAGCCGCAGCGAAAGCGAGTCTGAATAGGGCGACACAGTATGGGGCCGTAGACCCGAAACCAGGTGATCTACCCATGTCCAGGGTGAAGGTAAGGTAACACTTACTGGAGGCCCGAACCCACGTATGTTGAAAAATGCGGGGATGAGGTGTGGGTAGCGGTGAAATTCCAATCGAACCTGGAGATAGCTGGTTCTCTCCGAAATAGCTTTAGGGCTAGCCTCAGGCTAGAGAATCCCGGAGGTAGAGCACTGTTTGGATGAGGGGCCCATCCCGGGTTACCGAGTTCAGACAAACTCCGAATGCCGGTGATTTATGCCTGGGAGTCAGACTGCGAGTGATAAGATCCGTAGTCGAGAGGGAAACAGCCCAGACCACCGGTTAAGGTCCCCAAGTGTCTGTTAAGTGGAAAAGGATGTGGCGCTGCCCAGACAACCAGGATGTTGGCTTAGAAGCAGCCACCATTTAAAGAGTGCGTAATAGCTCACTGGTCGAGTGGCGCTGCGCCGAAAATGTACCGGGGCTAAACAGACCACCGAAACCGTGGATTGACACCGTTGGTGTCAGTGGTAGGAGAGCGTTCCAAGGGCGTCGAAGCCAGACCGGAAGGACTGGTGGAGCGCTTGGAAGTGAGAATGCCGGTATGAGTAGCGAAAGACGGGTGAGAATCCCGTCCACCGAATGCCTAAGGTTTCCTGAGGAAGGTTCGTCCGCTCAGGGTCAGTCGGGACCTAAGTCGAGGCCGAAAGGCGTAGACGATGGACAACAGGTTGATATTCCTGTACCGCCTCCCCGCCGTTTGAGTGACGGGGTGACGCAGGAGGATAGGGTGAGCGCGCTGTTGGTTGCGCGTCCAAGCAGTGAGGCGGGGAGTGAGGAAAATCCCACTCCCGTAACGCTGGGCTGTGACGGCAAGGGGTCTGACCCCGGAGTCCCTGATTTCACACTGCCAAGAAAAGCCTCTAACGAGGCGGGAGGCGCCCGTACCGCAAACCGACACAGGTAGGCGAGGAGAGAATCCTAAGGTGATCGAGAGAACTCTCGTTAAGGAACTCGGCAAAATGACCCCGTAACTTCGGGAGAAGGGGTGCTCTATTAGGGTGTTAAAGCCCGAGAGAGCCGCAGTGAATAGGCCCAGGCGACTGTTTAGCAAAAACACAGGTCTCTGCAAAACCGCAAGGTGATGTATAGGGGCTGACGCCTGCCCGGTGCTGGAAGGTTAAGAGGAGGGGTTAGCGCAAGCGAAGCTCTGAATTGAAGCCCCAGTAAACGGCGGCCGTAACTATAACGGTCCTAAGGTAGCGAAATTCCTTGTCGGGTAAGTTCCGACCCGCACGAAAGGCGTAACGATCTGGGCACTGTCTCAACGAGAGACTCGGTGAAATTATAGTACCTGTGAAGATGCAGGTTACCCGCGACAGGACGGAAAGACCCCGTGGAGCTTTACTGCAGCCTGATATTGAATTCCGGTGCAGCCTGTACAGGATAGGTAGGAGCCGTGGAAACCGGAGCGCCAGCTTCGGTGGAGGCACTGGTGGGATACTACCCTGGCTGTATTGGACTTCTAACCCGTGCCCGTGATCCGGGCAGGGGACCGTGTCAGGCGGGC
>NZ_QUZH01000012.1 GCF_009761675.1 Bhargavaea sp. CC-171006
ACATGAATGACAAAACGTACCCAGAAAGATTTCATCTGGGTACGTTTTGTCTACAGTCTGAGATGCCGTCCATTGAGTGGACGGCATCTTTTTTCATTTAAGCATCGATTGGCTGGGAACGGATATCCCCGTTGTAGACATCGCGGTCGACTTCTTTGTTCACATTGGCCGCCGTGACGCCCGCCGTCATCGAACCGCTGACGTTAAGAGCTGTGCGCCCCATGTCGATGAGCGGTTCGACGGAGATGAGCACACCGGCAAGCGCGACAGGAAGGTTCATCGCCGACAGGACGAGGATGGCGGCAAAGGTCGCACCGCCGCCTACGCCCGCCACGCCGAACGAGCTGATGGCGACCACGACAATCAGTGTAGCGATAAAACCGGGATCAAGCGGGTTGATGCCGACGGATGGTGCGATCATGACGGCCAGCATCGCAGGATAAATGCCCGCGCAGCCGTTTTGGCCGATTGACAGCCCGAACGAACCCGCGAAGTTTGCGGTTGCATCAGGCAGGCCGAGCCGGTCCGTCTGTGTCTTGATGTTGAGCGGCAGTGCACCTGCGCTGGAACGGGAAGTGAACGCGAAGAGCAGCGTCTCCGACGTTTTCTTCAGATATGTGATCGGGTTCAGGCCGTTCAGCGTGATGATCACCAGATGAATCAGGAACATGGCGATCAGCGCCACATAAGAAGCGATGACAAATTTGCCGAGGTTGGCGATCGCCCCGAAATCGGATGTCGCGACCGTGCGGGTCATGATTGCCAGGATGCCATAAGGCGTGAGGCGGAGGATCAGCTTGACGACACGCATGACAAGCGCATAGATGGCATCGATCCCTTTTTTCACCATCGCGGCATTTTCAGGTTCTTTCCGTGCGATGCCAAGATAGGCGACGCCCAGAAACGCTGCGAATATGACAACACCGATTGTCGAGGTCGGGCGTGCACCGGTCAGGTCAAGAAACGGGTTGGACGGGATCAGCTCGGTGATCTGCTGAGGAAGTGTTTTATCCGCCACTTCCGCCGAGCGCTCCTCAAGCGCCGCTCCGCGTTCCATTTCAGCAGAGCCCTGCACGAGTTCAGAGGCATCCAGATTAAAGGCGACCGCGGAACCGATGCCGATTGCAGCAGCAAGAGCTGTCGTACCGACCAGCATGCCGAGGATGAGGCCTGCCGTCTTCCCGAAGTTTTTGCCGGTCGTGACTTTTGTGAACGCAGCAAGAATAGAGATGAAGACGAGCGGCATAACGATCATCTGCAGGAAGCGGACGTATCCGGAGCCGATGATATTGAACCAGTCAACGGAATCAGCCAGGGTTTCCGAATCCGTACCGTAGATGAGATTAAGGGCCAGGCCGAACAGGATCCCGAGGCCAAGACCGGCAAAGACCCGGTTCGAGAACGAGACATGCCGGCGCTGCATATAAAACAGGACACCGACGAGAACGAGCAAGGCGGCGACGTTGATGACAACCAGCCAGGTATTCATAGTAATTCCTCCAATTATTATCATGATCCTCCGAAAAGGAGCGGTTTGCAAAAAGCACAAGCAATAGAATATAAGGTTTAATCCTATAAGTCAAGTAGGTATTCTCGTCGGCCGGCCCCTCTCCATTCGTGTTTTTGGCGGGCTAACGGTATACTGTCCTTAGACAGATCATACGCAACTGGAGGTTTTCATGGCACAGTTCATCACGTACGCGACGGTCGCGGTCTTTATCCTGAACATTTTCCTCGCGGTTGCCCTGATCTTCCTTGAGCGACGCGATGCGACATCTACCTGGGCCTGGTTGCTGGTCCTGTTCTTCATCCCCGTGTTCGGATTCTTCATATACCTGATGTTCGGCAGACAGCTGCGGAAAAAACAGCTGTTCCGCTGGGAAGACAGGAACAAGATCGGAATCGAGCAGCTTGTCAACTACCAGATCGAAGCGATAGAGGATGGCACATTCGACTTCCGGCTGGACGATACCGCCCACTACCGGGATATGGTCTATCTGCATCTCAGGAATAATCATGCCCTCCTGACACAGGACAATCACATAGAGATTTTCAACGACGGGGGCAAGAAGTTTGAGGCGCTGCTGGAAGACCTCGAGCACGCCAAAGACCATATCCACATCCAATACTATATTTTCAGACTCGACAATCTTGGACAGCGCATCCTGGATACGCTTATCCGGAAAGCAAAAAGCGGTGTCAAAGTGCGGGTGCTTTTCGATGATATCGGATCCCGAGGGCTCAGGAAGCGCCATTTCCGCGATCTGACAGCCGTGGGCGGCGAGGTGGAGGCGTTCTTCCCTGCCATCCTCCCGCTCATCAACCCCCGGATGAACTACCGGAACCACCGCAAGATTGCGATCATTGACGGCCGGATCGGCTACGTCGGCGGCTTCAACGTCGGCGATGAGTACCTCGGACTGAACCGCAAGTTCGGCTACTGGCGTGATACCCACCTCCGGATCGAAGGCAGCGCGGTCCACCCGCTCCAAACCCGTTTCACACTGGACTGGAACCAGGCTTCCGCCTCCCATGACATCGAGTACCATGAACGCTACTTCCCGGCCATCCCCCGAAAAGGCAACGTCGGCCTGCAGATTGTATCGAGCGGCCCGGACGAACAATGGGAACAGATCAAAGACGGCTACCTGAAGATGATCCAGCTGGCGAAAAAGTACATCTATATCCAAACGCCGTACTTTATCCCGGATGCGAGCTTCCTTGATGCGCTCCGGATCGCATGCTTGTCGGGAATCGATGTCCGAATCATGATTCCGAACAAGCCGGATCACATGTTTGTGTACTGGGCGACGTATTCCCATGTAGGCATCCTGCTTAAGGCGGGGGCCAGGGTCTACATCTACGAAAACGGCTTTATCCACGCGAAGATGATTGTCGTCGATGATGAGGTGGCGACAGTGGGAACCGCCAACATCGACGTCCGCAGCTTCAAACTTAACTTCGAAATCAATGCCTTTATCTACGACCGGGAGAAGTCCCGGGAGCTCGCTGAACTGTTCGAACAAGATAAGAGGCTTTCCACGGAATTGACTTTGGAAGCCTACCAGAACCGCAATACCAACATCCGGTTCAAGGAATCCGTCTCAAGGCTTCTGTCACCGATTTTATGAACAAGCGAAAATCCCTCCTGCACGGTGTCTGCACCGCGCAGGAGGGATTTCATTTATCAGATGCTGATTTCCAGCAGGCACCGGTAATCACTTAGAAATAAGCTGAAAACAGGATGCTTTCTTATTTCTCCGGTTCTGACGGTTTCACGCGGCCATCCGGCACCAGAAGATATTCCTCCAGAGTACTGCCGCGCGAATGGATCCTCCCCGCCACTTCCTTGCCGACGTAGCGGTAGTGCCACGACTCGTGCATATAGCCGGTGATGTCTTCCTTGCCTTCCGGATATCGGAGGATAAAGCCGAACCGGTGGGCATTTTCGAGAAGCCACTGCCCCGCCGGCGTGTCACCGAACGATTCACTGGCATAATGCTCGGGCTGTGTCGCCTCCCCGATATCAAAAGCGAGGCCGGTCTGATGTTCGGAATATCCGGGACGGGCGCTGTATCGGTCCGCCGCCTCGGCTCCGTCACGCTCGGCATACCGTTCGTACAGCTCCTGCTGCCGCTCATAAGTCCGGAATGTGCTGAAAGCGTCCAGGTCAAATCCCTCAAGAAGCGCTTCCGCACTCATTTCTTCGAATGCTTCACGCGCCTCGGGATTTTCACCGGGCGCAAAGCCGGCAGGAAGCGGATACTTTTTATTTGCCAAAAGGATGCCGCCAATATATGTCGGCTCTGCAGGAAGTTCGCGGCCTTCCACGTACTCCCCGATGCCTTCCAGGGGATCGGGCTCCGTCGTGCCGCTTGCAGGCAGCTGCACGCCTTCGGGACTTTCTTCTTCCTCGGGTGAAGTCTCGCCGGTATCCGGCTCTTCCGTCCCGGTTCCGCCGGTTTCCTGTACCTGTCCGGACGTGCCTCCGCCGAGCACACCCCTGATCTTTTCGGCATCCCAACCGTTCATGCCGGCAAAGACCGCTGCTCCGCCGACCAGTAGTGTGACTGCCGCGAGAATCGCGATCCATACGCCTTTCCGGTCGCGATTCTGCTTCCGTGCTTTCATTCTGCCCATTCTCGGTGACCCTTCTTTCGTGAATTTCCCATTGGTCTATCGTACCATATCCGGCCCCATTCCGCGGCGTTCTCCGTTATGCTATGATGCTTTTGTGACGAATCTATTACATGCGGAGGAATCCGATATGAAATCCCGCTGGCTCTCCCTGAATTTCTTCGCGTTCTTCTTTACCTGGGGTATCTTCCTGCCCTACTGGACAGGCTGGCTCGTCTCCGCCAAAGGCCTCACCGTCTTTGAGGCGGGGGCCGTCATGGGTGCAGGGATGTTCATCAGGGCGTTTTCGACTCTTTTCCTGTTCCCTGCCGCAGCCAGGCGCTTCCCGATCACGGGTGTGATGAAAACAGGTGTTGCGCTGTCTTTCCTCATTGCCCTGGTCTACATACCGGCCGGCTCCTACACGGCGATCCTCGTCGTCACCGCGGCATTTAATATCGTCTATCCGAACCTGTTGCCGGCGATGGAGACAAGCGCATCCGTCCTGATCCAGAAAGATCGGATCAATTACAGCCGGAGCCGCGCTTTCGGCTCGGCCGGCTATATGGCTGCCGTTCTGATCATCGGGGCGGTCACAGACCTGTTCGGCAATGATGCCATTCTATGGATGATGTTCGCCGGACTCCTTTTCATGCTGGGTGCACAATATACGGCCGTTCCCGCATCGCTCTACCGGGACGAGACAGAGAAACCTTCGGAAAAGAGATCCGGGGCTTTCCGCGAACTGGTCCGTGACCGGGGCTTCCTGACTGTCCTCACCATCTCGATCCTGCTTCAGGGTGCGCATGCTTCCTACTACAACTATGGTTTCGTTTATCTGGAAGACCTTGGCGTGGCGAGTTTCACAATCGGGCTCGTGCTGAATGTCGCAATCCTGTTCGAAATCCTGTTTTTTGGCGTCGCGGACCGGCTGTTCGGCAATATGCCGGCTTCCCGGATGTTCCTTCTTGCCGCGGCCGGCTCCACGCTGCGCTGGGTGCTCATCTTCCTGGTGCCGACCGTTTGGATGTTTACCCTCACGCAGGCTTTGCACGCGGCTTCATTCGGCATCGCACATGTCGCATTTATCCGTTACATATCAGAAAAGCTGCCGACACGCCTGATTGCACCTTCACAGGCATTGTATGCCGCATTTGCCATGAGCCTGAGCACGGCATTCCTGACATTGCTCGGCGGTGCTTTGTACGAAGTCCGGCCCGCGCTGTCGTTCCTCAGCATGATTATTTGCACCGTCCCTGCAGCCCTGATCGTTTTCTCCACGAAAAACCGTTTCTCCTACTAAAGAACCATTTTATCGGACTACGGACAAATGCCCACTCCCTTGTCCGTATAGTTTGGTAAACAAGGGCAAAGGGGCATATTCATGAAACCGATCTCGATCCAGGACATACTTCAATTGATGGAAAAGCTGGATGCTTTGCTCGCAGAGCGGGAACATCTAGTCCCTGCAAGGGGCGGCAAGACAGAAAACGCGCTCGGTCAAAAATGACCGGCGCGTTTTTGTATGGGGTGGTCAGATAAAGAGCATGACCGCCAGGACGATAAACAGGATGGCGAAAAATCCGGCCAGTAAATTCATCCATTTTGCTTCACGCATCATGCCGCGCTCCCTGAACCCTGCGGCACGCGCAGTATTCGTCAGGATAAACAGGAGCGCCATCGACAGTCCCGCCGCATGCATCGCCTGCCGCACAATGAAGACCAGCGTCAGGATGAACACCACCGCAATCCCGATTCCGAACAACCACCGCTTTTCCTTAGACATCCCCCTCATCCCCTTTTAATTGATCATAAGCAGAAAAACGGCAGTGCCCCCGGCCTCGCATGAGACTCCCGGGCCACTGCCGTTTGTTCTGATAACCGGGATTATTACCCGGTTTATTGCTCGACTGCCTTTTCAGGATGTTCATAATAGAACTTCCGTCCGATATAGGTCTGGATCACGAGGATCGCACCGCTGACCGCCCAGTAAAGCGGGAGTGCGGACATCGCCGTAAAGGAGATGAACGTGATCATGATCGGAGACATATAGATGAACATCTTCATCTGCTTTTGCTGCTGCTCCGGCATCGTCCAGAGAGACACACGGGCCTGCAGGAGATAGACAACGCCTGCAACAAGGGCCATGATCATATCCGGCGAGCCGAGATTGAACCAGAGGAACTGGTGGGTCTTGACGTCCTGGGAATACAGGATGGCGAAATAAAGGCCCATGATGATCGGCATCTGGATCAGGACAGGCAGGCATCCCATGTTCAGCGGATTGACACCGTGCTTCTGGTAAAGCCCCATCATTTCCTGCTGGAGCTTCATCTGCTCGTCCTTGTCCTTCGTTTCCTTGATGCGCTTCTGGATGTCCTCCATCTCAGGACGAAGTGCGTCCATCTTCACTTTCATCGCCTGCTGGGTCTTATAGTTTCTCAGCATGAGCGGCATGAGGATCAGACGGATGATGACTGTGATGGCGATGATCGCCAATCCATAGTTGCCGTTGAAGAAAGTCCCGAGGGATTCCAGGGACCAGTCCATCGGCCGTACGAAAAGGTTATAGAACGTGCCTTCCTTGTTCTGGACGCTGGAGCATCCGCCAAGGAGCAACGCTGCAGCTGCCAATGTCAGGATCAGCCCGATGCGCTTATTCAATCGATTCACCTACAACTTTTTTAGACTATAGAGTAGTATACACCACCCGCTGCAGGCTTTTCAATTTATGTCACGGCATCTTCACCGCTTCCAGGCACAAATGAAGTGAAGTAATTGATGTCCTTTCGCTCCCTGAACTGCTTCGGCGTCACTTTTGTATACTTTTTGAACGTCCTGGTGAAGTAGCTCTGATTGCAGAAACTGAAGCGCTCCGCCACTTCCGCGATCTTCATGTCCGTATTGCGGAGGAAAAACTGGGATTCCTCGATTTTCCGCATATTGATATAGTCGATGAGTGTCAGTCCGGCATGCTCTCGGAAAATGCGCGAGAGATGGCTCGTGCTGATGCCGGCCCGCTTTGCCAGCTGGTCAACAGTGATCGGATCCTCAATCGAGGCGTCAATGAACTGGATGATGTCGTTGACAATTGGGTGGGAGAGTTCCGGCTTGTCCCGGCCTTCGAGGACGTGTATGAAGAATTCAACGAGGTCGTTCGTTGTCTCCGTGATGTCCATGGTTCCCGACTTGCGGTCCACGATCCGCATCGCGGTGATGTTTGTCGCAACGGCCCATTCAGGAGGGAATTTCGGCACCATGAGGAAACGGGCAGTCAGCGCAGCGAAGATGATGTAATAATTGGATACATCCTTCACCCAACGGTCGCCGGCAATATCTTTGACCATCATGACGATGTGGTTCAGCCGATCCTTGGCCCTGGCCCGGTCCCCTTCGGACACCGCTTCCAGCAAATCCTTTTCGAGATGATAAAAGTCCTCGCTCCGATCGTACGACTTCAATACCTCGACCCGGTCCATGAATAGGTTGGTCATATACTGCAGACCCGGGTCCTTCATCCTGCTGCACCTCTTTTCCTCATGCTCATTCTCCTTCCGTTGGTTCCGGCGCCAATATCCTCAGGTGACGGCGCAGGACCTTGATTGCGATCGGAGTGTTTCCTCCTTCGTCACCGTCAATGTTGCAGGAAAGCGGCTCATCCGTCTCAATATGGGCATGGGTCGTCCGGATTTTCTCGACCGCCCCCTCGTCCTGCAGCTTTCCAAGGAGCAGTGACGCGGACATTTTTAGCAGTCCCGGCAGCTTCACTTGCTTGATCACTGTCAGGTGGAGCAGCCCGTCATCTGTCCTGGCACCGGCATTCATCTTCTCAAAACCGCCCACCGAATTTGTCAGGGCCGCAAGCACCAGCGATGCCTGCCCGGTCCATTTGCCTCCGTCGTGAGTGATGGTGAATTGGTTCCTCTCATCCGAAAGCAGCGTCTGCAGTCCGTGTGCAGCGTAAGCAAGCGGACCAAAACGCGTTTTTTCCCCTACCGGTACGTCCATCACTCCTTCGGCAAGACTGCCAACAGCGAGGATATTCATAAAATAACGGTCGCCGGCCAGGCCGATATCAGTAGGCCTTGCAACAAACTCCGGAAGTCCGCGGATTGCGTCTTCAGGATCCAGCGGAATCGACAAGGCTCTTGCAAAGTCATTTACTGTGCCCAGCGGGATCAGGGCAAAGTCCGGCCGGTCTTGTTCCCCGGCCAGCCCGTTGATCGCCTCGTTCACGGTGCCGTCCCCTCCCATTGCGACAACGAGAGGATGCCCGCTTCTCGCCGCTTCCCGCGCAAAGGCAGTCGCATCGCCTTCCTTCTCCGTTGCCCGGACTTCGACGGAATAGCCCATCTCCTCCAAAACCCGGATGCACAGTTCGCGATAGGTTTCCGCCAGTTCCTTCCCCGAAGAGGGGTTCAGGATAAAGACTGCCTTCCCTTTTTCCATGACACACGTCCTTCCGGTTTTCTTAAATACTCATTCTATACCCTAACGCGGTTATTTTTCACACATTTATGCAAAAAAGCCCATCCGAAATGGATGGGCTCTTTGCGGAAACGTCTTACAGTTTATCGGTATTGACCCGATTTTCCGTCGTGACGGAATCCGTGTCTTCATTGTGCTGCTCGGCCGTCTCATCATTGCTGCCGAGGCTCGCCTTTTGTTGGCCGGCAGGCTGACCGGTTTCTTTTTTGTGGTACAGTCCGTCTTCGTCTGGATTCTTCTTCTTGCTTTTTTTGTCTTCCACTTCCTGATTGTAGTAATGGACGCTTGTCTGTGCACCTTCGGCGACCATGTCATTATCCTGGAAGTCGTAAGGATCGGAAAGGCCTGCTTTCGTGTCCTCGTAGTTACGGTTAACCTTCTGTGATTCCACAAACGAATCCATTTTTGTCTTCAGGTTATTGAAGGCGACCATTGCCTTGTCACGGTTCTCCTTCTTGCTGAAATACGCGTAGGCACCCGCCGCGAGGCCTGCCAATAAGAGATTCTTATTTTTGCTTGCCATTTCCATCATCCTCCAGTTCCAATTTCGGTCATGTATGGGTTCATAGTGAAGTATACCCCTTCACTTGCCGCAGGAAACCACAAGCCGCATATCCACATGGGGGATTCCGTCTTCATCATAGGGTTCGGAAACCGGCCGGAATCCGCAGGATGCATAAAATTCTTTCAGATGTAATTGCGCCGAAAGATGCACAGGGATATCGCCGTAACGTTCTGCGGCAACCTCTTTTGCCCTTTCGACAAGCTCACGCGCAATTCCTTTTCCCCGGTGGGATTTCCTGACGATGACTCGGCCGATCGCCGGATCTTCATGTACTTCTCCGGGCTTGATGATCCTTGCGTAGGCTGCAATCGTATCACCCTCCCACCCGGACAGGTGCAGAGCAGCCCGGTCATGTCCGTCGATTTCCGGATATGGGCACTCCTGCTCGACGACGAACACATCGACACGCAGTCTGAGAATTTCATAGAGTTCGTCCGCAGTCAGTTCCGCAAAGTTTTTAACCGTCCATTTCATCTTTCCCACTTCTTTCATTTCAATTTGATTACATTATTCCACAACATATATCGGAGGATCGATTTATTTGTTATAGTTGATGGAAATCTATTTCCGAGGTGACCTTTTCCATGATCCGTTTGATGACACGACATGATTTCGAGACCGTCCGGCAGATCGCGGCGGTCAGCTATGATGATACGTATCAGGGCATTCTCCCGGAAGATGTCCAGGAGTCCTTTCTCACACGAGCCTATGCTTCCCCGATGATGATGAAACGGCTGGAAAAGACCACGATGCTGATAGCGGAACATGAAGGGCGCCCGGTCGGATTTGCCAACTTCACCCATGTTGACGAAGACGGCGATGCTGAACTGACCGATATGTATCTCTTGCCGGATTACCAGGGCATGGGGTTCGGCACGGCACTTCTTGAAGCCGGCATTTCATCCCTTGAGGACGGCCATCAGCTGTTCGTCTACGTTGATAGCCTTAACGAAGGAGCCCGCCTGTTCTACGAAAAACAGGGCTTTGAACTTCTTGAGGAATTTGACGAGCTGTTCGAAGGCTATCCAACGTCCACTGCACAATATGTCTATTACCTCAAAGCACCCGCTCTTGTATGAGCAGGTGCTTTTTTTATGGTTTAATCTCCAATATCTTTTATCTCATTTTTCTAAAGGGTTCCATTAAATCGTGGTACAGAAAAAGCAAAGTGCCCGGCCATCGGACCGGAGCACTTTGCTTGAGGCACTTATCAGAGTGGCCGCATCGGGTCATTGTCATAGGCCGTTTCCGCAACAACAGGCGGCTTGCGCACGAAGCACATGATTCCTGCGATGTAGAGCAAAATCGAAGTAAGCGACAAAATACCTGCAAGAACTCCTGCGATGATGAACAGAATCCCGCTTAGCTTTGAGTTTTTATTCAGCTGGATGAGCGCGACCACAATCAGCACAGTACTGATGACGAGTGCGGCGATAAAGAACCAGCCGAAGCTGACCATCCAGTCCATACCCATGTACATCATATCGATAATCGCCTGTGCGTCTGTTTCGGTTAAGTTCGGGTCATTCCAGATTTCCGCCTCGAATTCCTGCTGGAACTGCGGGTCGTTCGTCATCATCTTCATGAAATTGTTCAAAGCGAATGTCAGGATGATTCCGAGCACGTTGAACACCAGGCCGATGATTCCGAGCACACGCTCGCCAGTCCGCTTGAACGGACGGTTGAAAGAGTTTGGTTCCATTTAGTGACACCTCTTCTTTTTCTTTTATTCTACTTTCTTCTTACGGATGAGACCACGAGGGGGTTTCATCTTTTTTAAATCAAGCGTGGTCTGGAAGGTTTACCCAGACATTTAGCGGGGTAGAAATACACTATCAACTTATTAATCGAAAAAAGGGGGAGACGAACCCATGGAAAAGAAACTCATCTTCAGTCAGTCCGATGCTATGTACGCCATTGCCGGATCGTCTGTTCTTACCGCAATCCTGCTCTTCATCACATTCTGAGGGAGGACTTTATGACAATCTGCCACTGCCAAACATAAAAAAGCAATCCGCCCAACGGAACGGATTGCTTTTTTCGTGTGCTTATTTTGCCTTGACATCCTCATATTCATCATAGCGGCCAAATGCCGTCACAACGTAAGAACATACCGCTTCCATCTTGTAGTTGTTTTCACGGGCATAGTCGGCCGCCCGGTCGAGCAGCTTTTTCGCCACGCCTCCTCCCCGGAGCGACGGGTCGACGAATGTATGGTCCATCACCATCACATCCCCCATCATCGTCCAGGTGATTTCAGCATCACGCTTGCCGTTCTCTTCATGCACGAATGCATATCCATCACTGCCAAGTTCCTTCAGTTCAAATTCCATGTTTTAACTCCCCTTTCCCCATTTGTGTACCCGGAACGACGCTCAGTCAAGCTCAAGCGGACTGAGCGATGCCTCGATCTCCCGGCGGTTCGGCTCAAGGAATGGCGGCAGTGCCAATGTCTCGCCAAGTGAGTCCATCGGTTCATCCGAGTCAAAGCCCGGCTCATCCGTTGCCAGTTCAAACAGGATGCCGTTCGGCTCGCGGAAGTAAATCGACCGGAAATAGTAACGGTCCACTTTACCGCTTGTCTGGAACCCTGCCCGCTCAAGATGCTCCAGCCATTTGTCGTAGTCCCCGAAGGTCGGAACCCGGAAGGCGACGTGGTGGACGCTGCCCCTGCCAGGCCGCTCCGGCGGCAGGTCGGGACGGGTCTCGAGATGCACTTCCGCGCCTGCTCCCCCCTCGCCGGTCTCGTAGACGACGATGTCCGGCATGCCGGGGACATCGGACGGATAAGTGCCCGACTTTCGGAAGTTCAGCACTTCCGTCAGTACGGTTTCCGTGCGTTCCGGGTGACGTACCGTCAATTTTACAGGACCAAGACCGACAATCGCAAATTCTTCTGGAATATCTGATTTTTTCCAGGGGATACCGTATGGGACGCCCGAACCGTCATCGGCAATGAGCATGAGTCGTGATCCTTCGTTGTCGGTGAAGGCGATCGTCTTCCGGCCGTTGCGTTCCCGGATTTCTTCATGTTCCACGCCAAGTTCCCCGAACCGGCCGATCCAAAACTCAAGTGCCTCTACGGACTTGACCCGGAATCCGGTACTGCTGATGGAAGAGACCCCCGGGTAGGTGCGTCCTGCCATCGGGATTTCAAAATACGTCATATCCGTTCCCGGCGTGCCGACCGCATCTGCATAAAACAGGTGGTACATAGAGGTGCTGTCCTGATTGACCGTTTTTTTAACAAGCCGCATGCCCAGCACCCTGGTAAAGAAGTCATGGTTTTTGGCTCCGCTGGCCGTGATGGCCGAGACATGGTGGATTCCTCCGAGTTGCATATTTCCCCACTCCTTTATCTTGAATTCGAGATGATTTCCTTTTGTTATCTTATACCCTCAGGAAGCATTTTGCAATCAGCGGGCTTCCCCGCTACACTTAATAGACATACCCCATCCGGAAAGGAATTTGACCATGTCGCTGATTTTCTGGACACAATTATTACTGATCATTCTATTTGCCCTGTTCGCCTACCTGATCCTTAAAAGGCGTTCCTATATGTTCATTTCGGGATTTGCCACGCGCCCTGAGGAAGAACAAAAACAATTGATCGATAACGGCTACCCGCAGGGTGTCGGCCGCCTGTTCCTGATCATCTCGGCGGGGCTTCTTCTCCTTATGCCGCTCGAATTAACCGGTTTCCGCTATACGTTCGAGTTGCAGATGGCCTTTATGATGCTGGTCCTGTTCGGCGGACTTATCATCCTGTCGCGCCGCGAAGTCCCTTACAAGAGGAAGCGTGCCTTTCTCACCTCGGTCATCATGACAGTTGTCGTGATCGGCGGGACAACGGTCCTCCTCTTTATCGGCGCCAAACAGCCGGATGTCACTTTGGGCGGTTCGGCAGTGGAGATTTCCGGTATGTACGGCGAAGAGATTCCCTACTCGGACATCCGCTCCGCAAAACTTCTCGAAACAATGCCTAAGATTCACTATAAAGAAAATGGCTTCGGCTTTGCCGACTACGCCAAAGGACACTTTTCAGTCGAAGGCCATGGTTCTTCCCTTCTTTTCGTCGACAGGAAGCAGTCGCCCATTCTGCTGATCGAGACAACCAATCGCCCCGTTTTCATTACGGGCGTCAACCCGGATGAAACCAAGTCATGGCATACGGAGCTGGACCAGCGGATTCGATGACGGCCGTCCAAACCGTTCCAGAGGGATTCGTCACTTTCGTGGGTCATTTCATCACTTTCGTGGGTCGATTCATCACTTTCATGGATCGTTTCATCACTTTCGTGGGTCGTTTCATCACTTTCATGGGCCGATTCATCACTTTCGAAGCATGATTCGTCACTTTCGCGCCGGACCCGGCCATTTTGAATAGAACAACAAAAACGGATGCACCGGCAAAACTGCCGGGCATCCGTTTTTTCAGATTCAGCTGAACAGCGAGCGGACCGAGTCGATCAGGTTATTGAAGAAGTCTTTGACTTTCTGCCAGAAGCCTTCATCGTTCACTGTCTCACGGATTTTGTCGCCGTATTTATCATTGAAGTCCTGAGCAAACTGTCCGAGCTGATCCGACCATTTGCTAAAGTCGATATCAAGCTGGCGGATGCGGTCCATCAGGTCCACCAGAAGCTGGCGGTCTTCGGGGCTCAGTTCGATTTGGAGCTTGTCGAGCTGCTCGGTAACAATCCGCTCCACGTCTTCCTTCGTCGCCGGGTTCTGTTCGGCGATCTGCTGCTTCAGCTCGGTAAGAAGTTCCGTCACCTTTTGCTCGTCAACACCCGACTTTTCGGCGAGCTCTGTCGCAACGGTAAGTTCGTCGTTGGCAACGTCCGTCCGTTCGGTATCAAGCGTGCCGCCGCTGGCCTCATACGCTTTGTAGATGCCTGCCAGCGCGGAGTGGCCAGTGACCGGTTTCGGTGCCGCGACGTCGACATCGGCATCTTCGATTCCCGCTGTAAGCATTGCATTTGCATACATATCCGACGTAACCTGGGTGATGTTGTCCGGAGTGACAATCTGGATGACGAGTCCGCTTCCCGGCTCTGTCACCGTGATTTTCGCGGACGAATACATCCGCGCCCGAGGATTCGCTCCTTGGATGTATTTGCCCAGATCCTGTCCGGAAACGGTGATTTCCTCGACTTCCGCTTCTTCCTTCACCTTCAGGCTGCTTTCCACGCTCGCTCTCTGGTCCGCGGTCAGGTCCGCGCCGTATACGACAATCGGAACACCTAGACGTTCATCGACCGCAGGCTCGGCAGAAACGGCAGGTCCCGTCAACATGGAAAGTACCAGTGCCAATATTGCGGGCAATACCCATCTTCTCTTTTTGTTCATGAGGTTTTCCCCTTTCCTGGATGCAAAAGCAACTCCTCACCCATATGAACGGGCGAGGAGGGTAAAAAGTTTCATGAATCCCGCTGGGCATCCTTTAAATATGTCCAGCCGTCTTCCTGAACGATTTTACGTTCTTTCAGCAGCTTGCCGATCGCCCGCTTGAAAGAAGCTTTGCTCATATCGAACATTTCACTGATTTCGTCGGGCGCTGACTTGTCCGTGAAAGGCATTTTGCCGCCGGCTCCGTTCAGATACCGGATTACCGTCTCTGCATCATCGCCGATCCGTTCCTCTTTCCGTGGAAGAAGGGAGCCGTTAAGAGAGCCATCATCGCGGATGCCGATCACCCGGACTTCGACTTCCTGCCCGAGCCTCGGCTCAAATTTCATTTCGGTATGGTGGACGAAGATCCGGTATTTCTGCGGCTCGCTCAGCATGAATGCCCCGACCGGAAGCAGCCGGTACGCCCGGGCTTTGAGGTTTTTATTGAAAAGAGCTGCCGGTGCGTCGACATACTCATCCTTGATGCGCTCCTCGGTGACGAGCCTTCCGAACAGATTGCCGCCCTTATCCATGCGAAGCGTCATGTACAGGCAATCACCCGGCTCCGGCCAGAGCTCTTTGAGCTGCGGCATGTCCTTCGGATTGACGATGACTTCGACGGACGATCCGATGTCTGTCCGGATGCCGTCCCGCCCGTCCGTGTCAATCACTTCCGCCCAGCCGTATGACCCCACTTCCATACGGGGCAGCCGGCTCGTCGCGACGAGGTTGCCGCGCCGGTCCGGGTGGAGAAATACTTTCAGCCTGTCGCCTTCATTCAATTCCTCCGGCGCTTCTGAAGCGTTCATATTAAATTCCTGTCCGTCGCAGGACAGCACCCAGCGGGAGCCTTCCCGCCGTTCCGCGAGCGCCTCGATGATTCGCCCGGATTCGGCCTTTGCCATATTTATCTCTCCCTTTCTTCGTCCGCACGATCCGCCGCCCGATAGCGCTCCAGTTGGTCCAGCATAGCAGGATTTCTTTCGAGGACGTGTACAAGTTCGGTGATGCGGTCAATTGCATCCCAGCTCAGATGATGCTCAATCCCCTCGACATCGTTGTAGACATGCGTTTCATCCACGCCAATCAGGCGGAGAAAGCGTTCAAGCAGCTCATGACGGCCGGCCAGCTTCCGGCCGAACGCTTCACCCTTTGAAGTTAATATTAACCCTTTATAGCGTTCGTAAACTAAATAGCCTTCCCGGTCCAGCTTCCTCGCCATCTTCGTGACCGATGACGGCAGGACTTCCAGCGCTTCCGCGATGTCGGAAACACGTGCCTCCCCCGTTGCTGCCGATTTCAGCCAGATCTGTTCCAGATAGTCTTCCATGCTCGGCGTCGCCATACCAGATCCGCCCCTTCCATTGCCTGTCCGTCCATTATAGCACGGAGCAAAGGATGCCCGGACCGGTTTATCCGGGAACAAGCAGGGGTAGGATTTGGTTAACAGAGAAAGACGGAAAGCGGGTGACTTCATGGGCAAAATCGTTTGGTGGATCATTTTGATTCTGATCGCATTCTGGCTGATCGGCTTCCTTCTTGATATTTTCGGCGGTCTGATCCACATCGTCCTTATCATCGCCGGTATCATTTTCATCTTCCAGCTGATCACCGGCAGGAATAAACATTAAAAATAGGGATGCCGCTGATTTGGCGGCATCCCTATTTTATTTGGCCTCGTGCTGCATGATGACATGCTTCACATTTGGTCGCGCTTGCTTGATATTCGGAAAATCCCGGTCCCGCCGGCGCAGCATTCAGTTCACTTTTGCATAAACACAGGTGTCGCGGAGGCTGCCGTCCGAGGCGACATCATCATTCTTAAGGATGCCTTCGAGTTCATAACCCAACTTTTCCGGGATGGCACGGCTCTTCATGTTCTTCGTATCACAACGGATTTCGACCCGCCTGGCCCCGAGGGTTTCCACGGCAAACTGGGTGATCCGCTCCGCAGCTTCCGTGATGTAGCCATGGCCTGTGTAGCGGGTATCGATCCAGTACCCGATTTCGAATTTAGGTATCTCCCAATTGATGCGATGCAATCCGGATGAACCGATAAACGCACCGTCTTCCAGCCGGTAAATATGCAGACGAAGATCTTTACGGGTGATAAAATCGGCCACCGCTTTCCTGAGGCTGTCTTCCACGCCTTCAAGCGTCGGCTTGTCCTTGGCGAACGGGAGCCATTCCTTCAGCTCCGGATGGGAATAGGTGAGCGCGTCATAAACATCGGCTGCATCCTCCACGCGCGGGGCGCGGATCAGGAGCCGCTCCGAGCGGAACTCATCCGTAAAGCCCGGCGGACGTCCCTGGTGGTCGGTTGCCGCAGCAATTTCACGGTCGTTCCACTCCACGGGGGTCGTCTTGCCACTTTCAAAGTCCTCCCGCGTGATTCCGTACGTGACGGCATCATAGTAAGAGTCCTCTTTCGGGGAGTACCATGACCTGCGCAGATGGCCTTCTTTCACGAAGCCTGCCCGCTCAAAGGTTTTCCGCATTGCGGCATTGTCCTGCCGGGTGTGGCCTTCCAGCCGGATTTTCTTGTCCGGCATGCTGAACACATAATCGCAGACCAGCCGGAGCGCCCGCGGGCCGAACCCCCTGCCGCGCGCCCTTTCCGCTATCCGCAGATCAAACACCGGAATCTCATCCTGCATGTCATACAGCTTGACGATGCCGACCTTCTCCCTGTCCTCGGTCTCCACCCAGAACGTCTTCACCTCGTCGGATTCGTAACCGCCGTCATCGATCGCTTTCTCGATCATTTCCCGAGCGGGATGCGGTATGCCATGATACGGCCAGCTGTTCTCCGTCATGAAGTGGATGAGTTCTTCCTGTTCCTGCATCGTCCATTCCGTCAGTTTCATCCGTGTCCCCCCCTGCCGCATCATCGTGTCCAGGGCGCAAAAGCTGCAACCCGGAGCGTCGGCCGCTCCGTAAACCTAAAGAGCGGCGCGGCCAAATTCATGCTATGGCAAACAACAATCGTTTCTTTAATTATACACAACGTTTTCCGGCTTAGCCGCTATACATTTCCGGCAAGCGTGAACAAACGTCCCGTCTTGTCCCGGCCACCCCATTTTATGCTCGCCTGAACAAGGAATCAAGGCCATCAAAATGAGGCCCGGCTGTTTTTCTTTTGGTTCAAAAGGTTTTCAAACGGCAGGAAGGGAATATAGTATTACATAGAGAACGTTTCCCCGCGTCCGGCTGGCCGGGCGCCGGCGGGCGGTTCGCATCCGCCCTTTCCGGAAACCGAAGGAGGATACCGGACGAATGTACGAAAAAATCATTATCGCCGTGGACGGCTCCGCCCATTCCAGGCGGGCGGCCAAGCACGGCGCCATAATCGCAAAATCAACCGGCGCATCCGTCGACCTGCTCTATGTCGTCGACCACGACCGCTCCCGTCCGCAGGAGTATGAAAATGTCACAAAGGAAGAACTGGAAACACGTGTCCGTGACCAGCTGTCCGAGGTTTTCGCCATTTTCAGCGACAAGGGAATCCGGCCCGGACTGCAGATCCAGTTCGGGGAACCCGGACCTGCAATCGTCAAATTCATCAATTCGGTCGGCTACGACCTGGCCATTGTCGGCAGCCGCGGATTAAATGCTTTCCAGGAGATGGTGCTCGGCAGCGTCAGCCATAAAGTCGCCAAGCGCGCCGAATGCCCTGTCCTTCTTGTGAAGTGAACCGTCCTCAAATAGGGACGGTTTTTTCGTGTGCCCATTTGTGATTGAACTTTGAGATAATGGAAGACAGAGCAGATACATAAGGGGGAATAAGCAGTGAACAAAGGGAAATGGAATGCCATCACGGACGTGGAAGGGGTGTCGGTTGGACATGTCACGCTTGACCGGCCCGGGGACGGAGACGATTATTTCTGCACGGGAGTGACGGCCATTCTCCCGCACAGTGGCAATTGGTTCAAAGAAAAACCGGCTGCTGCCTCGTTCGTCCTGAACGGTTTCGGCAAGACGGCAGGGCTCGTCCAGGTCGAGGAACTCGGCGTATTGGAATCGCCGATCATGCTGACAAATACGTTCAGTGTCGGCGCGGTGCTTGAAGGCACACTTCAATACATGCTGGACGAGAACCCGGCGATCGGGGATTCGACCAGTTCACTCAATATTGTTGTCGGCGAGTGCAACGACAGCTATCTGAACTCGATGCGGAAAATGGCCGTGCGTCCGGAAGACGCAGTCCGGGCCATCCATGAGGCTTCGGGAGAAGAACTTGAGCAAGGCGCGGTAGGTGCCGGCAAGGGCATGATCTGCTACGGCGCGAAAGGCGGCATCGGCAGCTCTTCCCGCGTCGTGGAGGCAGGCAGCCGGACATTCACCGTCGGCACCCTCGTACTCACCAATTTCGGCCGCGGCCATGAATGCCGCTTCCCGGGCTGGGTGGCGCCGGAAGAGCCGACTCCCGAAACACCGGTTGCCGAAGAGGAAAAGCGTCCGGACGGCTCGGTCATCATCGTCGTCGCGACCGATGCCCCTCTTGGAGCCCGCCAGCTAAAGCGGATCGCCAGACGGGCCGCGATCGGACTCGGCCGGACCGGCACCCACATCCACAACGGGAGCGGCGACATCATCATCGCCTTCTCGAACGGGCTGCTGACCTCGCACGGCGGTGAGGAAATGACTGTCACCCGGGAAATCATCAAGGATGACCACCCTATCATGAACGACCTGTTCGAAGCGGCAATCGCCTCGACCGAGGAAGCTGTCCTTCAGTCACTCCTCCACGCAGAGACGACAACCGGCAGGAAAGGAAGGGTTGTCAGGAAAGCGGAATTCCGGTGATGCTGCTTAAGTAAAAAGAGAACTTCCGGGTCATCGGAAGTTCTCTTTTTTCCGCCTCAAAAACCGGTCACGTTATCAAACGGCTTCTGCTTCCCGTTCACCCTGACTTCGATCGTGTCTTGTTTGGCGTCTGTCTTCAGTTCATAGACGTGGGTATCCACAACGTCCTTTGTTTCACCGGATTCTTCCAGCCTGATGATGACCGTTTTGTCCTCGATTTCGTAATCTGCGGCTACTGCCTGCTCGGATTGAAAAACGATGTAAGACTTGGTTTTCGAATTAAGCAACTGAAGGGTCAGGTCGGGATCAACCTGTTCCCAGACATCGCCAGGCATCTGATTGAGTTCACTGAAACTCGTGACTTCCGGGTCGCTGCAGGCTGACAGGAGACCCGCGGCAATTAACGCGCCAACTATAAACCTTCTCACTTTCTTCCCCTCTCTCCGGATGATCCGCCCGCTTATTTCAAGTCAAACTGCTATATTTCATTTCGGCAGCCCTTATTGCAACTCCTGGCTTCTTGATTCAATTCGTGGATCCTTATTGCAACTCCCAGTTCCTTATTTCAAGTCGGGGCACCATGCGGCAAATTCGAACTCCTTGTGGCAACCAGCGGCCAATGCGGCATATCCGGGCCCCATGTGGCAAATCGGCAGCCCATGTGGCAAATCAGTGAGCCAAATCGCAAATCCGCACTCCTTATGGCAAATCGGCGACCTATGCGGCAAATCCGGACCCCATGCGGCAAATCGGCAGCCCATGCGGCAAATCCAGGCCCCATGCGGCAAATCGGCAGCCCGTGCGGCAATTCAGTGAGCCAAATCGCAAATCCGCACTCCTTGTGGCAACTCACGCGCCTTATTGCAATTCCACACTTCACGGCACCAGTCTCAGTTCGTCGCCTTCCGCCTTCCCGTCGATACGGGTTTCGTGATAGTCCCCTTTCACCCAGTCGTCCACCTGGTCATGGAACCAGTCGGACTTTACATGGCCGCTTTGGCCGGGACCGACGATATGCCAGGTTCGTGAGAGGTCCGAGAGATCGGCGACGAACCGCCAGGACGCACCATGGTCGGCGGTGCCGTCATAGTTGAATCCGGCAGCCTGGACGGTGATATGCGAGCCGGAGACCGGCGTGCGCGGCGGGTTCAGGAATCGTTCCAGAATCGGCGAGGCGCCGCCGACCGGGTGCGGGAAGACGAGCTGGTGGTAATCTCCCCATTTCCAGTCGTCCACGTCGTCCCCGTAGGCGTCCGCGATCGACATGACCGCACGTTTGAACGAGTCGGTGACCCAGGCATCCACTCCGCCATAACCCGTCACCCATGCGCCCGGGTTCCCTGCATAGGCCTGCCGCATCATCTCATCGGTGAGATGGTTCTTGCCCGGCATGAGTTCATACACATCCCCTGGCATTGAGGAACGGAACATCGTCCGGGGCAGCTGCTGGATCCATCTATGGAAGATCAGCGGTGCCCCGAGGTCCTTATCATCCTCGAGGTTCCAGTTTTCGAGAAGCCGGACGGCGGATGCGTATTCTTCTGCCGTGCCCGTCGCCTTAAGCGATCCGATCATGTCATCGAGAAATTCCCGTGCGTACAGATTTTCCACGTCCATCTGGAGGGCCATCATGTCCTCCGGCGTGAGGTCGTCGCCTTCGCGGAGCACTTCCGCGATCCGCTCATAGCGGTAGGGTTGCGCCCAGAATTCAGTGATGTGGTAAGGATAGTCCTCCCCGATGACCCGGTTGTTCGCGGTGGCGATAAATCCCTCCTCCGGGTTGACGGCAACCGGCAGCTCATCATACGGGATATAGCCTTCCCACCCATATTCCGGAGAATCTCCCGGCACCGGCAGCTGTCCGTCCCCTTTTTTGCGGATCGGGATGTTGCCGTTCGCCTTGTAGGCGATGGTACCGTCCTTCGAGGCGAAGACAAAGTTCTGTGCCGGCGCATTAAAGTTTTCCAGAGCCTTCTCGAACTCTTCCCAATCCGAAGCCTTGTTGTACGTCAGCACAGCCTCAAGCTCCCGTGTAGGCTCGAGTGCCGTCCACTGCATCGAAAGCACAGCGCCAGGCCCCGTTTCTTCCAGCATCAGGTCTGAAATGACCGGACCGCGCCGCGTCGTCACCACACGGAAGTCCACAGTCTCCCCGTCCTTCACTTGAATCGGCTCGTCGCGCACTTCCGCCTGCTCCCATTCCCCGTCATAGAGGAACTGCGTCGGGTCTTCCGGGTTCGGCTTCTCAATGTACAGGTCCTGTACATCCGGCCCGACGTTCGTCACGCCCCATGCAATCTCATCGTTGTGGCCGAGGATGATTCCCGGAATGCCGCCGAAGATGACACCTGCGACATTCTGTTCCGGCGACTCCAGGTGCATCTCATACCAAATGGACGGAGTCGTGAGCCCAAGATGCGGATCATCGGCAAGAAGCGGTTTTCCGGAAGCCGTCTTGTCTCCGGAAACGACCCAGTTGTTGCTGCCGTTGAACTCCGGCGGGATGAGTGATGGATCAAACGCCCCTGCGACCCGGACCGGGTTTGCCCGGTTCGCTTCAATGACCGTGGACGCGTCCGCGGGGTAATGGATGAACAGTTCCTCCATCTTTTCCCCTTCGAACTGGTTCACCGCCCAGTGGCGGAATGCCAGCGCCTGCCAGTGTCCGCCGAGATCATACGCCATGAACTTCCCGATTGTGAGGGAATCAAGCGGCGTCCACTCCTCCGGTTCGTAGCCGAGCAGGCTGAACTCGTATGGCAGATTGCCTTTTTCTTTGGCCTGGCCGATATAGGCGTTCACCCCTTCGGCAAACCAGCCAAGCACTTGCCTGGCTTCCTCTCCGTAGCCTTCGTGCGACTGCTCTGCCGCATGGCGGAGGCTGAACGTGCGGAACAGCTTGTCGGACGGTACAGCCGCCTCTCCCACTACTTCAGCCAGCCTTCCCGATGCCTGCCGGCGTGCCAGATCCATCTGAAAAAGCCGGTCCTGCGCCTGGACATACCCCTGTGCCCGGTACAGGTCCGCATCGGACTCCGCACGGATATGCGGCACACCTTTGCCATCGCGCACGACCGTCACTTCCGACTCCAGCACCGGCACGCGGAGCTCGCCCTCGGTAACCGGGGCGGACCTGCCTATGTAAACGTTTACGTAAATCAGTGCGGCAATCCCCAACACCATGCACGCACCTAATGCATATAGGATCAAACGCAGCCACTTCGGCCACTTTCTCATTTCATCATCCCCCCTGCCCCAATTGATTCTCCCCTTTTCCGGAAAATCCTTCCTGGGGGGCAGCTACCCTATAAGAAAAAACAGATCCGAAGGGCTGTCAGCCTTCGGATCTGCTTTCTTTTTCCTGTCTGAGTTTATCTCTGGCTTCCTCCAGTTCATCCCCTTTGGAGATGTCCGCCAGCTTGACGCCCGACCTGTGAGCGGCACGGATAATGACATGTCCCGCTACAGGTGCTGTCAGGAAGACGAAGATAATCCCAAGCAGGAGCCTGACGCCGATAAAACGCTCGACTGCCCAGAAATAGAGGAATGCGCCAAGAAGCGAGAGCAATACAGCAAGCGTCGAACTCTTTGTCGCCGCGTGTGACCGGGTGTAGACATCCGGCAGACGGATCAGACCGATCGCACTGACGACACTCATCACGCCGCCGGTCACCATGAGGATCGCCGCAATGTATTCAACGATTGTGTCTGCGTTCAACGATGATCCCCCTCTCTATGTATTTCGAGAAGGCGATCGTCCCGATAAAGCTCAGGATACCGAGGATCAGGATCACTTCCATGAATGCTTTCGTCAAGAGGATGCACGACACGACTGCAATCGAAGCCAGCAGGTTCACACCGATCATGTCCAGCGCGATGACACGGTCCGGCTTCGAAGGCCCCTTGATGATCCTGTAGACCGCGATCAGAATCGTGAATGAGAACAGCACGAGCGAGATGAGCATGAGGGTCTCCACCATTATCGCGTCACCTCCATGATCGCTTGTTCAAAATTGTTCAGTTGCGCAAGAAGCGATTCTTTCGACGTGTCGAGGTCCATCGCATGAATGTAGAGCCCCTGACCGTCTTCGGTCACTTCCATGACGACGGAGCCCGGCGTGAGTGTCAGCAGCAGGGACAGCATCGTCACTTCCACATCACTTTCAAGCACCGTGTCGTAGCGGAAAATGCCCGGACGGATCTTTAATGTCGGACTCAGGATCTGCGCGATGACCGAAACGCTAGATTTTATCAATTCCCAGTTAAAAATCAGGACCAGTTTGATGATCGCGAACAACTTGCGCAGGTAGAACTGGGTACCGAAAAACCGGTGCATGAAGAAAACGATGAAAATCCCGACGATAAATCCGGCGATGAATGTCGTCGCACGGAACTCGTCCTCGTCCAGAAGCAGCATCCAGAGGAATGCGATGAACAGGTTCAGGAGGAACTGGGCGGCCGTCGCCCCGAATCCTCCGTCTCCGGCAAACTTGTTCATGAACCCACCTCCCCGAGGATCGCATCGATATACAGATCGGGATTGGCCATCACGCGTACCGCATCGGAGACGAACGGCTCAAGCGCCTGGGCACCGACACCGATGCCGACCGTCAGGACACCGAGCAGCGCGATCGGGATCAGGCGCCTCGCAGGAAAGAGACGCTGATCTTCCCTGTTGATGATCGTCTCGCCCCAGAAGCAGTTCATGAAGATGCGGAGCATCGAATACAGCACGACAAGGCTTGAGGCGAATCCGATAAAGAGCAGGAAGTAGTTCCCGCCTTCGACCGCCCCAAGGCCGACATACATCTTGCCGATGAATCCGCTGAGCGGCGGAATGCCGGCCAGGCCGAGCGTTGTCAGGAACAGCAGCCAGCCAAGCACCGGATAATTCCGGATCAGCCCGCTCATTTCGGTGATCTTCGTCTTGCCGGTCAGATAAACCATCGCCCCGACGATCAGGAACAGGAGCGCTTTGATGACCATGTCATGGATCAGATAGAATACAGAGCCCTTGAACGCTTCTTCATTAAAGACCGCGAGTCCGATAATCATGAATCCGACCGCAATGATGACGTTGTACGAGGCAATCTGGCGGATGTCGGTATAGGCGATTGCACCGAGGCAGCCGCCGATGATCGTGAGAACCGCCATCGTGCCGATGATGGTCTGGATAATGAACTCATCATGATAGAAGATGAGCGTGAACGTCCGGAACATGGCATACACACCGACTTTCGTGAGGAGCGCCGCGAACAGGGCCGCGATCGGCCCCGGCGGCGAACTGTACGATCCCGGCAGCCAGAAGTACAGGAAAAGTCCCGCTTTCAGCGCGAATACGATCAGGAACACGACCGCAATCGCGCTTAGGAGAGGCCCCTGCCCCGCTTCCGCGACGCGGACGGAGATGTGTGCCATATTCAGCGTGCCGACCGTCCCGTACAGGAAGGCAAGCGCGACGAGGAAGAACCAGGACGCCACTACGTTGATCGCGATGTACTTCATCGATTCCGCAAGACGGACCTTGCCGCCGCCAAGCGTGATGAGCACGTATGATGCCAGCAGCATGACTTCAAAACAGACAAACAGGTTGAACATATCCCCTGTCAGGAAAGATCCGTTGACCCCGGCGACCAGGAAGAATGCAAACGGATAAAAGAACATGTTCTCCATCCGCCGTTCCGTCGATGTGAAGGAATAGGCGATGACGAGTGTGGAGACGGCCGAGGCCGTGAGCACCATAAGTGCGGAAAACGAATCCCCGACAAACAGGATGCCGAATGGCGGCTCCCAGCCTCCGAAATCAAGCCGGATAATGCCATCCTCCCGGACCTTGAAAAGGATCCGGACAGAGACGGCGACCAGAGACAGGAGCGACAGGATACTGACAATCTTCTGCGCCTTCACGGAAGGGCGCAGGAAAAACAGAACAAATCCGGTGAGCAGCGGGAGAAGCATCGGGAGGACAAGAATATTATTCACGATCAATCCTCCTGATGGTGTTCATATTGTCGGATCCGCTTTCCTCGTATGTCCGGTAGGCCAGCACGAGCAGGAGCGCAGTGGTCGCAAAGCTGATGACGATCGCCGTCAGGATCAGCGCCTGCGGAAGCGCATCGGCATAAGGCCCTTCGGATTCCCGGAGAAGAGGCACCTTGCCTTCACCCGCTCCGCCCATCGTGATAAGCAGAAGATGGACGGCGTGTGACAGGACGGCTGTGCCGAGGATGATGCGGACCATATTACGGGACAGCAGCAGATAGACCGCCACGGTCACGAGGATGCCCACCAGGATGGTCATATGGAATTCCATCTGCTACACGTCCTTACTGATACTCAAGATGATGGTGACGACCGTGCCGATGACGGTAAGTGCAACGCCCGCCTCGAAAACCGTCACGGTGGCGAGCTCGGTCAGCCCGAAAATCGGCAGGTCGAAGTAACCGAAGCCCTGGGTGAGGAACGGCTTGCCCAATACGGCTGCCGCAGTCCCCGACAGGAGGGAGATCATGGCACCGAACGCCGCAATCTTGCGGAAATCGAACGGCACCCCCTGATGGACGGTCTCGATATCGAAGACGACATACAGGAGAACAAGCGCCGAAGACAGGACCAGTCCCCCGACAAAGCCCCCGCCGGGATTATGGTGTCCCGACAAGAACAGTTCGACGCCGAAGGTCAGGATGATAAACACCACGACGCGTGTGACTGTCCGGAGGATCACATCATTTTCCTTCAATGTCATCCCCTCCTTTCTTCGGCTTGAGGGCAATCAGCGTATAGACGCCGATGCCTGCGATAAAGAGGACCACGACTTCGAGCATCGTATCGAATGCACGGAAGTCTCCGAGGATGGCATTGACGATGTTGCTGCCGCCGGCCAGCTTGTACGAATCTTCGAAGTAAGAGGAGATGGACGAGTATACGTCATACCCCTGAACCGTCAGACCGAAAGCCGTGACAAGTGTCCCCGCGCCGATTGCGATCAGCCCGTTGACAATCTTCGTCCTGAGAGGTGAATCCTCGGGCTTCCATTCGGGAAGGAAGTGGAAGCACAGGAGGAACAGCACCGTCGTGACTGTCTCGATGACCGTCTGGGTGAGCGCCAGGTCCGGCGCCCTGAAGAAGACAAAGAAGATGGCGACGGAATAGCCGAGGACTCCATTCAGAAGAGTCGCCGTGATTCGGGACCGGGCGAACAGCATCGCAATGGCCGCGAATGCCATGATGATGACAAATGAGATTTCGAAAATCCCGACCGGCCCCCTGCTGAAGTCAGGCTCGAAAGCCCCTGTCAGGAAGAGCATTCCGCCCACTGTTACAAGGAAGAACACATAGATGAATGCGAAATAATCCCGGCTCCTGCCGGTCATATACAGGTCCGTCACGATGGTGGAGCCGGCTTCCCCTGTCTGCAGCAGGCCGCGGTAGATCGAGTCCATCGTCCATCGGAACGGCGCTACCCGGTAGATCCGCTTCCAGTGGCGGAAGGTGATGAACAGCAGCAGGCCGAGGGCGATGACACCGAATGTCATGACAAGCGGCAGGTTCACCCCATGCCACGCCTCAATCTCAGGGACAAGATTCGCCTCCTGTGAGAGCACGGGGAACATGACCGGCATGGCCGGTCCGATGACATACTTCCCGATGATGTTCGGGAAGAAGAAAATCAGGATGACCAGCGCCGCAAGGATACCGGGCGCGACCAGCATTCCCTTCGGTGCCTCACGCGGCACACGGTCGATTTTCTCCGGCTGGACCGGCCCGAGAAATGTCCGGTAAACGATGATGGTGCAATAGACGAATGTGAACACGCTGGCCAGCCAGCCGACTACCGGGAACAGCACTTCAGCACCGCCGGCAAACGGCTGTCCGGATGCGATGTTTACCGCCGCACCGAAGAACATTTCCTTGCTCAGGAAACCATTGAACGGCGGCAGCCCAGCCATCGAGAAACTTCCGATTACGGCAAATGTGAACGTCACCGGCATAAAGGACATGAGGCCCCCCAGGCGGCGGATGTCCCGCGTGCCGATTTCATGGTCGACAATCCCGATGACCATGAAGAGCAGCCCCTTGAACGTCGAGTGATTCAACAGATAGAACAGCGCCGCAAACCCGGCAGCCGCGTAAACCGTCGGATCTCCCGCCGCATCAGCGGACAATGCCGCGGAGCCGAAGCCGAGAAGGCTCATGATCAGCCCGAGCTGGCTGATGGTGGAATAAGCCAGGAGGGCTTTCAGATCGTTCTGCTTCATGGCGTTGAACGCCCCCCACAGGAGCGTCACGATCCCGGCTATGCTCAGTGACCAGAACCAGGCATCGAGACCGCCGAACAGCGGCGTGAACAGCGCAACCAGGTAAATTCCTGCCTTGACCATGGTCGCCGAGTGCAGATACGCGCTGACCGGGGTCGGCGCCTCCATCGCATCCGGCAGCCAGATGTGGAAAGGGAATTGGACTGATTTGGTGAACGCACCAAGCAGGATCAGGAACATGGCAGGGACAATCAGCGATTCTCCGGCAAGCGTCTCCCGCATCCCGATGATTTCACTGATGCTGAACGTACCGGTCATGAAGTAAAGCATGAGGAAGCCTGCGAGCATCGAGACTCCGCCCATGACCGTGATGAGCATTGCCTTCTGTGCCCCGTAGCGGGAACCCTTCCGGTGGTACCAGAACGCAATAAGCAGGAAGGACGAAATACTCGTCAGTTCCCAGAACGTGTAAAGAAGCATCAGATTGTCCGAAAAAACGACGCCGAGCATGGCGCCCATGAACAGGAGCAGATAAACATAGAAGTGGCCGAGCGATTCCCTCGGCGAGAGGTAATAAATAGAATAAAGGGCGACAAGTGTGCCGACCCCCGTGATGAGGAGTGCGAAAATCATGCCGAGGCCGTCGACACGGACTGCAAGATCGATGCCGGCCTCCGGAATCCAGGCATAGGAGACGTCAATGACCTCTCCGTCAGCTATTCGGGGGATCAGCCTGACCAGGGTTGCAAAGAGAACGAGCGGAACCGCCATGACATACCAACCGATCAGACGGTCGCCGATCAGACGGTGCACCGCGGGCAAAAACAGTGCCATGATGAATGGGAGAAAGATGACAAAAACAGCGAACATATGGACCTCCAATCAGCGTGGTGGACCCCTTCCGGGCAAGCCGCCTTGACGGAATGACCGGCAGGGCGCATAATATGGGGCAACAGCGTCCGGAACCCTCGCGGGTACATGGACGGCAGTTATGTAGAAAGGGCATGCGAAATACAGCGGCCGCACTCCGGCGGCACTGATTTCCCACTTAAAAGTATACAGGAAATAGGCCTGTTTCGCACTCCATGCCCTTCCTTTCGCCGGTTTTGTTGTATTTTCGGTGATGATGTCTTATAATGTTTTGGTTTTCGAATGAGGCTCCGGGCATTTATCTCCGGAAGCCCAGCTATTATGAACAAGAGGTGACTCACCGCCATGTTGAAAAAGCCGGGAATGGATGAGTGCATTCTGGTTTGTGTCTATTATGGGCCGAACGGCGAGCGGCTGATCCGCAGAGGACATAAGATGGCCAGCATGCTCAATTGCCCGTTTTATATTCTGACGGTCGACCCGCTTCCGTTTGACCAGTTTGATGCAGACAAGTCCGAATACGTGGAGCGTTGGCAGGAACTTGCGGAAGAACTCGGCGCGCAGGCCTTCATCCTCCGCGACAACGAGCGTCTCCCGTCCGCAAAGGTCATCAAGGAAGTGGCCTACGATAAAAATGTAACCCAGATCGTCATCGGGCAAACCGCCCAGAGCCGGTGGGAAGAGATCACGAGGGGATCGTTCATCAACGTGCTGCTCCGTGAGATTCCGTTTGCCGACCTTCATGTCGTCTCCGTCGCGAGAAACATCAAATCCGTCGAAGAGGATATGTACGAAAAGGGTGTCCGCGCGTACCTGGTGAAGGATGGCGACGGTTATCGCGTCAGCTTTACCCAGTCGAAAGGATGCGAATTCGAAGGGATCTTCTTCAAGGAGATGGGAACCGACTTCAACAACGGCATCTTCAAGTTCATGCACGACCACAAAATGTGCCAGGTGCATGTGGATGATGACCGGATCGAAGAAACGGGAACCGTCGAACGCATGGCGGAAGAAAAGCACGTCCAATAATGAAAAATCGGCTGTCCCGGGAGGGCAGCCGATTTTTTTGAAATCTGAAAGGAGCGCAGGATCATTCCGCGCTCCTTTCACTGTTTATGATTCTTCCCCGACAATCTTGACTTCCAGCTCGAGGTCGACACCGAAATTGTTCCTGACAGCTTCCCGCACCATTTCAATCGTTCGGATATAGTCGGTTGCCGTTGCGCGGTTTTTGTTTACGATGAAACCTGCGTGCTTAGTAGATACTTCAGCGCCGCCGAATCCTTTGCCCTGCAGGCCGGAATCCTGGATCAGCTTGCCGGCAAAGTAACCGGGAGGCCGCTTGAACACGCTCCCCGCGGACGGATACTCCAGAGGCTGCTTGGATTCGCGCTGGTGGGTCAGATCTGCCACTTTCGCATCAATCTCTTCCTGATCGCCTTCTTCCAGAGCGAACTCGGCGGACAGGACATAGTATCCTTTTTTCGCAATGATACTCGTCCGGTAACCCAGCTCCAGTTCCTCTTTTGACAGTACCAGGCGCTCGCCCTCCGGTGTCAGTACCGTACACCGGTGGATGATGTCTTTGATTTCACCGCCGTACGCACCGGCGTTCATGACCATCGCACCGCCGACGGACCCCGGGATGCCGCAGGCGAATTCAAAGCCGGTCAGTCCGCATGCCGCGGATTGCCTGGAGACGGCTTTGATGTCCGCCCCGCTTTCCGCATAGACCGAGTTTCCGTCAAAGCGGACCTCGTTCAGATTGGACAAGTTCAGCACAATGCCGCGGACACCGCCGTCGCGGACCACCATGTTCGAACCGTTCCCGAGCAGAAGTACCGGGATTTCATGTTCATGTGCATAGCGGACAACCGCCTGCACGCCTTCTTCCGTCTCCGGGTCGCAGAACAGGTCCGCCCGCCCGCCCATCCGGGTCATTGTATGGCTCGAAAGCGGTTCATCTATTTTTACGTGTTCATCGCCGATGCATTTTTTCAGGTCATCGGCCCATTGCTGTTTGCTCATTAAATTGCCATTCCTTTCAGAGGCTCTCCGCTCAACCGCAGCGGGACTCTTACTCTCTAAACTTCATTCACAATTATATAGTATGCTGTCTGCCCGGCGTTTTGACAAGTCACACCCGTGAGCACAAAAACAGAAGACGTATTGATTGACTCGTTCGGAATATTGTCTTAAATTCAAATTATTACGGCTTTTACAAGGAGGAGTTTCAATGGCAAAGACGAAATGGCAGATTGACGCGGCGCACTCTCACGTAACATTTACGGTGAAGCACATGATGATTTCAAAGGTCCGGGGATCGTTCGGAAACTTTGACGCAGAGGTCGAAGCTGATCCGGAAAATCTGGAAGGCGCCTCCCTCAAGTTCACGATTGATGTGAATTCGATCGACACGGACAGCGAGGACCGTGACAATCACCTCCGCTCTGCCGACTTCTTCGATACGGAGAATCATCCGCAGATCACATTCGTCTCCACGGACATCCAGCCCGACGGAGATGGCGAGTACAAAGTGACCGGTGACCTGACCATCAAGGGTGAGACCAAATCCGTCACGCTTGAAGCCGAATATGAGGGCCGGGCCAAGAACCCTTGGGGCCAGGAAGTCGTCGCATTTTCTGTTGACGGCAAGATCAACCGGAAGGACTTCGGCCTGACCTGGAACCAGGCGCTTGAAACCGGCGGCGTCCTCGTCGGCGAAGACGTTAAAATTCATCTCGACCTGGAAGCGACTGAGGAACAACCTCAGACAGAAGATGCAGAAGAAGAAAGCCTTGAATCTTGATGTTACGGCTGCCCGTATATGGGCGGCCTTTTTTCATGCAAAAAGCCGCATCCTATCAGTTAGGATGCGGCGTGGGCATGATTTCATGATTCTTCTTCTGCAACTTTGCGGAGCGCCTGCTCAAACACTTCATCGGGCTGCGCGCCGGAAATGGCGTATTTGCGGTTGATTACGAAAAACGGGACGCCCTGCACACCGAGCTGGCGGGCTTCTTCGATATCTGCCCTGACCTCTTCTTCGTAACGGCCGGATGCGAGAACGGCTTCTGCCTCTTTGCGGTCCAGACCCGTCTCTTCCGCGATATCCGCCAGAACTTCCCTGCGCCCGATTTCACGGTTTTCGATAAAGTAAGCTCGAAGCAGATTTTCCGAAATCTGGTCCGCTTTCTCCTGCTCTTCTGCCCATTTCGCAAGCCGGTGCGCGCTGAATGTATTTGCAGGACGCATTTTGGAGAAGTTGTACTCAAGTCCGACTTCTTTTGCAGCGGCGGTGACATTGGCAGTCATGGCTTCCGCCTGGGTCTCTGTCGTGCCATATTTCCCGGCCAGCACAGAAACCATCGACTCCTCGGATGTCTCGGGAGAATGCGGGTCCAGCTCATAGCTTTTGAAGACGACTTCCGCTCCGTCTCCCAAGCCTGTCTTCTCGAGGGCTTGTTCCAGTTTCCGTTTGCCGATATAGCAGAACGGGCAAACATAATCAGACCATACTTCTATCTTCACGACACCAATCCCCTTCCGGTTTCACTGCCTTCATTGTAGGGGGATGCACAGCATGAGACAAGGAATCCGCCCACAGCCATGGGCATGGATACACCCCAATGATTGGAGGACTATCATTGAATCAATCACTTTGGCTGGACACAGGGTACCCGCGCGATCAGTTCCCGGAAGCACAAGGCTCGCTCCGCTGTGATGTATGCATCATCGGCGGGGGAATGGGCGGAATCGCAGCGGCCGAGCAGCTCGCAAAGGCCGGGAAAGATGTCATTGTCCTGGAGAAGGACCGCATCTTCGGCTCCACGACAAGCCACTCGACAGGAAAGGTGACCGCCCAGCATGACATCATCTATGCCAAGCTGATCAAGCAGTTCGGCCTGGAAGCGGCACGGACCTATTACCAGGCCAACGAGCGCGCCGTGCGCCGGGCACGGGAGATCGCCCGGGATGATGAAGCCCGCTCGCTTGACTCCATCCTGTACGCCCGTACACCTTCCGGAACGGAAAATCTCCGGAAGGAATGGGAGGCCTACAAGGAAATCGGCATCCAAGGTGCATTCGTCAATGAGACTGAGCTGCCGTTCACCGTGGAGAGTGCGCTGTCGATGCATGACGAACTGCAGATTCATCCGCTCCGTTTCGGCCAGCGCCTGGCACGGATGGCAGCGGACTCGGGGGCACGCATCTTCGAAGATTCCGCAGTAAGGAAGATGGATTTCAAAAAGCGGATTGTGGAACTTGAAAACGGGACGGATGTCACTTTCAAGGAACTCATTCTCTGCACCCACTACCCGCTTGTCGGACTGCAGAACATGAATGTCCTTAAGCTGCAGGTAAACCGCTCCTATATCGTTGCCGCCAAGGCCGGAACGGAGCTGAAAAACCAGTATCTGGGCGTGGATGCCGACTCACTGTCCATCCGAACCGCAGGAATCGACGGCCAGCCGTATCTGATGGTCTCCGGCGCCAATCACCTTGCCGGCATGAAAGAAGAAACCGGTGAGAACTACGGCGAACTGGCGGAGCATCTCCGGGAACAGTTCGGCGTGAGCGACATTTCACACCAATGGTCGGCCCAAGATCCTCAAACGCCGGATGATGTACCGTATATCGGCCGCATCACCAAAGACCTCCCCCACATCTATATCAGCACCGGCTTCCGTAAATGGGGACTGTCCGGTTCGCTCGCAGGATCGGAAGTGCTGCGTGACCTGATCACCGGAAGACCGAACGAAGCCATCGGGCTTTACAGTCCCGACCGCACCGGCTTCGGCGCGAAACTGCTCCAGGGCATCAAGGTGGCCGGACTGACCGCAGGCGAATTGGCCGCCGGGTATACAGTCCGTCTGGAATCACCGACATGTACGCACCTGGGCTGCAAAACCCGTTGGAACGAGGGCGACCGCACGTGGGATTGCCCATGCCACGGTTCCCGCTTCCGCGAGGACGGCTCGGTGCTTGAAGGCCCTGCAAAGAAGCCTCTGAAACTGTAATGACAATTTCGCCTCCGGTATGTCCGGAGGTGTTTTTCTTGATGCGGGACTAATGTTTGATCTGCTAGAGTGATAGAAAAAGGGGTGAACCGTCATGATCCTGAAACAGATCCGACTAAAGAAGCCGATGCCGGCGGAAAACCGATTTCCGTTCGGGCTCCCGGTCGTCCGGGAATTCGATTCATTCACGTTCCGCTCCCCGGTCACGATCATCGCCGGCGACAACGGCACGGGAAAGACGACACTCCTTGAAGGCATCGCCGCCGCGGCAGACAGCATCCTGATCAGCCGCGAACCGATCGAAGGGAACCCTGCACTTGAGCACGCCCGGGAAATAGCAGATCATCTCACGCTCAGCTGGTCGGTCAAATCGCGCAACGGCTTTTTCTTCCGGGCGCTGGATTTCGTGACCTACACGATCGCCGTGTCCCAAATGCGCGAAGATGCCCGGGAGACGCTGGAAGAAATCAGAAGCCGGAATCCCCGCAGCCTGGAGGCACTGCCCTATGCCCGCACGTATCACGAACTCCGGAATCTGTACGGCGAGGGGCTGGAGTTCCGCTCCCACGGCGAGAGCTTCCTGGACCTTTTCTCCGCGCGATTCCGGCCGGATGGCTTTTACATCCTGGATGAGCCCGAGGCGCCCCTCTCTCCCGCCAAGCAGCTGACCCTTCTTGCGATGCTGCATGAGATGGTGGAAGAAGGCGCCCAGTTCCTGATCTCCACCCATTCCCCGATCATCATGGCTTACCCCGGTGCAGACCTTTATGAGATCCGCGGCTGCCGGCTTGAGCCGGCAGCGTTTGATGAAGTCGAGCATGTCCGCATGACGAAAGACTTTCTGAATGCGCCGGAGCGCTATCTGAGACACTTGTTCAACTGAAAAATCACCCGGCCCCCATCAGGGAACCGGGTGATTTTCAGTGCACCGGTGTTTTGAAGTTGCTTCCGGAGATTTCGCTGACACGCTGGACGATGACGAATGCTTCGGGATCCGTCTCACGGATCGCCGTCCGTACATCTGCCATCTCAAGGCGGTCGACGACGACGTAGAGGACTTTCTTCGAATCATTCGTGAATGCACCTTCCCCGTTCAGGAAAGTGACGCCTCGTCCGACGTTATCGATCAGGCTCTTCCCCAATTCCTCCGCGTGCTCGGAAATGACCATGACCGACAGGGACTCTTCCGTACCTTCTACGACCATATCGATCACCTTTGAGGCGATAAAGTACGTGATCATCGAGTAGAAGGTGGTCTCCCATGTGAACACAAGCAGACCCGCAAGGATGAAGATGAAGACGTTCATGATCATGACCGTCTGTCCGACAGAGATCGGCCGCCGCTTGCTGATCAGGATGGCAAGGATCTCCGTTCCGTCCAGTGCACCACCCATGCGCATGACAAGCCCGACCCCGAAACCGAGGATCACCGCTCCGATCACCGTCGCGAGGAACAGGTCATCCGTCACCACGTCGAACCGGTGGAGATAGCCGGTCGCCACAGAGAGCACAATGATGCCGTATAGCGCGTTGACAGTGAACCGGATGCCCATCCGCCTATAACCAAGGAAGATAAACGGGATATTCAGGACGATGATGAAAATACTGAGGGTAAGCGGCGTTAGTTCCGACAGGATGATCGACAGCCCGATGACTCCGCCGTCCAGGATGTTGTTCGGGACGAGAAACAGTTCCAGCCCGATGGCCGCTATGATGGCACCCGCGGTGATCAGGAAAAGCTGGACCGGAATGGACTCAGAGAGAAACTTATGCTTTGAATCTGACATCTGTTAGACTCCTATTCTGAGGCAGTTGCCCTAAGTAAAGTATGAGGAAAAGACCCACGGTGATGCAAACCATTTTTGCTTCCGTTTCCAAAGAAAGCAAAAGCCCCGGCGATGCCGGGGCTTTTCTTGATCTATTATTTTGCCAGGGCTTCCGTCAGTACCGGAACAATCTGCTTCTTGCGGGATACGATTCCCTTCAGGACGGCCAGATTATCTTCCAGCGGGACATTGAATGCGCCGCATGCCGCCTGGGATTCGCTTCCGAGGACGAGGACTGTCGAATCATTGGTCAGGATGTCCGTGATCGCCAGCATGTAAAGGCCCAGCTCACGCTCTGCAATGACCCGGTAGAGCAGGTCTTCCAGCTCTTTCTTGCGGCCTAGAACATCGCTGACATCGACCGTGTTGACCTGGGCGATGACCACTTTCTTGCCGCCCATCTCAAACTCTTTGGCATCCATGTTGACGAGTTCTTCAAGTGTCTTCTTGCTGAGGTCGGCACCCGCCTTCAGCATGGCAAGTCCGTACTCCTCGGCATTTACGCCGGCAATTTCCGCCAGCTCGTCAACCGCCTTGCGGTCTTCGCCGGTGAATGTCGGCGACTTGAAGAGGAGCGAGTCGGAGATGATCGCCGAAAGCATCAGGCCGGCGATGTTCGCCGGAATCTCGACGTCATTTTCCTTGTAGAGCTTATTGAGGATCGTCGCCGTGCAGCCGACCGGTTCCGCACGATAGTAGAGCGGGTCTGCCGTCTCAAAGTTCGCGATCCGGTGGTGATCGACAACCTCAAGGACTTTCACGTCCGCGATGTCATCCGCGCTCTGCTGGAACTCATTATGGTCGACGAGGATGACGCCTTCCGCTTCACCCGCGACATTTGTGACAAGACGCGGCGCTTCGAAACCGAACTTCTCCAGTGCGTACGCCGTCTCATCGTTCACTTCTCCGAGACGGACCGCTTCCGCGTCAACGCCGAGTTCTTTCTTTAAGTGTGCATAGGCGATTGCCGCCGTAATCGAGTCCGTATCCGGATTTTTATGTCCGAAAACCAGTACTTTAGACATTTTATGATTCACTCCTGACCGTCTTGTTCGAATTTTCCTTCCTTATTCTATCATATCTCCCGGCTTGATAATAACGCCGTAAGATCTTCTTTATTGACGATAAAATCGGCGAGCGTATGTTGGTCGAGCACCGCGAGATATGCCATCAGCGCCTGGTTCAGCGCACCGCGCAAGCCGCAGATCGGACTTAGCACACACCGGTTTGCCGTAGAGCTGAAGCACTCGACAATATTGAAGTCATCTTCGGTCTGACGGACGACCGTCCCGATGTTGATATCCTCCGGGGGCACTGCCAGACGCACACCGCCTCCGCGGCCGCGGACGGTCTCCACATATCCCAACTGGCCGAGTTTGTGTGTGACTTTCATCAAATGGTTCTTAGAAATTCCGTAAGCATCCGAAATGCCTTGGATTGTAGACAATTCACCGTCTTTTTTCGCGCCGAGGTACATGAGGACACGGAGCGCATAATCAGTGTACATCGTCATTCTCATGCATAGTCACTCGCCTTTCCTTCCATATTATAAGCGTTCGCATCCATTTCAATAAAGGAAAGCGGCTTATCTGAATTTTGACAGTTCCTTGAATGGATTGTGACTGAATTCTGACACCAACTTAAAGATGTATTTTATATATTGCTTTGAAGAAAGCATGGGAATATGATGAAGACAGATCAAGAACAACCAATCCAAACAACCGAAAGGGAGTTGTAAACATGCTTTCCCAAAAGACAATCGATATCGTGAAGTCCACTGTCCCTGTACTTGAACAACACGGCAAGACGATTACTACAGTTTTCTATAAGAACATGTTTGAAGCACATCCCGAACTCCTGAACATCTTTAACCACGCCAACCAGTCCCGCGGACGCCAGCAGACTGCACTTGCCAACACCGTGCTTGCCGCTGCTAAATACATCGACAATCTCGAAGCGATCGTTCCTGCAGTCGTCCAGATCGCGCACAAACACCGCGGACTCGACGTCCGTCCGGAACACTATCCGATCGTCGGCCATCATCTTCTCGGCGCGATCAAAGAAGTGCTCGGTGATGCAGCCACTCCTGAAATCCTCGGTGCCTGGGGCGAAGCTTACGGTGTAATCGCGGACGCCTTCATCGGAGTCGAAAAATCCATGTATGAGGAAGCGGCAACTGCAGAAAACGGCTGGGACGGCTTCAAGGACTTTGTCGTCGCGAAGAAAGTGGAAGAAAGCGACGTCATCACTTCCTTCTACCTGAAGCCCGCTGACGGCAAAGGCGTACCGGGATACAAGCCAGGCCAATACCTGACCGTACGCGTCACGATCCCCGGCGAAAAGTACATGATGATCCGCCAATACAGCCTGTCCCGCGCACCGCACGAAGACATGTTCCGCATTTCCGTCAAGCGCGAAGATGAGTGCAACCCTGAAGGCAAGGTCTCGACCTTCCTCCACCGCAGCGTGAATGCAGGCGACAAGATTGAAGTCAGCGCACCTGCAGGCGACTTCTTCCTTGATACCGAAGCGGCAACTCCGGTCACACTCATCAGCGGCGGCGTCGGCCTCACGCCGATGATGGCCATGTTCGACCATATCACCGGCAACCAGCCGGAGCGCAAAGCGGTATTTATCCACTCCGCGCGCAACCCGCAGCTGCAGGCGTTTGACGGCGATCTCCGTGAAATGGCTGCCGGCAATGACAACGCAGCTTACTCGGTCCGCTACTCCGACACGGACGGCTTCCTGGACCGCGACTTCCTCAGCGGCCGCGTCATCGAAAACAGCGACGTCTACCTGTGCGGCCCGGCACCATTCATGAATGCCATGATCCACGAACTCAAGGCGATTGGCGTGCCGGTCGAAAAGATCCACTATGAATTCTTCGGCCCTGCGGCAGAACTTGAAGCCGTCACAGCGTAATTTCAGAGCAACAAAACCCCGACCGGGACCCGGTCGGGGTTTTATTGGCATGCGGTATTTGCTTCACATTTGCATGGGGTTGCTTCACTTTCATGGTGGCTTACTTCACATTCACACGAATTTGCTTCAGCATTCAGCCTGCGGCAGGCCTCATGGCTCTCATCATTAAGCAGCCCCGATAGCCGATTCCATTTCCCTGATATAACCGATCGAATGACGGTTGAACTCATCCGGCTGGTCAATGTTGCAGACATGTCCGGAGTTCCTGATCGTGATCAGGCGGAACTTCTCGCTGCGGCTGACAACTTCCTCGACAGGAGGGATGAACAGATAGTCTTCCTCCCCCATCAGGAACAGCGTCGGTACACCGGTCGTCGTCGATTGGAGGCGCGCAAGATACGGATTGATCAGCTTTGTGAGCGAGAACCATTTCACAAACTCTTTCTGGCACATTTTCTTCGCCTGGTTGACAAAAGCGAGCCGGGATTCCTCATGTTCCTTCTTCGGCATAATGATATAGGCAAAGAGTTTATATAGAAGCATGTAGGGCACGAACCGCTTGAACGTATTCCCCGCCCATAGCAGCAGCTTGGTCCGGATATCAAGCCCGATGACCGCGCCCCCCAGAATCAGCGACTTGACCCGACCGGGATGCCTTTCCGCCAACGTCTGCGCAACGATGGTCCCAAGTGACATGCCGATCATATGAGACCTGCTGATGCCAAGCTTGTCCATGACCTCGACGACATCATCCGCCACTTCGCGGAACGAGTCTCCCTTCTTCCACCGGCCCCGCTCTGAGCGACCGTGGCCCCGGAGGTCCAGAAGAAGTATATTATGCTCTTGCCGGAATTCCCTGATCTGCTTGAACCAGACGGACGAACTGCCGCCCGCCCCGTGGATAAAGGTCACCCACGGATGCTTGTCCCCTTTGATGTAGGTCTTGTAGTGGAGCATGGAGATCTTCCCTTCAATGCGGTTGCTACCATTTAAGCATGTTTCTAAATACTTTTCATTAGATAACAATTACCAATAGGATTTAATTGACAGTTTATTGAAGATTAAATGACAGTTTTGAATTTACCCTGCATGTATCCATTAAAAAGGCTCCGGACGACTTGTCCGGAGCCTGAGTTTATATAAATACAAGTTACTTCCCATAACATTTCAGCTTTCTGCGGAAACGCGCTCCCGCTCGTAAGTCCACATGCACCACTTGCCGATATCCCTGAAGCCGATCCGCTTGTAGATGCGGCCCGCTGCTGGATTATCGTAGAAGAGGCAGAGCATCTTGCCTTCTTCCAATAGCTCCCGGCAAAGCTCCGACATGCAATAGGAGGCGAGGCCCTGCTGTTGGTATCCCGGAATCGTCCCGACCCCTACAATCATTGCGGACAGCGAGTTTTCAGCCGTGCTCGAGGCCGAGCTGATGATGCGCCCGTCCCCCTCAATGAGATACGCTCTTGCGGTCCCTTCTTCAAGGGTGCGCCGTTTATGCGCCACACTGTATTCCCCGGCCGCAAATTCCGGTATGGCGTACATCTGATCGATCAGCGCCGCGGCATCATCCGGAACCGCCTTGCGGACAGTGATCTCCTGCGGGATGGCAGGAAGTTCCGTCCCCGTCTCGCATTTGGCATAGTGAAGCACTCGCGGATTGTCCGGTTTCCTATTGAGATAGGGCTCCATCCTCCGGACAATCGGTTCGATGCCTGACAAAAAGCGGAACGACGGATCGGCATTGATGATACCGGCAAACCCTGCCGCGTCAAAGTCACCCGGCGCCCACACGATATAATTGTCCGTGTACTTAAGGAGAACGCCGCGCATGACACCGTCATCCCCGAAGTCTCCCCATAGCGTCTGGATCGGATCGTCGAAGCCGTACGCCTCGATGTCTCCGATGATAAACAGATTCTCTGCCGGCTGAACACCGACAAACGCCATGGTCTCCTGCCTGTCGGCCTCCAGTAACTGCCTGATCATGGTCCCGCCTCCTTTTTGGGTTTCGGGATATCATAGCATAACAGGCTCGGCTGCTCAACGAAATTTTCAGATTTCCTCATCTGAAGAAAACGCGCCCCCGATGAGGCGCGTTACATGATTATTCTCCTGTTTCTGAAAAGCGCCCGATCCGGTCCCGGATTTCATCCCGGACACGGCGGAAGACGGCGCTCTTTTCATCTTCCGACCCTTGTGCCCGTGCCGGATCATCAAATCCCCAATGGTCACGGGCGGCGTCTGACGGGACCGACGGACAGTTATCCCGGGCATCCCCGCATAGCGTGATGACATAATCGGCGCGCTTCAGAAGTTCGGCACTGATCGTTTCTGACTGTTGGGCCGAGATGTCGATGCCGGCCTCCTCCATCACCCGGACCGCCTCCGGATTCAGGCCATGGGCCTCGATGCCTGCGGAACGCACCTCAAAGCGGTCGCCGAGAATCGCCCTGCCGAACCCCTCCGCCATCTGGCTCCGGCACGAGTTGCCCGTGCATAGAAAGTAGATCAGTTTCTTTTCCATTTCCAACACCTCAGTTAAGCACTTCCAGCCACAGATACAGGCCGGTCAGCGTGATGAACAGGACGGGAATCGTCAGGACGATTCCGACCTTGAAATAATAGCCCCAAGTGATTTTGACGCCCTTCAGCGACAACACATGCAGCCAGAGTAGCGTCGCCAGCGATCCGATCGGGGTCATTTTCGGACCCAAGTCGGACCCGATGACATTTGCATAGATCAGTGCTTCCCGTACAATGTCGGGCACATCCGCATCCTGGATGGCCAGCGCGTCGATCATGACAGTCGGCATGTTGTTCATGACCGATGACAGTATCGCCGCGATGAATCCCATGCCGACAGTTGCTGCATACATACCGTGGCCCGCCGTCCACTCGATGAGAGAGGCAAGAATATCGGTGAGGCCCGCGTTACGGAGTCCGTAAACGACGACGTACATCCCAATCGAGAAAAAGACAATCGCCCACGGCGCGCCTTTAACAACCGCCTTTTCATCCACCGCCTTGCTTGGTGCGGAGATGGCGAGGAACAGGATGGCGACGATTCCCGCAATGATCGAGACCGGAACACCGAGCGCTTCACTCAGGAAATAGCCGGCGAGAAGCACCGCGATGACCACCCAGGAAAGGCGGAACAGCTTCATGTCCCGGATGGCCGAGCGGGGCTCTGCCAATTTGGATGCGTCAAAGCGTTTCGGGATGCTTTTTCCGAAGTACAGATAAAGCACAAGCATGCTCGCGGCAAGGCTGAACAGATTCGGTACAAACATGCGGGAGGCGTACTCAGAAAACCCGATGCCGAAAAAGTCCGCCGAGACGATGTTCACCAGGTTCGAAATCACGAGCGGGAGAGATGTCGTATCGGCGATAAAACCGGATGCCATGATAAACGGCAAAATCAGCTTGTCCTTGAAATCGAGCGCCCGCATCATCGCCAGGACGATCGGCGTGATGATCAGTGCCGCACCGTCATTGGCAAACAGCGCCGCGACAATCGCGCCAAGAAGCGTTACGAGAAAGAACATCCGCAGGCCGCTGCCCTTGGCGAAACGCGCCATATGGAGCGCCGCCCATTCAAAGAAGCCGATTTCATCGAGGATGAGCGAGATCAGAATCAGCGCGACGAAGGTGAGCGTCGCATTCCAGACGATGCCCGTCACAACCCAAACGTCCTGCAGGCTGACGACACCTGCAAGCAGAGCGACGACCGCTCCGGCAATCGCAGACCACCCGATCGACAGCCCCTTTGGCTGCCAGATGACAAATACGAGCGTGACGAGGAAAATGAGTGCCGCAAGCCAGGCCATCATGCCCCGCAGCATCCTTTCTCGCCGGTTGACTCAAGGTCACTGACCGTCCGCTCCGGAGCCGGCACTCTGGAAAGCAGGCTGGTCAGGATGTCGTACAGAGGATGTTGCCGGTCGAGCGACCAGAACGTCCAGCGGCCGCGCTTTTCTCCCACGACGATGCCTGCTTCCTTCAGCCGTTTCAGATGCTGGCTTACCGCCGGCTGTGTCAGCCCGACAAGCGGCGTCATGTCACAGACGCATACCGGACCCGAATTGAGGTGCTGCAATATCTTCAGCCGCGAGCCGTCGCCCGCCGCTTTCATGAATGATTCAAGTTCCATCAGTTCCACCGGGATCCCTCCAATAAAGAATACCGGTTTATTGTATTTGCATCCGCATATATAAGTCAACACTTATTAATCAGCGGAATGCGAGCGCGCATAGGTTTCTATGCGCGCTTGCAGCAGTCCTATGCGCGCTCCACCGGGTCCTATGCGCGCTCATCCCTTTTCTATGCGCGCTTCAAAAGGTTCTATGCGCGCTCCCGCTTTTCTCCAATCAAAAAAGCGCGCCACAGAGGGCGCGCTTCGCATTCAGATCTTATTTCCCTTCCAGCACACGCAGCGATTCACGGTTGAATGCCGGAATGTCGTCAGGCTGGCGGCTCGTGACGAGCTGGTCCTGGCAAACGACGACTTCGGAGTCCTCGAAGTTCGCGCCGGCATACTTCATGTCCTGCGCAATCGACTTGTAGCCGGTCGCCTTGCGACCTTCCAGCGCCTTCGCCGTAATCAGGAGCTGCGGTCCGTGGCAGATGGCCAGTACCGGTTTTTTCGCGTCCATGAACTCTTTTGCGAAGCTGACAAAACGCTCGTCCGCGCGGAGCTGGTCCGGCGAGAATCCGCCAGGGATGAAGAGCGCGTCGTAGTCGGAAGCACTGACTTCACCGATGCCCTTGTCTACCGTAACAGACGCCTGTCCCTGCTTGCCTTCCACCGTCTTGCCGGCTTCCTTCTCGATCGTGATCACTTCGTGCCCAGCATCCTTAAACGCTTGTGCCGGCTCCGTATATTCACTGTCCTCAAACATGTCCGTAATGACTGTTGCGATTTTAGCCAATCCGATCACTCCTTTATGAATGTCCATTTCTACTTTTCCCGCCCTGCGCTCAATTAAAACATCAGCGATACTTCGAGACGAACGGGTTGCCTTCCTCGTAAAACCGCCACGGGTAGTGGACCGCCTCTCCCGTGTTCTGGATCCCGACACGCGGGCCTGCCTTCAGTTCTCCGCCTATTCCGGGTCCCGGCGCGATAAAAAGCGGCTCCTCATACCAGAGACCGCCGTACGACTCCATCGTGACGCCGAGTGCCTTCGACAGCTTGCCCGGCCCGTTCGTGAGGTCAGGAATCTTCAGATGCCACCCCCGCCGGTCCTGCATGAGCTCTAGCCCCTCCACCGGTTCAGCTCCGCGGATCAGGACCGCATGCGGAGTTCCCTCATCCCCGGCAACGACATTCATAAGCGTATGGGTGTGCATCTGATACGTGTAGATGCGCCCCGGGTCCGCGAACATCACTTCTGTCCGCTTTGTGCGGCGGTTGTTGAAACTATGCGCTGCCCGGTCTTCCGGTCCGTGGTACGCTTCCGTCTCAACAATCCGCGCGACGGCCAGCCCCTCCGGCGTCTCATGGACGATGTACTGTCCGAGCAGTGCGGGTGCCAGTTCCAGGACAGGCTGGACGAAAAAATCGGGATTGATCGGCCTGTACATTCGTCCCCCTCCCTTTCATTAAACCGAAACATTCTTCCATTCATTGTCTACCCGATATCGGTTATACTCAAATCAAACAGATTTAGGGGGAAATATCCACCATGACCACACTCACCGAGGAAATCCTCGCCTTCAATAAAGACCGCGGCTGGACAAGCGGCAACCGGGACGCCCGCAACCTCGCCATTTCCGTTTCTCTTGAAGCATCCGAACTACTCGAACATTTCCAGTGGCTTTCGGGCGAACAGGCTGTCGAAAAGAACCGAGAAGGCATCATGGAAGAAGCAGCGGATGTTTATATTTACCTGCTGCAGCTGGCTGATGTCGCTGGCTTCGATCTGGAAGAAGCAGCACGGGCCAAAATCCATAAAAATGCCCTTAAATATCCCGTTCCGGTGGGTGAGCCCAAATGAAACAAGTCCGGTTCCTCCTGCTCCTGGCCGCCGCCGGTGTGCTCCTTCTTCTTTTCCGCCCGGACGGAAAAGGCGGCAAGGCATCGGCCGATGTCGCAACAATTGAATCGGTCGACCCGCTGAAAAATCCGGGCCAGCCTGCTGCTGATTATCTCGTATTCCGTGCGCTCACGACCGGCGAAGCGCGCATGGCCGTCACAGGCAGCAGTGTCACGAAAGGCTCCGGCGCTTCCAACCAGTCCAAGACATGGCGTGCGCTCACCCAGGCTCATCTGCGCACCGTCTATCCTTCGCTCAAGACCCTGAAAATCGAAAACCACGGACACTCGGGCTACACATCTGTCCGCCTGCTCGAGGACGAAGTGACCGGGCCTGTCATCGCGGGACGTCCGGATGTCCTCATCATCGAGACATCTGTCATCAACAATCATAATAAGAATGTCACACTTGAAGACACCTATGCATCACTTGTACAGCTGCACGCTTTATATTCGGAAATGCTGCCGGAAGCCCGGATCCTTTTCATCTCACCGAACCCGACCACTGAAAACAAATTCGGGCCGACGATAAATGCTCTTGGGCTCCGGTTCACCGACTATGTCTACGGCACGCAGGCCTTCATTGAAGACAACGGCTGGGCATACATTAACATTCATGATGAAATGCTCGCGCTCATGGACCAGCGGGGAGTCAATCTGCCGGAGACGCTCAAGGACGGCATTCATCCAAACGATCTCGGATACCGCATCTGGGCCGACGTCATCTGGCCGCATCTCACAGCCAAGTAAGGGGATTTCGGGGATTTCACACTGGGGGGATTCAGATGAACCTGCAATCGCTGAAGCAAGATCTCGCACTGCGCAACAAAAATGGGCTGCCGTTCCTGCTATCCGGAATGGTGGTCTGGACGCTGATCACCGCTGTCTTTTTAATGCCGATCGAGCTCCGGCTGCAGAATATTATTCTGCTCGCGCTGACCGGGCTGCTGTTCCCGATGGCCGTCGGGCTTGCCGGTCTGCTGAAAGCCGATTGGAAATCAGAAGACAACCCGCTCGGAAGTCTTGGCCTCGTATGCAACCTGGCCCAATTCGCCTACTTCCCGCTCGTCTTCTGGGCACTCGGAAGCCGGCCAGAAGCGATGGTGTTCATTTTTGCCGTGATTGCCGGGGCGCATTTCCTCCCGTACGGCTGGCTCTACGACACGAAAGCCTACTATCTCATGGCGCCGGTCATGGCAATCGTCTCCACGCTCGTAGGATTGGCGGCCTCACCGGATTCCATGTGGGCTGTCCCGCTTGCCTTTCTTATCCTTCTCGCCGTACTGAACGGCTGGCTGATTGCAGATTACAAAAAGAAATCCGGCATCGCCGGAATGGAAAAAAGAGCCGTCTGAACCGGCTCTTTTTTGAACGGGGGAAATCACGTATGGACATTCGGTTGGAACCGCTCCGTCGCGAAGATGCCAGGCCGCTTTACGAATTTGAATTGGTGAACAGAGAGTTCTTCGAGACCGCAGTGCCGGGCCGTGGCGATGACTTTTACCGGTATGAAGGCTTTCTGGAACGGCTCGGCGAACTGCTTGATGAGCAGGCTGCCGGCGGATCCTGCTTCTACCTGATCAAAGACGATGGCAACCGGATCCTCGGAAGAATGAACCTGACCGATATTGATGCCGTGAGCGGCAGCGCGGAACTGGGCTACAGGGTTGCCGAAGCATATGGCGGAAAAGGCGCAGCATCTCTGGCGCTGAAAGAATTGCTTCAGCTCGCTGACGATATCGGTGTTCGGAGGATTCTCGCCAAAACCACAACAGCGAACGTCGCCTCCTGCAAAGTCCTTGAGAAAAACGGCTTCCTCCAAATCGGGACGGATGACCGCGAATTTATCTTGAATAATGAGACCATGAGATTTACCCATTATGAATGGAGACATAAATGAAGACGCCGGGATCCCAGCCCGGCGTCTTTCATTTCCCACTATGGAGTGAATATTTCCGTGAGTCCGGAATCGACGCTCTAAGTCCGATTCCAAGATCCTAAGTCCGAAGCTGAATTTCTAAGTCCGATTTCGGTGCCCTAAGTCCGAATCTGGATACCTAAGTCCGATTTCAGTGCTCTAAGTCCGAATCTGGATACCTAAGTCCGATTCCGGTGCCGTAAGTCCGATTTTCCGCCTATGCGATCCTGATTCCACAAAGCCGCTTACAGCCGGTACTCCGCCAGCGCTTCTTCCGCCTTCGCCGAAAAGCTCGCGCCGGCTCCCCAATCGAACTTCATGAAGGCGCCGCTTCCGCCGCCGGATCCGGTCAGCCGCACCTTTGTGCGTCCGTCGCTGTCAAAGTTGTCGGCAATCAACGTGAGGGTGGCCCGGTTGCTCGTTCTCATAAAGTACTTTTCCACGATGAGGACGACCACCTCACGCCCGTCTGCGCTCCTCGTATATTGGTCAACGATCCGGCCGCTTACCGAGCCTACGGTCAATGCTTCAATCACGATATCAGCCACACGCGACGGAGTGACCGACACAAAGAGATCTCTAGTCTCCATCAGAACCCCCCCTTTCCGTTATTTACGGAAAGGGGGTTGTTGAGGTTTCATTCCAGTTCAATCTGCTTGGTTTCTGTGCCGAGGATCAGCACGGCAGCGGCTCCGATCAGGACAGCACCGGTGAAGATGGAGAAAATCAATCCAAGTCCGACACCTGCGCCCGCGAGTGACCCGACAAGGAGCGGCCCGAATATGCCGCCGATCCGGCCGACCGCTGCAGCCGTCCCCGTCCCGGTCCCCCGGATGACGGTGGGATACTGCTCGGGCGAGTACGCGTACAGCGCACCCCAAGCCCCCAGATTAAAGAAGCTGAGGAAGGCGCCTGCCGTGAGCAGCAGCCAGGTGGTGTCCGCATTGCCGAACACGAGGGCACTGATTGCCGTACCGACCATGAAGACGCTCAGGACGAACTTGCGGCCCACCTTTTCAATCAGCCAGGCCGCCGTGAAGTAGCCCGGCAGCTGGGCAAGCGTCATCAGGAGGACATAGCCGAAACTGTGGATCATATCGAAGCCCTTCATGACCATGACGCTCGGAAGCCAAAGGAACATGCCGTAGTACGAGAAGACGACCGTGAACCAGACAATCCAGAGCATGATGGTCGCCCGCCGGTATTTCGCCGAGAACAGCGCCTTCATATTGCTCCCGATGGTGCCCCGCTTTTCCTTTTTCGCCGTAAACTCCGGAGAATCCGGAAGATGGATTCGAAGATAGATCGCGTACAGTGCCGGAAGGGCCGTCAGGACGAGCGCAATGCGCCAGCCATATTCCGGAATCACAAAGTACGAGATCAGGGCGGCAATCAGCCAGCCTCCCGCCCAAAAGCTTTCAAGAAGGACGACGATGCGCCCCCGCTCATTCGCCCCGACACTTTCGGAAACAAGTGTGGAGGCAACCGGCAGTTCTCCGCCGAGACCTCCCCCGACGATAAACCGCAGGACGAGGAAGGCGGCAAGGCCGGTTGTTGCAGCAGACAGCCCGCTTGCAAGCGAGAATATCACAAGCGTCAGGATAAAAACATTCTTCCGGCCGATGCGGTCGGCCAAAATGCCGAAGGCGAATGCACCGACCGCCATGCCGATCGAGTTGACGCTGCCGATCCAGCCCATTTCCCCCGGCGTCAGCGCCCAGTCCACAGCAAGCGCCGCGATGACGAAGGACAAGATGCCGACGTCCATTGCGTCGAACATCCAGGCTAGCCCGGCCGTTCCGAGAAGTCTGTTGCGGGAAATGGCAGGTTTTGACGCCTGCCGTTCTGTATGGGAAGCCATATATTTTTCACCTGTCTTTACAGTTGTATAGTTTTGTTGACTTCATAACTATACAATGTGCAGGACAGTTTGACAATATCCATCATGAAACGAGGACAAGGCTGATGGCCATGACTGCCATGCCGGCGATCATGCCGTAGATTGACAGATGCGCCTCGTCGAATTTCTGCGCTGCGGGAAGCAGTTCATCCACCGAGATAAACACCATTATTCCCGCCACCGCCGCAAAAATGACACCAAACATGATCCCGTTCAAAAACGGCATGAGAATCAGGAAGGCGATCACCGCACCCGCGGGTTCTGCCAGGCCGGACAGGAAGCTCAGTTTGAATGCCTGCTTCCGGTCCCCTGTCGCGAAGTACATCGGCACGGATACCGCGATGCCTTCCGGAATGTTGTGAATGGCTACTGCAATGGCGATGGCCACTCCGAGTGTCGGGTCCTGGAGGGCCGATGTAAACGTCGCAATCCCCTCCGGGAAGTTGTGAATGGCGATGGCCAGTGCGGTGAATACCCCCATCTTCTTTAATCTCGCATATTCGTCATTCGTGGGTCCCTGCCCGATGTCTTCGATGCTCTTCACTTCATGCGGATTTCCCGTCGACGGGATAAAGCGGTCGATAATCGCAATCACCAGCATCCCGCCGAAGAATCCGGCAATCGTCGCCCAATAGCCGGGTGTGTTTCCAAGTTCATAGGTCAACGCGTCTTTTGCCTTGACGAAGATTTCGACAAGCGAGACGTAGATCATGACGCCTGCCGAGAAACCGAGTGAGGCTGACAGGAATTTCGTGTTTGTCCGGGAAGTAAAGAACGCAAGCAGGCTTCCGATCCCCGTTGCCAATCCGGCAAACAGGGTCAGGCCAAATGCGATCCAGATGTTTCCTTCCATTCAACCATCCACTTTCTGATTTAAGATGATGCTATTATATGCCAGAAAGTTTCCCTTGTGCAACTTATTCGCGGATGAATTTTCGAAATACCGCTTCAAATGTGCCGTATGAGTTTCAACTATACAGAAGGATAGGCTATGCAGGCGTGGCTTGCGGGGTGCCGGCGCGAATTCCGAAGAGACGGCGGAAAACCCAAAATGCCACAACATAAAAATCCGCGCAGGCGGCGCGGATTGGGAAGCTTCAGCAAGACAGCGATGCGGGCATATATTTCTTTTCAAATTCCGCAGGCGCCAAAGGTGCATCAAAATAGTAGCCCTGGACGCCGCGGCACCCGATTTCCATTAGAAATCGGAGCTGTTCTTCGGTCTCGACGCCTTCTGCAATCAGGCTGCAGTCAAGTCCTTTTGCAAGGGACACAATCGACTTCAGGATGGCTTCCGACTTTCCGATCATGCCGATGCCGGAGACGAAGAATTGGTCGATTTTGATCTTGTCCACCGGAAAATTCGTCAGATAGGACAGGCCCGAGAAGCCGGTTCCAAAGTCATCGATTGCGACAGTGATCCCTTGGCTTCTGCATTTCCTCAGATTGGAAAGGACCAGATCCGAACTGAGGATTTCCTTCCACTCGGTGATTTCAATCTCGAACCGTTCCGGCGGGATGTTCCACTTCCGAAGCATCCTCATCACAGTGCCGTAGAACCGTTTGTCATCCAACAGGTGAGAGGTCACGTTCACGGCAATTCTCGGGAGGCTGCCATACTTCTCGGCCCAGCGTTTCCCCTCCGCCAGGACCAGGTTCAGGAGATGAATCGTCAGTTCCCTGATTTTCCCGCTTTCTTCGGCAATCGGGATGAATTCGTAAGGGGACAGGATCCCGAGTTCTGGATGATTCCATCTCGACAAGGTTTCAATTCCGATCAGTCTGCCGCTTTTGCCGTCCAGCTGGGGCTGGACGACACAGGAGAACCCTTTGTTCTTGAACTCACCCGAAAACAGCTCATCCTCGATTACCCGCTTGCGATCAAGCCTCGTCTTCATCTCGTCATGGAACAGCAGAAAGCAGCTGCCCCTCTTTTTTTTCGACTCGTGCATTGCCGTATCTGCCATGCTGAGCAGCTCGGCTGTCGTCTTCCCGTCTTCCGGGTAGCGGCTGACCCCCACGCTCGCAGAGGCGGAAAAACTTACATTATCACTTAGTCTGACAGAGATGGCGGTCTGTTTGAACATTTCCTTGATCCACTGATTCAAGTCATGCGGATCCGTCCGATGGGTGAGGAAAATAAATTCGTCTCCTCCAATCCGGGTCACCACGTCTCCGACCTGCAGCAGACTTTTCAGCCGCTTTGCGATCTGGCGGATATAGTGGTCCCCCGACTCATGTCCGTGAAGGTCGTTCAGTTGGCGGAAGCTATCGATATCGAAGAGTACGACGGAAAACGGATTTGCTTCCTTGATATATTCTTCCATCTTCTCAATCGCTGAACGACGGTTCGGAAGGCCGGTCAGATCATCCTTGAAAGCGAGCATCTCCAACCGCGCCTCGGCTTCCTTATAACGGCTGATGTCATGAAAGAGGACTGCAATCCGGCCGTCGCCAATCTCCTGTGCGTCGACCTGAAGCCAGAGACCCGCAGGACGGTAATAGATTTCTTCCGTCTCGGCGATTCCCGTTTTGCGGATCCGGTCGTACATCTCTTTCAGACCTGCGTTGACGGCATACGGAAATTCCGCCCAGGCATTTTTCCCGACGAGCTGCTCCCCTTCACGTCCAAGGAGGCGGGACGCCTTTTCATTGATGTAAATGAAATCCGACTGCTTGTCCAGTACATAAAAGGCACTGGCCAGCCCGCTCATGATGCGGATGGCGTCCTGCTCGTCCAATGATCCGCTCAGGTCACCTCCGGCATTCCGGTGTCTCTTCATCTGCTTCCGCCTCCTTCCCGTACCCATTCAGCCTTCGCCGGCATACCTTCGCAGAGCCTTTCCGATCTCCTGCCAGTCTTCCTCCACCTTTTCCCGCAATGACGGGTTATAGAACACGGAAGCCGGATGGAATGTCGGAATAATTGTCCTGACGTCCTCTGTCAGGCTGTATGTCCCATCCTCCGTGTCCCTCAAATATTGGACCGGAGCCTCGATCAGCTGTCCATGCACGTCCGACACTTTATATTCCTTGCCGAGCAGGCGCTGCAGGCCGATGTTGCCCAGCGTGACGATAAGCTTTGGCCTCACGTCCCGCATCTCCGCATCCAGAAGAGGCGCGTGGGCAAGAATTTCCTTTGCCTTAGGTGCACGGTTATACTTTCGCTCGGTCAGTGTGCCGTCGCGCTCCTTTTTCGTTCCCCAGCGATACGGTCGGCTGCGTACGGCGCTTGTGATATAGACATCCTCCCGGCGGAGCCCGATCGAGGCGAGGGATTTCATGAGTTCCTTTCCCGCGCGCCCGATAAAAGGAATGCCGTCCACCAGTTCAAATTCCCCCGGCGCCTCACCGACAAGCATCAGTTCCGGCTCAACGGGGCCCTGTCCGTAGACGAACCCTTCCACCGGGGCGTCACCCATGCGCCGGCGCCCGAGTTCTGCAAGTTCTTCACTGATTCTGTACACCATCCATCACTTCTTTCCTGCTGTCCCTTATCTATACCACATGCCATGACCCCTTAACAATCAGGGGTTCCGCTGATCAGGATTCGATGCGATCCCTATTCCAGTAAGAAAACAGAATCAGGAGCAGGAACAGGTAGGCCGTCCCGGCGGCCCAGCCTGCCAGCACATCCGTTGCATAATGCCGTCCGAGTACAATACGTGAAAGGCCCATACCCGCAACCAGAATGCCGGCAACGGCCAGGACTGTCCAGCGCCAGAAGATCGGGCGGATCCGCCGCATGACCACGATTCCGATCGAACTCACATAGAGGAGCCCCATCTGGGCGTGGCCTGACGGAAAACTGTAGCTTGCCAGCTGGTCCGGCATATCCGGACGGGGTCGCCCGAACCATTCCTTCAGCCATTCATTAATGGCGAATCCCACGCCAACCGCAAGTACGATAAACAGGGCATCACGCGGTGAACGCCTGATCAAAAGCAGGACGATCGCCACTAAACAGATTGCTGCAACGGTCTCAGGGTTGCCGAGGAAGCTGAGCACCCCCAAGAACTCCGCCCCCGCCAGCGCCTCCGACAAGGTCCTGTCAAGCGCCTCAAGCAACGGGGATTCATAGAATATCGCCAGCAGCACAAACAAAACGAAGGCGGCCGCCGTGGCCCCCACTTTCCTTTTATTGTTCACCCAATTCCCTCCAGCCTGAATAAACTCTGTATTCATTTTATCACCGGAGGCAGGGGACATACCCGAAGAAAAGGAGTCGGCAGCCCAAAAACATATTCCAACTATTCCGTTTCGGCCGACATAATTCCTGCCGATTCTACAATTTTTTCACGACAAATAAAAGCACCCTGCTTTACGCAGGGTGCTTGGGAGGGACCGATCAGAGGCTTCCTTCGACTTCGGAGATCATCTCTTTCATCGACTGGAGGCCGCCTCCGGAAAGGTACCAGTATTCGCCATTCAGATAGTGGATGTTATCGTTTTTGTAGGCATTCGTCTTCTGCACAAGGTCGTTTTCCAGCGATGCCTTCACGCTTGAATCCTCGCCGATCGCTGCATCACGGTCGATGACGTAGAGAATATCCGGGTTCGTCTCCAGGATATATTCGAATGTGATGTTCTGGCCATGCGTCGAGACTTCGATGTTCTCATCAGCCGGCTTCAGGCCGAACACATCATGGATGAGGCCAAAGCGGGATGACGGGCCATACGCACTGACCTTGCTCTGGGAGCCGAGGACAATCAGGGCCTTTTCATCAGTTGCGGAAGTCTTTTCCTGGATGCCGGCCACGCGGCTGTCGATGTCTTCAAGTTCCTTGTTCATTTCATCTTCTTTTCCGAAAATCTTAGCGACTGTATTCATGTTTTCCTTGAAGGATTCCATGTAGTTCATCGTGTCGATCGGAATATAGACGGTCGGCGCGATTTCAGCGAACTGGTCATACAGCTGTGCCTGGCGGGTGGAGATGAAGATGACATCAGGCTGCAGCGCGTGGATGGCTTCAAAGTCCGGCTCTTTCAGGCTGCCGACATTCGTGTAGTCATCCGATGCATACTGCTCGAGATAGTTCGGGACGGTTGCCTGCGGGACACCCGCAACTTCCACGCCGAGCTCATCGAGTGTATCGAGGATACCAAAGTCGAAAACAACGACTTTCTCAGGCGTCCCTTTGATTTCAGCTTTGCCGAGCTCGTGCTCGATTGTCATGGTATCCGCTGCTTGATCGGATGTGCCGCTGTCTTTTTTGTCTTCTCCTGCATTGTCGTTGCCGCAGGCCCCCAAGACGAGGATAAACGCCATCAGCATGGCGAGGAAAGTGAACTTCTTCATCAGAATCCCTCTTCTTTCGTAATTAAAGAATGTGTTCAAGAATTGAAGTATACACAGATCCGGCAGTTGCTCATCTGCTTGATCGGAATGTCCATATCATAGATTTCTTTCAGCGACTCGGAGTTGATGATGTCCTCGGTAGGGCCGTCCTTGACCACACGCCCGTCCTTCAGCGCTACAATCCGGTCGGAATAGACCGATGCGAAGTTGATGTCGTGGAGGACGATGACGACGGTCTTGCCGAGCTCATCCACGAGCCTGCGGAGGATCTTCATGATCTGGACGGAATGCTTCATATCAAGGTTGTTGAGTGGCTCATCGAGAAGGACATACTCGGTGTCCTGTGCGATGACCATAGAAATAAATGCCCGCTGGCGCTGGCCGCCGGACAATTCGTCCAGGAAGCTGTCTTCCATTTCGCCCAGTTCCATATACTCGATTGCTTGGTTAATGACACGGTTGTCCTCTTCGGTCAGCCGGCCCTTCGAGTGCGGGAAGCGTCCGAAAGAGACCAGTTCCCTTACAGTCAGGCGGACATTCATGTAGTTGGATTGCTTCAGGATCGATACGCGTTTGGCGAAATCATTGGATTTCATCTTGCGGACATCATCCTTGTCGACAAGCACTTCTCCCGTGTCTGCATCTAGCAGGCGGCTCACCATGGAGAGCAGGGTCGACTTACCCGCCCCGTTCGGTCCGATGAATGAAGTGATCTGACCGCGCTGAATGTTGACCGAGACCTTTTCGACGACGGCTTTTTTTCCATAAAACTTGGACAGCTCACGAACTTGAATCATGCGGATCGACTCTCCTTAAGTAGTAGATAGATGAAATACACGCCGCCGGCGAATTCGATGACGACACTCAAAGTGGTAGAGAAGGTGAAGATACGCTCGACGACCCACTGTCCCCCGATAAGGAGGACCATGCTCAGGCCGGCTGCAGCTGTAATCGTGAAGGAATGCTTATAAGACTTGATGAACTGGTAGCTCAAGTTGGCGACGATCAGCCCGAAGAATGTGATCGGGCCGACAAGCGCCGTGGATACGGCGATCAGGACCGCCGACAGGATCAGGGTGCCGCGCACCATCCTGTCATACGGTACGCCCAGATTCATGGAGATATCCCGGCCAAGCGAGATCACGTCCATGATCCTGAGCTGGCGCCATCCTATGATGATGCAGACCGCGACAACCGCTATGGAAAGCCAGACCAGATCTGCATTGACATTATTGAAACTGGCAAACATCGCATCCTGGACGGTCAGGAACTCGTTCGGGTCGATCAGAACCTGGAGGAATGTCGAGATGCTTCCGAAAAAGGTTCCGACGATGATTCCGACCAGGAGCAGGAAGTAGACCGGCCGGTTCCCCTTCTTGAAGAGGAGCTGGTAGAGCAGCAGTGCGAAAATGATCATCGCTGCCACCGACAGCAGGAAGTTGACCTGCTTGTTGACGACCGTTATATGAGTCGAGCCCAGGAAAAAGATGATGAGCGTCTGGAGCAACATATAGAGAGAATCCAGCCCCATGATGCTCGGCGTCAGGATGCGGTTCTGGGTGATCGTCTGGAAGACGACCGTTGCATAGGCGATCGCGATGCCGGTCACGGCCATCGCCGCAACCTTCACGCCCCTTCTCGGGAGGGCGTAGTCATAGCTGCCGTTCAGATCATGGAACAGGTACAGCCCGACAAAAAGCGCCGCCAGCGCATACAGGATGATGAGTTTTGTGGAATCACGCATAGGCTTTCCTCCTGAACAGCAAGTAAAGGAAGATGCCGCTGCCGATGACTCCGACCATCAGACTGATGGAAATTTCATATGGATAAATCAGCACACGTCCGAGAATGTCACAGACGAGAAGGAAAATCGCGCCCATGAGAGCCGTGTGCGGCAAAGTCTTCTCAAGGTTGTCCCCTTTCATGATGGAGACGATGTTGGGGATGATGAGTCCGAGGAACGGAATCATGCCGACCGTGAGGACGACCGTTACGGTGATCAAGGCCACCAGGATCAGTCCGAAGTTCAATACAAACCTGTAGTTGAGCCCGAGGTTCCTGGAGAAATCTTCCCCCATGCCGGCAACCGTAAAGCGGTTTGCGTACAGGTAGGCCAGGATCAGGATCGGGACGCTGATATAAAGAAGTTCATAGCGTCCGGACATGATCATGGAGAAATCCCCCTGCAGCCAAGAGGACATGTTCTGGATCACATTCGACCGATAGGCGAAGAATGTCGTCAGTGAAGACAGGATGTTCCCGAACATCAGCCCGACCAGCGGAATGAAGATCGCATCTTTGAACTTGATGCGCTCCAGGATCTGCATGAACAAGAGTGTTCCGGCCAGGGCGAATGCAAACGCGATGGCCATCTGCTCGAGCATTGTCGCATTCGTGAACAGAAGCATGGATACAAGGATCCCGAGACGGGTCGCATCCAGTGTCCCTGCCGTTGTGGGCGAAACAAACTTGTTCCGGCTCAACTGCTGCATGATCAGACCGGCTACGCTCATGCCCGCGCCGGCCAACAGGATGGCGACGAGGCGAGGCACACGGCTGATCAGGAATATTTGAGTTTCTTCGGAACTCCAATCCAGGAGGTCCATTGGTGAGATGCTGCTCGTCCCGACGAACAAGGATAAGAACGACAGGATGACGAGTCCGGCAATCATGTAACGTGTCTTCATGGCTATCCCCGATGCACTGCAATTTGAAAGGCTATTGAGAATGTTCTGTTGAAAATCATTCTCAGCAACCTTGCAATTGTTATTATAGCACGCGTTATCGGGAAGTCAAAGGTTAAATGAAAATGATTATCATTTAGTTTAGAATGATTATTGATAAGGTTTTGCCCATCACGGAAGTGAGTTTTCGGATAACATTGAATTTCGCTAATTCGGGAGTTTTTTCAGTGCTTGAGGCTTTCCGGGACAAAGAAAAACCGCAGCGGCGGCTGCGGTTTTTCTTGTTTGATTATTGTTGCGGAAGTTCAACTGCGGAGTCGATGACTTCCTGAGGGATTTCGATCTTCTCGATGCCGTTGATATTCGAGTAGGCAGTATTCGAGTCGATGTCGATATTGAGCGTCTCTCCCTGCTCTTCAATCGTCATGGCCATGACCATGTTCATGGCCGTCATGTTGAATGTTTCCTTATCCACGAACATCTCGTACTGAAGGTCATTGATTTCCATGTTCTCAAGTGCCTTCTGTTCTTCTTCACCCATCTGCTCGAGCATTTCGGGCGGGAGTTGTTCATGGAGCGTCTGCTTGATCAGCTCGTTGAACTTCTCCCCGTCTGCCGTGAGTTTCAGGATGTATTCGTTCTCGTTCTGCTCAAACTTCATGTCTTTTGCATACTCCTGAAGCTGCTCGAGCTGCTCGGACGGATCCGGCTGCTGCTGGGTCAGCTGGTCGAGCCCGGGGACCGCCCCGGTCATTTTGATCCACTGCTCACCCTGCGGATCGCGCATATACATGGTCCCGTCTTCAGTCATATAGACATCAAGGTCCATTGACATCTCCTCACCGCCGGCGGCGCTCATGGACATCGTGCCCTTCTGATGCATCGCAAGCGGATCCAGCGTCATTTCCATATCCATGTCAGTAACCGTGTTCATCTCTACTTCCTGCGAAGGGATCGAGATCTTCTGGTCCATTTCCACTTTGGCTTCGGCGCTCTTCATCTCCTGGGAAGCAGTCAGTGCTTTCTCATAAACTTCTTCCGCCGTCAGGTCGCTCTGCTTTTCTTTAGGTGTGCCTTCCGTGGGTTCGGCCGTTTCATTGCATGCCGCGAGACCGAGTGTCAGGGTTCCGGCTACCATGGCCATCAAGAGTTTCTTCATATTGAATTACCGCCTCTCTCATTTGGGTACAGTCCGTAATACGGCAACATTCATGGAAAAGTTCCGTTTTCTTGAAGAAACACAACGAAAGACCCACTCCTCTTCCGCATCCTTTTTGATTCGGCTATAATGACGGAAGTCAAAATCATACATCGGAGGAACCCATGCTCAAGCAATTCTTTTCCTATTATAAACCGCATAAGCGGCTGTTCATGATTGACTTCTCAAGCGCCGTATTCGTCGCGCTGCTTGAGCTCGCTTTTCCCGTTGCCGTGCAGTGGTTCATCGATGAGCTGCTTCCGACAGGCGACTGGGGACGGATTGTCTGGGTCAGCCTTCTGCTGCTCGGGGTCTATCTTCTCAGCACGTTCCTGCAGTTCATCGTCTCCTACCTGGGCCACAAGCTCGGAGTGAACATCGAAACGGACATGCGCCAGCAGCTGTTCAATCATGTGCAGCGGCAGTCGTTCCGCTTTTTCGACAACACGAAGACCGGGCATATCATGAGCCGCATCACCAATGACCTGTTCGATATCGGCGAACTTGCCCATCACGGGCCGGAGGATATTTTCATCGCCATCATGACGATCATCGGTGCCTTCTCGATCATGTATACGATCAACCCTGAGCTCGCTCTGATCACAATCGTCATGATCCCGTTCCTTGTATTGGTCATCACGTTCTGCAATACGAAGATGAACAAGGCGTGGCGCAACATGTACAGCCGGATTGCAGATGTGAATGCCCGTGTCGAGGATAGCGTGTCCGGGGTCCGCGTGGTGCAATCGTTCACGAATGAGGCGTTCGAGATGAAGCGGTTCCGGAAAGACAACGGAAGCTTCAGGCTGGCCAAAATCGCGGCGTACAAAGTCATGGCCTGGACGCACTCCAGCATGTACATGATGACCCGGCTCGTCACGCTGCTTGTACTCGTCGTCGGGGCCTGGTTCTCCTTTAACGACCGGCTTTCTTACGGTGAACTTGTCAGTTTCGTGCTGTTTGTCAACGTCCTCATCAAACCGGTCGATAAGATTGCGGCACTCCTTGAGATGTATCCGAAAGGCATGGCCGGATTCAGGCGGTTCCAGGAATTGCTGGACGAGGAGCCGGAAGTTCTTGACCGTCCGGATGCCGTTGAGGTCTCCCAACTAAACGGCAATATCCGATTTGACCGGGTATCATTCCGCTATGACGGCTCCAAGTCCGTGCTGAATGACATCAGTTTGACCATCCGCTCCGGGCAGACAGTCGCGTTTGTCGGACCATCCGGTGCCGGCAAGACGACCATCTGCTCCCTGATTCCGCGTTTCTATGATGTCGACGGCGGCTCGATCTCCATCGACGGCATCGATGTCCGTGACATGACCATGCAGTCGCTGCGCTCACAGATCGGCATCGTGCAACAGGACGTATTTCTTTTCACCGGGACCATTTTCGAAAACATCGCCTACGGCAAGCTCGGCGCGACCGAAGAGGAAATCTACCGGGCCGCGCGCAAGGCCCATCTCGAAGAGTTCATCACCGATCTTCCTGACGGCTACGAAACGCAGATCGGTGAACGCGGACTGAAGCTTTCAGGCGGCCAGAAGCAGCGCCTCGCCATCGCAAGGATGTTCCTGAAGAACCCGCCGATCCTTATCCTGGATGAGGCCACTTCGGCACTCGACACCGAAACGGAGCGCATCATCCAGAAATCCCTCGAAGAGCTGTCCGAAAACCGGACGACCCTTGTAATTGCCCACCGGCTTGCCACTATCCGCAATGCCGACCGTGTCGTCGTCGTGACGAAGGACGGTATCGCGGAAGACGGTGGCTATGAGGAGCTCGTCAGGAAAGGCGGCATCTTCGCCAACCTGCATAACATTCAGTTCCAGGAGGCATGAGTCAATCCCCTGTCCGGAGGAGGACAGGGGATTTTCGTTTCCTTGTATGGCCGAATTCAGATTAGAATGGTATACTATTTCGGTTATCAGTTTATAGGAGGTCCTGAAGTTGAACACCACCCATACGTCCGAAAGAAAACGGACGATTATATATGTAGCCGTCTTCCTGCTTGTCGCCATCATTGGCCTTGCTTACGTGAAGTGGATTCCATATGTCGATAAAAGCATCACAGCCATCACAACCCAGTCGATCGGCGATTCGATCCTCGGTGATCCGGCAGATGCCGGAACATTCTCTTGGGAAAGCACATGGTCGTATGTCGTCACGTACTTCCTTGCCGTCTGGAAAGCAGCCGTCCTGGGTATTGTGCTGGGCTCGTTGGTCCAAGTGCTGATCCCTGCTGACTGGCTGATGCGCACGCTCGGCAAAACCTCATTCGGCAGCACGGCCATCGGCGGCCTCACGAGCCTTCCGGGCATGATGTGCACCTGCTGTGCGGCACCCGTCGCGGCCGGTCTCCGGAAAAAGAACGTATCGATCGGGGCGGCTCTCGCCTTCTGGCTCGGAAATCCCGTGCTGAACCCGGCGGTCCTCATATTCATGACGTTCGTCCTTTCCTGGGAATTCACGCTTCTCCGTGCCGTCTTCGGCATCGTGCTCGTCTTCGGTATCAGCTACCTGGCGAACCGGTTTGCCCCACAGCCGGCTCCGGAAGAACTCGCCCGCAAAGTGGAAGAAGCTGAAACTGCGATTGCCCCCGAAGAAGGAAGCTTCCTTAGCCGCTGGCTGAAGAGCATGGGCCGGATGGCACTCTTCATTATCCCGGCCTACTTTATCTCGGTCCTGCTCATCGCGGCGGTACGCCCTTGGCTCTTCCCGCTGCTTGACGGAGCATCCGGCAATACGCTGCTGATGATCCTGCTCTTTGCGATCGGCGGCATGCTGTTTGTCATCCCGACCGCTGCGGAAATCCCGATCATCCAGACATTCATGTCCGCCGGTCTCGGCACCGGCCCTGCCGCTGCCATGCTCATCACCCTGCCGGCCATCAGTCTCCCGTCACTGATCCTCGTCGCAGGCGCGTTCCCGAGGAAAGTCCTCTGGTTCGTCGCCGGAGCGGTCATCCTGCTCGGCGTCCTCTGCGGCCTTGTCGGCATGTGGGTGATGTAATAAGTGTTTGTGATCCCCCGCTCCGGGTGACGGAGCGGGGGTTTTTGATTGGGGGCTATTACTTCATTACTGTAAGTCCGATTTCTCTTCGGTAAGTCTGGTTCCCTAATTGTAAGTCCGATCTTACCGGTGCAAGTCCGAACTCGCTATTTTAAGTCCGATTTTACGCTATAAGTCCGATTCCTTATTTCAACTTTCCACTCCTTATTGCAACTTCTCATCCCTTATTTCAACTCCGCACCCCTTATTGCAACTCCACTCTCCTTATTGCAACTTCGCTCCCCCTTATTGCAACTTCGCCTCCCTTACTTCAACTTTCCACTTCTTTTTGCATCTCCCTCCACAACTCCCTTCCCATAAGAAAAACCCGCTGCCTTCCCGGCAGCGGGTTTCAGGGTTTCTTCTATATTAGAAGGATGCAGTTTCCATGTAGTTCGGTTTGAGCTGGCCGCTTGCGATCTCTTCGACGAAGTGGCAGGCGGCTTCGTGGCCTTGTTCCATGCCATCGTGCTCTATAAGTTCAGGCACATCGACCCGGCATTTTTCCTGCGCGAACGGGCAGCGTGTGTGGAAGCGGCATCCGGTCGGCGGATCGATCGGGGACGGCACGTCGCCGCGAAGGACGATGTGTTCCCGTTCCCGGTCCGGATCCGGAACAGGAATGGCCGACAAAAGCGCTTTTGTATATGGATGTTTCGGGTTATCGAAGATCGACTTTTTGTCCCCGATCTCCATGATCTTGCCGAGGTACATGACGATGACACGATCCGAGATATGGCGGACGACACCAAGGTCATGGGAAATGAACAGATACGTAAGCCCATACTCATCCTGGAGTTCATCCAGCAGGTTTAGCACCTGGGCCTGGATCGAGACGTCCAGCGCCGAAACAGCTTCATCACAGATGATCAGCTTCGGGTTCACCGACAGCGCGCGTGCAATGCCGATCCGCTGTCGCTGGCCGCCCGAGAATTCGTGCGGGTAGCGGTCCGCCTGGCTGCCGTTCAGACCCACCGTCTCAAGCAGTTCGATGATCCGCTTGCGTCGATCCTTCCTCGGCAGCACATTCTGGATTTCCATCGCTTCGTTGAGGACATCCGAGATTGACTGGCGGGGGTTAATCGAGGCATACGGGTCCTGGAAGATGATCTGGAGATCCTTCCGGTATTTCCGCATTTCCGATTTGGACAGGGATGCAAGGTCTGTGCCTTCGAAGTACACCTTGCCGTCAGACGGCTCCTCAAGCCGGAGGATGGCGCGTCCGGTTGTGGATTTCCCGCATCCGGATTCACCGACGATGCTGACGGTTTCCCCCTCATAGACGGTGAAACTGATATCGTCGACTGCTTTTACATGGTTGACCGTACGGCCGAAAAAGCCGCCCTTGATCGGGAAGTGCTGCTTGAGACCATCAACCTTGAGCAATTCTTTTTTCTCCAAAGACATCCACCTCCTTTGGCCCCGGCCATTCTTCATCATAAATCCAGCAGCGCACCTGGTTGCCTTCTCCATCATCGAACAGATCCGGCAGTTTTTCACGGCAAAGGTCGGTCGCCGCCGGGCAACGCGGCGCGAACCGGCAGCCTTTCGGCATATTGAATGGCGACGGAACCATGCCATGGATCGGAACCAGCTTTTCCTGATCCGCGTCAGGACGAGGCAGCGATTTCAGCAGCCCGACCGTATACGGGTGGCGCGGTTTGCGGAACAGTGTCCGCACATCGCTATATTCGACAACCTGTCCGGCGTACATGACTGCTACGTAGTCGCATGTTTCCGCAACCACGCCAAGGTCGTGGGTGATGAGGATAATTGACATGCCCAGGCGGTTCTGGAGATCCTTCATCAGGCCGAGGATCTGGGCCTGGATCGTTACGTCGAGCGCGGTGGTCGGCTCATCCGCGACAAGAACCTCCGGGTTACATGCCAGGGCCATCGCGATCATGACACGCTGGCGCATACCGCCTGACAGTTCATAAGGGTATTGAGTGACACGTTTTTCCGGAGACGGGATGCCGACCAGCTTCAGCAGGTCGACGGATTTCGCCATCGCCTGTTTTTTATTCATGCCCTGGTGGGTCGTAAGGGACTCCGAGATCTGCTGGCCGACCGTAAAGACCGGGTTCAGCGATGTCATCGGCTCCTGGAAGATCATCGAAATCTTATTTCCGCGGAGACTCCGCATCTTCTTTTCCGAGAAATCAAGGATGTTCTCGCCTTTATAGCGGATTTCGCCGTCGACCACCTTGCCATTTTCCGCGAGGAGCCGGAGGATCGACAGAGAAGTGATACTCTTGCCGGACCCCGACTCGCCCACGATTCCTAGTGTTTTACCTTTCGGGACGGAGAAGCTCACGCCGTCGACGGCTTTGACTTCCCCCTCGTCCGTGAAGAAAGAGGTGCGCAGGCCGCGCACGTCCAAAATCGTTTCTTCCAATGATCTTTCCTCCTTAGGCCGTTGGCCGGGACCGATCAGTTCAGGTCGATCCGCTTGTTGAGCAGTTTATATGAGATATCCACAATCAGGTTAACGAAAACGAACAGGACTGACAGTACCAGTACGGCACCCTGAACAATCGGGAAGTCGCGCTGGGTGATGGCTTGTACGGTCAGGCGGCCCATGCCATTGATGGCAAAGATCGTCTCTGTCAGGACCGCGCCGCCGAGGAAGCCGCCGAATTCAAGACCGACAACCGTTACGACAGGGATGAGCGCATTCTTGAGCGCGTGCCGGTATGTAACGATGCGGTCGGTGAGCCCTTTTGCCCGCGCCGTCCGGATGTAGTCCTGGTTGATGACCTCAAGCATCGAAGACCGCGTCATGCGGGCGATGATCGCCGCGCCTCCCGTTCCGAGCGTGATGACCGGCAGGATGACCTGGCGCCAGCTGTCGCCCCAGCCGGACGGGCGCAATTTCGCCCAATCGGGCAGCCAGTCCCCGCCGATGGCGAACCAGTCGATCAGGACAAGGCCCAGCCAGAAGTTCGGCATGGAGAGGCCGAACAGCGCCACTATCATAATCGCCGTATCGGCCAGCGTATAGCGCCGGACGGCCGATATAATCCCCGCCATCAGTCCAATGAAGACGGCGAGGACGGTAGCATAGAATGATAATTCCACCGTGACCCAAAAACGGGTTGCGATTTCGTCTGAAACGGCGCGGCCGCTCCGGACGGAATTTCCGAGGTCGCCCTGGAGGACGCCACTCATATAGTTGAAATATTGGATATGGATCGGGTCATTCAGGCCGAGACGTTCCTCGATCTGCCTGACTGTCTGCTCCGATGCACCTTCGCCTGCGATGATCTGGGCCGGGTTGCCCGGGATCAGATGCATCAGGGAGAAGACGAGAATGGAGACACCGATCAGCACCGGGATAGTCTGAAGGACCCGCCGGATGATGTATTTGAGCATTTCGCTTCTCCCTCCTTATTTGTTCGCTTTCGGGTCAAGCGCATCGCGCAGCCCGTCGCCGAAGATATTGAATGCAAGAACGACAAGGACGATGGCAATCCCCGGAATCAGGATCATGTGCGGAGATTCCGCCATGTACGAACGTCCCGCAGAGAGCATTGCGCCCCACTCAGGCGTCGGCGGCTGCGCACCGAGGCCGAGGAATGACAGTCCGGCCGCAGTCAGGACCGCAGTCGCGATCCGGAGCGTCGCCTGGACGATGATCGGTGACAGGACGTTCGGCAGGATGTGCTTGAAGATGATCCGGAAGTCGGAAGCCCCGAGCGCCCTCATGGCATCGATATATTCAAGCTTACGTACCGACAGGGTCGACCCGCGCACGATCCGCGCAAAGGCAGGGACCGAGAAGATCCCGATTGCGATGATCATGTTCTGGATGCTGCCCCCGAGCACACTCACGATGGCGAGCGCCAGGAGAATCCCCGGGAAGGCGAGCAGGATGTCCATGAGACGCATGATGATTGTGTCGACTTTGCCGCCGTAGTATCCGGCAATGATTCCGAACAGGACACCGACGATTCCGCCGATCACTACCGATACGAACCCGACAATCAGCGTCAGCCCTGTCCCGTGAATGATCCGCGAAAAGATATCCCGGCCATAGTTGTCAGTCCCAAACCAGTGCTCCGCAGATGGAGGCTGGAGCTTGTTGGTGATATCCGTGGCGTTCGGATCGGCGCTTACAAGCATCGGTCCGAAGATGGCCACCAAGATGAAAAACAGCACAACAATCCCGCCTACAAGGGCCGACTTGTTCTTTTTGAATCGTTTCCAAAAGCCCTTATAGAGTTCGAGTCGAGGATTGTAAGCCTTTTCACCCGAGGAGGCTCCGGCTGTTTGCTCAGACATAGTAATCCCTCTTTCCCCTTGGCGGCAATGAGGTGCCGCCTTTTTCTCAATATCTATAATCGATAGTCTACCATGAATAGTGTGAATTCGACACATGAATTTAAATACGGAAAAGTACAAAAAGATAATAATTTTTGATACTTTCAAATTACCTTTTTCTCTCTATCGGGTTGAAGCGCGAAAGAGTTCATACATTTATATCAACAGTATTCGCAAGACGACTATTGTCACCAACAATTTGGTATGGTATATTCTTTCTGAATATTGCGGTCGATTGCGCAATATCAAAAACAAAATAGGGGGAGAATTTGCATGAAGAATAAGCGCAGCTCTTTGTTGCTCTTGATCCTGATGCTGGTCGTTTCCATGTTCCTCGCGGCATGTGCCGGCGGCGGAAATGACAGCGCTTCCGACAGCGGCAGCGAAGGTGAAGAGGGCACAACAGAAGGCGGCGGCGAAGGCGGCGACCTCATTCTCGCAGTCCTTTCCGATGCTTCTTCGCTTGATCCGGCCGGATCAAACGATGTTCCGTCCTCCAACATCCAGGCAAATGTCTTTGAAACACTTGTCAACCGCAATGATGACAACGAAATCGAGCCTGGCCTTGCGACGGAATGGAACGCAATCGACGATACAACTTGGGAGTTCAAACTCCAGGAAGGCGTCAAATTCCATGACGGCGAAGAGTTCAACGCAGAAGCAGTCAAGAAAAGCCTTGACCGCGTACGCGACCCTGAAATCGCATCTCCTCGCTTCTTCCTCTTCGAGATGATTGAGAGCGTGGATGTCGTGGACGACTATACAGTCCAGATCAAGACTGCTTATCCATTTGCACCGCTTCTCGCCCACCTGTCCCATAACGGCGGCAGCATCATCAGCCCTAAGTCCATCGAAGAAGACTACGCGGCTATGGAAAATGGCGAAGAACCGGGTTCTGTCATCTCCGAGAACCCTGTAGGTACCGGCTTCTTCAAATTTGAAAGCTGGAAGCCAGGTTCCGAGATCAAACTCGTGAAGAATGAAGACTATTGGAACGAACCGGCAAAGGTCGACTCCGTCACATTCAAGGTCGTCCCTGAAGCCGCTACACGTGTAGCCGAGCTTGAAACGGGCAACGCACACATCATCGACCCGGTTCAGCCTAACGAAGTTCAGCAGATCAATGACTCCGGCAGCGGAACGGTTCACCAGAAGCCATCTTCGAGCCTCTCGTACATCGGCTTCAACACGGAAAAAGAACCGTTTAACGATGTCCGCGTCCGCCAGGCGATCTCGATGCTCGTAAACAAAGAAGATATCATCTCCGGCGTCTACGAAGGATTCGGCATCCCGGCGAAAGGTCCTCTTGCACCTGGCATCTTCGGGTACAACGAAGACGCAAAACCGATCGAGTACAACGTTGAAGAAGCGAAAAAGCTGCTTGAAGAAGCAGGCTATGCGGACGGCTTCTCCACAAGTATCTGGACAAACGACAACCCGCAGCGCGTTGATGCAGCGGTCCTTCTCCAGCAAGAGCTGAAGAAAGTCAATATCGACGTCAAGATCGAACAAATGGAATTCGGTACGTACCTCGACCAGACGGCTGCAGGCGAGCATGATATGTTCATTCTCGGCTGGTCCAACCCGACAGGCGATGCGGACTACGGCATGTATGCCCTATTCCACTCGTCCCAGAAGGGTGACCCGGGCAACCGCTCGTTCTACGAGAACCCTGAAGTCGACAAGCTTCTTGACGAAGGCCGCCAGGAAACCGATCCTGATGCCCGCCAAGAAATCTACAACAAGGTTCAGGAACTCCTGATCGAAGACGCACCAATGGTCTATATCCATCACCAGGAATACCTGACAGGTCTTGCAAATGGCGTTGAAGGCTTTGATATCGACACTTCCGGTATCTACCAGCTCAAGAACGTCACTCTGTCCGAGTAATCCCAAAAGAGGAGCCTCCCGCTATTGCGGGAGGCTCCTTTTGTGTCTTTTAATTTTTCTTGGCGGAAGTCCAGAATCTTTGCGGTTTTGCAAACGCTCTCTTGATTTTTGGCTGATAATGGCCGGTGAACACCTATTGTTCGTGTCAGTTTTGTGTGATATATTTCAGAAATATCGCATTAGACATAATTAGCGGTAAAAAAAGGGGGATAACACCATGAGAAAGAACACAAAACTGCTCCTGATCCTGACCCTTGTGCTGTCCATGTTCCTTGCGGCATGTGCCGGCGGCGGCCAGGAAGACGCCGGCGGTGACAACAGCAACAAAGAAAGCGGTTCAGCGTCCGGCGGCGACCTGATCCTTGCGGTCCTGTCCGATGCATCGACACTGGATCCTCAGGGCTCGAACGATGTTCCGTCCAACAATATCCATAACAATCTGTTCGACACGCTTGTCGAACTGAACGACGAAAACGAAATCGTTCCAAGCTTGGCAACAGAGTGGAAAACGATCGATGAGACGACGTGGGAGTTTAAGCTCCGTGAAGGAGTGAAATTCCACGACGGCACAGATTTCACCGCTGAAGCGGTCAAGAAAACCTTTGACCGTGTGCGTGACCCGAAAGTGGCATCCGGGAAAGCCTATCTGTATGAAATGCTCGAGAGCGTGGAAGTCATCGATGACCACACCGTACAGATCAAAACGGCTTATCCGTTCTCGCCGCTCCTCTCCCACCTGTCCCACTCCGGCGGCGCCATCATCAGTCCAAAGCTGATCGATGAAGACTATGCGGCGATGGAGAACGGTGAAGAGCCGGGCTCTGCCATCAACCAGCATCCTGTCGGCACCGGTTTCTTCAAATTCGAAAGCTGGGATCCGGGTGTTGCCGTCAAGCTCGTGAAAAACGAAGACTACTGGAACGGCGCACCTAAAGTGGACTCCGTTACATTCAAGGTCATTCCGGAAAGCGCGACACGCCTTGCAGAACTCGAAACCGGCAATGCCCATATCATCGACCCGCTCCAGCCGAACGAAGTGGCACAGATTGAAGGCGGCGATTACGGAACCGTCAACAAGCAGCTTTCCCGCGCCCTGTCGTTTGTCGGGTTCAACACGGAAAAAGAGCCGTTCAACGATGTCCGCGTCCGTCAGGCCATCTCGATGATGATTGATAACGAAGAGATCGTAAACGGCATCTATGAAGGATACGGCGTTCCTGCCCACGGTCCGCTGTCCCCTGGCACCTTCGCTTATGATGAAAACATCAAAGGCCTCGGATACAATCCGGAAGAAGCGAAAAAACTCCTTGAAGAAGCCGGCTACGGCGACGGATTCAAGACGACCATCATCACCAATGACAACCCACAGCGGATCGACATCGCTGTCCTCCTCCAGCAGAAGCTGAAGGAACTGAACATCGACGTGAAAGTCGAGCAGATGGAGTTCGGCTCCTACCTGGAAACACTGACAGCCGGCGAGCAGGATATGTACCAGCTGGGCTGGTCCAACGCAACCGGTGACGCCGACAACGGACTCTACTCCCTCTTCCATTCCTCGCAGAAAGGGACGGGAGCAAACAAGGCATTCTACGGCAATCCTGAAGTAGACAAGCTTCTGGATGCCGGCCGCGCAGAAATCGATGAAGCGAAGCGCAAAGAGATTTACGACCAGCTTCAGCAGATTCTGATCGAAGAAGCTCCGATTTCCTACATTCACCACCAGGAGTACCTGACCGGTGTCGCCAACAATGTTGAAGGTTTCAGCGTCGACCCTAGCGGCTACTATCAGCTTAAAGACGTCACGCTGAATTGATGAAGACAAAAAACTCCCTTCCGCTTTTGCGGGAGGGAGTTTTTTTCTCAGGCAAATTATTCTTCAGGCGGAGCGAGAAACTCACTGAAGCGGCTCCGGTCGGCCTCTCTGATTTCAACATCCATGAGTGTTCCGTCCTCCGTGTACTCCGTCTCTTTTACATCTGCACGCTCATTCAGGTACGAGACAACATCTCCACGGCCGAACGGGACCAGCAGCCTGACCCTGACGTAATCCCCGAAGATTTTCGAAGCGATCATGCCGGTCAGCTCACTGATGTCACCGGAATCCTTCGCAGAAATCCAGATACTGTTTCCTTGAGTTCTCGGATGCTCAAGGCCTGCAAGATCAGACTTATTGTATACATGCACTTCCGGGATGCCTTCGATGCCGATGTCGGCGAGCGTGTCCTCTGTGACGTCCATCATGTAGCGGTGCTCAGGGTGGGATACATCGACGACATGGAGCAGAAGATCCGCATCAGCTGCCTCCTCAAGTGTCGAACGGAACGCCTTCACTAGGTGATGGGGAAGCTTCCCGACGAATCCGACCGTGTCAGTCAGCAGAAATTCCCGGTTGTCCTGCAGATGAATGTTCCGCACCGATGTATCCAATGTCGCAAACAGCATGTCCCGCTCGAGCACATTTCTGCCTGCCCCGTCTCCGATGCCCTCAAGCATCGAGTTCATGATCGTCGATTTGCCCGCATTCGTGTAGCCGACAAGCGAGACGACCGGTACATCACGTTTTACCCGCCGCTTCCGCTGCGTTTCACGATGACTTTTCACCGATTCCAATTCTCGGCGCAAGCGTGCAATCTGGTCTTCGATCCTCCGGCGGTCGAGTTCAAGTTTCGTCTCACCGGGACCGCGGGTTGCAACGCCGCCGCCCGTCGAACCTGCCTGCCGGCTGAGCGAGGCGCGCAGGCCGACGAGACGCGGCAGCATGTACTGCAGCTGTGCCAGTTCCACCTGGAGCTGCGCCTCACGGGTTTTCGCCCTTCTCGCAAAGATATCCAGAATGAGCATCGTCCGGTCGATCACCTTTGTATCAAGTTCCGTTTCCAGATTCCTGATTTGTGAAGGTGACAGCTCATCGTTGAATATGACGAGATTGGAATCCGTCTCATCGTGGAACATAAGGATCTCCTTCACCTTTCCGGAGCCGATGTAGTGGCTCGGATTCGGGCGCTCGAGATTCTGCGTGACCTTGCCGGAAACCTCCACGCCACAGGCCTCCGCAAGGCTTGCGAGCTCTTCCATCGAATAGTCAAACTGCTCATCGTCATCCAGCCGGACGCCGACGAGCACGGCCCGTTCCAGTATTTCTTCCATTAAATCCCCTCCAGTTGTGGCTGCCTGTCCTCAGTATACCCGTCCGGCAAGACTTCAGCGCATTCCATCATGAGTGAGGATGACATCAGCCAGGCGCTCGGGCTCCTTTCCCCGCTTAAAGACCAGTTCGGCATTCTCAAGCACGAGCCGGTTGCCTGCCGGCTTGCCGAGTCCGAGCATTTCAGCCCAGCGGCCTGCTGTCGCTTCCGGCTCCCTGACAAGGAAGACCGCCTCCGTGATGCGGGATGCCAGGTTTTCTTCAGGCATCGTTCCTGATGAGAGCAGCTGCTTCATCCGGACATCGTCCTCCATTCCCCAGTCGATAAAAAATGGTTTCGGCAGATCGTCCCCGATCTCCTCGTCAATGAAGAGCAGTTTCCACTCCAGCAGATCTCCCGATGCCGTCCTTCTTGAAGCCTCCTGGACGCCGGTTGTCCGGAAACCTTTTTCGTTTAACCTCTCATCGAACTCATACAAGTTTCCCGGCCTCAGGCAGATCGTCCCCCACCCGGGGCCGTATGCCGCCAGGTCATGGACCAGAAGACGTGCCAGTGGCTGAGTGCTCGTCTCGGCAATTTCCGGCTTTTCCACAGAGAGCGCTTCAATATAGGCATTCCTAGCATAGTAAAGCGCATTTTGCGTTCCCCACTGCTCATGCCGGCCGCCCGGTGCTCCGTTCATCCCCTGTTCCTTCCACGCGGCCGCATCCTCCTCAGGCGTCCGATTGCTCAAATAAACTGCATGGTCCAGTTTCAAATTGCTCTCTCCTTTCGATATTTTCCGACAAAAGTAGTCAATTAGACCTAACTTTTCCGTCAATTTCCGTTTTAGCCTTGAAGCCCCCGTTCATCTTCGTTACCCTCGGGTATACATCTATTATGTAACCCTTACATAATAAAACCAAATTAACAGAAGGAGAGGAACATGGACAGTTCAAACTGGAAAAACCCAGTATTTGTTGTTTCCGCACTCTTTATCCTAGCCCTTGTCTTGGTCGGAGCCATTGTACCGGAGGCATTTGCTTCGGTTGCCTCTGTTGTCTACGACTTCACGATCGACACATTCAGCTGGTTTTACCTGCTGGCAGTTTTTATCTTCATTCTCTTTTTGCTGGGCGTCGCACTCAGCAAGTACGGCAGCATCCGCCTGGGTGCCGAAGACGAAAAACCGGAATTCTCATTTTTCACCTGGACCGCTATGCTCTTTTCGGCAGGCTTCGGCGCTGGCCTTGTGTTCTGGGGCGTAGCCGAACCGATGAGCCATATGTTTAATCCGGCTTTTGAAGACCTGGAGCCGATGACGGAAGAAACGGCCCGGAATGCGATGGGATACTCCATGTTCCACTGGGGCATGCACCAATGGGTCATGTTCACGCTCACCGGCCTGGTCATCGCCTTCCTGCAGTTCAGGAAAAAGAAGAACGGTCTCATCTCGACTGCGCTCGAGCCGATTGTCGGATCATCAAAGCCTGTCAAAAACACCATTGATATCCTCGCAGTCATCGCGACGATCATGGGGATGGCTACTTCAATCGGATTGGGCGTACTCCAGATGAACGGCGGGCTCAATGCCGTCGCTGGCATTGAGATCTCCCCTTATGTCCAGTTGGGAATCATCGCAGTCATGATGGTCGCCTATCTGATGTCATCGACAACCGGATTGCACCGGGGCATCCGCTATCTCAGTAACCTCAACCTTGGTCTTGCACTCGGCCTTCTGCTATTTACCTTTTTTGCCGGGCCGACTGTCTTTATCCTTGAAACCTTTGTAGTCGGGCTCGGTGACTATATCACCAATTTTGTTCAGTATAGCCTTCGGCTTGAGCCTTATAAAGAACGGCTCTGGGTCCAGGAATGGACCGTCTTCTACTGGGCATGGGTCATGGCCTGGTCGCCGTTCATCGGGGCATTTGTCGCGCGTGTCTCGCGCGGACGGACCATCAGGGAGTTTATTGTAGGCACACTGATTATCCCACCGGCTATTGCCATGTTCTGGATGGCGGTATTCGGAGGAACGGCAATCTACAGCGACTTGAACAACGGGACCAACATTGCGGAAATGGTCAATCAGGATGTCACTTCTGCGCTCTTCACGACATTCGACCAGACCCTGCCATTGCCGGGACTGCTCTCAGTTCTTGCCATCCTGCTGATCTTCACCTTCATTGTCACATCCGCTGACTCGGCCACGTATATCCTGGCCAGCATGACTTCGGGCGGAACGCTGAATCCGAAGATGCCTGCCAAGCTGATCTGGGGCATTCTTATGGGTGCGATCGCAGGGGTCCTGCTCTTCACAGGCGGCATCAACGGTCTGGAAACCGCATCACTCGCCTCGGCCCTGCCGTTCGGCATCATCCTTATCATGCTGATGTTCTCCATGATCATCCTCCTGAGGAGAGAACCGCTGCCGGTCAACAAACGGGAACTCCGCCGGTTCCAGCGACTCGAGAACATGTCAAAAAAAGAAAAAGTCGATCGAACTACGAAATAATACGAATCCGATCCTGCCATATGGCCGGGTCGGTTTTTTTCCATATAAAAACCGGAAAGCCAGTCGGCTTTCCGGTTTTGTCGTTTACTTGCGCTCGCGTTCGAGCAGCTCGAGAGATTCCGTGAATTCCCGATCGATTTCTTCGTTCTGACGGTAGGTTGCGTTACTGACCAGCACTGCCACGAGCAGACTCAGGAGGAAGCCTGGAACAATCTCGTATAGTGAATCGGTCAGAGCGTCAATGTTCCCCCAGATCATCACGACCACCGCACCGGTGATCATTCCCCATAGTGCCCCTTGAGACGTAAGCTTGCGCCAGTACAGCGACAGAAGGACAACCGGTCCGAATGCCGCACCGAAACCGGCCCACGCGAACGATACCAGCTTCAGGATCGTGTCGTTCTGTTCCCAGGACAGGAAGAATGCCACGAGCGAAACAACCAGGACCGCAAGCCGTCCGTACAGGACATACGTCTTGTCTTCCGCATCCGACTTGATGACTGCCTTATACAGGTCTTCGACGAGCGCCGAAGAAGTAACAATCAGCTGAGACGAAATTGTACTCATTACTGCTGCAAGGACTGCCGAAAGGATGATCCCTGCGATGAACGGATGGAAGATGACCTGGCCCATCTCGATAAAGATCGCTTCCGGATCGGTCAGCGTGAGCTGCGGGTTCTGCTGGAAATACGCGTATCCGACAAGTGCCGTCAGCAAAGCACCGATCAGGCTCAGCATCATCCAGCCGATTCCGATCCGGCGGGCGGAACGGGTCTCCTTGACGGAGCTGATCGCCATGAAGCGGACGATGATATGCGGCTGGCCGAAGTAGCCGAGCCCCCAGGCAAGCGAGGAAATGATTCCCGCCACCGTCGTGCCTGCAACGAGGCTCAGGTGTTCCGGTTTGGCTTCACGGATCGTGCTGATGGTCTCGGCCGGGCCACCTGTGAGGAAGACGCCGACAATCGGCACCATGATCAGTGCCAGGAACATGATGATGCCCTGGACAAAGTCCGTATAGCTGACCGCGAGGAACCCGCCGAACAACGTGTAGGCCACAACGACTAGAGAAACGATGATCAGTCCGGCATGGTAATTCAGACCAAACGAGCTCTCAAAAAAGACGCCGCCTGCGACCATTCCGGAAGATACATAGAAAGTGAAGAAGATGAGGATGATCAGGCCGGAAGCGATCCGCAAAAACGGCGAACGGTCCTTGAGCCGGCTCTGCAAATAGCTCGGGATGGTGATCGAGTTGCTTGAAACCTGCGTGTATGTACGGAGCCGGGGTGCCACGTAAAGCCAGTTCAGGTACGCACCGGCGGTCAGGCCGACTCCAATCCAGATCTCGCCCAGCCCCGCAAGATAGATTGCCCCCGGGAACCCCATAAGCAGCCAGCCGGACATGTCCGCCGCCCCGGCACTGAGCGCAGTGACCGCGGGCCCAAGCGAGCGCCCCCCAAGCATGTAGTCCGTCAGGTTGGCAGTTTTCCTGTAGGCGTACCAGCCGATGAGCAGCATGGCCGCCATGTAGATTATGATTGCGAGTAATTTAAAAGTAGTGTCTGTCACAATATCACTCCCCCTTCTGTAACCCATCCTAACATAAGACCTGGGCCTATATGACTGCCAATTTGGAGAAATGAGAAATCAGTAGAAGAAAACAGAGGATGCTGACGAAATAGAAGAATGAAGCTTCCTGCTCGCCCATTATTTCCCGGGAAATCGACTGTCGCTGACATAAGGAGTGTCGGATGATGCCCCATTAGCAGTCGCCTGAAGAAGCAACCCGAATGCCGGTGGAACCTGTCTGCATATGAGGAGGACAGTCAAAAGAAGAGTCTGGAGGAAAGGTTTAGCCACTTCTTCCCGGGGAATTTCCTTATATATAAGGAGGCGATCCGGAATGCCGTGGAATGAACAGGATTATCCGGACTCGTTCAAGAACTTGGACGAGCCGGTCAGGGAGAAAGCGATAGAAATCGCCAACGCTCTCCTGCGCGACGGATACGAAGACAGCCGTGCCATCCCGATTGCGATGGACCAGGCACGCGAGTATGTGCACGGAGACGATGACAGCGGAAGGCCGGTGTACGAAGTGAGGGAAGATGGAGAGGAATGGGTGCTCCGTAAAAAGGGCAGCGACAGCGACATTCTGCGCGAAGACACGAAAGACGATCTTCTCGAAAAAGCCAAGCCGCAAGTCAACGACGACAATGGAGTGCTGAAAATCTACAAGGGCGACGGCGAACTCGAAGACACGCTTTATGAAGGGTGAAAAAGACCGCACTGGATGCGGTCTTTTTCACGGCTTTCGGGTGGCTTTCGGTGAGTCGTTGATGATCTTCATTGAGACGTTGCGATATTTCATTGAGACGTTAACATACTCTACTGAGACGTTGCGATACAGGAATGAAACGTTGACATAGCCAACGTTCCGCACCAAAAAAACCGTCCCGGCACCATGCCAGGACGGTTTCCCCTTTAATTCGCCCCGATGCCGGTGCGTTCCTCGGACATCTCGCGAAGCTTGAATTTCTGGATCTTGCCAGATGCGGTCATCGGGTATTCGTCGATGAATTCGATGTACCGCGGAATCTTGTGATAGGAGATCTTTCCTTTGCAGTACTCGCGGATCGACTCTTCCGTCTCCTCCGCGCCGGCCTTCAGGATGATCCAGGCCATGAGTTCTTCGCCGTATTTCGGATCGGGTACGCCGACAACCTGGACGTCACTCACAGACGGGTGTGTATAAAGGAATTCCTCGATCTCTCGCGGATAAATGTTTTCCCCTCCGCGGATCACCATGTCCTTGATGCGTCCCGTGATATCGATGTACCCGTCTTCGTCCATGACGGCGATGTCGCCGGTATGGAGCCAGCCGTCGCTGTCGATCGCCTGGCGGGTGGCATCTTCATTATTATAGTAGCCTTTCATGACGTGGTAACCGCGTGTGCACAACTCACCGGGTTCACCCTGCGGAACTTCCTTGCCTGTCACCGGGTCGATAATCTTCACTTCGACATACGGGTGCGGCTTGCCGACTGTCGCCACACGCTTTTCGATCGGATCATCCGTTGTGGTCTGCGTGATGACTGGCGACGACTCCGTCTGGCCGTAGCAGATGGTGATTTCATCGGCCCCCATTTCGTTGATCACTTGCTTCATCACCTCGATCGGACAGGTGGAGCCGGCCATGATGCCCGTCCGGAGAGAGGATGTGTCAAAGTTCTTGAACTCCGGATGCTGGAGCTCGGCGATGAACATCGTCGGCACGCCATTGAGCGCGGTGCACTTTTCATCCTGCACGGCTTTTAGCACAGTGAGCGGGTTAAACTGCTCGACAATCACGGAGGTGGATGCGTGCGTGACCGCAGTCAGGGTGCTGAGCACACAGCCGAAGCAGTGGAAAAACGGCACCGGGATGCAAAGGCGGTCCTTTTCGGTCAGCTTCATCCGGTCGCCGATCAACTGCGCGTTGTTGACGATGTTGTTGTGCGTCAGCATGACGCCCTTCGGGAAGCCCGTTGTCCCCGACGTGTACTGCATGTTGATGGCATCCTCCGGATCCAGCGAGCGGAATACCTCTTCCAGCTCTTCATCAGATACTCCACCGGCCTTTGCCTCGAACTCGGACCACTTGAACATCCCCGGCTCGTCTCGCTCCGTCATGAGGATGATGCGTTTCAGATGCGGGAGGTTCTTGCACGAGATCTCACCCTTTTCCGAGACCTCCGCCTCCGGACATACTTGTCGGATGATGTCGATATAGCTTGTCCCCTTGAACCCTTCATCCAGGATCAGCGTCGTAGACTCGGACTGCTTCAGCAGGTACTCGAGTTCCGCCGCCTGATAGTTGGTATTCACCGTCACGAGCACGGCCCCCATCTTGCCGGTCGCAAATTGGCTCAAAAACCACTGGCGCTTGTTGTCGCTCCAGATGGCGACATGTTCCCCTTTTTTAATCCCCATACCGAGATATGCCTTCGCCAGACGGTCCGTCTCTTCGTCGAATTCCCGGTACGTTTTACGGATTCCGTGTTCCGGATAGACGTAGGCTTCCACATCAGGGAACTCCCGTGCCTTTTCCCGGACTACCTCTCCGACGGTTTTGTTGAGCAGTGCCATCCAAACGCCCCCTTGAAATCGTTTTCAACAGTATGTTACCACATTTTTCTGATGGTTTAGAAACTTTATTTGGAACAAAAGATGACGCCGCCCCTCAGGACGGCGTGTTCATCATTTATCGCACACTCAGATGTTCGTCATGGGCATGCACAGGATGTGCACGGCCTCTTTCATCCATGTAGACAAGGTGGCTCCGGTTCAGCTTCGTCGGAGAATCCAGACCGGCCGCCGCCGCAATACGGAAAAGGCCTTCGCGCATCGTAAGGATATAATTCGTGACACGGTACTTTTTCTCATCCACGACAAGTGCGCGCTGCAGGTCCTCATCGGTTGTAGCCACACCTGCCGGGCATTCATTCGTATGGCATTTCAGCGCCATGATGCAGCCGACGGAAATCATGAAGCCGCGGGCAACCTGGACGAGATCCGCTCCGAGCGCAAGCGCGATGGCGGCTTTGTCCGGAGTCGTGATCTTGCCCGAGGCGATGATCTTCACCCTGTCGCGCACTCCATGCTCTTGAAGCGAATCATCGAGGATTGTGAGTGCCGTCTTGATCGGCAGGCCCAGACTGTCTGCCAGGTCCTGATAGGTCGCACCGGAGCCGCCTTCCGATCCGTCAACCGAGATAAAGTCCGGACCCTTTCCGGTTTTCTTCATCCATCCTGCCAATTCATCGGCCTCGCTTTTGCTGCCGATGACCACCTTGATGCCGACGGGCTTTCCTCCGACCTCGCGGATCTGTTCGATAAACTCGAACATCGACGGATAGTCATCGAACTCGCGGAATCGGTTCGGGCTGTTGATTGTCGTATACGGCTCGACGGTCCGGATTTTCGCGATTTCTTCGGTCACCTTCTCCCCCTCGACGTGGCCGCCGCGCATCTTCGCGCCCTGGGCAAGCTTCAGCTCAAATGCCCTCACATTCGGAATGGCGGCCTTCTCCTTCACCTTTTCAATATCGAATTCCCCTTCAGGCGTCCGGTAGCCGAACAGACCAGAGCTGATTTGCGCGATGATTTCAGGCCCACCCGACAGATGATGGTCCGATAGACCGCCCTCGCCCGTGTTCATCCAGGCACCTTTTGCCATGCCGATCCCTTTGGACAAAGCGGTGATGGCGTTTTTGCCGAGCGACCCGAAACTCATCGCCGACTGGCCGAGCAGGCTGCGCACATGAAACGGCTCCCGGCAATCCGGTCCGATCACAACCGCATCATCCGGGGGCAGCAGCCACGGCAGCGCCGGAATTTCTTCCGTATGCTCACGGCGCGTAAACAGGCCCTCATCATCAATCACATAATGGCGGGTATCGACAAGATCGGAATTGTCGACGCGCATTTCTTCATTCTGCTTGGTGAACATGGCATTGCGGATATAATAGCCGGGCGCTTCAAAGTCCCGTTTTGACCCGAAGCCGATCAGCGAGCTTTTGTACTTGCCGGGAAGTACCATATGCAGGTACTCCTCCCGGCTGAACGGCTTTCCGCTGTTGTCATCGGAGAACAGATACTGCCTGAACTCGGGTCCCGTCCTTTCGAGAAAATAGCGGACACGCCCAAGAATCGGGAAATTCCGCAGGATGGAGTGCTGCTTTTGCCCGCGGTCATAGAAAAATAGCCAGATCAGCGTCACAATCGGCACGACGACGAGCAGGATAAACAGGATCATCGCCGTCAGCGACACATTTTCAAAAAAAGTGCTCACGTTACGTTTCTCCCCTTTCAATATGTATTTCCGGATACTGCAGACCTCTGAAATTGTTTACCCTAAAACTCTTTTGATAAGCTAAGGTGTGATGTATGAACAGATAAATTTGAAAGGGGTCTTTATTAATGGTCTTAGATCTTCTTGCCTCCCACTCGTCAGTCCGGGATTACGAGGACGTCACACTCTCCCGGGAAACGGTCGAGCGGCTCGTCAGCGCCGGACAGCATGCGGCCAGTTCCCACTTTGTCCAGGCGTATTCGGTCATCCACGTGACCGATCCGGCCAAGCGCGAGGCACTCGCAGAGCTCTCGAAAAACCCGAAGCAGTTCCTGACTGCCGGCGCGGCACTCGTTTTCTGTATGGATTTCCGCCGGCTGACAGCAGCGGCAGGCCTTCAGAACGAGGAAATCGTCTACTCGAACGCCGAGGCGCTTGTCGTCGGCGTGACGGATACGGCACTGTTTGCACAGAACGTTGCGGTTGCCGCAGAATCAGAAGGCTACGGCATCTGCTATATCGGCGGTGTGCGGAATGCACCCGAAGAAATCAGCGAAGTCCTCGGTTTGCCGGAAGGTGTTGCACCACTCTATGGCATGACCATCGGCGTGCCGAAGTTCCGCAACGAAGTGAAGCCGCGCCTGCCTGTCGCTTCCATCTTGCATGAGAATGAGTACAATAGTGAAAAGTATGAAGAGCAGCTTCCGGAATACGACCGGACGATGAACGACTATTATCTGAACCGCGGAAGCAACCGGAAAGACGCCACCTGGTCAGGCGACATGGCGGCATTCCTCAAGGAACCGCGCCGTATGCATCTGAAGGAATTCCTCGCCAAGCAGGGATTCCGGTTCGAATGATCTGAAATGAACGAATCCCTATAAGAAAGGAGGCCTCCTATGGAATTTGAGGAAATGATTGATGCGCTGGCGTCCCGCATGGCGAACGGCACGCTGGTAAAGGCGACGATCAGCCAGCCGCGCCATAAAACCGAGGAACTGAAGCGCATCAGAATCAAATCCGTTGAACTTCGGGAAGAACTCCATATCCAGTTCGAATATCAGTATGAACGCATCCTGAAGCACGAAAATGTGCCTGCAGATAAAGTCCGCCCTGTCCTTGACGAACTGCTCCGCACGTTCCGGCAAGTGCAAGCTACCTTCACCGGTGAAGAAGTGCAGGTCAGGCTTTCGAAGAAGCTGAAGGTCTCCTGGAAGACCGAACAGACTGATACGAAAGCGGAACCGAACCTCTCCCATAACCGAAAAAAGCAATACATCCTTGAAGAGGGGACGCCGTATCCGTTTCTCGTGCAGCTCGGTGTGCAGACCGAGGACGGGAAAGTGAAAAAGGGCAAAATGGACAAGTTCCGGCAGATCAACCGGTTCACCGAGTATATTGCCGACAGCCTCGCCCATCTGCCGACGGACCGGACAATCCGCATCCTCGATTTTGGTTCGGGCAAGTCGTATCTGACGTTTGCCCTTTACCACTATCTGAGGATCGAAAAGGAACTCGACGTACGGGTCACCGGACTCGATCTGAAAAAAGAAGTGATCGAGGAATGCCGGCAGATCGCCGCTGATCTCGGATACGGGGACGACCTGGAGTTTCTCGTCGGTGACATCAACGATTATAATGATGAAACTGCAGTCGACATGGTCGTGACACTGCATGCTTGCGACGTTGCGACCGACATGGCGCTTGCCCGCGCGGTGCGTTGGGAAGCGGATGTCATTTTGAGCGTGCCGTGCTGCCAGCACGAACTGTTCGGCCAACTGGACTCTCCGGAACTCGGTGTCATGCTGCAGCATGGGCTCATCAAGGAACGCTTCGCGGCGCTCGCAACAGACTCGATTCGCGCCGAGTTGCTGAGTCTGCTCGGGTACGACGCGCAGCTTCTGGAATTCATCGACATGGCGCACACGCCGAAAAACATCATGATCCGTGCCTATAAAACCGGAAAGACTGCAGGCTCGGAGCGGGTGACCCGCTACAAAGCCTTCCGGAATATGCTCGGCGCGGAACCGTTCATGGAACGGGAACTGAAAAAAGAACTCGCTCCGGTGCTTGGATGAGGATTCCGCGTATGCGGGCGGGGGTATCAAACTTGTAGGAAGCGGGCGGTTCTGCCGCCGCAGAAGAGGAGAGATTCAAATGAACCTGTTCCATAAAATCTGGGAAGCCACATCTTATATTAAAGACAAGACAGAACACAGCCCGACGGTCGGCATGATCCTCGGCTCAGGACTCGGCTCTCTTGCCGATGAAATCGAAGAAGCCATCAGCATTCCGTATGCGGAGATCCCGCATTTCGCGACATCTTCCGCCGTCGGCCATGCCAACGAACTGGTCATCGGCAAGCTGAACGGCATCACCGTCGCGGCGATGAAGGGCCGCTACCATTACTACGAAGGCTATTCGCTCGAGGAAGTCACATTCCCGGTCCGTGTCATGAAGGCACTGGGCATCCAGGATCTGATCATCACAAACGCCTGCGGCTCGGTGAACAAGGACTTCAGCCCTGGGGATCTCATGCTGATCACCGATCACCTGAACCTGACCGGCACCAACCCGCTGATCGGGCCGAACCACGAGGAACTCGGCACCCGATTCCCGGATCTGACACAGGTGTACAGCAAGGAATTACAGGCGAAGGCATTCAGTGTGGCCGACAGCCTCGGCTTCGGTTTGCGTGAAGGCGTCTATGCCTGGTGGAGCGGCCCGACGTATGAGACGCCTGCAGAAATCCGTATGATCCGCACGCTCGGCGCGGACGCGGTCGGCATGTCGACCGTACCGGAAGTGATTGTCGCGGCACACGGCGGCATGCGCGTCCTCGGCATTTCCTGCCTGACGAACATGGCGGCAGGCATCCTTGACCAGCCGCTAAGCCACGACGAAGTGATTGAGGTTGCTGCACAGGTCCGGACTAAATTTGCCGGTCTCGTAAAAGGCGTTCTCTCGGAAATCTAATAATCAGACAAAAAACGACAACCTTGAGGGGTTGTCGTTTTATTTTTCAAGCAATATATGATATGCTGTCTAAGGAATTCAAATTTTCTAACTCTTATACAGAAAGGTGTTAGCATTGAACGAGACCCTCACATTCGGCGAGCGGCTAAAAGCCCTCCGGATCCAGCACGACGTGTCCCCTGAGCAATTGGCAGAGACGATCGGTGTCGCCAAAAGCCTGATCTGGACGTTCGAGCTCGACAAGAAACTGCCGACCTTCCCCCAGTTGATTGCCCTTGCAGACCACTTCCAAGTGACCACCGACTATCTTCTGAACCGCGAACCCGTTTCCGTGGATATTAAAAAGGCGGCCGACGACATGCTCGATAAATATGAGCTCTGTCTGGACGGCCGGCGGTTGTCGAAGGACGAACTTTTGGACGCGATGTCGTTCATCCGGACACAGCGGACTGTCCGTCCAAAAGACTATACAGTCGTCTGACTGAACATGCCGGGCGTATTCCCGGCAAGAGCACCGATTTCCGGTGTTCTTTTTATTTTGCCCTTATCCGGATTGCTGTTCCAGCAGGCTGCGGACTTCCTCTTCGCCCTTGGCATCACCGGCTCTCCGAAAGGCGCCCATGCTCTGTTGGTAGGCCGGACCGGGATCGTGCCCGAACAGCGCACTTGCCTGTCCGATCCCCCGCCAGGCGCAGGCGATGCACATATCGTCTTCCGCTTTCTTGCCTTCACGGAGCGCCAACCGGAAAGCACCGATTGCTTCCTCGAGTTGTCCTTCCAAGAGTGCTGTTTCGCCGAATTCGTAGGCGTTGGCTGAATGTCCCTTGTGGTCATCGGGGAGACGGTCGCGGCGGAGGTTCCGCTCCCGCTCCAGCCACTTTCTCGCGGTCGATGCGTCCCCTTCCATCCGGCATACCATTGCGAGCTGGTGCATCGAAATGGCGGCGGCTTCATCGTGGTCGTCACTCTGTTCCGCCTGGCGGAGAAGTTCTTCGTAGAGTGAGCGGGACTCGTTGAATTCCTTTTTCATCGCTAGCGTGAACGCGAGCATATGCATCGCGTTTTCTTCCTGTTCCGGTTCGGCAAGCAGTGCACGGTAAAGCCGTTCGGCCTCGTCCCAGTCTTCCCTCTCGAACGCCTCAAATGCCTCTTTCATCTCTCCAGCTCCATTCGCGCAAACGAATAGCCATCCCGTTTCAGGTGGGCGGTCTGATTGAGGCTGAGCGGGTGATTAAAGATGGGACCGTCCGTCACGAGCGTGTGGAACTCGCCGGCCTCCCCGCACGGGTCGATTCCGCGGCTTTCCATGTCTTCGATCAATTCATGATCGAATGCGCGCCCGACCCATTCGGCCGGGAATCGCTCATCATGTCCGACGACGACCGTCGCCCGGAAACCAGCATCCAGAAAGGCGCGGACCACTTCAATTCGGCCCATGCCCCATAGCGGATGCACCGCTTTGATGCCCCGCTCCGCACATGTGTCGGCCATCCACTTCCGGTGGTCCTCCAGGTCGATGTCCCCGAATACCCCGGTTGTGATTCCCGACGCCTTCATCTTATCCAGCCCCGAGAGAAATTGCTCCTTATAATCTGTCCAACCGGCGCGCCGGATCTCAAGCGGGATGCCGAGCGCGTCAGCCTGCGCACGAATGATCGCCTCGCTCACCGCATGCGACTTCGACCTGTCCCCTTCGCTATCGAACATCGTCAGAAGCTGCTCCGGCCTGCCGCCGTTTTGAATTGCCCGGTGAAGTGCAAGTGCGGAATCCTTGCCCCCGCTCCATGAGGAGAAAAATGATTGCTTGTCCATCGAGTAAGCCCCCTTTAGGGAGAGTGTAGCATATGGGGTTGCCGGGAGTAATTTCGTAGCGGCATGGGATGGGTTCGCGGCGGCAACGTGCAATTTCACGACCGCAACTCACAGTTTCACGACCGCAACTCACCATTTCGCGGCGGCTCTGATTTTATTGCATATAAAAAAGCGGGGCGCTCCCGCCTCGCTTCCCTCTTATGCCGGCATCGGCGTAGGAGTCGGCTCTGCATAGCCTTCGTTATAAGTCTCGTCGATCGTCTCACGGATTTCCTTGAGCGACTTTCCGTCCTGCGCCATCTTCACCGATTCCACCGCGATTTCCAGGCATACGAGGCAGCGCGTGCCATGGTCATCCCAGACAACCGAGCCGTCTTCGCGGACTTCCGAGATAAAGCAGTTCATGTTGCTTTTGTGCCCGGCACTATCCCCGCAGCCGCAGTAGCATGGCATCCATTCCAGAATCTCAGTTGCGGAGCCCGCCACCTGATAAACCAGTTGCATGTCTTCCGGCTTGTCATCTAGGAATGACGGCAGCTCCTCCGCCGAAGCGGTCACTTCCTGGAGGTCGCCATTCGGCAGCACCGTCTGGCCTTCCTTCACTTCCCGCTCGGCAGGAGCCGCATGGTCATGTCCTTCATGGGAAGGCTCATCCTCATGGGCATCCGTCTCACCAGCTGCGTCATTGCCGCATGCGGACAAAACAAGACCGAGCGCAGCGAGTATATAGATGAACCGCTTCTTCATGTGGGATCACTCCTTTGCGTACCACTATACCGCAAGATGCGGCGAGATGCTGTGAGCAAAAAGTGACATCCGTTGGAGGTAGTGAGTGAGGGATGAATTCCTGCCCGGTTTCGTCATTCACCGGTTTGATTTCGTCATTCGCGTCTCCGATTTCGTCATTCAGCTTCCCAATTTCGTCATTCGCGTATGTCCCGATGATGAATGACGAGACTGAAGGACCGAATGACGAGATTCTGGCCACGAATGACGAGATTACCGGTCTGAATGACGAAACCGCCCCCCGCCATCACGAAAAATCCCCATATAAAAACAGCCGGGGACCCGAGTCCCCGGCTGCACCAATTAATTATCGTCCGATCATTTTAGACGGAACGACCCATTCATCAAACTGCTCTTCTGTCAGAAGGCCGGACTTGATCGCCGCTTCTTTCAGAGTCGAGCCTTCCGCGTGGGCCGTCTTCGCGATTTTCGCCGCGTTTTCATAGCCGATGTGCGGGTTCAGCGCGGTAACGAGCATGAGCGAGTTGTCCAGAAGCTCCTGGATCTTCTCTTGGTTCGGCTCGATGCCGACTGCGCAGTTGTCGTTGAAGCTGATGATCCCGTCAGTCAGCAGGCGAACCGACTGAAGGAAGTTGTAGGCGATGACCGGCTTGAAGACGTTCAGCTCGAAGTTGCCCTGGCTCGCGGCAAATCCGATTGTCGCGTCGTTGCCCATTACTTGGGCGACAACCATCGTCAGTGCTTCGCTCTGTGTCGGGTTGACCTTGCCCGGCATGATCGAGCTGCCCGGCTCGTTGGCAGGGATTGTGATTTCACCGATGCCGGAACGCGGGCCGCTTGCCAGCCAGCGCACGTCGTTTGCGATTTTCATTAGATCAGCCGCGAGTGCCTTGATCGCGCCGTGCGTGAAGACGGCTTCGTCATAGCTTGTGAGCGCGTGGAACTTGTTGACCGCGGACGTGAACTCGATTCCCACCTGCTTGGAGATCTGGGCCGCGACTTTGTCGCCGAATCCTGCAGGTGCGTTCAGGCCCGTACCGACAGCGGTGCCGCCGATTGCAAGTTCTTTCATTTGTTCGACTGCAGTTTCAATCATGACACGGTCTTTTTCAAGCATGCGCACCCAACCGCTGATTTCCTGGCCGAGTGTGAGCGGTGTTGCGTCCTGCAGGTGCGTACGGCCGATCTTGATGATGTCGTCGAACTGCTTCGACTTGTCTTCAAGCGTCTCTTTCAGCTTGTCGATCGCCGGAAGAAGGTCGTTCAGAACGGCAACGACTGCGGAAACGTGGAGCGCCGTCGGATATGTATCGTTCGACGATTGGGACTTGTTGATGTCATCGTTCGGGTGGAGACGGTCTTCCTCGCCCCACTCTTCAAGCAACTGGTTGCCGCGGTGAGCAAGCACTTCGTTCATGTTCATGTTAGACTGCGTGCCGGAACCGGTCTGCCAGACAACGAGCGGGAAGTTGTCGTCGAGCTTGCCTTCGATCACTTCGTCGGCTGCAGCCGCAATCGCTTTCGCCTTTGCGTCAGACAGGTTGCCGAGCTCGTTGCTTGTGATCGCTGCTGCCTTTTTCAGGTTGGCGAATGCACGGACGACTTCCATCGGCATTTTCTCCCAGCCGATTTTGAAGTTCTGCTTGCTTCGCTGCGTCTGGGCACCCCAAAGCTTGTCCGCAGGTACCTGGATTTCGCCGATCGTATCGCGTTCAATGCGGTATTCCATCATTCCTCATCCTTTCGGGTCTGCTGAAATTCAATCCTTCTCTATTTTGCTACATTTCCGGTCAAGAAACAATAGAAGGCACGGCCAGGTACTTCCCGGGCAAGCACGCATCACGGCCGCCGGTACCGAATAGGATAAAACAGGCCGCCAGACCGGAAACGGCAGGCAGGCCCTTACATAGGAAAGGCATCCGACTCAGCTCGGATGCCTGTTTCATTTATTGGGTAACCGCTTATCCCTCAAAGCTCATGCCGCAGCGCACCGATGACGTCCGTCTTCGTCGCCTTTCGTGCCGGACGCCAGCCGGAGATCATGGCGACAGTCAGTGAAATTGCGGAGGCGATCAGGACGAGCTGCCATGGGATGACGGAGAATGTCACTTTGAACGAGTCTCCAGTTTCCCCGCCTAGCGCAGCGTCCACTACAATCGGAAGAATTGCATTGGCCGCGAAGCTTACGCCATAGGAAATCACGACCGCAATGACCGTACCGACAAGCCCGATCCATGCGCTTTCCATCAGGAACAGCCGCTGAATCAGTTTAGGTCCGGCACCGAGTGCTTTCATGACGCCGATTTCACGCGTCCGTTCCGTGACCGCCATCGTCATCGTGTTAAAGATGCCGATTGAGGCGATCAGGATTGCAATCGTTCCGACAAAGATCAGTCCAGCCTTCAGCGCGAGGAAGAAGACATCAATCTGTTCGATCTCCTCAGAGACCGAGTAAACTGCGTACCCATCGTCCTTCAGCGTCTGCGTGATGGCCTTTACGTTCGCCAGGTCATCAGCATACACATTCACCGAGCTGTTCGTGAATGACATATCCTCCTGTTCGTTATCCGAAGAAGCTGCAATATAAGCCGACTCCATCTCTTCCATGAACGATTCATCCAGGTAGAGGTAACCATCGAACGCCCAGTCCTTGCCCGGAGCTTCTTTGACACCGACGATTGTAAACGGCCATGTCTTCGAGGCGGTTTCGTCATTCTCCCCTTCGAATGAAAACGCAAATGTTTGGCCAATGACCTTTCCTTCATAAGAGGCCGGTTCTTCGCCTTCCTCCACTTCCACGCTTTCGTCAATCAGTTGCGCTGCGAACTGAGAACCGACAATCACTTCGCCAGGCTTTTCCGGGAACCGACCTTCCGCAAGCTTGAAGCCGGATGCCTGTTCATCACCGAAGTCCGTGAAGTATGTGTTCATGCTGCCGGTATGGCCTTCCAGTTCGCCCATAGCCATCGGCACCAGCGATTTTCGGTGGACGACCGCCTCGACATGATCGATCTTCTTCATCGCGTCAGCTTTCGCGTCCGTCATGTCTTCGCTGTACACTTCGATCTGCGTCACCATCTGGTTCGACAGGATATCGTCCTTGATCGTCTTCTGCAGCCCAAAGCCGACCGACGCAAGGACGATCAGGAACGCCGTCCCCATCGTCGCAGCCAGCACAGTCATGAACACCCGGAGCCGGTTCCGCCGGATATGCTGGCGGACAAATGCAATCTGATCCTTAAACGACATGGCGGAGGCCCCCTTCCGTAAGCTCGCCGTCGTGCATCCGGTACTGGCGCTTGGCAATGGCCGCGACCTCGTCGTCATGAGTGATGATGACGAATGTGATGCCGTACTTCTTATTCAATGAAAGAATCAGGTTCAGGATATCCTGTTCGGTTTCGGAATCGAGGCTGCCCGTCGGCTCATCGGCGAAGATGACCGGCGGCTCGGTAATGAGGGCTCGCGCGATGCCGACCCGCTGCTGCTGTCCGCCCGACAGCTCGTTCGGATAATGTCCGCGGATTTCCGTGAGTCCGGTGCTTTCCAGCAACTCCTCCACTTTCCGCTTGCGCTCGGCCGCCGGCACGCCCTTCAGCGTCAGTGGTAATTCGATATTCTCGAATGCCGTCAGCCCGGGCATCAGCTGGAAGTTCTGAAAGACGAATCCGAACCGGTCCAGCCGGAACGCCGCCCGTTGCGCTTCACTCATCGAGGTGAGATCTGTGCCGTCGACAAGTACCCGCCCCGCATCCGGCTGCAGGAATCCCGCCAGGATATGAAGAAGTGTCGACTTCCCCGACCCGCTCCGCCCGACGATTGACACGATTTCCCCGTCCCGCGCTTTCAGTGACAGCTCTTTTAAGACGGGCACTTCCGTCTCCTTCCCCTTCTTGCCGACCCGGAACGAGTGGGACAGCCCCTTCACTTCAATCATGTTCATTCCTCCAATAAGTGGTTAGTGATTTCAGTATAGAGGGAGAATCTGAAGGATTACGGAGGGGGAAAATGAAGATTTTCTTAAGGCCAGAAGGCGAGTCTTCACATTGGCCGGCCGAGATTACACAATCAGTCCGCGAGATTACACATTGACGTTGGGAAATTACACATTCCCGCCCCGGTTCATCCGAGCACCCCAAGGGTATGGAACATTAAAAAAGGAGGTGCGGCCATGAAAAGAATCCGAAAAGAGACGTACCGCACCTTCAGCTGGTTCACCCTCTCGGCCGTCGCCTCTTTCGCCATCGACATCGGCCTGTTCTGGGTGTTCTCGAGGTGGCTCGAGGACGATTCACCGGTCATGTATATCACATTTGCAACCGTCATAGCCCGAACGATGTCCGCGGTGTTCAACTATACCGTCAACCGGCGTCTCGTCTTCAAATCCGGATCAAAAAATTCATTCCTGAAGTATGCGGCACTCGCCCTCTTCAACATGGCGGCATCCGCCGCGCTCGTCACCGCTATCCACTTCCTGTTCAGGTTCATGAATGAAACGATGCTGAAGGTCCTCGTCGATTTTGGCCTGTTCATTGCAGGTTTCCTCATCCAGCGGGCGTGGGTGTTCGCGGGCAAACAGAGTGATCGCAAGCATCAGCCAGCGCACCAGTACGCCATCAAAAAAATCCCTGCACGGAAATGATTCTTCCGGAGCAGGGGCGAATGAATGTCAGCATGTTAAAATAAACGAACAGCAGCACGGTTTGCGCAGGGTGGTCTGCCCCACTCCCCGACAGAGAGGGGGTGAGGCCTGTGTCCATATATGAAACGCTGATGTTCGCAGTGGCTTTTGCGGCTTTGGTTGTCGCCATTATGGAATCAACACACAAAAAATGACCCCCTGACCTGAGTTGACGGCTCGCTAAGGGGGTCATTTTCTGATTCGCTGACTGCGGGCAGCTTCTCTGAGCGCCGTGTTGCTGGGCCATCCGGTTGCCGCCGGATGGCTTTTCTGATTTTAGTATACCACGGTTCAGTTTATTCTAAAACCGCAGTAAAAGTTCCTGATGCGTCCGACACTCCGATCAGATAAAATGGATAAAAAAGGAGGAAGTTGTTCTGTGATTTCCAACCGGCGCCTTTTCATGACATCCTTCCTGCTTCTTGTGGCAGGCATCAGCCTGAACATCATCCTCACACGTCTCGGCCATTTTGCAGGCTCGAACTCAAGCATGGTCAGCATCCCGCTTTCCTCTGAACAAGGGTATTTCGCCTCCGGTCTCGTTCTTCTTGCGATGACCGTCACCGGCCTTATCCTTCTCATTGTTTCACTAAAACAGAATCGGACTGTTGCTTTTGTCGTTTCAATAGCGGCTGTCATCCTGATACCGCCGCTGATCCAGAGCTTTCTCTGATAAGGAGGTACGTTATGATCTCTAGTTTTAGCCCGATTGGCATCCTCATATCCCTTTTAATGCTAATGGCCTTCTTTACTTTGATCCGCTATATCATTCTGAAGTTCAGGGAATAAAACGAACCCGGATCCGCGCCTCCCAAAAGGCCTGATCCGGGTTTTATTCATTTCATCAAACTTCCACCTGCTCCACATCTTCCGTCGGGGATTCCTCATCCGCAGCTTCAGATACAGGCACTTCCTTCTTCTCCCTCTTCTCCTTCATCTCAAACGCGATGTCATCAAGACTAGGGCGCAGGTTGTGCTTGCCGGAGTAGTTCTCTAGCATTTCCTTCACGTCGATGCCGGAGCTCGCCTTGAGCGATTCCTGCAGGCTCGTCATGAGGCCGGTGGCATAGCCCGCGACACGGTTGGCGCCGCCGCCTTCGCCGCTGCCCGTGTCGACGACCGTCAGCTTGTCGATGTTGCTGAGCGGAGTCGCCACGTTTTTCGCGTATTCCGGAAGCATCCGGACGATCATGTCGAGCACAGCGGCCTGGCCGTACTGCTCGAACGCTTCGGCAATCTTGCGTTTGGCTTCCGCCTCGGCAAGACCCTTCAGGCGGATAACGTCCGCTTCCGATTCACCCTGCGCGCGCTCTGATTCGGCTTTGGCAATCCCGTCGAGCCGGATCTTTTCGGCGTCGGCTTTCGCACGCGCTTCGATGCGGTATTTCTCGGCGTCCGCTTCCGCGAGCTGCTTCGCCTTGTCGGCTGCCGCGTTTTGCTCGATGGCGTAGCGGTCGGCGTCGGCTTTCTTCTTCACTTCCGAGTCGTACTGTCTCTCACGACGGAGGATTTCCTTTTCCTCGAGCTCGATCTGCTTCTGGCGTTCGATGATGCGCACTTGCATCTCCTGCTCGGTGACCTCCTGCTTGGCGCGTGCGGATTCCAGTTCGTACGCCTGGTCGGCGCGCGCTTTGGCGACGTCCTGCTCTCGGCGGTATTCCGCGACTTTCAGCTGATTATCCTTCTCGGATTCGGCGATTTCAGTCGCGCGGAACAGTTCCGCCTGCTTGGCTTCCTTGTCGGCTTCGGCGCGCTTGATGCGTGTTTCCTTTTCCGCTTCAGCCGTCGCGATATCTGCATCGCGTTTGACCTGGGCGATCCGCGGCTTCCCGAGCGAGTCGAGGTAGCCGTTTTTATCGCGTACATCTTTAATAGTAAAGGAAACAATCACGAGGCCCATTTTCGCCAGATCGTGTGAAGCGACGCGCTGGACTTCCTGGGAGAACTTATCACGGTTCTTGTAGATTTCCTCGACGGTCATCGAACCGAGGATCGAGCGGAGGTGACCTTCCAGCACTTCCTTCGCTTCGTTTTCGCGGTCTTCCTTAGCTTTACCGAGGAATTGCTCGGCGGCCGTCGCGATCTCGGAGATCGAGCCGCCGATCTTGATGATCGCCGTGCCGTCTGCCATGACCGGCACGCCCTGCTCGGTGTAAACTTCCGGCGTCGTCACTTCGAGCTTGCTCGAGAGCAAACTGAGCGGCTCCGCCTGCTGGAACACCGGGAAGACGAACGTTCCGCCTCCGCGGATGATCTTGATCTTGTTGCCCGCTTCATCCGTGTGCACAGTTTTCGAACCGAGATAACTTCCCGTGACGATCAGCGCCTCGTCCGGCCCCGCGGTGCGGTAGCGCGTCACATAGACCCCGATGATGGCCAGAAGCACAAATGCTACAATCCCGACTGCAATCCAAACCATTTTTGTTGCCCCCTTTTTTCAGATATCAAGCAGAACAGCTGAGGAGATGTTCAAGACAATTCTTTGAAGCGGAACGGCTCGTACTCCTTCACGATGAGCGTGCCATCCCGGATCTCGATGATGAGCACTTCCCGGTCATAGCCGATTGCGGCATTTTCCAGACCCGCCGCCCGTTTGGAGATGAGGCCGTTCACCGTCTCGATGACGACTTCCCCGAAACCGTCTTCCGGGACCGGCGTGATCACGCGGCCGACCTGTCCGAGGAGCGACTCCTCGGTGTAGGCGGTTGACGCCTCGGCGGACCGGAGCGGCAGAAGAACAAAGAAATAAAGAAGAAACGACAGCACCGCTGAAATTCCGGCCGAAACCATCAGGATCGGCACACTGCCCATCCCCGTCACGTTCTCGAAGATGAACCCGGAAGCCGACATGAAGGTAACGAACGCAAGGATCACCGCCGGATTCAGGAAAGGCAGCGCCTCCCCGGCACCGTCCGCTACATCACCAAAAAACAGATAAAGAACGGTTGCCAGACCGGCTACGACCAGGACGATCAGATACAGCTGCTCCACCGGCAGCCCGAACACATTCATCCTCCCCACCCCCTCTGTTTGCTTACCTGTACTACGCACAAGGATTGAAAAGGTTTCAAATTTTTCTCAAATATAGGCGATTAGAAGACAGAGGTCTGTCTTCTCGAACTCTTCGGCATTTCACTTGCAATGATCTGGATGGGCTGTTATGATGTAGAAGAATTATTTTTGTTCGGCAATGACGTTCGGGTGGAATTCTCTTCATCCTGACACATCAAGACTTGAGCAAGGATAGTAACACACGTGTGCCGGACGATGGCACGCAAGGAGGAAACAAACATGGAACAAGGTAAAGTAAAATGGTTTAACGCAGAAAAGGGCTTCGGTTTCATCGAGCGCGAAGATGGCGACGATGTATTCGTACACTTCTCCGCTATCCAGCAAGACGGGTTCAAGTCCCTTGATGAAGGTCAAGAAGTAGAATTCGAAATCGAAGAAGGCCCACGCGGTCTTCAAGCTGCGAACGTCGTAAAAATGTAATCCATTTAACGACTGCTAAAAACGCCGTCTCCTCCGGGAGACGGCGTTTTTTTGTGTTACCGGGGATTGGCCAGCAAGAAGCCCATCAGAAGCAGCGCCACAATCAGCAGGTTCCATCCCCGCTTCTCCCCTTCTTTCGGCCGGATCACCCGGTAGACAAAGGCAAGTGCGAATGCGAGAAACATGAAGCGGAACAAGTCGCGATCAAATATGGAAGCCACCAGGATCACCAGAGCAATCCCGAAAAGAACCTTCTCGGCCGTTGACAGATTCCTCAATCGGATTCCCTCCTGCCATCTTTGATTCTCTTCCTTACAATTCCCTGTTTCCCAGCTCCCAATCCATTGAAAGGATCTCCTTCAGCGCCGCCACCTTGTCAGATCCGATGGCTTCGGCTATCCGTGCCTCCAGTTCCGCTTTCAGGTTTTCATTATGTTGATAGCACTCATGCCCAAACTTCGTCAGGCGCACGCGCTTCACTTTTTTGTTCCGATCATCGTCGGACACTTCCACGAGCCCCTTGTCCGACATTTTGCGGATCAGCTTGTGAGTCGCCTGGCGAGTGATATCCACCTGCCGGCCTACCTCTGCGATGGTCGGCCCGCCAGTTCCGATCCTCGCCATGAGGAACCATTCAGAGTTTGAAATTGCCATGTCTCCACGCTCATTCCATAGTTCCTCCGCGAGCCGCCGAAGGCCGAAATGCCGCTCTCCAAGCAGATCAATCAAGTCCAGTCCGCTCAATTCAGGCATCCTGACCCTTCCTTTCCATATCCGGTTTCATAACGGGATTATCATGACAAGCCGCAGGCATATTGTCAACTGACTTGACAAAATGCGCAATCAGCGTTACAATGAATGTAAACTTAGTTGACAATATGCCATGAGGAGGCCATGCGGATGTTTGAGATCGGTGACGTCGTCATCTATTCCGAGCACGGACTGTGCAAAATCGATGACATTTGCAAGAAGGATCTGTTTGGCGAAACCCGGCTTTATTATGTACTCCACCCGCTTGGAGAACAGACGCTGAAAATCAGCACGCCGGTGGACGGCAAGAAAAAGCGGATCATGAGGACGTTGAACCGGGAAGAAGCCCTGGAACTGATGGACGTATTCGGAAAACCCGGCATTGATTGGGTCGATGATCCGAAACACCGGGCACGCGCCTACCAGGCCCTTGTCCAGTCAGGCGACCGGCAGAAGATCGCTGAAGTGGCCGGCGCACTCATGGACAAGAAACTCAACACCGACCAGAAGATTTATGATCAGGACCGCAGAATCCTGACTCATGTCCAATCGATTTTGTTCAGGGAACTCTCGATGGCCCTCGGCATCTCGATCGAAGAAGTGGCAGACCAGGTGGAAGAACGCATCCTGGCCGTCACCCCGCAATAAATTCACTTGAACGCATCCCGCAAACGGGGTGCGTTTTTTTGTATACGACCCGAAATGATCCGGATTGTACTCTTATCTCATTTCGCAAAACGAGCCGGCCGATAACCGTCTCTTTACCGCCCTTCCCACACGACAAATCCTCTTCCTCTCATGTAAACTATTGGAGAAAAACAATCTATGATTGACCTGAAAGGAAGAAGCCTTTTGCGCACGCTAGCAAATCTCGTCATCCGGTTCCCGAAGTGGATCATCGCGCTCTGGATCGTCATTGCCGCTTTCATGGCGTTCCAGGCCATCAAGCTTCCGGGCGTCCTCGAAGGAGACGGTTTCCGGATGGATGGCGAATATGAACAAGTGGCCGACAGCCTGACGGACAAGTTCGGCCTGCCGGCGGAAACGATGTTCCTCGTCTTCGAAAACATGACCGATGAGGAAATCGGGACTGCTGTCTCGGATGTGGAGAATCTGGGGCTCGCAGAAGAAATTGTATCTCCATTGGACGACGACTCCCTCTACACCGAGAACCTCTCCTATGCCCTCCTTCACTTTGAAGAAGACACGGACATGAGCGCAGCGGTGTCGGCCATCCAGGAAACGGCCGATCATGACGGTGCCGTCCTGACCGGCGGCACCGCAATCAGCGAAGACATCAATAAGGCAAGCCAGCGCGACCTGGTCAAAGCGGAAACGATCGGGCTGCCGATTGCCTTGATTGTTCTGCTGCTCGCATTCGGCTCGGTCGTCGCAGCACTCGTGCCGTTCTTTGTCGGGGTCGCCACGATCATCACGACATTCGGCACAATGACACTGATCGGCCAGTGGATGGACCTGTCCATCTTCATGCTGAACATCGTGCCGATGCTGGGTCTTGCCCTCAGCATCGACTTCTCGCTCCTGTTCATCAACCGTTACCGCGAGGAGCGGAAAAAGCAGTCCGTCGAGGATGCGGTGCGGACGACGATCCTTACCGCGGGGCGCTCCGTCCTGTTTTCGGCGTTCTGCGTGTTCATCGGGCTTGGTGCCCTGTTCATCATACAGATCGATCTGTTCAAAAATATCGGTGTAGGAGGCATGGCGGTTGTGTCGCTTGCCGTCCTGTCATCACTTACGCTCCTGCCGTCTGTTTTGCTCGTCCTCGGCGATCGTCTGAACAAATGGACCATCCTCAAAGTGAAGGAGGAAGGCGCGAGCGGCTGGCGCAAGTTTGCGGAACGTGTCATTAAGCGTCCCGTTCTTGTCACAATCGGCGCCCTCCTCATCCTCGGGATTTTTATGATCCCGGTGAAGGACATGGAACTGACCATTCCGGAAATGGACTCTCTCCCGGCTTCCAATGACACCCGCCAGGCGTTCGAGAAGATCGAAGATGAATTCGGCCTGTCGAACTCCACGGCCTACCTCATTGCCGAGCGCGAGGGCGGTTGGGAAGATGAAGACGGCATCCGCGAAATCGAGAAACTGCAGGACGCCCTGCTTGATGACAGCCGCACCGCTGAAGTCTCCACCATCTTCACCGAAGGCGAAATCGAAGATGCCGACACGTGGCTGCAGGCCACCCGGATGCCGGAAACAGCCGCAGCCGTCGAGCCTCTTCTGGATTCCTTCATTGAAGGCGACTCTCTTCTCGTGCCGGTTACGCTGAAGCCGGAAGGCGCATCGGCAGAAGCGCAGGAATGGGCACGCGACTGGGCTGAGAAAGACACCGAATGGAACCTGTCGGTCGGTGGCTATCCGAAGTTCAACCAGGAAATCTTTGATGAGATCTGGGACAAGATCGGCTATGTGCTCGCGATCATCATCGTCTCGACGTACATCATCCTGATGATTGCATTCCGCTCCGTCCTGATTCCGCTGAAGGCGATCCTTATGAACATCATCGGCCTGTCCGCGGCGTTCGGCGCGCTCGTCTACATCTTCCAGTATGGCCACTTCGGCCTGGAAGCCGGCACGATCGCGCTGATCATCCCGGTGCTTGTCTTCAGCCTCGTCTTCGGACTCAGCATGGACTACGAAGTGTTTCTCATCTCCCGCATCCAGGAAGAATACACGAAGGACTACGACAATGACCGCGCAACCGTCGAAGGCCTTGCCGCAACGAGCAAGATCATCACGTCCGCGGCACTGATCATGATCGTCCTCACCGGCGCGTTTGCGTTCACCGAAGTCATGCCGGTCAAGCAGATCGGCGTCGGCATCGCGATCGCCGTCGCCATTGACGCTACGATCATCCGCCTCCTCCTCGTCCCGAGCCTCATGAAACTGTTCGGCAAATGGAACTGGTGGATGCCGTTCCGGAAAGGACCTTATAAGGCCGGGAACTGGCATTAAGTGATATCTAACATGACAAAAGCGGCTTGCCCGATTACGGAGCAGCCGCTTTTATTTTATATCGCCAATTTATAGATAATTATAAATATACTTGTAGTATAATTAATGAAATAGTTCCTTTTACATACAGGGGTGTTTCTTTTTGATCAAAACCATTTCACTCCGGACTGCCGTCTGGCTGTTCTCATTCGGAATCCTGGTGTTGCTGCTACTGATACCGATGGATACTGTTTTTGAGGAAGGAAGGGGCGGCATGTTCATGGGTGCCGCTTATGATTATCAGGTTCAAAATCATGTCTCCAATATCCAATCCTTCTTCACTTATATCTACGAAACCGGAGGTCTGGGGACGGATGAAGCTGGCCGCCCGATCATGGACCAGGTCACCTCCGTCTTTTTACGGAGTATGCTCATTTTCATGCCGGCCATCCTAATCGGTTTCTTCGTCGGCATCGCGAAAGGGATTTTCGATTTCAACACAAGAAAAACAAAGGCGAAGTTCATCGGACAGCCGGTCACCATCGGCTTTTTGTCAGTACCGGACATCGCCATCATCGTCTTCATTCAGTTGACCGTGCTCTTTCTTCAAGGTTACGGCCTGGTGGAGATCGATCTGTTCGGCCATGACAAAATCGACAATATACTGATGAATATCCTTTACCTGTCGATCTATCCGGTCATGTTCATCGCCAACATCACTTTCAAGACGCTTGAAAACGAGCAGGGCCTCGACTATATCCGGACCGCGCGCTCGAAAGGGACAGGGGAACTGAAAATCCTGTATCGCCACATGCTGAAAAACGGCCTGCCGAAAATACTGGCCTACTCCAACACGATGGTCCTCTACACCCTATCCAATCTGTTTATCGTTGAGGTGTTCACCGACTATAAGGGCGCCGCTTATTACATGTACACCACACTCGGGAGTTCGACCACTTTTTACGTCGGCGCACTCGTCTCCCCGAATATCATTGCGCAAATCGGCTATATCTTTTTATTTACCGTCGTGATCCTGGTCTTTAATATCGTTTCAGGAATCGCGCGTTCAGCCATTTCGCCACTGGGGGAAGAACGATGAACCGGACATTATGGATCGGATCTGTCATGAGCGGCACCGTGCTGATCCTCATTTTATTCGGCCCCTATCTGCCAATGGTCGATGGCACAATGGACCGGACGCTCGTCCTGAGAGATTCGGAAGGCGCGCTGCTCGTGCCCCCCATCTCGCCATCCGACGAGTATTTCCTTGGAACCGACCGGAAAGGGGTGGATCTCTGGTCCAGGGTGATCATCGGTGCGAGGGAAACCTTCTATATCCTCGCCGTGATCGTGGCTGTTCGTGTCGTGGCCGCCCTGCTTATTTCCGTTGGTGCATTTTACTTTAAGGGACTGCGCTTCCTGATGAATCTGTGGAACTCCATCTTCTCGTTCATGCCGACGATTTTCATTATCTGCATTTTACTCGCCATTCCCGGTGTGATGTTTTCCGATTATCGATCTTTCTGGGTGCTCGTCATCATCTCGGCAGTCGAAGTCGGCCGATTGGCCATGGTGTTTTATGAAAATCTGCACCGTCAGCGCAAACAGACATTCATGGAAGCCGCCATCACGAATGGCGGCAGCAGATGGACACTTTTCAAGAATTACTACTGGCCGTCCCTCTTAAGGGAACTGTTCATTACGACTCCGATGGAAGCAGGCCGCGCCATGATCCTGCTTGTCCAATTGGGCGTGATCGGTATCTACGTCAACCAGCAATTCTTTTCACAATTGGACAGAAGTTACCGGGCAGTGGAAACGTCCGATGCCTGGCCCGTGCTCTTGAGCAGCCTTCGGCAGGACATCTATTCAGCCCAATGGATCCCGATTTCCGCGCTGTTCGCGATGACGTTTTCCATCATCGGCTTTTACCTGCTGGCAGAAGGGCTGAAAAAGCGGCAGGCACTTAAAATGCGGCGTCAATTTTAGATCCAAATGAAAACAGCTGACCTCTGACGGTCAGCTGTTTTTCTGTTTTTCCTTTTTCCCCGGAATGAACAGGCCCGCAATGTAAAAGCAGCCGATGCCCAGAAGGATTTTCAACAGTGTTCCGGCCATCCCAATCCCATCAATTGTCAGTACGAAAATAAAGGAACCAATCAGGATAAATAAGAAAACCATTGACCATCTCATGTTGCAGCCCCCTTGTTGTCATCATCCGGAAAAGCTTTAGGATGCCAAGCAAAGAATTGGCATGGACTGCGATGCTTCGTCAGACGACGCTCCATATCCCGGGTGATCACCTTTTTCCTCCATACTAACACACCACTATCCGCTACTCCGCCGCAGGTTTCTTGCTGAACACCATGAACAAAATCATGCCGATGATGGCGGCAGTTCCGGCCCACTGGAACCCGCCGAATGGCTCATTCAGCCAGAAGACCGTGGTCAGGACGGCCGCCAGCGGCTCGAGGCTCCCGAGCAGGCTCGTTTCCTTCGGCTGGAGGCTCTGGAGACTTTCTATGTAGAACCAGAAGGCGATCATCGTGCCGAAGATGATGATGAAAGCGATGTAGCCGAGCGCTTCCATGGATAGTCCCGACCAGTCGATCTGCCATGGCGGATGGATGAAACTGAGCGCAAGGCCGCCGATGATCATCGCCCACCCGACGATGACCAAAGAGTCGAACCGTGCGAGTAGCGGAATGGCATACAGGGTGTAAAACGCCAGCGAAACCCCTGATAGCACACCCCAGATGATGGCCGGCGCCGGAACGGACAGGCCGGAAAGCGAGCCGTTCGTCAGCAGGAGAAAACATCCGCTAAGCGCGAGGATAACCGTCACCAAGTCCTCCCGTCGAAATACCGTCTGCCGGCGGAGGACCAGGTAGAAGATGATCATGACCGGCGCCAGGTACTGCAGCAATGTCGCCACCGCGGCATTGCCGTGTCGTATGGAAGCCATGTAGGTATACTGAACCGCAAGCATGCCAAGAAGCCCGAACACAATCAGTTGGGCGCCTGTCCGCTTTTCTTTCCAGACGCCGAATATTTGGGAGCGGTCTTTCAACAGAAACTGGACACCCAAAAGCAAAAGCCCGGCAATAAGGAGCCGTGTGGTGACGAGCCAGTTAACGTCGATTCCGTACTGCTGGAAGAGCTTCTGCGCGACGGTGCCCCCGATTCCCCAAAGTGTCGCTCCCGTGATGACCAGGAAAAAGCCCGTTTTTCTCGAATTGTTCCCCATCGTGCTCCCCCCTGCATTTCTTGCTCTTAAAAAGACGCTTCCGAAAAACGGAAGCGCCCATTATTGTGGTTTAATCTCAGTGTCCGGTCTCCTGTTGTCCGGGCTTTTCAGCCAGTGCCGGATTCCTTTTCCGGCATACGGCTCATCGGCAAATCTCGGAACAACATGAAGATGGGCATGCCGGATGTGCTGCCCGCCGGCCACTCCCGAATTCCAGCCTACATTATATCCGTCCGGCGAGTATTCCCGGTCAAGCATCGCCTTCGCCTCTGCAAGCAGATCCTGTGTTGCCCGCCATTCCCCCGGTGTCAGGTCGAACACCGTCTCGCGGTGGGCAACCGGCACAATCACCCCGGAGCCTTTCAGCACTTCCTGCGGCATCATGAGAAACCTGCATAGGCTGTTTTCCAGAACGACTTCCTGCCCTTCCATCATGGAAAGGTCACAGAACGGACAGTGAGCGCCTCTCACTGGTCCACCTGGTAGAACACCCAGAAGCTGAGCAGGACACCGATGATGACCAGGATGAAAATCGTGAGGAAGACAAAGACGAACTTCTTGCCGTCCATTACATGGCGCCTCCCGATTTCAGGCGGAAGCCATCTTCCTTCAGATATAGATGCGCTTCCTTTGCGGAGTCGAACCCTTCCTCAAGGTTATCGCCGTAGTACAGGTTAAAGTAGCCGTTCTCCTCTTTCAGATGGAGCTCGGTGCCCTCGCGGTTCACCCACGCTTCATTGACGGGTTTTCCGGCAGGGTCGGTTGAAAGATAGCGGACTGATTCCGACAGGACCTCTTCAAGCTCCTCTGACGAGAAGTCGCGGATGTTGATGAATCCTTTTTTATCCGCTTCGTACTGCGGCAGCTTACCGACGTAGACGAAGCCGTTGCCGTTTTCGTGCAGATGGCGCACGACGATTTTCTTTTCATGAAGAGATTCTTCATAATGGTAGTTTAAGCGCCCCATCGACACTTCTTTCCGGGTCAGTTCCGGGAATTTCGCGATGATGGCTTCTTTTTCTTGAAAACTAAGCATCCTAAAAACACCTTCCTTAATTCCTCCGCATTACGGGGATTTCTTTTTCTTACATCCGAGGTGCTTACTGCCTCCAGAACGTATTGCAATCAGCCTTGTCCTTAATGTTGAACTCGATGAACTTCCTGAGCAGGTCATAGTCGACTTCCTTTTTCCACGGCATTCGGACCAATCCCTTCGTATAGGTCAATCCGGATGATTCGATGTCTTCCCCGAACTTCACCATCGTCGCTTCCTCGGGTGCGACCGACAGATGGTTCTTGGCGACGCTGAAGCCGATGATGTATGTGCCGTGATGGGTGAACATCGGCTGGTTCCACTTGATCACCGGTTCGAGCTCCGGATATGTTTCGGCCACCCAGCCGAGCAGTTCCTCCATCCGCTCCCGATGGTCGGGATGGTCGATGCTGATCAGATATTCTTTAAAAACTTCCATTGATATTCCTCCAGCAGGTCAGTCTTCTTCCACCAGCAGCCCGAACGTGCGGGCAAACCCGATCGCCTGCTCACGCGTCACCTTGCAGCCCGCGAGTTTAGACGGCGTGACCGTGATCCGGCTGAATTCCGTTTTCGTCAGGTCGATGCCGTCAAGATCAGTATCGAGAAAGCTGATGTCGTCCAGCCGGTTTTTGCCGAATTCCACAGCCTTCATCGAACAGTCGACGAAATCTGCCGACTCAAGCTCGCAGCCGTCGAATGCCGCGTTCCTCAGCTTTGAGAAGTTGAAACTTGAGTAACGCCCCGCGCAGTCCGTGAAGCGCACGTCCCGGAGCATCGATTCGCTGAAGACGGCGCCGGTCAGCTTCGTGCCACGGAACTCACAGCGGTGCAGCGAAGACCGGGAAAAGTCCGCATTCGACAGGTCGCACCCGTCGAACACGACATCCATCAGTTCGGATGCAGGCGCCCGGAAGCCCCGGAAGTCGGTTTTCCTGAACAAAGCGCCGTCCAGGATCACCCGGCCGTCCGATACTGCAGTGCCGCCATCCACGCAGACCGAGCGGACGGAAGCATCTTCCCCGTCGTAAGCCTCTTCCCATGAAATTCCCGGCAGTACCTTGGCGAGTTTCGGCGTCCGGATCTTCACGCCTGTCATCTTGTCCACCATTCGGCGAAGAGGATGAACAAAATCACCACACAGATTGCGAGGACGTAAAACCACATCGGGACGCTATCCATTCCGAAAATCATGCGTTCTCCTCCCCGGCCCGCAAATACGGGTTTTCATGTTCCCAGTATACCTGTCCGCCCGCTCCGGCGCATCCCCCGGCGTTTACACTCTCCGGAAAACGGAAACGATTATGGAAGACACCCCAAAGGAGGAGTTCGACTAAATGAGAGCAGTGACGATTCATGGCGCAAAAGACATCCAGGTCAAGAATGTGGACGCCCCGAAAATCGAGAAAGACGATGACATCATCATCCGCGTCACCTCCACCGCCATCTGCGGCTCGGACCTGCACATCTACGCAGGCTCCATCATGACCCGTCCCGGATATATCATCGGCCATGAGCCGATGGGCATCGTCGAAGAAATCGGTCCCGCCGTCACAAAAGTGAAAAAGGGCGACCGGGTCGTCATTCCGTTCAACGTTGCCTGCGGGGAATGCTGGTACTGCACACATGACATGGAGAGCCAGTGCGAACACCCCGAGTCCAATCCGACACCAGGCACCGACTTCGCCGGCTATTTCGGTTATACGGAGATGTTCGGCAACCACCCGGGCGGACAGGCCGAATATATGCGCGTGCCGTTCGGAAACTTCCTGCCGTTTGTCATCCCGGAATCTGCCGAAGTCCCTGACGAAGCAGTCCTCTTCATGTCGGACGTCCTCCCGACCGCCTACTGGAGCGTGCTCCACTCCGGCGTGAAAAAAGGGGATACTGTGATCGTTCTCGGATGCGGCCCAGTCGGCCTCATGACCCAGAAATTCGCCTGGATGATGGGCGCCAAGCGCGTCATCGGTGTCGATCATGTTCCGTACCGCCTGGCTAAGGCGAGAGAAATGAACAAAGTCGAGACCGTCACCTATCGCGATCCGAACGAGACAGGCGACTATCTGAAGGAACTTACCTCCGGCGGTGCCGATGTCGTCATCGACTGTGTCGGGATGGACGGTGAAAAAACGGCTCCCGAGAAGGTCCAGCAGAAGCTTAAGGTCCACGGCGGATCGCTCACAGCGCTGCGCACCGCCCACCGTGCCGTCCGCCGCTTCGGCACCGTCCAGCTCACCGGCGTTTACGGCCTCTGGTATAACGCATTCCCTCTAGGCCGATTTTTCGAACGGAATGTCACCATCAAAACCGGGCAGGCTCCCGTGCCTCACTTGATGCCGGAATTGTTCAAGATGATCACGGAACACAAAATCGATCCGACCGAGATCATCTCGCATATTGTCCCGCTTGAAGAAGCGCCGATTGCTTATAAGACGTTTTATGAGCATGGGGACGAATGCACGAAAGTGATTCTGAAACCATAACGAGATATGAAAAGGACTTTCCGTATGACGGGAAGCTTTCCATCAGAATCTCCTCCCTGACCCGCATTTTGCGGGTTTTTTTGTTCCCGCTAAACCTGTCCTTCTCCCGCTGCGGCGCCTCCTCTGGTGTTTACCCCCTCCAGAAACCGGTAACTAGTTAAGGAGACACCCCAAAGGAGGAGTTTGACTGATGAGAGCCGTAACATTCCAAGGTGCAAAGGACATCCAGGTAAAAAACGTCGATGCACCGAAAATAGAAAAAGACGACGATATTATCATCCGCGTCACCTCGACCGCGATCTGCGGGTCGGACCTGCACATCTACACAGGGGCCATGATGACACGGCCGGGATACGTCATCGGCCATGAACCGATGGGCATCGTCGAGGAAGTAGGACCTTCCGTTACGAAGGTGAAAAAAGGCGACCGGGTCGTCATCCCGTTCAACGTTGCCTGCGGTGAATGCTGGTACTGCACGCATGACATGGAAAGCCAGTGCGAGCATCCTGAGACGAACTCGACGCCGAACACCGATTTCGGGGGCTATTTCGGATTTACGGAATTGTACGGCAATCATCCGGGCGGCCAGGCCGAGTACATGCGCGTACCGTTCGGCAACTTCCTGCCGTTTGTCATCCCGGAATCGGCGGAGGTTCCTGACGAAGCGGTTCTCTTTATGTCCGACGTTCTCCCGACCGCTTACTGGAGTGTCCTCAACTCCGGCGTGAAGAAAGGCGACACCGTCGTTGTGATGGGCTGCGGTCCGATCGGCCTCATGACCCAGAAGTTCGCGTGGATGATGGGCGCCAAGCGGGTCATCGGCGTCGACAACGTTCCATATCGCCTGGCAAAGGCGAGGGAGATGAACAAAGTCGAGACGGTCACCTACACGGATCCGAACGAGACGGGCGACTATCTCAAAGAACTCACACACGGCGGTGCCGATGTCGTCATCGACTGCGTCGGCATGGACGGAGAAAAGACTGTCCCCGAGAAGATCCAGCAAAAACTGAAGGCTTCTGGCGGATCACTTACTGCTCTCCGCACCGCCCACCGTGCCGTCCGCCGCTTCGGAACCGTCCAGCTTACCGGTATTTACGGTCTTTGGTACAACGCCTTCCCGCTCGGCCGTTTCTTCGAGCGCAACGTCACGATCAAGTCCGGGCAGGCACCTGTCCCGCATCTGATGCCGGAACTGTTCAAGATGATCACTGAACACAAACTTGATCCGACCGAGATCATTTCCCATATCGTCCCGCTTGATGAAGCGCCGATCGCTTATCAGACGTTCTATGAGCATGGGGACGAATGCACGAAAGTGATTCTGAAACCGTAACTAGATATGAGAGGGGCTTTCCGCATGACGGGAAGCCCTTTTTCCGTCCGAATGAAAAAGTGTTCCGGATGCAATAATTGTATGGTCCGGATGTTGACAGGAATTGGTTCCTTGTCCGCAGGAATTTTCACTAATCCCGCATCGTTGCACGCTTTTATCATTTCCCCCTCCCTAATTTCAAGAATCAATGTTATACTGTACGAGTTAATAGGGGGGTCGCCCGAACATATAAATAACGGGTGGCCAAAAAATAAAAGGGCTGATTTACATTTATGAAAACGCGAATGAAGCGGCCGGGCTGGCCCGCATGGTCTCTTGTGGCCGTGCTGGTTCTGACCGCAGTGCTGGGATTCGCCTCTTCGCAGACCGGCAAGCCGGCTGCGATCGGTGAGGATTCAGGCATCGCGGATGCGGCCGTCACGAAGGACCAACCGGAAACGCCGGGCCTTCAGCTTCAGACGGTTAGAGAAAAGACAAAATGGTACACCATGGACATCAATACGGTGACGGCGGATCACGCGGAACTCGAAAAGCCGATTACCAAATGGATCGACGAACAGAAAGTTCTCTTTGAAGGCGGCGTCGACGAATATAAAATGCAGCTTGAAGACGGCGAGCGGGCGCACCTTAGGCTTACCGCGGAAAAGCTTCCCAATACCGGCAGCCTCTACAGTCTGCTGTACACATCGTACCAGTACACCGGAGGCAAAAACGGCATTACGAAGATCAAACCGTTCAATATTGATCCGGTTCAAGGCCGGATTGTCGAACTTTCCGATCTGTTCGACCTGGAAGCCGACAAAAGCGTACTCCAGAAACTCGTAAAAGAGCATCTTCTCGCACAGAAGCCGCTCAAAGATGCTCTCTTCGATGACCTTCTTGCGATGGCACTGAACGACCCGGCCTCTTGGAAATGGGCGATCCGAAATGACCGGATCTCGGTTTATTTCGATGAATACGAGATCGCGGAAGGTGCCGCGGGCATCATCCGGGCGGACATCCCGCTCGATCAGGTGCACGGTTTCCTGAAAGACGAATACGCCGAACGGCTCTGACCTTCCGGCTCGTGACAAGACCCCCGGCGGGTCTTTTTTGTTTTGCCTCAGGATGTTTCGCCCTCCCCTGCTCAGGGCATGTGGAAAACAACCACTGAGTAGGAGGCGTTCAAATTGAACAAAACGGTATTCATCACCGGAGCGGGAAGCGGCCTTGGCCGGGGGGCTGCTTTCGGTCTGGCAAGACAGGGGCACCGGATTATCGCCACAACCGAGACCACATCACAGAAAACGGACGTTCTGAGACAGGCTGAAGCGGAAGGGCTGGACATGGACGTATTCAAGCTCGACATCACCAACCCCCGTGATCTTATGCAGATCCGGGAAACCGACTTTGATATCTTCGTTGCGAACGCGGCAATCAATGAAGGCGGCCCGCTTGCAGAAGTCCCGCTGGACCGTGTTCGAGCGCTGTTCGAAGTAAATATTTTCGCCACGCTCGAGTCTGTCCAGCTGGCAGCTGCGCGGCTCGTCGGCAAAGGACATGGCAAGGTCATCTTCATGAGTTCAATGGCCGGCATTTCAGCCACGCCGTTTGTCGGCCCTTACACGGCCACGAAGCACGCAATCGAAGGCATCGCACAGACCATGCGCAAAGAACTTGAGCCGTTCGGCGTGCAGGTCGCGACCATTAATCCCGGCGCTTACGATACCGGCTTCAACGACCGTGCGGGTGAGGAAATCTGGAAATGGTTTGACGACAGCGTCCACTTCACCAGGAAGGAAGACATCCTGAAGCAGCAGGAAAACCTGAAAAACCAGTTTGACCCTCAAGACATGATCGACAAGATGGTCGAGATCATCCCGAAAGACCATCACCCGTTCCGCACCGTCCATCCGCAGGAAACGGAAGACCAGCTGAAAAAGGCGGAGAAGAAGCGGTGGGAGATGGAAATCTGAACGAACAGGGGCTGTCCCGGACGGGATGGCCCCTGTTGTGTTAATTATTCCGCCGTAACGCCTGCCCTTCCCGGTTCCCTGAACCGCGGCGGTGCTCGATCACTTTTCCGAAAACAGCGGACAGCACCTGCTGGAACAGCATCCCGCAGACCACCGGCACGGCGACTTTCGCCGGGAAGTAGACCGTCGCGACGACGACACCAAGGGCGATATTGCGCATCCCGCCATTAAAGACAAACATGACTGAAATGTCCGGACTGTTTTTCCACACCTTTTCCCCGATCAGGAGAGCGAACGCATATCCAGACGCGGCAAGCACCAGGACGCCCCCAATCACCTTGAGCAGTTCCAGATCAAAATCTTTGAGGTAAGGCGCAATCACACTGCTGTTGATGAGTACGATCGCAAAGATGGAAAGCTTTGACACCGGAGAAAGCTTGGGACCGAGCAACTTCCCCGCTTGTCCCTTCGTCCATTCATTCAGGAGCAGTCCCGCAATCGACGGCAGGACGACCATCAGGAGCAAGTCCAGGACAAGGGCCCCAGTATCGACGGGGACCCCCTTCCCCGCAACCACGAAAAGGGTCGCCGGGATAATGATCGGTGCGAGCATCGTGTTGATGAGGATGACCGACAGGCACAGCGCCAGGTTCCCCCGGTACATGCTTACCCAGATGATGCTCGAGACTCCCGTCGGCACGGCTGCAGACAGGACAAACCCGATTGTCAGCAGATGATCATCGAACACCAGGACCGAGAATACATAAGCCCAAACCGGTATGAGCAAGTGCAGAAAAGCGAGGCTCAGCAATACCGCCAGCGGATGCCTGACCGCGTTCCTGAGATCCGCTGCCCGCATCCCCAGGCTGCCCGCAAACGTCATGAGTGCGAAGATCCACGGGACGAGGCCCAGGAGGCGGCTGCCTGTATCCGCTATGAGCACGCCGGCAACCAGACACAGCGGCGTGATGACCGGCATTCCTTTCTTCAGGAAGCCGTCGAAACGTTCCAGCATGGGGGGGAATCCTTCTCTCTTTGCATCGTTGGGAACTATTATACTCCTCCGCCGGACAGGTTTCGAATAGACGGATGCATGAAACCGTGCCGTTGGTGGTAAAATGGAAAGATAAAGGAGGTGATTGTGCATGGTGAGACGGTTGTTCGGATTGATTCTTTTGGCCGTCCTGGTCTTTATTGCCCGGCCGCTTTGGGAAGAGCCGCTTTCCCGCGTCGTCGACCTGTCATTCCTGGACCGGGTAGACGGGCTGATTGCAGACATCAGCGGACAGCCCGCTGTCGACCAGGCCCTCGGCAAGCTGAATGAAGGCGCAAACTCGCTTTATGCCAAGCTGGAGCAGTCCGTAAAGGACGAGCGAGTCCGCCAGTCTTCCGGCGCGGAGGCAGAGAAGCCGGATTTGGAGCGCCCGGAATCCGTACCGATCACCGTGCACAATATCGGGATCGGGGACACCCGGGAAGCAGTCCAGGCAGAACTCGGTGAACCAGCCCGCTCCACGATGAACGAATACGGCGTCGAATGGCACGCCTACCATGACGGCTATCGCAACTTCGCAATGGTGTCGTTTGACGGGGATGGCCGCGTGAACGGGCTGTTCACCAACCAGGACATCATCGCCTCAACGAGCGGTATCGCCTATGGTTCCCAGAAAGCATCCGTCCGGGCGGAATACGGCCGCCCGCTCGATCGCATCGTCAAAGGGCGCAGCGCATTCCTCATCCAAAGCAACGGCGAATATGACGTGTTCGAACTGGACGACAGTTATGTCACGATCTTCTATGACTTACATCGGAATGATACCGTCACCGCCGTGCAGGTCATCGAAAAAGAACTCGAGCAGTCACAGGATGCGCTATACGGTTCCTCCAATGCTGACCTGAAGGAAGGGTTCGAGCGCCAGTTGTTCGACCTGACGAACGCCGCCCGCGTGGCGCACGGCTACGGCGCCCTCGACTGGGACGGGCGTACCGCCGCCACTGCAGTGAAGCACAGCGAGGACATGGCCGTGAATGACTACTTCGCGCACGAGAATCAGCAGGGCCAGTCGCCGTTTGACCGCATGGCGGAAGACGGCATCCAATTCAGGGGCGCGGGCGAAAACCTCGCCTACGGCCAGCCGAGCAGCATCTTCGCCCACGAAGGGCTCATGAACTCGCTTGGCCACCGGAAAAACATCCTGAACGAAGACTACCGCATGCTCGGCGTCGGGGTCGCCTTCAACGAAGAAGACCAGCCGTACTACACGGAAAACTTCCTGTTTAAGTAAGCATATGAAAACCGCACGCGGCCGGCGTGCGGTTTTTCGTATGCTTACTTTTTGTTGAATGCAGCGCAGGCGATGCGGTCACCTGAATTCCCGGCCGGATCCGTCTTGTAGTCATCCGCCTTCTCATGGACGACAACCGCGCTGCCGTCTTCATCAAGCAAATAGCCCGGATGCCCTTCCTTCAGGGAGATGTACTGGGATACGGTCTCGAGGTCGACCTTGCCCTCTGCATCCACTTCAATGTTCGGCAGATCCCCGGCATGGAAGCCTTTCGGGTTCTCGAATCCATGCTCCTTGTGTTCCGGATTAAAGTGAGAGCCGGCGGACTTGAAGTCAGGCGGCGTGCACTCGCCTTTTTCGTGGACATGGATCGCCTTTACCCCGGGTTCAAGCCCTTCAGCGGAAATGCGGATGCCCGTCCCCTTCTTGTCTCCCGTAAGGAGAATTTTCCCGATGGCCTCTCCCTCGGCATTGATCAGATCCGATTCAATGGCAGTGGTCACCCCCTCGCTCATGATCGGAACCTTCACTTCATTGTCCGTCTCTTCCTTCTCCGCCTGCATGCCGCACCCGGCAAGGACCACGGCTGCGGCAGCCGCTCCGTATATCCATTTCTTCATTTCAATCATCCTCCTTCCTTTGGAGGATGGTCAAGGCGGGGAAAAGGTATTCAGTGAGCCGTGGAAATCAGATAGGCAAGCACGGAGAAATCGGACTTAGCACGGTCGGTTCGGACTTACAAGGTTGATTTCGGACTTAGAATGCCGGAATCGGACTTAGCCGCAGGATTTCGGATTTATGGGGAGATTTTCGGAGTAGGGGCTTCAATTCCGGAGTATCCGGTTTGGTTTCGTATTTATTCTCACGACATCGTAGGATGGCAGCGATTTTCGGAATAAGACTCGGGTTTTCGTAGTATCCAGTACAAAATTGTATTTACATCCGGTATTGGGCGGGATTTAGATGGGGAACTCGACGGTTGAGTCTGCCGGTATTGGAAACGTTGTTGCAATTACACCGCCCATGGGTCATTTTTGTCCCCCATGTGGCAATTCCGCACCCCATGCGGCAATTCTCCACTCCTTGTTTCAACTCCCCGCTCTTTATTTCAACTCCCCGCTCCTTATTTCAACTTCCCACTCCTTATTTCAATTCCCTGCTCCTTATTTCAATTCTCACCTCCTTATTTCAATTCCCACCCCCTTATTGCAACTTCCCACTCCTAATCTCACCATCCCGATCTCTTCCTGCTCCCGCAAAAAAGCACCCGCCCCCAAAAGGGACAGGTGCCGTCATAACTTATTCTGGTTCCACCATTGGCTTTTTGCGGAATTTCGCTAGGATTTCGTACACGATCGGCACGATGAGCAGAGTCAGCAGGGTCGAGCTGACGAGGCCGCCGATAACCGTGATGCCGAGGCCTTTGGAAATCATGCCGCCGCCCTCTGCTCCGATAGCGAGCGGGATCAGGGCGAAGATGGTCGCGAGCGCGGTCATCAGAATCGGGCGGAGACGGGTGGCGCCGGCTTCAAGCAGTGCCTGGCGCGTCGTTTCGCCTTCGTTTTCCTTGTGGATGACGCGGTCGATGAGGACGATTGCGTTCGTGACGACGATCCCGATCAGCATGAGCGCGCCGATCATGACGGACACCGAAATCGGTTCGTCCGCGATCCAGAGCGCCACGAAACTTCCGATGAGCGCAAATGGCAGCGAGAACAGGATGGCGAACGGTGCGAGCGCGCCGCCGAATGTCACGACGAGGACGAAGTAGACAATCGCGATCGCTGCAAGCATGGCGAGGCCGAGCTGCGTGAACGATTCGTTGATCTGCTCGGTGATGCCCCCGAATTCAACCGTGGTGCCAGCCGGAAGATCCAGCTTATCCACTTCTTCCTGGACTTCACGGGAGATGGCTGTGGAGTCCTTGCCGGTCACTTCCGCGGAGACGGTCGTGTAAAGTTTGCCGTTACGGCGGGTCACCGTCGTCGGTGCTTCGCCTTCTTCGACTTCGGCAATTTCTCCAAGCTCGACCGTGCCGCCGAGAGCGGTCGGGATTTCGGTCGTTTCAAGCGCATCAAACGTTTCAAATTCCTTTTCTTCAACAGCGACGAAGACGTCAAGCGTCTCTCCGTCATGCTTCACGGAGGTGAGGGCGGCGCCCTGGACACCTTCATTCAGTGCAATACCGATCTGCGCAGTGGTCAGGCCGAGTTCGGCAAGCCGCTGCTGGTCGGTGACGAAGGTGTACTGGTCGTACGCTTCCGTCAGGTCGCTTTCGACCGCTTCAAGTCCTTCCTTGCCATTCAGGATTTCCTCGACCTGGTCGGATGTGGCCTTCAAGTCGTCTTCGTTGTCCGCGTAGACGAACAATTCGAAGCCGCCGCTCATGGACGTGAAGTCCATCGAGCCCCATTCACCTTTTCCGGTTTCTTCGTTCAGTGTCTCGACGAGCTTTTTCGGCTCTTCCGAGAAGTTTTCGAAGTCGGAGTCATATTCGATGAAGAACAGCGCGGAGTTGGCGCTGCCGCCCATCATCATGCCCATGCCGCCGGCTTCCTCAATGGAGAACTGGTAGGACGTGACGCCCTTCCGCTCTTCCAGGAGCTCTTCCGCGCGGGAGACGATTTCAAGCGTTTCTTCCTTCGGCTGGCCGGCTTCAGGATTATAGGTCGCCATGACCACTTTCTGTTCTTCTTCTGGCATGAACGTGACGCCAATCAGGGGAACGAGCAGGAAGCTCGCCGCCAGCAGAAGAACCGAGATGCCGGCCGTGATCCACTTATGGTTAAGCGCCCATTCCAGGACACCCGTATACCACTTCGCGAGGCGTCCGGGCTTCTCGGTCTTGCGGGCAACCCCGGTCTTGCTGCCGTAAAGCTGCTTTTTAAAGAGCGAGTGGGACAGCATCGGCACGACCGTGATTGCGACGAGAAGTGATGCAAGCAGGGCGAAAACGACTGCAAGCGCGAACGGCAGGAACAGTTCGCCGACCTGGCCGGAGACGAGCGCAAGCGGCAGGAACACCGCGATCGTGACGATCGTCGATGACGCAATCGGGACAAACATTTCCCTAGTTGCTTCCGAAATCAGTTTCTTGCCCTTGAGCGGCTCATCCGGCAGATGCATCCTGCGGTAGATGTTTTCGACGACGACAATCGAGTCGTCGATGACCCGCCCGATTGCGACGGTGAGCGCGCCGAGCGTCATGATGTTGAGTGTGATGTCCATCGAGTTCAGTACAAGCAGTGCAATGAGAAGCGACAGCGGAATCGAAATGACCGCGATGAATGTCGTCTTGAGGCTTCTCAGGAAAAGCAGGATGATGATGATTGCGAACAGCGCACCGAAGAGCGCCTTCGACAGCATCGTCTCGACCGACTGTTCAATCGGCTCACCCTGGTCAAACGTGACGGCGATGTCGACGTCATAGTTTTCTTCAAGTTTTTTTGCTTCGTCTTTTACGCCGTTGACGACATCGACCGTATTGGCATCCGGGCTCTTGACGATCTGGATGCCGATCGAGTCTTGCCCGTTCGTGCGGGAGATCGACTCCGATTCGTTGATGACCTCGATGGTCGCCACATCGGAAAGAGCGACCGTCGGAAGACCTGCCATCGCGGCCGGCGGCATCGCGCCTGCGCCGGTTTCACCTGCTCCCGGAGTGGCCTGGTTCGCAGTTCCAGGTGCCGCCTGGCCTGCGCCGGCATCCGGGGCGCCTTGGCCCGCGCCTTGGCCGGACTGCGCCGCGTCAATGCCCTGCTGAGCTGCGCCCTGGGAAGGGACTGCCGGGATCTGCAGGTTTTCCAGTGCCTCGAGTGAGGCGATCGAACCGTCGATGACGACGTTCTTCATGGAGCCGTCGAGCTGGTTCAGTCCGAGCGGGAAGGCGATGTTGGAGCCTTGGATGATGCCAGTGACCGTCTCGCGGTCGAGGCCGGCCTCGGCAAGCTTGGCATCGTCAAAGTCAATCCGGACTTCCTTCGACTTCTGGCCGCTTGCCTGGACGGTTCCTACCCCTTCGACTTCTTCCATTGCCGGGACGATGTCCTTGACTGCGATTTCCGTCAGTTCATCGAGATCCTGTCCGTTGCCCGTGATGCTGAGGGCGACGACAGGGAAAGCATTGATGCTGATCCGGGAAATGGACGGATCCTGGGCGTCATCCGGAAGCGAGACGTTTTTCAGGACACCTTCCACTTCCGTGACCGCCCGGTCCATGTCCTTCTCGAAGTCAAACTCAAGCTGGATGGACGACACGTTCTCCATCGAGGAGGAGAGCATCGACTTCACGCCCTCGACGTTCCTCAAACTCTGCTCGACCGGGACGGTGACCGAGTCGGCGACCTCATCCGGGGATGCACCCGGATAGACGGTCATGACCGATACGACCGGTACCGTGATGTCCGGCATCGACTCCTGCTTCATAGTAGCAGCGGAATAAATCCCCGCCGCGATCGCCATGATCGTCAGAAGCCAGATGGCGAACTTATTGTTGATGGAAAAGTTGATGATCTTTTTCAAACCTGCTTTCCTCCGTTCCTGTGACTGACCGGTCAGTTTACCTATATTAGGATAAAGGAAACACCGTCCGGATACAATCATATGAGTCGGTTGTCACACTTTATCCATTTTCATTCTGCTATACTGGATTTACTGACCGACCGGTCAAAGGAGGACCAAAGCCCATGAACGAAACCAAGAAGCGCATCATCGAAGCGGCAATCGCCCTTTTCACGGAAAAAGGGTTCCACGGTACCTCGATCCAGGAAATCGCCGCGCATGCCGGAATTTCCAAAGGCGCCTTCTATCTTCACTTTAAATCAAAGGATGCTCTCCAAGTGGAGATTTTCAGATACTACACCTCGCTGATCCAGGAGGAAATGGTAAATGCCATCGATCCCGGTCTTTCCCCGGAGGAGAACTTCCGGCGTCAGACGGAGATCCAGATCGCCCAAATGCAGAGACATACCGACTTTATCGTCATGGTCATCCGCGAGCAGGCATATAGCCTGAATCCCGAGCTTATCGAATTCATCGAGGAACTCCGGATCTCGCAGTCCGAGTGGTACCGCGATCAGCTCACTTCCATATACGGCGAGTCGATCCGGCCGTTCGTCCATGATATCTATGTCATCACAGAAGGCATCAAGAGCCACTATATGCAGCATTTCATCTCGAATCCACAAGCTTTGAATCCCGAAGGCCTGACAGAACTCATCTTCAGGATGACTGCACAGGCAGCAGAGGGCTTTCTCGGCGGCACCCTCCGCCCGCTTCTGGATGAAGAAACCTTGCGGACGCTGTTTTCCGGATTTTTCCCCGAAGAAGGGGAATCGGAAGAGTTGACCGGGGTGATTGACGCCATGCGGACCATCTTGTACGGACAGGCCCTACCCCGTGCGACTGTCCAGTACCTGCTGTCGACCCTGGACTTTCTTGAAGTGCAGGCCCAAGCCGGTCCCGGTGCCGATCTCACAGCCATAGAGGGAGCCCTCGCCATTTTCCGCCCCTACCCGGAATTCGGGGATTGCCTTCGCCTTCTGGAGGAAAAGTTTGGGGCGGATATGCATAATTAACGGATCCGGCGATGCGATCTGTCCAATCAAAAAGCACCTGCCCATTTCCGGGCAGGTGCTTTTTTCGTATCCGCTCACCCGAACAGCAGCTGTTCGAGTTGGAGCGGTTCGATGTATTCTCCGTTTTTGTAGACGCGCATATTGCCCCCGGAGATCTCATCGATCAGGAGGACTTCGCCGGTTTCTGCGTCGCGTCCGAATTCAAGCTTGATGTCATACAGTTCCATGCCGCGGGCGGCGAGTTCGTCCTTCACGACACCGGAAATCTGTTTGGTCAGTTCTTTAAGCGTGTCATACTCATCCGCATCCAGGATGCCAAGCTCGACAAGGGCATCTTTGCTGATTGGCGGGTCCTGGCGCTCATCGTCCTTGATCGTCACCTCGACGAATGCGTCAAGCGGCTGTCCTTCTTCCGCATAGGCACCGTAGCGGCGCAGGAAGCTTCCGACTGCCCGGTAGCGGCAGATCACTTCAAGCCCTTTGCCGAACACGTCCGCTTTCCGGACGTTCATTGTCTGGTCATCAACATCCGCGCCGAGAAAGTGTGTCGGAATACCGGCCTCGGCCAGCTTTCCGAAAAAGTATTCGGTCATTCGGAGGCCGGCGCGGCCGGCACCCTCGATTGTCAGGCCAACCGTGTTGGCACCCGGGTCGAACACTCCGTCTTCACCGGTCACATCATCTTTGAACTTCAGCTGGATCGTCCCGTCCTCCAGCTCATAGACATCCTTTGTCTTGCCTTCGTAAATCCGCTTCACGCAGTCCACCTCTTTCGGCTGATCTGACATAATTATAACCGAAAGACGAACATTATGAAATGATTGTATAGATATTTTACGCCTTTTCACTCTTCTGCCGTTTCACCGGTCACCCGATTCCGGCCGGTTCGCTTGGAATGGTACATCCGCTCATCAGCCCTGTTCAGCAAGCGCTCCGGCGTGTCCCCGGGCAGCTCGCCCGCGACGCCGAAGCTCGCGGTCACTTTATCCGCCTTCCCGAAGTGATGGGAACCGATGGCTTCACGAAGACGCTCCGCAAGCGCCATCGTGTCCGGGAGCTCTGCATCTGTGATAATGATGAATTCCTCACCGCCCCACCGGCCGAACAGATCCCCCGGCCCAAGTTGCGATCGCACAAGGTCCGCCATCTGCCTCAGCACATCATCCCCCGTTTTATGACCATACTCATCGTTCACACTCTTGAAATGGTCCATGTCGAAGAGGATGATCGAGAACTCGGTGCCTTCCTGGTCCGCCCGTTCCGCCTTTTCCGCTAGCCACTCATCGATCCGGTGGCGGTTCGCCGCCCCGGTAAGGGCATCGATATAGGCAAATCGGGCAATCGCCCGCTGCTCCGCACGTCTCCGATAAAGGATGTGGAGGAAAAACGACAGCAGCGTGTAGACAAACAGGCTTATGTAAAGCGTGATCAGCGAATTAATCTGACTGTCCGTCAGTCTGCCCCATACAGGGATGGCCGGCGCGATCATGAAGAGAAGCAGTGTGAAGCAGGCAATGACCGCCTGCTTCCGCTCAAGGATAAGAAAGCCAAGGACGACGACAAGCGGCATATAAAGAATGAAATCTCCAAGCCGCGGCTCGCCCTGTGCCAGCATATCGATAAACAGCGAGCTTAGGATCGCCGCAAGCAGGTAGATGAGGGAGATGATCAGGATGAGGATTTCCGGAACGGCAAGCGGAAACCGTGTCCAAAGAAGCCCCCAGCAGATCATGATTCCGACAAGCAGGATGAAGTTGATGATCTGAACCGGACGGATCTCATCGGTGATCAGAAGATTCAGCGCAAGAGACGCGGCGACGACCGGCAGGACGAACAGGTACACACGCCTCTTCTGCTCTTCGAACCGCTTTTGCTCACTTCCCATTTCCCTCCCCCTTCCAAAGCCCTGTTCACCCATCTCCGCTCACCATTGTGCGCCCGGTCACACGGTTCCTGCCGGCTTGCTTGGCATGATACATGCGCTCATCGGCCCGCGATACGACCGATTCCGCAGTGTCGCCGGGACGGTTGACCGACAGGCCGAAACTGGCGGTCACACGGCCTGCGATTCCGAAGTCATGATCCTCCAACGCCTTCCGCAGCCGCTCCGCAAGCCGGAAAGATTCCTCCTCCCCCGTGTCGGTCAGGACGACAAACTCTTCACCGCCCCACCTTCCAAACAAGTCACCATGATCAAGCTCCTCCCCGACCACTTTTGACAGCTGCCGCAGCACATCATCACCTGTTTTGTGCCCGTAGATATCATTGATGTCCTTGAAGTTGTCCAGGTCGAAAAAGATGAGCGAGAACAGCTTTCCGGTCTCCTCCCCGAGCTCGACCTTCTTCCTCAGCCAGGTGTCGATCCGGTGCCGGTTCGCAATGCCCGTCAGTGCGTCAACGTAGGCGAAACGCAGCATTGCGTTTTGTTCGGCACGCGTTCTGTAAAGCTGGTGGAGGAAATAAGCAAGGCTTGTGTAGACCACGATCCCCGAATAAAACAGGATCAGTGACTCGTTCTGCTCCGGATTCAGGCGCGGGAATGCCGGCACTGCCGGAAGCACCAGGACGGTGAAGAGGGCAAGGTTTGCGATCAGTGCGGGCCACCTGTCAAAGAGGAGAAACATCAGCAGGGAGATCATCGGCATCCAGACGATGAAGTCCCCAAGAGACGTCTCGCCGTGACCCAGCATCTGCGTGTAGACTCCCTGGACAACCATCGTGAGCAGATAGATTCCCGCAAGGGTGAGCAGGAACCATTCAATGACACGGAGCGGGAGTTTCGTTGACAAGAAAAGCCAGGCGAACAGCATTCCGACCAGCAGGATGAGGTTGATCGTCAGGAGCAGTCCCTTGTGAGCCGACATAAACAGGCTCAGTCCCAGCGAAACCGTCAGCACCGGCAGGACGATTTTATAGACACGCCGCTTCATATTCATGAACCGTTGCTGTTCGGTATCCATCCGCACCCCTCCCTCCAACCAGTTACTTTCCGTATTCCCCTCCGGATTGCAAAAAACGCTTTTCACAGGAAATATCTTCAGGAACTTGACGGTGGTCAAGGAAGCGGCCACCGATTCATCCGATAATGAAGACAACAAGAACAAGGGAGGAATCGAAATGAAACAAGTTGTCCTTCAGATGGAAGCCCTCACTTGCCCGAGCTGCATCAAGAAAATTGAAGGTGCCCTCGGCAAGATGGACGGCGTTGAGCAGGCGAAGGTGTTGTTCAACTCCGGCAAGGTGAAAGCCAGGTTCGACGACGGTAAAGTCAGCGCAGAAGAGATCGAAGGTACAGTGAAGAAACTCGGTTATCCGGTTCTTTCGAAGAAAGTTTCATAGCTGCCCGCCAAATCAGGAAAGGTGTGAATCAAAATGACAGGCAAACAAAAAGCCTGGATCACGGCCGTCACGGGCGGCCTTCTGGTCCTGGCCATCCTCTTTCACCTGACCGGCTTACAGGAACTCAAGTCGTTTACGCTCATTTTCTCCACCGTCATCGCGGGAATACCGATCGCCCTGAAGGCCCTCCAGGCACTCCGCATGAAAGCCTTCAGCATCGAACTGCTCGTCACGATCGCCGTTGTCGGCGCCCTGTTCATCGGCGAGTATGTCGAGTCGGCTGCCGTCACGTTCCTCTTCCTGTTCGGCGCTTATCTGGAAGCCCGGACACTTGAGAAAACACGGAAATCGCTGAAAGACCTGATCGATATGGCGCCGCAGGAAGCGACCGTCATGCGGGACGGCCTCGAAAGGGTCATCCCTGCCGATGAGGTCGAAGCGGGAGACCGGGTCCTCATCCGCACGGGAGGCAAAGTGCCCGTCGACGGGCGGGTTGCCGGCGGACGTGCGCATCTGAACGAAGCCGCCATCACAGGCGAGTCTGTGCCCGCGGCAAAATCGGACGGCGACACAGTCTTCAGCGGAACGATTGTCGACAGCGGCTACCTGGAAGTCATCGCGGAAAAGACCGGTGATGACACCACGTTCGCGAGGATTATCGAACTCGTCGAAGAAGCACAGGACTCGAAGACAAAGACCCAGCAGTTCCTTGAGAAGTTTGCGAACATCTACACACCGGGCATCATCATCCTGTCGATCATCGTTTACCTGTTCACCCGCAACATTGAACTGACGCTCACGTTCCTCGTCATCGCCTGCCCGGGCGCGCTCGTCATCTCGGCACCTGTATCGATTGTCGCCGGCATCGGCAACGGCGCGAAGAACGGCGTCCTGTTCAAGGGCGGTGAATCAGTGGAAGCCCTCGCGAAGACCGATACGGTCGTGTTCGACAAGACCGGCACGCTGACGAAAGGCCGGCCGGAAGTGACGGGGATCGATGCATTCGGCGGAGACGCCAGCCGGTTGCTCCGGATCGTTGCTGCGGCGGAAACCGCCTCGGAGCACCACCTCGGACGCACGATCGTGGAAGAAGCAGGCAGGCGCGGCTTTATCGGACTGGAACAGCCGGAAGACGTTGAAATCATCAAGGGGCATGGGCTCACCGCGATGGTCGGCGGACGTCATGTCATCGCCGGTACCCGGGAGCTGATGGCCGATAATGGCATCACTATTCCGGCGAGAGCGGACGCTGCCGCAACCGAACGCGAAAAGGCCGGCAACACGGCCATCTTCGCCGCGGTCGACGGACAGCTTCGCGGACTGATCTCCATCGCCGACCAGATCCGGCCCGAAGCGCATGACGCCATCCGCCGGCTCCGCGCAGGCGGCGTCAAGCAGATCATCATGCTCACCGGGGACAACCGCCATGCCGCTGCACTCGTCGGCAAACAGCTCGGCCTGGATGAAGTTCACGCCGAACTTCTTCCGGAAGACAAAGTAGCATTCGTGAAAAAGCTGAAAGACGCAGGGCGCCGGGTCGCGATGGCCGGCGACGGGGTCAATGACGCACCGGCGATCGCCACCGCCGACATCGGCATCGCGATGGGCGCCGGCGGCACGGACATCTCCATGGAAACCGCGGACGTCGTGCTCATGGCCGACCGGCTCGACCAGTTCGCCCACGCCCGCTCGCTCGCCAAGGCCACCGTCCGCAACATGAAGCAGAACACCTGGTTTGCCGTCGGCACCGTCTTCCTGCTGCTCGCCGGCGTCCTGCTCGGCAAGATCTTCCTCGCATCCGGCATGCTGATTCATGAACTCAGCGTCCTGATCGTCATCCTCAACGCCATCCGGCTGGTCCGGTATAATGGCAGTAAGAAGGAACGGATGCCTGGCGGCGTGGAACCGTTCGGGCCGCAGCCGGCTATGGTGGAGTGAAATAGACGGGGCGTTGGCGAATGACGAGATTGGGGAGTCGAATGACGAGATCAAGCGGCCGAATGACGAGACCGAACGGCCGAATGACGAGATTGACGGCTCGAATGACGAAATTAGGGAAAGGGGCGGAGCGGGATGGAACAGGAACCGATGCAGCAGTGCGCCTCCTGTGCACACGCTGAATCAGACCATGCGCATGACATGTGCATCTCGATCGTGCCGATCTTTAATCACCTTGACGAAGCGGAGCTCCGGGAAATCGTCCGGACGGTCGTACCCAGGCAGGTAAAGCGCGGAGAGACGATCTACTCGGCAGGCGATACATCCGACCGGCTGTATATCGTCCATAAAGGACGGGTGAAAATCTACCGCCTGTCCGACAACGGCAAGGAGCAGCTTGTCCGGATCCTCGGGCCCGGTGACTTTACCGGAGAGCTCGCCGTCTTTAATGAGACGGTCCATGACGCCTATGCGGAGGCACTTGAGAAAACCGAACTCTGCACACTCGGACGGAAAGACCTGCAGTCTTTCCTCTTGAAATACCCGACCATCTCGCTCCGCATCATGGATGAGTTCGCCCGCCGGCTCGGCCACTCCGAAAAGCAGGCGGCGAGCTTCGCGACGGAACCCGCCGACACCCGGATCGCCATGTACCTTGCCGAACTATCGGATCGGCTGAACTCCCCGACCATCAGGCTGCCGATGACGAGGAAGGACCTGGCATCGCATCTCGGCACGACGCCCGAGACGATCAGCCGCAAGTTCGCGGAGTTCGAGGATGCGGGGTGGATCCGGCAGAATGGGCAGAAAGAGATAGAGATTCTTGACTTGGATGCGCTGCTGTTGGCATGAAAAAGATGCCGGGCCAATTGGCCTCGGCGTCTTTTCGTAAACCGATTTGATGAACCTATTTCCCCTTCCATTCTTCGCCCAATATTCCATAGACAACATGGTCTACGTAATGGTCGTATAGCCACTCTGCTTGTCTAATACATCCTTCATTTACATAGTTCAATCTCTCAGGAATCGCCCTGCTTTTCTTATTGCCGACAGCTGCTCTTATTTCAACCTTATTAAGACCTAATTCATCAAAAGCATAATGGGTCAATGTTTTAGCCACTGCGGTCATTATTCCATGTCCTTGAAATCCTTCTCCAAGCCAATACTGGATATATGCAGTTTTATTTGCCCAATTGATGTCATTGTAGCCGGCAACTCCAACAATTTTCCCCTCAAACAAAATGACAGAAGTCAAGCTCTTGTTTTCAGCAAACCCCTTTAAGCATCCTTTTATTAATTCTGTGGTATCTTCGATCTTTGTAGTAGAATCCAACCAAGGAAGCAATTTTCTCAAATGCTCTCTTTACCTATCTGTTAATTCGAATATGCTTTCGCTATCTCTTAGATTTCTCCCTCATATATGTGATGGGTGATGGCGCTATTAACTCTCTTTTGTATTTTTTAGGTCGTGTCATATTTGTATTCGGCGAATGCAGTCGGTTTCCTTCTAGGTCATAGATGATTGCTTCATTCCCTAAGATGGACAACTGCATCAGATGGTGTTGCTGGTGACTTGAACAAAGACGCCTGGCCAATTGGCCTCGGCGTCTTTGTTGTGGAGAACTCTTGGCGACTTCACGAAACAGCCTGTGGATAAGCGGGTTATCCCCGGATCCACGTGCAAAAGTCGGATTTTTCTGTGGAGGAGGGGGAAAACCCGGTGATTCGGGCCGTGCAGACATCCGGACACCCGTGGATAACTTTAACGCCATCCGCTGATGCGCTCGGGTTCCGGGACGAATTCCGAGGACAGCGCACGCATCCTTGCCTCAAGCAGCCGGCGGCGGCCTTCAGGTGTCCTCGTATAGATCAGATCGGCCCGGCCGACACGCTTTTTCCATTCTTCCAGGAAGATTTCCACGGTCTCCTTTTTACGCCCCAGTTCCTCCGGCACGGCATGGATGTCGGTCCGCTTTCCGAATCCGCGCGAGCGCCGCACAATCAGGTATCGCGGGTTCTCAATCGGTCCGAGCAGTTCGGCGAGTGCGTTCATGAACCGGGTCTTTTCATGGGTCGTGCCTACCGTGAGCCAGCATGTGTAATAGCCCTGCCCGTCATCAGTGACCCGGATGGCATCCTCTTCTATCGGCTCGGCCAACATCCCGCTCCGGTGCATCGCGGCATACAGCGCTTCCGCGATCTCCTTCAGGCTCGATTCGACAGAGGGATGCCGCATGTACAGTCGGCCAGCACGCCAGAAGGAAGGCGCGGCGACCGCAAGCCCGGCAAGCCCGCCCCAAAGAGTGGATTCACCGAACGGCGTGTCGGTCAGCTGGCGAATCCAGCCGCCCGCGTCCCACGCCGCACCGGCCGCAGTGAATCCGGCCACATATAAAAGCCCCTTCAGCGTATTGTCGAGATAAAATGGCCTCGGGACGGAGCGGCGCGGCAGGACCGCCTCCTCCACCATCCGGTTGCCGGAATCGACAGCTCGCATCCACCGCTCCCGGAGCGATTCCCGCGAGCAGGCCCGTCGCTCCATTTCCGCGTTCAGCCGGTCGATCTCCTCCATTGAAAAAGGAGGCTCCCCGACCGCGAGCCGTCCGATGCCCGTCTCGATTATATCCCGCTCCGCCCCCGGCCCCGCAAGCGAACGGAACCGGCGGACGAGCGACCGCCAGTCATCGCCGCCGTCTTCCGCGTCGCGGTCGACAGTGACCAAATGCCAGATCGACGCCGTCTTGTCCCGGTCAGCCGGGTTGCGGCGGATCGCCCGGCCGCGCATCTGATTGGACAGCATGTACGAACCGACATAGGACGCCATGATGAGCGAGTTCACACATGGCGCGTCCCAGCCCTCGCCGAGGAGAGCCGCCGTCCCGGTGAGCACATCGATTTCGCCTTTTTCAAGAAGCTCTGTGACAGCCGCGACCATTCCCTGCCGGTTCGCATCGTTCACGGGGATCCGCACGAACGACGGATCATGCGGGAGCGGCACCGCCCCCTCCAGCCTCGACGCTGCCGTTGCCGGCACGACCGCAATCGAGCCTGTAAGAATGGCCGGCTTCACCTGGTCACTCAACGTCCGCCGCAGCATCTCGAACACCGGAACCGCGCCGATCCGGGTCAGCGGCTTTTCATCTCCGGGCGCAGACGGCATGTCATCCGCCCGTATGTAATCGGTCAGGATGACCATACGCAACCGATCACCTAATATCTCTCTTTCAAGACGAACGGTCTCCGCAACTGCCTTAAGTTTCGATTGGCTCTGGACAAGCGCGCGGCTGATCGCCGGCGTGGACGTCAGGTAAACGGCGCGCCGGTGGATGACCCCGATCCGGGACAGCTTTTTACGCAGACGTTTGACCGTTTCCTCCTCTTCGTCCCCCAGCCGGAACAAAAGACCCGTGAGCAGCTCTTCCATCCAGCTCCGGTCAAGTGCCGGCATCGTCTCCTCCGGCATGCCGATCAGAGGCAGCGCTTCCCGGTACGCCTCCGAACCGCTTTCCTTCAATACCATCAGCATCGCCGAAAACACCGCCGGCATCCCGAGGATCTCCTCGACATGGGCCCCCGTCTTAGCGATCCACCGGTGCTGCTCGAGATAGCGGATGAATTCCCCGTCTTCCCGCAGCTCATCCAGGAATTCATCCGTCCGTTCCCGGAACGCCAAAATATCAGAGAGCTCTCCGGCCGATGGAACCGTGAAGCGGATATAATCCTGATGCGGACACAGGTCGCCCGCCTTCACGAGCGAGGCAACCGGGATTTCGAGATCGATCGGTCCGCACAGCGAAACGTACCGCTGCCATCCGGCCGGCGACTCGTCATAAGGAGGCGTCGCGGTCAGGGCGACAACCACCGGGTTTCCGATCCCCTCTTTAATATCCATCATCGTTTTCCACCAGGAAGTCCGAAGGTGATGCGCCTCGTCCAACACAATCGTGCCTAAACCTTCGGCGAGCAGCGGCCCTTCCCCGCCAGATTTGAACAGCGCGTGAAGCGACTGGTACGTTGTCACCGTCACAAATGCCGGCGACGAAAGATCAGACGACAGCCAGTCCGGCCGAACGCCCTCCAGGAACAGTCCGGTGAGCCGGTCCGTCCACTGCTCCCTGAGCGCAATCGTCGGAGCGACAATCAGCGTCCGCCTGCCGATCCGCCGCATCACCTCCAGCCCCAGCACCGTCTTCCCCGAACCCGGCGGCGCGACCAGATGGAGATGCCCATTTTCCAGGTGCTGATCAAGCTCCGACAACACCTCTTCCTGATAAGACCGCCAAGGATGGCAGAACCTCATCGCCACCGGAAACTTCTCCATCTGATTACCTCCTCCCGCCTTCCGCCAGGCATTATTCTTATTCTTCTCCTTATCCTATCAAACCCGCAGGGAGGTGTCCCTGCGGGTTTAAAATTCAATTTTCTTCAGTATAATAAAATGAAATAGATAAAATTGGGATTTTAATTGCTTTAGTCAGAGCGGATTCAAAAGTTAATCTTCTAGATAAAGGGGGGCATTGTTAACATGGAACATAACAAAAAGACGGGTTGGACCTATAATTGGATATATACTTTAGTTGCTTTAGGTGCATTGGGAGTGGTTGCAATCTTGAACTTTTTAGTTGGCCCATCAATGTTTCTCCCTCAAACCGCATCATTTGTACTAGCACTTGCAATTACTTTCCCTATCAATGTGGCTATTAATTTATATAGATATATAAGAAACAAAAAGGCTTCTTAAAGCCGATTACAGGAAATTTATCGTTCCGTTAAAGGAACAAAGTATATAGAAATGGAACTAATTTAATATGCCGATTGAAAAAAGGAGCGAAGGCTATGCGCCAATCATTTATTGAACAAGTACATTACATTAGAATTCCTGTAAAAGATTTAAAACTGTCCGCACGATGGTATAGGGATGTATTAGGGCTCCAGTTACTAGACACTACGGATGAACGTGCAATCATTAAAGTAAATGAAGGACATTTCTTGCTGATCTTAGTTCCTACCGAAGATGAAACATATGCACACTTTACAATTGACCATGAACCAGAATTCAGCATCGGCTTTACAAGTCCGGAATTATCCAACTTTCATCAACACTTAATTGATCATCAAGTTAAGGTCGAAGATATTAAAGAGGATAACGGCCATGCCTTCTTCCACTTTTATGACCCCAATGGAAATAAACTTCAAGTACACTGGTAATGGGTCCAAGGCGGCCTGAGCAATAGGCGATAAACCCGCAGGAAGGAGTCCCTGCGGGTTTCTTTTCACTTAGTTATCTTGGCTTTTCACTTCTTCAAACCATGCATCAAAAATATGGTCCGGAAGCAACTCTTCACTATTTGAATACACCAGATCATAGCGATATTTCCCGCTAAGTTTGTTTTGTTTCGCATTATAATGCAGCTTGATTTCTGTTGGCATTTCCCGATTATATTCTTCGCATTTTTTTCGTATCTCTTTTAAGTTCTTAATGCCGATTTTCAGTATTGCCAACTGCCTGTTATCAGAAACATCATACTCATGTGTTTGTAAATTACCTGTTTGTTGAACAGTCTGATTTAATTGATGTTTGTGGACAACCTGCCCATTAACCTTATAGAAAACATCAAAAGCATACATGTTAGGTTCAAACGAGCCATAGATATATATTTCATCTGCTTGATGATCTGCATATTCCATACAAACTGCAACCATATCGGTCTGTGCTTCAGAAAAGTAATCCTCAAATGTCTTGCCCACTAATATCTCCCCGTTTTATATGAGTTGTTTTATGAAAGAACTGAAACTATCTGCAATCCAATAGGTGTTCTCTTCATCTGTAGACTCATCAAATTGATAAGAGTCATCCCAGTAATAAACGCCCTCAAATTCGCCCTCGCAAATCAGAACAATGAACCCCTGCATCAAGTCGTCACCGATGATCATCGCATGTTCCAGTAAATCATCCTCAAATTTGTTCATCCAGGTTTCAATGTCGGATGTTCTACTACCAGTTTGCAACCCATACAACACGTCAACATGAATATAGGCAGAGATGTCCTTTATAAAAACTTTGTTCTCATCATTTTTTTCTATAACGCCACCATTGAATTCCTTCAAAAATTCCACATAATCATATGGCAGTTTTACTTCATACTGTTTTTCAATTTTAGTGATTTCCTGCAGCGTTGCACTACCGAACTTTTGAATAGTCATATTAATCTCCTTAATTTCGTTTTTTGAGAGCCATGCCGCCTCTATGGGTATATTCTTTGTGAATTTCCTTATTAATCTCTTGCATGGTTTTGCCATCTTGATGATGGTGCCAAGTATTATTTTTCGCATCTCTAGGGCCATTTGGTGCCAACTCATCAGCTCTTTTGAAATCGGTATTATAGTTTTCAAATCTTCCTATATTAACCTCTTGTTTTACAAATCCAGCCTCTTTAAAGTCGGGAAATCCATTAGGATATCTGACAAAGTGGCCATCAGGATGCTGATAAATCCATGTTCCATTTTTATCAATATACACACGCCCACCTTTCTCTATCCACTTCCTTGGATTAGGTGAATTCTTGGGTTTAGTTAATAATTCCTCTTTGGATACAGCATCTGGTTGATCATATTTTTTCTCAATCCCTTTTATTTTTCCGGTCATAGCAGTACTATTTATACCTTTACCAGCTCGTCCCATTCCATCTGCCGCATTGCTAATCCCCAAAATTTCCCCACCCAATTTAATACCTTTAATCAGCTTTCCTACAGGCAAAAGAGAAGCGCCTGCAAGAACTTTTTCTCCACTTGATGTTTCGGGATCTGTAAGAGTCTCTAAATCTTCAAGAAACAAAAAGTCCATAATGCCTTTCCCAACGCTCATCGCGCCTTCCCCGGCTTCTTCTAAGAATTGCCCGACGCTATTTTCTCTAATTCCCTCTTCATCTTTATGTGGTATAGCTTCTGAAAGATTGTATGTATTTGTCTCACCTGCTATGGCCAAAGGTACAGGATAGGAGTTTGCTCCGGATACCGTGTTGGGACGATTCAATCCTGCCATATTAGAAAGTCCTCCAACAGATGCGTCATGCGCAGTGAAGGAAAGTCGCAGCGGATGCCGGGCCGTGACTGCTTTCCATGAATCTGTAGGAAAATCGACGCCTGTCAATCCCTCTGCCATCATACTCTCTACATCAATGATCCACTGCTCCATCTTCTTCAAATCTATGGCAACAGGAGATAAAGCCGCAGTCTGGCTTTGGTCGAATTCCATCAGTCCTTCAATAGTAGAGTCGCGCTGTCTCTCCGAGGATCTGACACCTTCCTGCACTTCACTGTCATCGAGATGAGGAAGTGATACAATATCTGCAACACTCTCCATGATGCTGTTCGTCTCATCTGTCAGCGTTCCTGTAATCCCACGAATCTCCTCTAACCCCGCCTGGACTTCCCCTTCGAGAAATTCCTGCCTGATGTTTCCCATCCGGTCCGGCTCGAATGAATCCAGTGCTTCTCCGATACGCCGGAGAGTATCAGCGAAACGGCTTTTAAAACTTATAAAGGAATCCAACAGCGGCAAATGACATTCCTGGTAAAACGAGCGAATGGCGTTGCCGCCTTCTCCCTTTAAAGCATCCTCCAACATGACAAGTTCTTCCACCGCCTGTTTAATTGTCTGTACCTCTTCTTCCAGGCGGTTCAACTTCTCTATATTCCGATGTAGCCCCTCATGAAATTGCTGTACATCCAATACCTTCACTGATTCACACTCCCGGAAACGGAAATCTCTATTGTCATTAATTCTCTCAGAAATTCCCTGTTTCTCTAATCGGACAAAAGTCTGTATTCAATCTTGAGTAAATAGGAAAGCTGTTACACCTTACTGGCACTAACTACCCACGAGTCTTGGAAATGATGCCCTAGAAAATTAAAACTAGGAGAACCTTTGATTTCCAACTCCTGTGGAGAACTTCTTCCTACTCCTATAAAACGCTTGTGGATATCCGGGTTATCCCCGGATTTCTCGCCGAAATCAGATTTTGGCTGTGGAGGTTGGGGATATGTTCGGGGATAAGGGAGGGGCAGGTATCCTGGCACACGTGGATAACTGAAGAAAACTTGCAGTTTCGCAAGCAAACTTTATGGATTCGTACTCGAAACCCTCAGCCGGCCCCCTTTTTCCTAATCAAACTTCACGGATTCATACGCAAACCCACCGTCGCTCCCCTCTAAAATCCCTTCTCCCCTTCCTTCACTCTCGTGATATATTAAAAGAATGAAATCACGGGGAGGGTCGGCCATGAAACGGTATATCGGGGACATCCTGCTTCTCATCACCGCCATCGTCTGGGGAAGCGGGTTTGTCATGACGGCGATTGCGCTCGAGCATCTGACAGCTTATGAGGTGATGGCCGGGCGGTTCCTCCTGGGAACGCTGATCATCACGGTCCTCTTCTACAAGAAGCTCCGGCTGATCTCAAAGTCCGTACTCTGGAAAGGTGCGGTGCTCGGCACGATCCTCTTTGTGGCGTTCGCGCTGCAGACGGTCGGACTTGAATATACGACGCCTTCCAAGAACGCATTCCTGACGGCGGTCAATGTCGTCATCGTGCCGGTGATCGCCTATCTCGTGTACCGGCGGCGGATAGATCGTCATGAGCTGATGGCATCCGTCATTGCGCTCATCGGGATTGCGCTCCTGTCGCTGCAGGGCTCATTCACCATCGATATCGGCGACCTGCTCACCCTGCTGTGCGCGGTCGGTTTCGCATTTGATATTTTCTATACGAATCTGTTTGTTAAAAAAGAGGACGCCCTGGCACTGACCATCGTCCAGTTCGCGACAGCGGCTCTCCTCAGCACGGTGGCTGTCCTTCTCCAGGGAGGCTTCCCGGCAAGTCCGTCCAATGAAGCAATCTGGTCGGTCGTCTATCTGGCCGTCTTCTCGACGACGATCGCCTACGTCTGCCAGAACCTCGCATTCCGCTACACGACGCCGACAAAGGCGGCCGTCATCCTGTCACTGGAGTCATTCTTCGGCTCTGTGCTTGCCGTCCTGTTCATTAATGACGTCATGACCGGCCGGATGGTGTTCGGAGCGGCACTGATCCTGGTCGCCGTGCTTGTGGCGGAAATCAAGCCGGCCTTCCGGCTGAAAAGCAGCGTTCGGACAGATCACTGATGGGAGGCAACCGCGACCATGGACAGCATCCGCTATGGAGAAAAAACCGACAGCTTCTACAGGACCCTTGGCATCTATTTCATTCTTTTCCTGGCCGCCTGGTCGTTCCGGGAAATCGTCCTTCCTCCGTATTTGAGCGAACTTCCGGAAACAGCAACAGCATTGGCAAAAGCGGCCCTCAAGATCATGGTCTGGATCGTTCCGGTCTGGCTGTTCATCAAATTCCGCCTGAAAATCAATCCGGCAGACTTTCTGAAGCTGAACACAAACCTTCGCAGCGGCCTGCTCTGGGGCTTCGGCCTGTCCGCCCTGCTGGGACTCTGGTTCTCCATCCAGGCGTATGTATTGAACGGCGGAGGTTTCCATTTCAACGTTTCTATCGATCAATTTCTCAACGTCTTTCTCCTTGTCGGCCTCACCGAGGAAATCGTCTTCCGCGGCCTGTTTCTTCAGGCATTGGCGAAACGGCTCCCCTTCTGGAAAGCGAATGTGGCCACGGCGCTCCTGTTCCTGGTCATCCACTATCCGATCTGGCTGTACCAGTGCATCTTCTTTAATTCGGGCAGCCATGCGTACGTCCTGTTCGTCGGTCTGGTATTCGGGTGGATTTTCAGGAAAACCGGTTCGCTCTGGTCCGTCATCATCCTTCACTCGTTCCACAACTTCTTTTTGATCATCATGTAAAAAGCTCAGGGATGCGTCTCCGTCCCTGAGCTTTTATGTTTCCACGACCAGATAGCCGTTGTCGTTCAATCTCGTGACGCTGCATGATTCAATCGTTTCAAACTCACGGATCCGCTCCTCGATCGTCCTCCCCGTTGCGTCCCCGAATAGGTCCTCCCGGTCATAGTGAGGGAAAACCCGCTTGTCCGTCAGGCCCAGTGCCGAAAAGTCTTCGATACTCCGCGCATTCAGCTGCGGCGTGAAGTGATGGACGATCCTGATGTCCGGGCCGAGAAGGACCGCCCCTGCACTGACGCCCACGATGACCGCATCCTTCTGCGCAAGTTCCGCCAGAACCCGGTCCGCCCCGCTTTTCCTCACCTGCTCCAGCAGATGAAACGGATTGCCGCCATTGATATAGATGACGTCTTTCTGTAAAAGATCGTTCGGTGATTCCGATTCGACATCCACCCAGTCCACCTTCCGGAAGCCCATTTTCTCAAAATCACTTGCCGCTTTTTTCGCAAAGCGGTTCTGTTCTTTCTGGGGCGAGGCCGTCGTGATGATGGCGGCTTCCAGGGAGTGGGGGTCCGCATCAAGCAAATCCAAAAACCGCCTCTTGATCTCATCTGTATAGAAGCCATTTGACGTCAGCAGCAACTTCAGCGGACTCCCCCTATCCTGTTTGTTTATTTGATAAAGCGCCAGAGAACGGACTCATCCGTCTCCTGGCGCTCATTCATTACGTTCATGCAACAACCTTGGCAGCCCATCTACCCTTGATTCAGTATACCGGAATCAGCCCTTCACGATGCCGCCCGCCTGAACGGGACACGCGGCAGGCGTGCCCGGATCCCCCGGCGCGGGCTGATGGTGACGATATTCCCCGGTGCCACGAAATTGCGGATTGGTCCCTCATACACCGGCTCCAGCTGGCTCGACTGGGTGAAATGACGGGCCTGCGCCCGCCACGCCGGCTCGTCTGTAATTTTAACGCCCGCCGACGCCAGCATGGCCACGACGAACTGCGAGCAGAAGTACGCCCGCTTGCGGCAGATTTCCCGGTTCAGGATCACGCCGATCAGGCCGATGAAGTTATACGTGTAGCGGTCGCGTTCCCGTTCGATCTCCAGAATGCGCTCCCGGATCCGCATGAGCTCGTCCTGCGTCACGCGGAACCGGAACACCGCGCATTGCGCGTCTTTCAAAAGCCCTTCTCCCGCCCGCTCCTTTACAAACCCGCCGGAAAACGGATTGCGCTGCCGAACCCGGCCGAAGCTGTACATTTCCTCGAGCCGCTCATCGAACGCGATGGAGACGTGGTTCAGCGGGCAGCCCGTGTAGCGGCGGATGATCTTTGACAGCACCGTCCCCGTATCGGTCAGTACGATATAGATCTCCTTCACGATGGTGTTCCCCCTGTTATCCGGCCCCGGCCCGCTTTGGAATGCCGGCCCGGCCTTGTCATTCGTTATCTTCATTGTGGACCGGACCCTCCTTTTCCAAAACGGCCTCCGGCGGGAATCCGACTCAGCCTCCAGACCGATTCCGCTCCGGGACCGCCGATCCCGTTACTACACTATACGTCCGAGCGGTGCCCAACGTTTCAGGCTTAAGCCCCGGTTCAGGAAATTATTTGCAAGCGGAGCGGGGGCGGCGTGAGTGTTACGCAAACGGGCGCATTCTCTGAATGTCTCGATACTGCGCCTGAATGTCGCAATACCTCCTATGAATGTCTCGATACCCTAACTGAATGTCTCGATTCTCCACCTGAGTGTCCCGATTCCACGCCCGCTGCTTTCTCCTTTCACCATACGCTCAAAATATGAATCTTCCCTTCATAAAATCATGAAGATTCTATTAAGATGAAACGTTCCGGTCCGCCGAAGCGTACAACAGGTATCATGAAAATGGAGGGATTCATCATGCTGGTGACGACAACGAATTCTCTGGAAGGCAAGAAAATCGAGACGTATCACGGTATTGTGGTCGGAGAGGCGATCATGGGGGCGAATATTGTCCGGGATATTTTCGCATCGGTGACGGATGTGATCGGCGGCCGCAGCTCGGCGTATGAGAACAAGCTGGCGGAAGGCCGCGAGATTGCCCTGCAGGAGATGCAGGACCGGGCGAAACGCCTCGGCGCGAATGCCGTGATCGGCGTCGACCTCGACTTTGAAACACTTCGTGAAGGCATGATGATGTGTATCGCGACGGGCACAGCCGTCACGTACAGGGACTGATGGCGGACAAAACCATCCCGCTCCAGCCGGTCTACTCTATCACAGAGGAGGTGACCGGTTTTATTCCTGTCAGCGTTGCCATCGGTGCTCAAGGCGAGTTCTGTGTGCTGCTGACTGAGCATGTCCCTGACTATATTGACGGCATGTTCCCGCCGACGGTCACGGAAGAATCGCGGACCTATCGGGGAATCGTCATCCGGGACGGGAGTAAGCAGATTCACGATTTTCCCGGCGAGAAATGGAATTACCATTTTTTTGAGCCGATCGATGACGGGGAGAATCTGCTTCTCTGTTCTGCGCGCTCCCATAATTACGGGAATGGTAAGATCGAGAGGAATGCCCGAGTCTGTTCAACGGAAGGAAAAACCCTCCGCACATTTTGTCTCGGAGACGGCATCGAGCATCTGTCAGTCACGCCCGACAATCACATCTGGTGCGGCTACTTCGATGAGGGAGTATCCGGAAACTTTGGATGGGACGATCCGCTGGGCAAATCCGGCCTTGTAAAATGGAAAGCGGATGGCCGGATCGCTTGGGAATATAAAGAAACCGGCAACCGGGTCATCGATGATTGCTATGCAATGACGGTCACCGGGAATGAAGCAGTCTTTCATTACTATACGGACTTTGACGTTGGGTTCACACAGGACGTAGAGACCGCTTTCTACGCAACCGATATAGACGGTGCCTATGCCATGGCCGTATCGAAAGATGGCAGCCATATATTATTCAGTGAAGACAAGCACTTCTTCTTCACTGAGAGAAAAGGCAGCCGCTATGTCCGTCGTGGCCGTCTGGAGTTCCGGAAACCAAACGGAAAGAAACTCTCGCCGCGGATGATCTCCACCCGTGGCCCCAGGCTGCTTATGATGGACGGCCCGGATCTTTATCTGTATGACATTAGCGCAACGTGAACCCATCAAGCCCAGAAATCAGGAGATCATATGTTCAATAACATCAAGGCTTGGGCAAGGAATTTAAAACGGCAGATTTTTGTGCTGTACTTTGCCTATAAAGACAAACGAGTCCCAATACACGCAAAGATTTTCACTGCCTGTGTGGTGGCGTACGCATTCAGCCCGATCGATTTAATACCGGATTTCATTCCGATCATCGGCTATCTGGACGATATCATCCTCGTTCCTCTTGGCGTGATGTTCGCGCTGAAGATGATTCCGAAAGAGGTCATCACTGATTGCGAAGTGAAAGCGGAAGAACTGATGAAAGCCGGAAAACCGAAGAACTGGCTGGCCGGACTCGTCATTTTATTGGTCTGGATCGTGATTGCCGCATGGGCGGCCAAAGTGGTTTATCAACTTTTCAGCCAGTCAAACTGAAGGAGAGAGCCATGAAAAAGACGAATGAGTATATCGAATCTGTTTTTACCTCTTCCGATCCGCTGCTTGATGAAGTCCTCACCTCTATCAGGGATAACGGCATGCAGCAGATCTCCGTCCCGCCCGCCTCGGGGAAACTTCTGACGATGCTCGCTTCGATCTCGGGTGCGAAACGCATCCTTGAAATCGGCGCACTCGGCGGCTATAGCGGCATCTGCCTGGCCAGGGGTATGGCCGGCGGCGGCACGCTCACCTCACTCGAACTGGTCGACGACTATGCCAACCTTGCCAAAAGCAACCTCACCAAAGCCGGTTTCGGCGACCGGGTCACCTACATGATAGGCCCTGCTCTCGACAGCCTCGAAAAGCTGGCCGATCGCGGCGAGACATTCGACTTTTTCTTTGTCGACGCCGACAAGGAAAACTACGAGAACTATCTCGAAGCCTGCATCCGGATCGCCGAAAAGGGCGCATTGATCGTCTGCGACAACGTCCTGGCTCGCGGCACCGTGTCGGACGAATCCAAAGCACCTACGCAAAACACCGGGATCATGAAAGCTTTCAACGAAACGGTTTCGAACCATCCAAAGCTAGAGTCACTGCTGATTCCGGTCGGGGATGGGCTGACGGTTTCCCAGGTGAAATAACCTTAAAACAAGACTCCCCTCCGTTCCGGGAGAGGAGTCTTTCTGCATTTAATTCTTCTTTCCTTTGGGCGAGTCGAACTCGTACACCGCGACAGTTCCCGACACTTCATGGGTCGCTGCAAGCAGCGGCTTTCCGGTCGGGCTGGCATCTCCCGGGATGAATTGAAGACCTTCCGGAGAAACGTCTCCCTCCACGTCTTCACTGAAGTCACGGCTCGTGATGAACGTGACGAACTTCGGCTTTTCCGGGCGGCTCAGGTCATACGCCATAATGCCGCTCGTGCGCTCGAGGGCGATGAAGGCATAAGTCGTGCCGTTGATGTCGCCGGTCACCACGGTTTCCGGTTCCGGCCCTTTTGAAGAGCTGCGGCCGTCATACGTGATTTCGTCATTAGTCGTATTGAAGTATTCCGGAAGAGCCTTGGCGGTGATTTTCTCAAATTCATTGCCGCTGTCATAGACGAGTTCCATCGTCTCGGCGTCAAAGATGGAGAAGCTGCGTCCGCCGTATGTATAGAGCGCCTCATAGTCACCGTCTTCATTTAATCCGTTCTCAAGGGTGATCTTCGTGTCCGCCAGTGCATCCAGCAGCCCCTTGTCCGTCAGGCGGTCCAGCTTTTTCTGGTTATAGCCTTCGTAGTGCTCGGCGTTGAGTTTGATTTTGTCAGCTATTTCGCCGATCTCGGCTTCTTCAGAATACGCATCATAGTCTCTCGCGTCGCCTTCATTCGGCGTCACGATGTAGGTCTTGCCCCCGGTAGAGAATGTATCGATGGCATCGGGCATATAGAGGGCGAGGAGCGGCAGCCGCTCCAGCTTCGTCTCGCCGTTTTCTTTTCCGTCAAGCTCGTTGCCAGGGAGCGAGTGGTCCTTCACGCCAAGCCCTTTGACATCGATGATCCTGTCAGATTCCAGGTCGACTGTTGCGATGGCGTTGTTTTCCTGGAGTGTCACGAACGCCTTCTTGCTGTCTTCCGACACCGTAATGTATTCCGGCTCCAGCTGCTGAAGGACGGTCCCCTTCGAACCGACCCGGACGTTTTCATCCAGCGGCACGCCTTCGAACGTCAGTGTCTTTGCGGAGAGCGTGTCCAAGTCAACGACCGAGATGCTGCCTTCCGGGTCAACCGAATAGTCATCAGCCGGCTCACCTTCGTTGGCGGCCAGCAGTTTCTTGCCATCCGGCGTGAACGTCACCATGTCCGGCAGCGCACCAACCTCGATTTTTCCGACGAACTTTCCGTCCTTCGTCAGCAGAACGACGTAGCCAGGATCGGTCTTCGGATCGCTGACAACCGACAGCGCGACCAGGTCACGCTCAGGATGGGCCGCCACGCTCGTGATGTCGTCCACATCCCGGATATCGAACTCGGCAAGATGGATACGGTCCAGCCGCTTCATCATGCTGAATTCACCGGAATCCAGCCTTTCGAATGACAGCACATCGATCGCCGACTCCGCTCCGTTTGTCACAAACGCGCGCTTTAGCTTCTCATCATAGGCAAGGATCTCCGTCCCGCCTTCCCCCGAGCCGCTGTCATACTGTCCGATCTGAGACACGTTCATATGACCGCCCTGGTACTGGAAAAATGCCGGCTCCTCCCCGAGCACCTTATAGCTTTGTCCGCCTGCAATCAGCAGCCCGGCAGCTGCCACACCCGTCCATACAATATTCCTGAACTTCACTCCGGTTCCCTCCACTCAAATACATTCAACTGAGAGCTTAACAATCGAATGTTGAGAGATTGTTGAGGGCTTGTTAAAGATCCATCCCGGAAGAAAATCCCTCCGCGGCAGTTGCGCGAAGGGATTGATTCAGTGTGTTTCCAGTAGGATGTCATCCTCTGTAAGGTCCTCCCCCTCGATGACAAGGGCGGTCATCCCCTTTTCCGAGCGGGTCTCGTGCCACTCGCCTTTGTCCCAGAAGACGGCCGACCCTTCCCGGACAGGGACGTGCCGCTTTTCTTCATTGCAGACGGTCCCGCTGCCAGCGAGCACGACCAGCAGCTGCGGCACAGCGGCCTGATGATACCCGATGACACCGTTTTTCCCGAGTGTCATCAGCGCGGTTTGGTAGCGGCCCCCGGAGCGGACAAACGGCTGGATGGTGAAATTGGATCCGCCGTTCGTAATCGGCTTCGCTGTACCCACATCGAATCGATAGAACTTCATTTCTCTTCTCCGATCAGCCTTTTGACAATCTCGGACACCTTCCCGCGCCTGGCTTTCCATCCGCTCTCCCCCGACCAGAGCGACAAGAGACCCGTCTTGCCCTGTTTGCCGGCGGCCGAGCGGATCGGTTTCGTCAGGTCATTCTGGATGGGGTACGGCGCGATCGCGGCTTCTGCCATTTCCTCGATAAAACGGTTGTTGAGCCCTCGGGCATTCTTGCCGCTGAATGCCTTGGTGATCACCGTCTCCCCCTCGGAGGATTTCAGGATCGCTTCCTTATGTAAGTCGTTCGCGCCACTTTCCTCCGTGACAAGGAGCGCAGTCCCGACCTGGACAGCGGAAGCACCGGCATCCAGCGCTGCGCGGACCGTTTCCGCGTCATGGATGCCGCCGGCTGCGATGACCGGCACCGTCAGTTTGGCCTCGCCGAGCAGTTCGCGCAGCGCCAGGAACCGGTCGTCATCCAGAAATGCGCCCCGGTGTCCCCCCGCTTCCTTCCCCTGCAGCACGACCGCGTCCATCCCGCTCCGCTCCGCTTCCATTGCTTCTTCCGGTGTCGTCGCCGTACCGATCAGTAAGGCTCCTGCGTCCTTCAGCTTCCGGACCGTCTCCTCATCGGGTAGCCCGAACGTGAATGACACCACCTCCACGCCTTCGTCGATCAAGACGGCCACCTGACGGGAAAACTCACTCTCGCTCAGAGCCGGTGTTTCCCCCGGCAGTCCGAGTTCCTCCCGGTAAGGTTCCAATGCCCGGTGCGCTTCTCCAATCACCCTCTCGTCCCGCTCCGGCCGTTCCGGCACGAACAGGTTCACATTGAACGGCTTAGCGGAGAGATCCCGGATCTCCCGGATTGCTGCCCGCGTATCCTCCGCCGTCATATAACCCGCCCCTAGCGAACCGAGAATCCCTGCTTCCAGGCACGCCGCGACAAACCCCGGCGTAGTAGAACCGGCCATCGGCGCCTGGATGATCGGATAGTCCATCTCGAGTGCTTTCCACCAGTTTGTGTTCATATGATCGTCTCCTTTGATTCCCCGCCCTCCGAATGAAGAAGCCGCTTCAATTCAGGCTCTAGTGACAGTACATCACTTTTCTCTATGGTTACAACGAACAGTTGACGCAGTTTAACTGCCGCTTCCCTCAACTCTCCCGGCTTGTTCCCCTTCGGAAACGCGGACAGATACCTGTCGATGAAAACAGCATCCATCGTACCGAAAGCTTTGAACTGGTGCAGCTTCTTGTTCTCGTTCAGCGCTTGGATGATGAGCGTGCACTCCCTCATCTCTTCCAGCATCCTGAGGCCATAGATTGGATTATTCCGCTTGAGTTCCTTATCAAAACTCAAAGAAGCATAGACGAACTCGAATGGCAGATCAGCTCCCGTTCCATACTTCATTGTCCGGGAACGGAATTTCTGATCTTCGGCAGCCATTTTCTCCGTGACCCGGCCGGTTTTGTCGGCGACCACCTTCCAAAGAGGAGACCTGACCGTCAACAGCTCCCGCGGAACGATGGAAACATTGAATTCCAGTCTGTTTTCCAGGAAAGCGATGATCAGAAAGATGTCATTGCCGAGCTGTTTTTCCTTGATATAAAATGCCCCGAAATTACGGATTACCCGTTGAACATACGCTTTAGTCTCCTCCACGTCCTCTTCGCGGGAGGCGGCGACCATCAAATCGATATCGGAAAGTTCGTCCCGATACCCCTCTACCCCAGAACCCAACTGGATGATTCCTTCAACCAGGTTGGATGCCGACAGTGCCTCAATTGTTCTGGCAAAATAAGAATCCCGCTCGGCCGGACGTTCCATCATCCACTCTCCCCCTTTGCTCTCCGCCCATTTCCTTTCTCGTTTTGCTCCCTGATTTCCTCCCTGCATGTCCCGCCCGCTTCCCGGGTAGACAGGGAGTATTCTCACCTGGAGGTGCCGCCATGGAACAGCTTTGGAGAGCGTTTGATGGGGTGATCCCGCTGTTTTTGTTCACCGCTGTCGTCGCGGGGGTGATCTTTGCCGTTCTTCATCTGAGGAATCCGGGACTGAGCCGGAAACAGATTTTCGTCAACGTTCTGTTCGCGCTGAGCGTCATGGCGATCATGTTCATCACGCTATACCCGAAAGACCTTGGACCCGCCGGCGAACAGAACGTCAATCTGATTCCATTTCACAGCATGTCGGAAATGATTGTGAACGCGGAAGGTCCGGCCGTTCCGCTCCGCAATATCGGGCTCAACATCTTGCTGTTTGTGCCGTTCGGATTCCTGTTCGCGGCGAGAAGGACCGTCCGACGGCATTTGATTTTAAAGGGAACGCTCCTCGGCCTGCTGCTGTCGGGCAGTGTGGAAGCGGTCCAGTATTTCCTCGGCCGCACGACAGATGTCGACGATGTGATCCTGAATACATTCGGAACGCTGGTCGGATGTGTGGCGTGGAAAACGGTAGGTTGTGTGAGAAAAAATTAAAGAAAGCGGCCGGATTCCCGACCGCTTTCTTCTTCATTCCACCATTTTGGCATTGACGTAGACGACAAGCAACAGCATCACGATCACACTTCCGACGAGAAGCGGCTGGGCAGGCTCTGCTCCGAACAACCCCGCCATCAGCATGATGGCGCCCAAAGCTCCCATTGCGCCGCCCACAAGCCGGCCGAGTCTGTCCTTGTCGCGCACACGCTGCTCATTGAACCCCGCAAGAAGAAAAGTCATTTTCTTCACTCCGATCAAATAACCCAGGACAAGGAAAATCAGCCCAAACACAATCAGATCGACAGTCATCCGTCTCCCTCCTTAAAATCGCTTTACAATGGCCGGGATGATGTAAAAAGGCACGAACAAGGAGATCAGCACATACACGAATAGGGTGTCCGAAGACAATTCCACGGGTACAGTGCCCCAATTATCCAGGGCAAGCATTGCGAGCAGCAGGGCATTCATCACAAACAAGGTCCTGAGAGACCACTTGGTGATGTTCCCATTGACCCGGTCATCGTATTCAATCTCCTCTTCCTTCATCTTCGACCGCTGCCACTTGGCCGCGGCAATCAGCACCGCTCCGGCAACGATCGCCGTCCATTTCAGGATTAAGTTCTCAAGAATCAAGAGGAGCAGCAGAAGGCCCAATGCCGGCAGATACGTAAATAACAATTTCATGCCTCATCCTCCATCCAGAACAGTTCATCCAATTTCGCATCCAGCACTTTTGCAATCTGCAGGCAGACTTTTATCGTCGGGTTGTATTTCTGGGCTTCGATCAGATTCATCGTCTGGCGTGTCACCCCTACCCGTTTGGCCAGTTCCCCCTGAGTCATCTCGCCCCGTTCGATCCGTTTCAGCTTCACCGCGTTCTTCAGTGTCACGTCCTTCACAAAAGTCCCTCCAACCGGAAACTTGTCACTTATATTATACACATGTCACTTATAAGTGACAATTATGGATTCTAAAAACCCGGCCACACACGTGACCGGGTTCAGTCTGCCAATTTAATTACCGATTCCCACATACCCCGTCCTCTCCACAATTTCCTGCCCTTCCTCCGACAGGATCCAGTCGATGAACGGTTTGACATTCGGGTTATCGGTGCCGGCGGTGACGGCGTACAGTTCGCTGACGATCGGATAGTCGCCTGATCGGATGTTGTCCGCCGTCGGTTCCACAGCGTCGACCGCGAGCAGCCGGACTTTATCATCGCCGATCATTGTTTGCGAATAAAAACGGAATGTGTAGCCGATCGCGCCGCCGTAGTTGCGGTAGTCGGCGACATCTTCTATGATGCCGCTCATGAGGTCTGCGGTCTGTTCGGTCGGCGCCACCATGATCGGCGTATCGCCCATGAATGCTTCGAGTGCCGTCTGGCTGCCGCTGTCCGGCGGACGCTGGTAGGCGCGGATCTCCGTGCCCTTGCCGCCGACTTCCTTCCAGTTGGTGATCTTGCCGGAGTAGATGCCGCGGATTTCTTCCTGGGTCAGCCCTTCGACCGGGTTGCTTTCATTGACGAAAAAGACGAACGCCTCTTTGCCGATCGGCGTGAGCTCCAGTTCTTTTCCGGCCCGTCTTGCCCGTTCTTTCTGGGCATCCGATGGACCGGCAACGAAGATGATATCCACTTCGCCATTGATCAGGCTCTCGTACGCCTGGCCGGTCCGGCTCGACATCACTTCACTCATGTACGGGTCGTAGTCTTTTTCCGGATACACCGCCTGCGCGAACGAGGCATACAGCGGATAAAGCGCCGTAGCACCATCCATTACAGGGAGGTCACCTTCCACCTTGAAGGAAGCCGGCCCGTTCAGCGACGCCGCTTTCGTTCCTTCGAGGAACGGCGCGTACTCATACAGGTCCACTCCGTCGGCCTGCACGACCGGCTTCGTCAACTTGTAGAGTCCCGGCGCAGCGATGAGAAAACCGATGACGATCAATATGAGCGGAATGCCGAATACAATCTTTCTCTGCCGGACACCAAAGATGGCGAAGCCGAACAATAAAATCACCGTAAGAACTACCGCCGCTGCGACCGGCATCCAAGCCTGCCCGCCGGCGAACAGCACCATCACCAGCAAAGGCGCCGACAGAAACAGAATGAAGATTACAATCCCGATAAAACCCAATACTTGCCCCTTCTGCTTCATCTCAGGCGCCCCCATTGTCTCTTGTTGTTTCCAACTATTGCACAACCGGCGGTAACCCGCAATCCTTATTTCGTGTAGAATAAAGTCTGCATCACGGGAGGGCCGGCGGGCGGTGTGTGCGCATAGAATGGGTGGAACCGCGCATAGAAACACGATGAGCGCGCATAGAACTTCTGGAACCGCGCATAGAAAACTATGCGCGCTCCCGGCCCAGCAACCTGAAAGCAGGTGAAGTCATGAAAAAACTGAGCAATTTCTTTTTTGCACTGATGATCATCGGCGTGATCCCGGTGGCGCTGGCGTTTTTTGATATCGGAAGGGACTTTTACGCTGACTATCGCTGGTGGTTCGTGGGCTTTCTCTGGATCGGGATCATCGGCAACTGGATCACCGAGCGGAAAATCCGGAAACAGCAGACAGCCTGAACACGCGTGCCTTTGGCATGCGTGTATTTATGTGCATTTTGGAATAATGTCCGGTTCGCGGCCGCAGCATGTGATTTCGCGACCGCAACTCGCATTTTCGCGACGGCACTCCATTAAAAAAAACGCATGCAGCCCGCATGCGTTTTTTATTGCCTATTCCTCTTCACCATCGCCCAGCCGGAGCTCAAACTCCTCGCCTCGGGAGAGTTTTTCGCCTTTCACGTCAAATACATCGCTTGTTCTGACAGTCAGATGATCGGCAGTCCCGTCTTCCAGGATAAATCCGACACTTCCCTTTTTCGTTTCGCCCGGGGCGATTTCACCACCGAGCTCTTCGAGATAGATGTCGTCCTCCCAGAGCTTGTTTTCCCCGGTTTCGGTCTCCAGAACGGCGACCGGGCCAAAGTTGACAGGTGCGTCCCCGGTATTCGTCACTTCGACGAACAATTTGGCGACCGGGAAGTCCGTCTCGTGGGTGTATGCATGATAGAAATCGATCAGGCTGTAGTCAGGATAATAATGGAACAGCTTTGTCTCATGGACGGTCAGTTCGACCGGACCGGCTTTGATTTGTTTTTTCTCGCCGTTTTTAAGCAGTTCCGCCTCACCGCGGCTGTCGCGGATTGTCCCGCCCGGCTGCTGAAGCAACCGATCGTCCGTCACCTGCGGGCTGGCCGGGTAGCCCTCATAGAAGGCCGGAGCTTTTTGCTCTTCAGCTGCCGGAAGTGCGGCCGCCGCCACTTTCTGCGCTTCCCTGGCATGTTCGGTTTCTGCCTTTTCCCCTGTACAGCCCGCAAGCAGCAGTGCCGCCAGACCGATGATCAAAGTTGTCCGTTTCATCACGATTCCTCCTGATCCCATGCACTGATCACTTGTCTTCGATCTTCACATCCGCCTTCAGCAAGTCGAAGATGATCTTCGCATGGTCGGTATTGTCAAGCTGCCCAAAGAACTTGTCCCGTTGCGGCCCGAATGCATAAACCGGTACGTCCTCGCCTGTATGGCCGCCCGTTGTCCATCCCGTGAACGAGCGCTCGTTAAAGATCTCTTCGATCGCATTGTCGATTCCGGTCACGCTGCCTTTTTCGGCGGCATCACGCACAGAAGCAATCTCTTCTTTCGTCAACTCAAGGTCTACGTACTCCCCGAGCACTTCACCTGCATCACGGCCGTCCGCGATTTCCTCCGCCATGAAGTCCGGCGTGCGCTTTGCCGCCAGGAGCGGTTCCGGATGCCAGTTATAGATGCCGTCCGCACCGATCGAGAAGCCGCCCGTCGAGTGGTCGGCTGTTGCGATCACCAAAGTGTGTTTGTCCTTTTTGGCGAATTCCAGGGCTGCCTTGAACGCCTCTTCAAAGTCCCTCATCTCGCTCATCGCCCCGACGATGTCGTTGTCATGGCCCGCCCAGTCCACCTGGCTGCCCTCGACCATCAGGAAGAAACCATCCTTGTCACCGCTCAGGCGGTCAATCGCCGATTCCGTCATTTCGCGGAGGGACGGCACCGACTCGTCGCGGTCGATCATCTTCGGCAGGCCGGCCGGCGCGAACAGGCCGAGCACCTGCTCATCATCATTTTCCAGAAGCGCTTCCCGGTCCGTCACATACGAATAGCCGGACTCCTGGAATTCTTCCGTCAGATCGCGGTCGGCCCGCTTGAACAGGTCCGTCCCGCCACCGAGCAGGACGTCCACTTTATGTGAATCACCGATTTTCTCATCAAAATAATCGTCCGCGATCGCATTCATGTTTTTCCGGGAGATGTCATGCGCCCCGAACGATGCAGGCGTCGCATGGGTGATCTCGGAAGTGGCGACAAGGCCGGTCGCCTTGCCCTTTTCCTTTGCCGCCTCAAGCACCGTCTTGACCTCGGACTCGTCGTTATCCACCGAAATCGCGTTGTTGTATGTTTTGATGCCTGCGGCCATCGCGGTCGCCGCGGATGCCGAGTCGGTGATCGTCTCGTTCGGGTCATCAGGATGGGTCGTCTGCTGGCCGACCAGGTACGGATCAAATGCCGTCGGCTCCAGTTCTTTCGTCCTCGGGTCGTCCATCATCTGGCGGTATGCCGATGTGTAGGATACGCCCATTCCGTCACCGATCAGGAAAATGACATTCTTCACTTTCGCCTGGTTATTCCCCGGGCCTTTCGCCGTCGCTTCCCCTGCCCCTGCCGTGACACCCGAAACTGCCACTGCTCCTGCCAGTGCAATCGGTGCGAATTTCTTAAACCATTTCATCCGATTTCCTCCTCCATCAATCTCTACAAACCCACGATACGGCGCGGATATGAAGGAATTGTGAAGCGGATTATATGAAATTGTTAAGAAAAACCCTGATATTAGGAGAATAGTCTCCAATGATATTTCCGGACGTTTCGGAAGTCACATCCGGTCAAACAGACGCGTGTCAATTGGCATGCGACATATTTCCTTAGCCTCTCCGCATGACCGGTACACCGACTTTGCGTTTACGGAGCCGGCCGGGTTCCCGATTCTCCTGACCCGTCCTGCGAAATAGGAATCGCCACTGCTTCATGAAGAGCATCCATCGCACCTCCTCCACCTGATTTCCCCCCGAATGATGCAGTAATGTGTTAGAACCTGATCTCGACCTCCCTCGCGTCCGCAAGCTTCCCGTCTGCGGCCCGGACGACAACGCCCGTTTTCAGAGACAGCACTTGTACATTCGCGTCTTCCAGGATAAACCCGATGTTGCCGGCCTTCACCTCGCCAGGCGGAATCTCCCCGCCAAGTCCTTCCTGGTAGATGTCGTTTTTCCAGAGGAGCGCCTCCCCCTTGTCGGTGTTGATTTCAGCGAGAGGATTAAAATGAATGGGCTCATCCCCGATGTTCCGGACCTCTACAAACAGCTTGACGAACTCAAACTCCGGCTCGGGCGTAAACTTCCCCGCCAGGCTGGATTCACTGGATTCCGGCTCATAGCGGAGGAGCTTCGTTTCCCTGATCGTCAGTTCTGCCGGTCCTGTGTTCACCCGCTTCTGCTGGCCGGTCGCCTTCAGTACTTCCATCTCGCCGAGGCTGTCGCGCATCACCTCGCCGGTCTTCCTGAGCCGCCGGTCATCGGTGATTCTCTGACCCGGCCGGTAATCTCCGTAATAGGACGGAACTTCCGCCAGTACGGCCGGCTGCAGGGCAGCCGCCTCCACCTGTTGCTCCGGCGGTGCCTGTTTTACCGGCGCGGTCACATCCACCATGCATCCCGAAAAGAACAACGTCGCAAGCCCGATCACCAACAGCCGTCTCATCGCACAGCCTCCCTGTGTCCGCTCTTCCTTCCGCCACCGTTTGCCTTCACCATACCCCTTCCGTATGAAGGGCGTATGAAGCACGTTTTAGAACTTTGTTAAGGTACAAAAAAACGCATGCGGCAGTCCGCATGCGCCATTTCCCTTATTCGATGATTTCCTTTACGCGCCCGACCTGTCCGTCCTCCAGGCGAACCTTGATGCCATGGGGATGGGTCGGTGAATTCGTGAGGAGATCTTTCACGGTCCCTTCGGTCAGCGTGCCCGTGCGCTGATCTTTCTTGAGTACGATTTTCACGCGCTGGCCGGGCTTTACGTCCGCGCGGGTTTTTCCGTCTTTCATCCGTATCCGCTCCTTCCTTACTCCGTTGTACCACGTTTAAGCGGTTCTGTAACGGGAGAACCTATGGATTCGAAGGGAGTGTTTGAAATGAAGAAAGGAAACCGGGAACCGCACGAGCGCATGGCAGAGACCAACAACGGTCTCCGCGACGCACAGGAAGTGCTGTATCAGGATGAGTTCAAGCGTGCGGACGCCGCGGGCAAGAAGAACGGTCAGCCTGACAACCGTCAGAAGGAAAAATGAAAGCAGCCGCCATCCATGAAGGGTGGCGGCTGTTTTGCGACACAGCAAAGCCGCCCCGCACCAGCGGAACGACTTATCGTGAAGCATTCCCTATTCACCAGAGAAATAACCAAAATAAACAGAATTTTTATCGTTTACTGTATTTCTCCCTGTTTTGGGCAACGGATTGAATCCCCGCAACCAGTGCCACGACTATGAGCACCGCGGCAAGCAGCATGGAACTGATTTTGAGCGTCATGGATTCAGCGCCGGCCCCTGTCACGGCAATGATGGCGCCGGGGACGATAAACAGGAGAAGGATCCCGATATCCTTCACTGCCTCACTCCTTGTCTATCAGGGTTTTCACGAACCGTTCAAGGCGGCGCATCACTTCATCCTCGGAAAGGGTCGTGATGCCGAACCGTCTCCAATGGGAGGCGATGCTGCCCGGATCCTGTTCCAGCCAGCCGTACACCGCCAGAAGGTCCCAATACCTGCTGTATTTAAAGCTTCGGTCTTTCGACAAATTTTTATACGTGCCCAGGAACCGATCCGCGACGTTTCCGCCGTGGATCAACTCGAGCGCGACACGCATCCGGCCGACGTCAAGCTGTGCCGGCCCGCTGCCCGCCTGGCCCCAGCCTGTCAGACCGGTCACCCGGCCATCCCTGAACAGTACATTGGCCGGCTCAAAACTCCCATGGACAAAGGCCGGAACGGCACCCGCCATTTCCTCCCGGAAAATTTGCGCGGCCCGCTCCCAGATGGCGCGGTCGATTGCCCAGCCGGGAATGACAGGTTCTGCCGCCCGCCGGAGTGCCTTCGCTTCCGGCATCCGGGCCGTGTGGGTGGTGGTTAATATACCCGCAATTTCATCAGTCCAAGCCTCAAAATCGAGCGGCTGCAAAAATGGGTATCCTTCCATTTGGGCCATCAGCAGGAACCGGCCTTCGGCGGCTTTCGCTTCCGGGGCAGGAAGATCGCGGTCGGCGGCAACCGTCAGGGCGTTCATTTCCCGCTTTGCCGCTTGTTCCGAGACCGTTTCTTTCACAACAAAGTGTTCGCCGTTTTCATTGCGGAACGAGTAGGCGAGTCCCTCCGACGGAAGACGCCGAAACGATTTGAGTACGGATAAACCGACTTCCGCATCAACCCATTCCATCGTCTTATCGGGAAGATCGATGGTCGGCAACAAGTTCTTCCGCCAGAACAGCAGACCAAGCAGGGCACCGCCGGCAATGAGGATGAAAGCGGGCCAGTTGATGACCGTCGCGCTCAGCACAAACGCCACAACAGCCGCCCCGAATTTCTTTTTCCAGATGAGCATGACCCCGAGCAGCGTCAGGATCACCCCGAACACCGTCGGGAACAGGATCGCATCCAGCCGGATCCAGATCCCCTGCGTCACTTCCACCTTGATCGGATCACCATAGCCCGGAATACAGAGCGCCCCGTACACCCGGAGCCAGTACATATAGTAGTAATACACCGTATACAGCCCGCCAGCCAGGACGAGCAGCCCCGGGAGATAATCGCGGATTGGGCGTGCCATCGAAGTCATGGCCATCCCTCCTATTGATGTGCAGCCGGAATCGATGAGGCCGGCCGTCTGGATGGGTGGAGCGATTTTCGCGAATGACGAGATGTTCTTTCTGAATGATGAAACCTGAGTCGTGAATGACGAGACTCAGGCAACGAATGACGAAACCGGGGACGTGAATGACGAAATCGCACGCCCGAGTGCCGGGATTGGAGCTGGCAACGGCCGGGAATGGGTGTTACGCAACCCGCCGCGAGTGTTACCAACGCTCCGCTTCTCCCGTTCCCTCACTTCCTGAACTGGACGTCCCCGTCGACGACCGTCATGACGACATTCGCCCTGACGATATCGTCTTCCGCCACGCGCTCCAGGTCGGAATCGACAACGGTGAAATCTGCGAAGTGGCCCGGTGCGATCTTGCCGCGGATGTCTTCCTGGCCAAGCACTTTCGCCGCTTCCGTCGTATAAAGGCGGAGCGCCTCGTAGCGGGAAAGTTTCTCTTCCGGCAGGTAGCCGCCTTCTTTCGGGTCATCCGGAAGCTTTCTGGCAACGGCCGTGTAGATGCCAAGGAGCGGATCCGGAGAGTCGACCGGCGTGTCGGAGCCCCCGCCGCAGATGAACCCGCGGTCCATGAGCTTTTTCCAGGCGTAGGCCCACTCCAGCCGCTCCGGCCCAAGGCGCTCCGCCACCCACGGGAAGTCCGAGCCGACGAAGATCGGCTGGATATCAAGGATGATCGGGAGCTTCTCCATGCGGTCCACCAGATCTTCGCGCAGCACGCACACGTGGATCAGCCGGTCCCGCTTGCCTTCCGGACATGGGTATTTCTCGATTGCTTCGATCGCCATCTCCGCTGCCGCATCGCCGATCACGTGCACTGCGATCGCCTCGCCGTGGCTGCGCGCAAGACGCACCAATTCTTCCGTCTCGTTCTGTGTAAGGACGAACGTGCCGCGGTTGCCCGGGTCATCCGAGTAGTCCTCCGACAGCGCAGCCGTCTTGCCGCCGAGCGCACCGTCGATAAAGAACTTCATCGCGCCCGGCTCCGCCCACTCGCTGTAAGCCACATCCGCTTTCATCATGTCATCGAACACTGTGGAGCGGCGCAGCAGATGGGCGCGGAACTTCCGCTTGCCCTCACCGAGCACCTCTTGGAACGCCTTCATCGGATTTTCGTAGCCGCCAAAGTAGCCGAGGTCATCCGTATGGCCACCCGTCAGCCCCATTGCTGCGAGATCATCCACTGCCGCTTCAAGCGCAGTGCGGATCGCTTCCTCTGTCGGATGCGGGATGATCGTCTCGACCAGATCCTGGGCGTCCTCCTTCAGGAAGCCGGTCGGATTTCCGTCAGCGTCCCGGACGATGACGCCCCCCTCCGGATCCGGGGTCTCTTTCGTAATGCCGGCAAGCTGCAGCGCCGCCGAGTTCGCGAGCAGCATGTGGCGGCATGTGCGCTTCAGCATCATCGGCTTGTCCGTCACGGCATCCAGTTCCGCAAGCGTCGGGACGTGCCGGTCCGGGAACAGATTCTCATCCCAGCCCTCGCCGAGCACCCATGAGCCTTCCGGGACCGACTCCGCCGCCTTCCGCATGGTTTCAAGCAGCTCGTCCGATGACGTCACCGCGGATAGATTGTTGCTCAAAAGCTGCCGGCCGTGGCCGATCAGATGCATATGCGTATCGACAAACCCCGGATAGACAACCGCCCCGCCGACATTTTCCTCCCGGTCGGCCTGAGCCTTCAGCTCTTCGTATGTACCGGTCGCGGCAATCCGGCCGTCCTCCACGAGCACGGCCTCGACCGTATGCCCTTCCTGTTCCATCGTTACGAACGATCCTCCATGCCAGAGTGTTTTCATTCCCATTCCTCCAAATCACGCAATTTTTCTTTTAGTGTAGCACTTTTCAGACAGATAAAGTGTGAAGGGATTAAGGAGAATTCATCTCACATCTGACCTTCTCATTTTCTGGAAAACTGACCCTTTCCTATTTATGTTAAAACCAATATGTTTACTACACTTAAGTTGAAAGGAAGACGGTCCATGGAAGACCCAAGACCCTTGGCCAAACTAACCGACAGCATGCTGGCTGATTGGATGGACGAGCAGGAAGCAACCGCCGGCTACGTTCCCATACACATTTATGATGAAACGAAGCGAGTGACCATTCACGCCTTCAGCCAGGAAAAAGGCTGCCTCATGAAAGTCGTCTACCACCGCCAATCCGGGGAACGGACCGTCGAACGGTTCGATGTACAGTCCGGAGAAATGATGATCCGCCGTACAGCCAGAATAATGGATTGATTTATTTATGCGCTTTACGTCCGTAATTCAATGATGTTCGCGTATGAAATAATTAAAGAGCCTCCGATTCCGGTCATGCCGAATCAGAGGCTCTTTTGTGTGTCCCAACATCGTCCAGCCTGCGGATCCCTATGATACAGTGGCTATATAGTCCATCACCACTGGGGGATCATGACGATGTTAAACAGAGAGAAATTAGAGAATCACCAGGTGCTGCTCTACGTCGCTGTCCTTGCCGCGGCGTTCGGATTCGGGCTCTTGGCGCCGGATCTTGCCGAAAAAAACGGCGGGTCCATTTCGATCATTATCGCGATTCTCATGTACAGCATGTTTTCGCAGATTCCGTTTGTGTCGCTGAGAGATGCGTTCGGGAACCGCCGTTATCTGGCTGCGGTATTGCTCACGAATTATATTGCCGTCCCGGCCGTGGTGTGGATTCTTTCGGGATTCCTGCCGGACAACACGCCGCTTCTGCTCGGGTTCTTCCTCGTTTTGCTGACGCCCTGCATTGATTACGTCATTGTGTTCACGGCGCTCGGCAGGGGAAACGAAAAACTGGTCCTGATGTCCACGCCGATCCTCTTCATCACCCAAATGCTTTTGTTGCCGGTCTACCTCTGGCTGTTCATGGGTGAGACCGCGACAGGCATCGTCCAATCCGGCCCATTTCTGGAGGCGTTTGTCGGTTTGATCGTGATTCCGCTCGGCATCGCCATCGCCGTCCAGCTGTTTGCGCGCAGATCAGCTGCGGGTGACCGGCTTGTCGGCTTATCGGCATGGCTGCCCGTTCCGTTCATGGCACTGACCCTTTTTGTCGTCGTCGCGTCCCAGATCGGCAAAGTCTCGGTCTTTATCGATCAAATCATCAAAGTCATTCCGCTCTATATCGCCTTCATGGCCATCATGCCGGTGATCTCACGATGGGTCGCCAAGCAGATGGGGCTCGATAACGGGGCGGGCCGCGCTCTGGCCTTTAGCGGGGCCACACGGAACTCGCTCGTCGTCCTTCCGCTCGCGCTGTCACTTCCCGGCGAGGCAAGCACGTTGGTCGCGGCGGTCATCGTCACACAGACCATCGTGGAGCTCGCAGGGGAACTGGTCTACATCCGGTGGATACCCAAGCTGGTGAAATGAAACAAGCCCCCGAAACCAAATTGGTTCGGGGGCTTGCCGATTTCCACATTATTGTGCCGTGTATCCGCCGTCGACGATCAGACTGGAGCCGGTCATGAAGCTGGAGTCGTCGGATGCGAGGAACAGGACCGCTTTCGCGATTTCTTCCGCCTGGCCAAGACGTCCAACCGGAGTGGCCGCTTTCAGACCATCCTTCATCTCTTCCGGAATAATCGGCGTGTCGATGAAGCCCGGGCAGATGGCGTTGATGCGGATGTTGCGGTCCGCGTATTCAACTGCCAAGCCGCGTGTCAGGTTGACGACGCCGCCCTTCGAAGCGGCATACGGCGCGTTTTGCGCGACACCGACATGTCCGTACATCGATGCCGTGTTGACCATGACACCGCCGCCTGTTTTCAGGAAACCGCGCAATGCTTCGCGCGCAACGAGGAATACCCCGTCGAGGTCGACGCTTACTGTCTTGCGCCATTCTTCGTAGGTCAGTTCATCGGATGGCTTGTTGACGCCGATGCCTGCGTTGTTGAAAACGACATCGACTTGGCCGAATTGGCCTGCCGCTTCCTTGAACAGGTTCTGTACGTCATCTTCACTTGTGACGTTCGTCTTCACGAAGAGTGCTTCAGTGCCGGAGTTCGTCAGCTCTTCCATTACCGCCTGACCCTTTTCTTCGTTCAGGTCGGCGATGACGATCTTCGCGCCTTCTTTAGCGAACAGCAGGGCCGATGCTTTTCCGATGCCGGAAGCTCCGCCGGTTACGACTGCCACTTTGCCTTCAAGTTTACCCATCACTCAACACTCCTTTGTTATATACCTTGAATTCAAGATAACTCTTTTTCACCAATTCGTCAAAGCTTCTGCTCAACATTGAGCACACCGACCGACACCCTCCTGAGTTTCCCCTATACTGAGAGAAAAGAAACGAAAGGAGGAGAATCCATTGTCCATCACTGCACTGAAATTCGTGCGGGCCGTGGGGATCGCGGACGGTGTATCGCTGCTTGTGCTGCTGTTTATCGCCATGCCGCTGAAATATATGGCCGGCATGCCTCTGGCTGTTTCAATCGTCGGCGCCATCCACGGCGGTATATTCGTCACCTACCTCTTGGCCCTCCTCCTGGCTCAGATCGTAGTCCGTTGGAACATCATCTGGTCGGTGCTCGGCATCGCGGCCGCCTTCGTGCCATTTGCCAACTTTGTGCTCGACCGGAAGTTCAAGAAGATGCAAAAGGAACGCGAAGAAGAGACCGGCATCCAGGTGGTTTCGTAATCCATATAGAAAAGGCAGCCGTCCCCGTGGACCGGCTGCCTTTTTACATCCTTTTGATTCCGCTGATCGTCCCTGAGTCGGTCATTTCCGCATCGACATCCACGAGGAACAGCACGAGCACTGCAGGCTCAAGGACCGCCAGCCCTGACAGCTCCCGAGCCGCTCCGCTCACCCCGTCCCCTTTCCCAAGGACTTCCCCGCCGGCTTGGATGCTGCCCTGGAATACATAGAGCCACGGCGTATAACCTTCCATTTCCGGTACCATGAGTTCCGCTCCTGCTTCCGCCTTTGCATCATAAACCGCTACACGCTGGCGGATCTCAAGCGGTGCACCAGTCCCGGCCGGCCCTCCGATGAGCGTCCAGCCGTCCTCATCCGGCTCTCCTGCCTTCCAGAACCGGACGCTCGGTTCCAAGTCCGCCTTTTCCGGCCGGATCAGAATCTGCAGCATCTCCACATCTTCTTGCGGCGCCGACTCCTCGTGGAAAAAGCTCCTGCCCGCATTCATCATCATGTGCCGTCCGGGCGAAAGCAGCTCTTCCTCCCCGTCGGAATCGCGGTGCAGCATCTGACCTGAACCGATATAGCTCAGGATCTCATCGTTCACATGCTCATGCATCCTGATCTTCGTGCCCTTCCTGATCGTCGCGTGATCGAACCGCGCCAGCGGCCCGAAAGAATAGTCGTCGCTGTCTTTGTCTTGATTGACCAGGCCAGGACGGTTCACCTTCAGGCTGAAAAACTTGTTGCCCGCCGGAAATGCCTGGCTGCTCCGGTAAATGTCCATCGTTCTCCCCCCAGACGTTGTTAGGTAAAGTGTATCTCAGGAAGCGCACTTGCCAAACAAAACTGCCCGGCCCCCGTCCCGCCCATGAATTTCCAGCACAGATAAGATGTATGATAAACTTGTCTTGCAATTGGCTTGTCAATTCTATTAGTGAGCTGAGAATACATGGATTATTTCACAGGAAAACTGATTTTCATCATTCTGTTCATTTTTATTATCCACTCCATCGAAACGCTTGCCTATGCCGTCCGGCTTTCAGGAGCAAGGGTCAAGATGATCGCGTCCGCTTTGTCTCTTTTTAATATCATGGTGATCGTGTCCAGATTGGCAAATATGATGCAGCAGCCTTTCACCGGAAGTCTGATCGACACGGCTCCGAAAGAGAACGCCTTGGAATTTGTGGAAGTCCAGTTCCGCATGCTGATCGGAGCTTCCACTGCCGGAACGCTTTTCGGAATCCTCTTGCTGCCGACATTCACCGCATTATTTTCAAGGGCGATCATTCACTTGTCTGCGGAAAAAGGGTCTGTCCCTTCCCTGATGAAGAGGCTTCTCTCCCCGCAGTACATCAGAAGGGGACTGAACCATTTCAGCTTCCCAAGAGTTCAGTATCTGAAAGGGGTCAAGTTCAAAGAGTTCCCGATCCGGCTGTTTTTCATCAACATGCTCATCACGGCCATCTATACAATAGGCGTCCTGAGCGCCCTGTACGCTGCCCTGCTGGCACCTGAAAGAGCGGCCACCGCCGTCATGGCTTCCGGTCTGATCAATGGAATCGCCACGATTCTTCTCGTTATTTTTATCGATCCGAAAATTTCCGTAATCGCTGACGACGTTGTCAATCGCAGGGGAAGCTACATACAGCTGAAAAGCATGTCCATCATGATGATTGCCTCCAGGCTATGCGGCACGATTCTGGCGCAGTTTTTGTTTTTGTGGGGCGCCAAGTATATCGCCTGGTTCACCCGATTCATCGTGTGATCCCCCCGCCAACCATTGACCGTCCCCAAAAATTTCTATATGATAATAGCGACAACTCAATGCCCGGACTCGCCGGGAGAGGTTCATAGCGGATACCCTCTATAAAAAACTATGGATTCATGACGATTCAGGCCATGTCCATGCCGGACACGGCTTTTTGTTTTTTATGGGACCCACCAAGCCTCTCTCGTGCATGCCGGGCGCATTGCACAAGGAGGCTTTTTTATCATGTCCGGCAGAAGCCAAGAACAAGGACTGAAAGATCTGACCCTGCTGGGGAATCAGAATACCCAATACTCGACCGAATACGCGCCGGAAGTGCTGGAGGCGGTCGATAATCTCCACTCGAACCGCGATTATTTCGTGAAGTTCAACTGCCCGGAGTTCACGAGCCTGTGCCCGATCACCGGACAGCCGGATTTCGCGACGATGTACATCTCGTTTATCCCGGATAAGAAACTCGTTGAAAGCAAGTCGCTGAAGCTGTACCTGTTCAGCTTCCGCAACCACGGCGACTTCCACGAGGACTGCGTGAACATCATCATGAACGACCTCATCAAGCTGCTCGACCCGCGCTACATCGAGGTGTGGGGCAAGTTCACGCCGCGCGGCGGCATCTCGATCGACCCGTGGTGCAACTATGGCCGTCCGGGCACGAAGTATGAGGAAATCGCCAGCTACCGGCTTATGAATCATGACATGAATCCGGAGACAATCGACAACCGCTGACCGATTCGGAAGAAGTTCTTAGCGACCTTCTCTAAAAAACTAAGGGAAACAGCGGGTGAGACAACGAGAGTCCAAGAAGCCGGCATGAAAGACCAGGCAGGCCAAGCGAAAGACCAAGCAGACCGCCTGAAAGACCAGGCAACTCCCACCTCCCCGCTGTTTTCACTCAAAGGAGACTTATCAATCGTGAAACAAGAAAAAGCGGTCGTCGTGTTCAGCGGCGGCCAGGACAGCACGACCTGCCTGTTCTGGGCATTGGAAAACTTCGCAGAAGTGGAGGCCGCGACATTCGACTACGGACAGCGCCACGCCCTCGAAATCGAATGCGCAAAAGACATCGCCGAAGAGCTCGGCGTGAAGCACCATATCCTCGACATGTCGCTGATCGGCCAGCTTGCGCCGAGCGCGCTGACGGATACCGGGATTGAAGTCGTTGACGGCGAGGACGGGGGGCTCCCGTCCACATTCGTACCCGGGCGGAACCTGCTTTTCTTCTCATTCGCAGGGATCCTCGCCCGCCAGATCGGCGCGAAGCATATCGTCACAGGCGTCTCCGAGACTGACTTCAGCGGCTATCCCGACTGCCGCGATGCATTCGTGAAATCGCTGAACGTCACGCTCAACCTGGCAATGGACGGCCAGTTCGTCATCCACACGCCGCTTATGTGGCTCGACAAATCGCAGGTCTGGGAACTGTCGGACTCACTTGGGAAACTGGACTACGTCCGCACGAAGACGCTCACCTGCTACAACGGCATCCAGGCGGACGGCTGCGGTGAGTGCCCGGCATGCCGCCTGCGCAGGAAGGGCCTTGAAACCTTTTTGGAGAAGAAGAGCGGAACCGTCCTCCCCGCGGGCGGGTCGGCTGAGGAGGTATTGTTGCCATGAGAATCTTCCTTTACCTCATCTCCATCGTCATCGCCAATGTCGCGACCGCCGCGCTGATGCCGCTTGAATTCGGCATCTTCATCATCCCGGTTGGTACCCTGTTTGCCGGGGCGACGTTCATCTTCCGTGACCTCGTCCAGAACAAGTACGGCCGCAAGAAGACATACATGTTTATTGTCATCGCGCTCGTCCTGTCCGCGACGGTCTCCTTTATCCTCGGGGACACGCTCGCGATCGTTGCCGCTTCCGCGCTCGCGTTCATCATCGCCGAATCGGCGGATACGGAAATCTATTCCCGCCTGAAGGTATCGTTCGTCTGGCGCGTGTTCTACAGCGGCATCGTCGGCGGCATCCTGGACTCGGCCGTCTTCGTCATCGTCGGCATGAGCCCGATCGGCGCCGGATTCATCCCGTGGGAAGCCGTCCCGGTCGCCATCCTCAGCCAGGTCATCGCCAAATCCGCCGTCCAGACCGTCGGCGCACTGATCCTCGGCCAGATGCGCGGATTCCGTGCAGTGCCGGTTCAGTCTTGAAGATCTTAAAGAAGCATGCCGCCCTGACCGGGCTGCATGCTTCTTTTCACTCATAAAACGTCATATGGGGCTTTTCCTGCCGATAATAATCCAGCCGGTCTGCAAGCGTCCCGGTATGGAACTCGAACTTGTGGCCGTCCGGGTCCGTGAAGTAGACGGACTTCCGGTCCCTCTCGTCCCTTTCGCGGCCTGGCAGGATGTTCACTTCAAGCTCCCTGAGCCTGGCAACATGGCCGTCGAAATCATCTTCGTCGATCGTGAAGGCAATATGCGTGTAGGATTCTCGGATTTCATTCCGCGGAATGTCCGGCTCCTCATTGAGCGCCAGCCACATCCCGTTCAGGTCAAAGTAGGCAATGGTCCTTCCCTTGACTAGCAGCTTCGCTTTGAACACATCTTGGTAAAATCGGATTGACCGCTCCAGATCGGACACTGAAAACAAGAAGTGATTGATCCCCTTTATCGTCATCTTCGTCCCCCCTTCTTGGCTCCATTATGAAAGTGTAAGCTCGCGAAAATCTCCTGCGGACAAATCCCTGCTGCCTTGTTGATTTTCGCGGTACTTTATTGATCTTTCGCCACCCTGTACAACACTTTAGCATGCGCGCGGAAAACAGGGTGCATGCTTTTTACTCGTCCCCGTCCTTCTCCAATGCCAAGTACCGGTACAGCGTCGTTTTCGAGATGTTCGTTTTCTCACGGATCTCCGCCAACGTGTACAGGTTGGAGCGGTACATGCGGAGTGCTTCGCGGACGTTTTTGTCTTTTTTCCGCGGGCGTCCGGTGGAGACGCCTTTTTCCCTGGCCCGGTCGATTCCTGTCTTGGTCGCGAGGCTTACCGTTTCAGACTGGAACTCCGTGAACATGCGCACCATCTGCTCGAGATTCAGCGAGAGGGGCTGTTCGGAGTCGATTTCCTCGCGGTGGAACCGGATGACGGCTTTTTTCTCGGATACCTGTTCGAGGACCGCCATGAGATGCGCCGGCGAGTGGGCGAGCGCGGCAAGCGAGTGGACATAGATCACATCGCCTGCTTCGAGCCGTTCCAATAGTGCATCCAGCGCCTCATTGATCTGGTACTCTTCTTCCCTCACCCATTCGTCGATCGGATGGGTGCCGAGTGTCTCCTTTTGCGCCGCCATGTCGCGGTCGGATGGCAGGCAGCGGATATATGCGTAGTTCATTACAGACTTCCTTTCCGGAAAAGCTTCGTCCCCATTATAACTGGGAAAGGTCCAAAAGGGTTCCCTTTTGGAACAATCGGTGTTAGAATATGTCAGTCAGATTACAATAATGAGGTGTACCCATTGATAGATACTCTAAAGAAAGAATGGTTCGGCAACGTCCGGGCGGATATCCTGGCGGGGACCGTTGTCGCACTCGCCCTGATTCCCGAGGCAATCGCCTTTTCCATCATAGCAGGCGTGGACCCGATGGTCGGCTTATATGCCTCCTTCTGCATCGCGGTCATCATCGCCTTCGTCGGCGGCCGTCCGGGCATGATCTCAGCGGCGACCGGCGCGATGGCGCTTCTCATGGTGCCGCTTGTCCGCGAGCACGGGCTGGATTATCTTCTTGCAGCGACGATCCTCACCGGGGTCATCCAGATCCTCTTCGGCGTGCTGAAGATCGCGAAACTGATGAAATTCATTCCCCGTGCCGTCATGATCGGCTTCGTCAACTCGCTGGCAATCCTAATTTTCATGGCACAGGTGCCGCATTTCCTCGGCATCAATAACATGACGTATGTATTCGTAGCGATTACACTAGCGATCGTCTATATCGTCCCGCGGTTTTTCCGAGCGATCCCCGCTCCGCTGATCGCGATCGTCATCCTGACGGCGGTGGCGATTTTCTCCGGATTCGAACTTCGTACGGTCGGCGATCTCGGCACGATTTCACAGACGCTCCCGGCATTCCTGATCCCGAATGTTCCATTCAGCCTGGAAACACTTGCGATCATCTTCCCGTACTCGCTCGCACTCGCGATCGTCGGGCTGCTTGAATCGCTCCTGACTTCCCAGATCGTCGACGACATGACCGACACGGGAAGCAATAAAAACAAAGAAGCGCGCGGCCAGGGCATTGCGAACGTCATCAACGGTTTCTTCGGCGGCATGGCGGGTTGCGCGATGATCGGCCAGTCAGTCATCAACGTGAAAAGCGGCGGCCGCGGACGTCTCTCCACGCTGACGGCGGGCCTCCTGCTCATGTTCCTGATCATCGTCCTCGGCGACCTCGTCGTGCAGATTCCGATGCCGGTCCTCGTCGGCATCATGATCACGGTGTCGATCGGCACGTTCGACTGGGGCTCGTTCACTTATCTCAGGAAAGCCCCTAAATCGGATGCAGCAGTCATGGTCGTCACGATGGGAATCGTCGTCGCGACGCACGACCTGTCCAAAGGCGTTATAGCCGGAGTCATCCTGAGCGCGATCTTCTTCGTCGTCAAGATCTCCAAGATCAAGGTCGAGAAAAAGCTGACGGACGCCGGTATCCTTTACAGCGTCCAAGGTCAGCTGTTCTTCGCCTCGGTCGAGGATTTCCTCGCCAGCATCGACCTGACCGAAAAAGACAAGGACATCCGCATCGACTTCACCGACTCCCATGTCTGGGATGACTCGGCGGTCGGCGCCATCGACAAGGCGGTCCTGAAGCTCAGGGAAAACGGCAACGACGTCACCGTCCAGGGCCTGAACGCCTCCAGCCGGCGGATCATCGACAGGCAGGCTGTCTACCCGAACGAAACGGCAATTGCGGCCACAACTGAATCATGACCATCCCCCAAGACGGCTCCGGAACCCATCCGGAGCCGTCTTCTTGGTCTTTCGTTGTCTCCGCCTGGTCTCTTATCGCTTCTGCTTGGTCTTTCGTGACGCTCTCCTGGACATTCGTTGTCGCTTCCTGGACTTCCGCCATTGATATATTTTTTATACTTGATATACTAAGTATACAACATCGCAAACACACAAAAGGAGGAATGCCCTTGCAGACCTGTCCCTACATGGAGGCGGCCTTTCAGATTCTCGGCAAGAAGTGGAACGGCCAGCTGGTCCACTACCTGTGGTCGCGTGAAAACCATGCCGCCCATTTCTCTGAAATGAAGCAGGACCTCACAGGCATGACGCCCCGCGCGCTGTCGCTCAAGCTCACCGAACTGGCAGAGGCCGGCCTCATCGAGAAGACTGTCCATCACGAGCCATCGGTCAGCATCCGCTACCGACTGACCGACAAAGGCGCGGCACTCGCGGAAAGCCTGAAGCCCATCCAGGAATGGGCCCAGCAGCATCTCGACGTCTAACTCAGCCCAACAAAGGAGGAAGAATGATGAACAAAGACAATCTGATCTGCGATATGGAAACCGGCGTATGCGGCGTGCCGGGAGAGGAAAACACGACCGGCTTCCAGATGCTCGACTTCAGCAAACCGAAGGAAAAAGTCGACCTTTACTATGTGACCGACCCGATCTGCTCGCACTGCTGGGCGCTTGAGCCGCAGTTCCGCGCGTTCACGGAGCGGTACCGCGACTATCTGAACGTCCACACGGTCATGGGCGGCCTGCTCGAGAAGTGGGACGGTTTCGCCGACCGAGCCAACGGCATTTCCGGGCCGCAGGACGTCGCGTCCCACTGGCGGGAAGTCGGCGAGCATAGCCGGATGCCGATCGACGGCTCGCTCTGGCACACAGATCCTGTCACATCGTCATTCATCCCGTCCCGCGTGTTCAAGGTCGTTCAAAAACACGACCCGTCTCTTGCACCCGTCTTCCTCCGCCGTGCCCGCGAGGAACTGTTCGCCTTTAACCGCAACATTTCCGACGCCGGCGTCCTGAAGAAAATCGTCGACGGAATCGGACTTGACGGAGACGCCATCGTTAAGGAATCCGAAACACCGGAAGCGCAGCAGCTGCTCGAAGAAGATTTCCAGACAGCCGCAAGCCTCGGTGCCCGCGGCTTCCCGACGATCGTTCTAGTCAACAAAAACCAGCAGGGCGTCAAAATCGTCGGCGCCCGCCCGCTCGAGGCGTACGAAGAAGCCCTGAAACAAGTCCTCACCGAAGGCGAGCCGAAAGCAGCGGACACGCCGAACCTCCAGACCGTCCTGGGGAAAGAAAAGCGGCTCTTCTCCAAAGAAATCGAAGTGCTCTACAATATCTCTCAGGAAGAAGTGGAAAGCTTCGTCACCCGCGAGCTTCCGGATGGCTCGTTTGAAACGGAAGACGTGCTTGGCGAAACGGTTTTTTCCCTAAGATAAAATGAAAGCAGCTGGCAATGAATCGACGCCTGCTGCTTTTTCACTTTATCTTATCGGCAAGCAATTGCTCATTTAGCGGGAGCACGATACGTTCGATGATCACACCATCTTCATCCAATAAGTAGGTCGTCGGAAAAAACATTACTTCAAATTGATCTGTAATTGTTCCTTCCATATCCATCAAGATCGGGAAAGTCAAACCGAGTTCCGCAGCGAAAGGTTCCACTGCCTGTCCGCTACTTTGTTCGGTCGTTGTCGCATTGACGGCGATAATTTCAAACCGATCATTCGTTTTTTCTTCATAGTACGATTGCATCTCGGGCATTTCTTCCCTGCATGGAGGACACCAGGTCGCCCAGAAATTAAGAATGACTTTTTTGCCGCGGAAGTCCGACAAGCTGACAGTCTCTCCGGCCAGATTCTCCAATTGAAAATCAGGGGCCTTTTCCCCATTTCTGAGACCCGTTTCATTCACTTCTCGCGGGATCTCTCCCTCGGTTAAGTTTCCATCCTCATATTCAGAGACATCGATTGCCTGATTAGTCGGGAAGTTCATCCGAATCATCGTAAACACCAAATATCCAATGAACATGATGGCAATAAACGTTCCCGCTATCCTTAATGCCTTCATGATTCTCCCCCTAAAATTACCCTTAACTTACTGTATCACAGATGAACTGGAAAATATCTCATCGAATCGTTCCTCTCCAAGCGGTTATTCTAACTGCACAAAGGAGGCGAGACAATCATGGCAAACAACAACAACAACAATTCCAACAAGCTGCTTGTACCGGGCGTACGCCAGGCACTCGACCAGATGAAGGAAGAGATTGCACGTGAATTCGGCGTACAACTGGGTGAAAACTCGACAGCGCGTGCCAACGGTTCCGTCGGCGGAGAAATCACAAAGCGCCTGATCGCCCAAGCCCAGCAGCAAATGAAAAACGGCGGCCAGTAATCCGCCTGAACTCAGTATGTCCGTATCCCAATCCGCCATGCGAAAGAACCGCCGGAGGGCCTTCAACCCTTCCGGCGGTTCTGTTTTTCATTTGTCTTCCTCAAACTTTTTGAAGGCGGGCGGGCTGAGCTGTTCGCCGAAGCTGGTGACCGAGACCTCGTAGTGCAAATCGACATCGGCCTCTTTGAACTTCTCTCCCCACTCAAAATTTTCAAACCCGCTCACGGTCCAGAAGTTTCTCCTGGCCGTGGCGTACCAGACGAACGGTTCCCCGGTGTAGTTTTCCTGCAGCTTTTTGATCAGCGAATCGGACGCCTCTTCCATCTTCTCTTTAACCATTTCCCTCAGGGCATCCCGCCTTTTTTGGCTGGCGGTGAAGTCTTCAAGGGCGATGTTGGAGTTGACTTTGACTTGAAGCGGAACCTTCACGTCAATTTTGACCGGGGACCGGTCCGTGTCCACCTCGATTTCGGTGTGTGAGCTTTGGTTCAGGACGAGGGAGATCTGATAGTTCTCATTTAATGGATCGGGAAATTCAGCCGTCATGGTCTCGATCAGGTTCTTTCTCCTGAGCAGTTGGGAGATTCTTGTTTCCTCTCCGTTTAACATTCCGACCATCTTGCCCTCCTGCATGACGGCCGAGCCGATCATTTGCACGGGATCTCCCGAATCTTGCGGCACTTCGCCTGCCGAGTAGTCATCGTCATGCCGGATTCCGATCGGATCTCTTTCCGCGGTGGCATAAGCCGCCAGAAACAGTTCCCCCTCGGTCCGCTGGAAAAAGGCATTCAAATTGGAAACCGGGGAGAATCCCGTCTTTCTCCAATTGTCCTCCATGAACTGGTAGTACTTGTGCGGACGCGTTTCCATCGTCGGCTTGTTGGCATGGATGAACGCTTGCGCCCGTTCTTTCGAGACGATCATGATCGTTTCGCGCCTCATTTCCGGATCAATGATCGCAGAGCCGATGATGTGCTTGAACAGGTCGTCTCTGGCGAGTTCCTCCCCGACGATGATCGTCTGGAGATGGGAGAACGTGATCTCCCTGGAAAGGGAGGATTGCGCCAGTTCCTTGGCGGACAGCAGATCCACCGAGGTGATGGTGACAATGTCCGAAGGCGGTTCCTTCTGCGCTTCCGCTGATTGTGTCGTATTGACCTGGGGGTTGGAGATCTGGAAGGTGACCTTCACCTGATGGTCCTGTTCCGCTTTGTCCAGTCCGATGACCGAGACAAAAGCCGACGTCTCCAATTCCCGGCGCTCCCCGCACCCTGACACAAGCAGCAGGATCACCAAAACCATTCCAAGCTTCCATCCGTTCCATCTCATCGCTTTCCCTTCTTTCTGAACCGGTCCAATCCCCATAACAACGCAGGCAGCAAGAGGAAAAAGACGGATGTGGACTGGAGCAGCAGTTTCCGGAGATGGTCTCCCTGCAAATGGTTTTCCGGCATCATCCCAAGAACGACAGCCGCACCCGCCAGAGGCAGAAGAAGCCGTTGATACGGCGGATAGCCGATCAATTTGCCGAGCAAATAAGCGGAAATGTACAGGTAAGTCGCAAAGTGAATGGCGGCGCCGATAAACCATAGCGCCAGGAAGAAGGCTTCCACATGGTTTGCCAGAGACCCGATCATGGCCATTCGGGTGAGATGGTGATACGGATACGCAATGTTCCTCACGGCAGGGTAGTCGAATATCATGACGAAGACCGCCAAAAAAAGCGCCATCTTGAATGCCGGCACCCACAACCCCCAGATGGACGCTTTCCGGTACGCCTCGAATGTCCGCACCCGGGAAGCCAGCACCCCGACGATGATGATGTCCGCGAAAAACGAGCTGTACCCTACGCCGCCCTTGATGACTTCCCACCCTCCCGCGCCGGCAATCGGAAAGAGATAAAGAAAATTCAGCTGACTGGCCACTCCCAAGACGAGAATCACCGAGGTCACCATGAAGACCGGGACCACCAGCAAGGCGGTCCTGCCGATGGCCTCCAGCCCCCTGTGCGAGATATAAAGCGCCGCACCCAGCAGAAGCGTCATGACGATCAACAAAGCGGTGTCAGGATAATACATCACCGTGACAATGTCCCCATAGCTCCGGCCGTTGAGCACCGTTGACGAGAAGACGGACGCGAAAATGAGAAAAGTGATCAGGCGTCCCAGAATGCTCCCGGTCAATTCCGTCAGCAGTTGGAGCAGGTCGGTATCGGTATCGCCTTTCTTCAGGAGGGAAAGCATCATCATCAATGGCACAAACAGGACCGCCGCGGAAATCAGCGGCATCATCCAGGCTGCCGTGAGCCCCGTTTCATGCAGCAGGTTCGGCGTTGAGTCGGTGACGCGAATTGCCATCATCCCGTACAGGATAGAGAAAAACTCCCTTGTGCCGATCTTGCCGTCGGACACTTGGATCATTGGCGGTCCCCTCCCTCGGGTTTCGACCTGATGGCATCACGCGGCTTCATGGACAAAGGACGGAGCCATTGTTTCCGGATGATCGGCCGAAACAACAGGTCCCGGGAAGACGGCATATGGGGGGAAAGCGGCGCGAAAAACGGCACCCCGAACGACTTGATTGACGTGGCGTAGGCCAGCAAGACCGCAAGCACAAGCGCGATCCCGATGAACCCCATCGCATAGGCCGCAAACACAAATGTAAACCGGATGATGCGCGTCATGACACTGAGGCCGACGTCGGGAATCGCGAACGATGAAAGGCCGGTGATGGCGATGACGACGACAAGCAGGGGGCTGACCAGGTTGGCCTGGACGGCCGCCTGTCCGAGGATCAGCGCCCCGACGATCCCGATGGTGGTTCCGAGCGGAGTCGGTACGCGGATGCCCGCTTCCCTCAGGATTTCAAACGTGAGTTCCAGAAGGAGCAGCTCCAACAGCGTCGGAAACGGGACCCGCTCCCGGGACGCCGCAATCGCCAGCAGCAGGTCGGTCGGAATCATTTCCGGGTGGAAGGTGACGACAGCCAGATAGATCGCCGGCATCAGCAAGGAGAAAAACAGCGCAAACAGGCGGATCAGCCTTGCGAAGTTGCCATAGGCCCAGCGCAGGAACTGGTCCTCCGCCGTATGGTATAGCGACCAAAAGGTGATCGGGGCGATGAGCGCATCGGGTGAGTTATCCATCAGCAACACGACATGCCCTTCCAAGAGGAACGAACCGGCCCGGTCCGGCCGCTCGGTCGTCATGGTGGAAGGAAACAGCGAATACGGACGCTCCTCCAGCAGCTCTTCCATCTGGAAAAGCGTCAGAATGGCGTCCCTGTCAGCCTGTGAAATCTTGTCCTTCACGTTTTCCACCAGTTGAGGATCCGCAATGTGGCTCAGGTACAAGACAGAGATATTCTGCGGGGATTGGGTTCCGACGGTCATCGTCTCGGATATCAGCCGGTGATCCTTCACCTGCCTGCGGATGAGGGAGTGGTTGATGGCCGACGATTCCACGAACGCGCTTTTCGGGCCTTTGATCACGATCTCACGGGTCGGTTCGGCAACCGAGCGATTTTCAAAACCGGCGGAGTCCACCGCAATCGCCTGGTTTTCTCCATCGATCAACAGAACCGCGCTGCCGTCGATCAGCTTGGCGACCGCCTGGTTAAGGTCTTCGACGGTCTCCCTGCCGGAGATCGTCAAGACGTTGTTTTTGAGTTCGTCCACCAGGTGGTCCGCCGATTCCCTGCCCGCTTTCCACTCCATGAGAGGCTTGATGACCTGTTCGGCGATCTTGTCCGAATCGGCGGTCCCGTCGACAAACAACACAACCGCCCTGCGATTAACAGACGGAATCCGAAGCTCCCGCCTTTTCAGGGCACTGTTGAGGGGATAGCGGAACAGGTCTTCGAACCGCTTCGTATTAAAATCGAGCACCAGGGAAAATGCCTCTTTCGGAACCGCACCCTGCGCCCCTCCCTTTTCCGGCTGACCGCTCTGTCCATTGAACAGCCTCTTCAGAAAGTCACTCATCTTCTGCACCTCCCCCTATCAGGGATGGATTCATAGATGAAGGATGGACTGAAATACTTTGAGTTAACCGTGTTTCTCAGGAAAGAATGTGAGTTTCGGGAGATAAAAATGATCCCGGCAGCCTGCGGGGATCAACTGGTTCTATTTGGGTTGTCTGCAGGCCGTGTTCATTAAACCTTCACCCGACCGGCCCGGACGTCATTTCGGTCAGCGGTCCGTTTACGTCGAAAATCCGGCCGCGGATCCCGGTGATGCCGAAGCTTTGGAGGCGGGCGGTGTGCATGGCGAGATAGTCCTCGGCGTGCTGTTTCGTCTCGAACAGGTAGATGCCGCCGGCTTCCCGGTTTTCTTCGCTTTCCGTCCAGATTTTCCATAGGAAGCCCGGCTCGCCGGTGATGCTTTGGGCAAGGTCCGTGTAGGCTTCCGACATTTCCCGGCCGAATGGGCCTTCTGTTTTGAAATCGACTTGCAGCAGTACTGGCATGTGATGTCCTCCTAATTTTGTGGAGCTGGCTAATCATTGCGGCGATTCCTGCCCCGCTAGTTTTGGTCGTTCCCACTTTATGATCCTTCCCCATCTCCCCTTTCCCTGAATCATCACCCGGTTGCTTGGCAACCCTTCCCATGAAGGGAATGTTCCCCTTCCCTTACGCATACATTTACAGGCGAATGGAAAAGAAAGGACGGGTGATGACATGGATCAGTTTCCACCAGGGCCAGAAAATGAAGGCCAGGGCGGCGAAGGCAGCGACGACTACAAAGGCCTGGAAGCCTTCGAAGGACCCGATAACCCCAAGCAGCAGCAGCTGGACGAGTACCGGATCCGGAACACCGGCAAGCCGCTGACGACGAACGCGTCCGTGAAGCGGGCAGGCGACTCGGAGCAGCTCAAGGCAGGCGTCCGCGGCCCGGCGCTCCGGCAGGATTATCAGTACTTCGAGAAGATGACCCACTTCCTGCGGGAAGAAATCCCGGAGCGGGTCGTACACGCTCGGGGCTACGGGGCGTACGGCGAGTTCGAGTGCTATGAGTCGATGGCCGAGTTCACGAAGGCCGGGTTTCTCCAGAAGCCCGGGAAAAAGACGCCGACGTTCGTCAGGTTCTCCACCGTGCAGGGGCCTCGCGGCTCGTACGACACCGCCCGCGACCTCCGATGCAAGGGAGTGAAGTTCTACACCGAGGAAGGCAACTATGACCTGACGACGATCGCGATGCCGGTCCTCATCAACCAGGACGCCATGAAGTTCCCCGATGTGATCCACGCCTACCAGGCCAAGCAGGACGATGGCATCCCGACCGCGACCGGCGCCCATGACCGGTTCTGGGACTACGTCGCGAACAACCAGGAAGCCCTCCACATGACACTGTGGGTCATGTCTGACCGCGGCATCCTCCGAAGCTACCGGATGATGGAATCGTGGTCGATCAACACGTACCTGTTCGTGAACGCGGAAGGCGTTGCGACATTCGTCCGGTTTGTATGGAAGCCGGTGCTCGGCGTCCACTCGCTGCTTCAGGACGAAGCGATCAAGATCGGCGGGATCGACCCGGACTTCCACCGCCGCGACCTCCGCGAAGCGATCGACAAGGGCTACTATCCGGAATATGAGCTCGGCGTCCAGCTGATCTCGATGGAAGACGAGTTCAACTTCGACTTCGACGTGCTCGACCCGGCGAAGTTCTGGCCGGAGGAGATCGTTCCGGTCAAGCTGATCGGCAAGATGACGCTGAACCGCAACATCTCGAACGAGCACGCCGAGTCCGAGCAGGTCGCCTTCAACCCGGGCAACGTCGTACCGGGCATCGACTTCTCGAACGACCCGGTCCTTCAGGGCCGCCTCATGGCCTACCAGGACACCCAGTATCACCGGCTCGGAAGCAACAACTTCCAGGACCTCCCGATCAACCGGCCGCTCTGTCCATTCACGAACAACACCCGGCGCGGCTACATGCGCTACCGGATCGACACGGATCAGGTGAACTATCACCAAAACTCGCTCGCGGACAACACCCCGTACACCGTCCCGGTAGAAGAAGGCGGCTACGAGTATTATCCTCAGTACGTCGAGGGCCACAAGATCCGGGCCCGGAGCGAGTCGTTCAATGACTTCTTCTCGCAGCCGAGGATCTTTTGGAACTCCCTCACCCCGATCGAGAAGCAGCACACGATCGAGGCGCTCAGCTACCAGCTCGGACGGTGCAGGAACATCTCCGTCCGTGAACAGAACGTCGACATCCTCGCCAAAGTCGACGAAGGCATGGCCGCCGTCGTCGCCGACAACATCGGCGTCCGGCGATCGAACAATTCCCAGGTCGATGCAGAGGCCCGCTACAACTCGCTCAGCCAGTACAGCACACCGAAATCCCCGGCCACGCAAAAAGTCGGCGTCCTGATCGGCGACGGCTTCGACAGCCAGGAAGTCGGCCGGACTCTCGAGACCCTGAAGCAAAACGGCGTCTTTGTCGCCATCATCTCCGACACCCTCAACCCGGTCCAGGCATCCGACGGCACGATGCTCAAAGTGGACGAAACGTTCCTCACCTACAGCCCGTACCTCGTCGACTCGGTCTACGTCGTCGGCGGAAGCGCGAGGAACCAGGATAAATTCGACCGGGACATCGTCGAGTTTATCCGCGTCGCCTATACGCATTTCAAACCGATCGGCGTCGCCTCGGGCGCGAACCACTTCCTCCAGGCCACCCAGCAAAACAACCTGGCCGGCGTCGTCTTCGCCTCGAACACCCAGAACTTCGGAGAGGAATTTGTGAAGGCGATCGGGACGATGAGGTTTTGGAATCGGACGTAAGATCACACTGTCTCAGATTCAGCGGAAGCTGAAAGTCTGGGACAGTGTTTTTGTTATCCAAATTAAACAAAAGCTGTAACCAAATCCATGAAAATTCAAGCTAAATATACAGAATAGTATTCTAAATATTATTACTTTAATAATTTCGGTGACACGAAAGAGTAGTTTGAATATAGTAGTCAAATAAGGAGGCTGACGCAACATGCTGACGTTCATCAAAAACGCTGAAATTTATGCTCCCAAACCACTCGGAACCCATTCCATCCTGTTCGCGGGCAATGAAGTCCTTAAAATCGGAGAAATCGATGAAGCCGCCCTCAAGAACTCCGGCGCCGAAGTGACGATCATCGATGCCGAAGGGAATCTCGTCATTCCCGGGCTGATCGATCCCCATGTCCACTTTATCGGAGGGGGCGGCGAAGGCGGCTTCGCCACACGCACGCCTGAGCTGCAGCTGAGCGATATGATCAGCGGCGGCATCACGACCGCAGTCGGCCTGCTCGGCACCGACGGTACGACCCGGCACATGACCTCCCTTCTCGCAAAAGCCCGTGGCCTCGAGGAGGAAGGTGTCACCACCTACATATATACCGGAAACTATGACGTCGACACCCCGACGATCACCGGCAGCGCGAAAGACGATATCATCCTGATCGACAAAGTGGTCGGCATCGCCGAAATCGCCATCTCGGATTCCCGCTCCGGCCAGCCGACCGTCGAGGAACTGTCGAAACTGGCGGCGCAGGCACGTGTTGGCGGGCTCCTCAGCGGCAAAGCCGGCGTTGTCCACTTCCACACCGGTCCGGGAAAGGCGTACCTTTCCCAGCTGCATGAACTGCTCGACCACTACGAGCTCCCGCCGACCACACTCTACGCGACCCACATCACGCGCAGCCAGGGCCTCGTCGATGACGCCATCCGCCTGGCCGCACGCGGCTCGTTCGTCGACATCACAGCGGACGACAAGACAGGCGAATGGATCCGCTACTACAAGGAAAACGGCGGCGATATGAACCAGCTTACCATCTCGTCCGACGGCAACGGCAGCCTTCCGGTCTTCAACGAAGACGGTGTGATGACCGGTCTCGGTGTCGCCAGCATGCGGACACTCTACGAGCAGTTCACTTCAGCTGTCAATGAACACGGCCTTTCTCTCGAGGAGGTTCTTCCGCTTATCACATCCAACACCGCACGCGCGCTGAAACTCGGACGCAAAGGCCGGGTGGCAGAAAACGCGGACGCAGACCTGCTCATTCTCGACAAGGACACGCTCGCCCTGCGCGACGTCTTCGCCAAGGGGCAACGCCTAATGAAAGACAGCGAGATCATCGTGTTCGGCACGTTCGAGAAACGCTGACATCCAAGACACATCCACCTAAGGAGGCACCAATGACCGCACGAAAACCAAATCTGTTTGAATCTTTTTCTCCCATTGTCGTCATGCTTCTTCTGCTCGCCATCGGTTATGGCGTCTTCAAGTTCCCGCCGGAGCCGCTCCTCGTCCTGGCGTCCCTGTACGCCGGGCTCATGGCCCTCCGCGTCGGCCTAAAATGGGACGAGATGATGGACGGTATCCAGGACAAGATCCGCCAGGCGATGCCGTCCATCCTGATCCTCATCTCGATCGGCATCCTGATCGGCACCTGGATGATCGCCGGCACGATTCCGATGCTGATCTATTATGGGCTTGAGATTATCAATCCTAGCTACATCATCGTCATCGCCTTTGTCGTGTCCGCCCTCATTTCGATTGTCACCGGGACTTCCTGGGGATCGGTCGGAACAGTAGGGGTCGCCCTTATGGGCATCGCGACCGGCCTTGACGCGAATCTTGCGGCGACCGCGGGCGCCATTGTTTCCGGTGCTTACTTCGGGGACAAGCTGTCCCCGCTTTCGGATACGACCAACCTCGCTCCGATCGCCGCAGGAAGCGAGTTGTACGAGCACATCAAGCATATGCTCTGGACCACCATTCCGGCAGCTGTGCTTGCACTGATTGTTTACTTTATCGCCGGATTCAACCTGAGCCCAGGCAATATCGGCACTCCTGAAACCATGACGACCATGCTCTCTCAGCTCAAGGAAATGTTCAAGTTCAGCTGGCTCTTGCTTTTGCCACCTGCAATTGTCCTGTTCGGCTCCATCAGGAAGTACCCGACCCTTCCGGTCATCATCCTGTCCTCCATTGTGGCCGCCATTCTCGCCTGGCTGATCCAGGGTGTTAGCGCAACGAACATCTTCGCTTCCACCGTTTCCGGATTCACGGCCGAGATGATTGAACGCGACGGGTTTGACCCGGCAAGCGTCATCTTCGAGGTCACCCGGCTCGTCAACCAGGGCGGCATGCAGTCCATGACCGGCGTCGTCCTGATCGCCTTCGCGGCCTTTGTGTTCGCGGGAATCCTCACAAAAATGGGCGCCCTCGAAGTCATTATCGACGCCCTCATGAAGATCGTGAAGCGCACAGGCGACCTGATCCTGTCGACCGTCCTGTCCTGCATCACGATGGCACTTGTCACAGGCAACTCCTACCTGTCCATCATCGTCCCGGGCGAACTCTACAAAGATACGTACAAAGTGAAAGGCCTCGCCGCCAAGAACCTGTCCCGGACACTTGAGGACTCCGGCACCGTGATCGTCCCGCTGATCCCATGGTCCTCCGCAGGCGTCTTCATGGCCGGCACGCTAGGTGTCTCCACGCTCAGCTATGCGCCTTGGGCAATCCTCTGCTACACCGGGTTCATCTTCGCGATCATCCTCGGCTATACGGGCATCGGTATTGCCAAAGCAACGAAGGAAGTTGCGAAGGAAAACGCAGAGAAAAAAGTGGCCACGGCCGAGTAATTGTTATGAGCCATTTCCAAACAATAAGCCCCGGAACTCATCGGAGTCCGGGGCTTATTGTTTGAAAAGTCTTGATTAGGCATCCGACTTTTCCTTTTTGGACGGGATATCGTCGAATTTGTCCGTGTCGCCTATACCCACTTCAAACCGATCGGCGTCGCCACCACCGGTCAGATCTACGTTCAGGCCACCCCGCAGAACAACCTTGCCGGTGTCGTGTACGCGGCGGATAACCCGAACTTCGGTGAAGAGTTTGCGGAAGCGATCGGGACGATGAGGTTTTGGAATCGGACTAAACGTATGTATGAGAAAAGCGGCCCCCTCGTGAGGGAGCCGCTTTTCTCATTTTTGTACTTTTCCTACCCATATTCTGTACTTCAATCTAGGCCCGGTAGTCTTTCGTGTCTAAAAATCAACATTTGTATTGATAGCAATCGATTAAATAATGAGTTTTAGTGCATTTCTATCTCGCATCCTATTTATATCGCCAACTTAAAAAAGGAGATTAATTGTTACTATACTTTATCTCTAAATAATTCTGCAATTCATCTTCTCCTACGTAAAGCCCCTGCAAACGTTGAATAATACCGTTATTTGAATATAACATATCTCCTTTACCTAGCAGGTCTTCAGCACCTGTTGCATCTAAAATTGTTCTAGAGTCCTGATTGGCCGGTAGCCAAAATGAAATTCGAGTTGGCATATTAGCCTTCAATCTAGATGTTACTATGTCAGCACTCGGTCTTTGAGTAGCAATTACTAGATGAATCCCAACGTTTCTTGATCTTTGCGCCAACCTAACCATATTATTTTCAAATTGGGTTTTAGTTCCTTCCATATCGGCTACAGCTACCAAGTCTGCATATTCGTCTACTATGACTAAGATTGGCTTTAGAGGATGTTCAGAATTCTTCTCGTTATAAGACTGAAGATCCCTGCTTTTAGATTCTCTTAGTAATTCTGTTCTTCTTTGCAATTCAACATTAACAAGTTCATTTAATACTTCAACTGCATTTTCAGGCTCTATTATCACGCCGCCATTTCTTAAATGAGGGAGGTCCTCAAAATATATAAAATCTGTCTGTTTAGGATCTATAATTACTAACTCCAATTCATTATCATTGAACTGTGAAATAAGGCTTAGAATAATACTATACAAGAAAATAGTCTTTCCAGAACCAGTAGTTCCCGCAGTAAGAAGATGAGGAGCCTTCGCTATATTAAGATATTCCATTTTTCCAGTTGGTTCTTGGCCTAAGATTACTTTTAAATCACCGATATTTCCTCTTTCAATGGTATTTAAATGATCAAGCAAATAAACAGTTTCTGATTCATCCCTTGGAACATCCATATAAATATAATTTGTACCTCTCTCGTTATCCACAAAAATTTCGTTTATAGCTTCGATTTCTCTCGCTATATCTGATTGTACTTTTTGTACCTTACGTAAATTCTCTCCAGGTCTCAGCTTAACTCGGAACCTTACAAATCTTGAAGCCACTAACGCTTTGTTAGGATCAACTTCTTGAACGTCAATAGAATAGTCTTTTAGAGCTTGATAAATTCCTTTGGCCTTTTCTTCAATAAACTCTTTAATAAAGTTCGCGCTACTTTTCTTTTCTTGTTCATTCTCATTATTAATTATAGTTACCGGCACCTCACTTTCTTTTAGGTTATTTTCTTTTCGAACATCCAGGTCTTCAGAAGAATCTTCAATTGTTTCTTCAGGAGAAGAAGTATTTTTTTTATTATCTCCTTCAGGTTCCCAATCTTTTGTCTTATTAACAACATCTCTATTTTCATCATCCAGTTTAAGTTCAGTTTCAGAATCGTAACAAGACGAAACATATTTTTCAATAACGTCATTATTTAATTCACATAAAATAATATCATCGTCCGAAGTATATTTAACTCCATGCTCTATTGTGCTCGAATTATTATTAAAGTTCACATAGTAAATTTTATTGTTCACCTTAATACTTTCCAACTTATTTGAGAATAAGTCATTTAAGAAATCCGTCCAAGACTTCTTTTCCTTTTTACTCAAATCCATATTAAAAAGTGTTTTATAGACTTGGTATCGTAGGAGTTCTCTTCTTGAAACACTTGTTAACTTGTTTTGTTTAAGAATAATTTCTTTAATTAACTTATTTATTGTATTAACTTGATCAACTGCATGACCATGGATTTCTTGAGTGCCATCTAAATTTTCATTGTTAGAAATGGTAAAGTCTTTAAAAGTCTTTACTTCAATAATATCGATAACTGCTTCAGAGTTCTCTCCTTTACGTATGCCTATTAAATCGGATGTTATCTTTTCTTCCCTATCCTTTAACCAAGTTCGTGCTAAATCTTCATCTAGACTAGCCAATAATGAATCAGGGAACTTATCTCTATACCAGGAAGCTGATATAGCTAAACCTAAAGAGCCTTTAGCATGGTTATCATCAAAAACTCTTGAATTACTATTGCTTATAATATTCATTAAGTTTTTTTCGTCTAGGCTTTTAACTTGGTTTATTAATCTTTCAATACATTCATCTTTGGGGATGTAATTCCCTATATTCCTTACAATAGAATCTAAACCCTTGACCAACTTATCAATTCTTAATGTATAAATTCCAATTTCTCTATTACTTGAAGAGTTGTAAAAAATACAGTTTTTAGAACCGATGGTTGAAATTTCAAAGTTCTTTAGATTTGCATCAGCAATAATAAACCACTCCGTATTTCCCATTAACTCCTGTAATTCTTCTTTAACTGGTTCTAAATTTGAAACCACGGTATTTTGCCAACCTTTAGGCTTGTCATTAAGTTTAGCTACTAAATCGTTATAAACAGTAAATATATCCCCCTGATTAGTCGGTAAGATTTCTAACATATCGGTTATAGGATCATAACTAAACATTTTAGGAATACATAAAGGGTGTACTTTTAAATTAGATTTATTTTCTGTTCTTACTTCAGAAATAGTCTTTATGCTAGGATCAAATACACTAATAATATGGTAAGGTTTCTTTTTTATCTGGCCTAAAACCTTTTTCAAATTCTTTGTTTCTGATTGGACATTAAGAGAAAAATTATCGCTATCTCTAAATACCTTAATGTAATCCTCGTCCACATCTTCGGTATCTCCCCAAAAATAAGGAGATTCTTTTGTTTTATATATGTCTATTTGAAGACCTACTAATTGTACTTTCAAGATCATGTCTTTAAAAATGTTCAGCGTATCTTTGACGCTAGGCGGATCAATAAAAGCTACTCTCAAACCGATGGAACTATGGGGATATACAGATAAAAATTTCATTACGGATGATTGGATTGTCTTTAAACCATCTGTAGATTGCTTGACATAGTAATCGTTAGAATAAATGGGCAAGTTGCCCAACTTACCCATCTCCGCGATAACCTCATCTTTATTGTTTGTAATAAAAGTACTTACAAAAACAGTATTGAGAGGGTTCGGTATTTCTTCTGAGGTTTTAATTAAATATGTTCTATCTAAATCTGAAAAATTGTCTTTTTCATCTTTTATACGTTTTGCTAACTCTATATATTTCCACAAATACAAAGGATTAAGTGGAGTTAAAATAGCATGAGTTTTGTTTTCTTTTGACAACACGAATATTGTATCAATAGAATTTATCTGTGCAATTAATTCTTTTGCTCCCACCGGGCTATAAGTTGCAAACTTCAAATAACTATTTTTCAACTTTGTAATTAGTTCATTATATTGATTTAAGTATTCGATAAGAAAATCATTCTTATTAAACATATCGATTACATTTAACATCGGAACGATTGACAGTTTTGTTTTAAATTGCACTAGTTCTTTTCTCATTTCCAGAAGTGTAGTGAAATTACTTAAGATATTATTAGCCTCTTCCGGAAATTCTTCTGAGAATGAATGCAACTTATCTTTTATCTCATTAATATAGTCTTCATTAAATAGATTTACTTTAGCGCTATCAATGTTAGAGAGGGCATTAGGAGCGTTAGTTTCCTCAGTTAATATCACGCCACCATGGGTATCTTCACCTATAAAAGCATTCAACATGTTGGATACCTCTGTTGAAAGTTCAACTTTTGTTTGAATCCCCCCTTCAGTTTTAATAGTTAGAGACTTCTTCTTATCGCTATCTTCTTTTAACTCTTCATCCAATTTCTCGATTATATCTGATATTTCTTTTTCATCATTATCCAAAATTAAATCAACGCCTAAGGAGTTTGGCGAATGAGAATGCCTGTTGCCATTCTCATTATCATTCTCATTCGTATTTGTATCTTTTCTTTTGGTTGTTGAAACTTGTTTTAACAAATTACTTACTTCATGGAGTTTGAGATTAGATAGCAGGTTCGGATCCCGGGACTTGAAATAATTCAGTAGAACAGCTGGAATATTATTTTTAGTAGAGGTTTGTAATATTTTTAAATCTGACTCCTCTAAATACCTAATACGTTGAACAACACTATAATTATCAAGTATCTTTTTTCTTATAACTTCTCTTTTAGGGCTGTCTAATAATGTTTGATCAGGAATAAGTCCCAGCGAATATATTTCATTCATCATACTTTCAGTTAATTTATCGAACTTGAGGACGGAGCAATAGTATTGAACTAGTTGTTCAAAAGAAATTATATTTTTAATAGATTTTGTTTTGATGACTCTCCACAGATTTTTTATTGACTCATTTGTATCATTAAAACTGTCTAATGCCATTTCGCACAATGCATTATAAATTTGATCTGTTGTGATTTGCTTGTACCAATTCAAAGAACTTAACTTTGGTATATGTCTTCTAACTATAACTACTTTAGTTCTATTAATATTTACATCATGACGTGCCTTTTCTGCTTCCTCAACAGTAAAAGCAATGTCATCTAAATGTTCTTGTTCTAGGCTATTTCTTAACTCAAAAACTTCTTCTACATTAAAGCCCACAAAAAAAATCAGAGGCGTTTTATCTTCATGAGATAAGATATTTTGCACCAAAATATTGTAATCGTAATTTGGAAGATTTTTTAATAGTATACCATGTGTATCATTCTCTATTTCTTTCAAGATTTCTTTTGACAAAACTGAAGCTGTTAGTTCGATCGAATTCATGATATCCTCCTCTACTTTTACAAACCGAAAATTATAACTCCATCTGCATATTTTTTCGCATATCCCATAGATATATACATTTCAGATATTCCGTCTGAATTGATTGATAAAGAATTGTGTAAATCACCAGGAGTATTCTCTGATATATTATACTTTCTTAATATATCAACATCTTTTTCCGGATTAGCACCAATTATTATTCCAAACTCATCCCAAATTCTTTGTCCGAATTCTGATAATGTAAGATTCTCACCTTTATTGAGAGCGGCAAGAATAAGTATCTCTAAGATATTAGGATCAGAAATAAAACGTTTTTTAGATCTTCCAAACACTAAATTAATTCTTTTAGCCAAACTAACATATGTTTTAGGAGGATCATCAGTTTTCAACACTCTGGTATACATGATAATACGGATAGCTCTAGCAAATGATTCCAGTAGTCTTCCTGTTTGCTGGTAATATCCGCTAAACAATTCTTCTAACTCTTTATGTGGATTCACATTTTCTTCTTTTACTTCTATTGAGAATTCATTTATTGCATTAATTACATCTTCCTTTGTTTTAATTACACCTTCCTTTTCAAAAAAATTCTCTAAAATTTTCTCGTATAAACTTTCAATATTTATCCTTGTTAAGAGTAGTGATTCTTGACTAGCTCTTTGTATAGTTTCATCGCCAATATTCGCATCAAGAACAATGGGGTTATGAGTTGAAATTGAATCATCATAATCTAATATCTTAGAACCAAGATGATAGAGAATAGAAAAGCACCCAAAAATAATTAATCTTTCAAGTAGGAGCAACTTATTTTCACCCATAGAATTAAGAAGAAGCCTATCATACGATTCTCGAATCTTTAGTTCAACTCCACTTAACTCAGACAACGAATCTAAATCATTTATACTTCTAGATTCAACTTTAGTGGTTAATAAACTTAGAAACCTTGAAATCTCATCATTTTCATCACTTAAGGAATCTTTTATTGTTCGAATAACAGGTGATATTTCATTTTCTAAAGGGGTGTTTAGAATCCTATACAAAAAAACGGGCATCTCGAATTCATTTTGAACTATTCCGCCAACTTGTGTTTTTGAAGACATTGTTAAAGCTGAATACTTAACGCTGGGTTGAGCCCCTTTGTCCGCGTTTAACAACATCCCTATATAGGTTCTCAATTCATTAATGTCTTCTTCAGTCATATCATCGTCTAAAATCTCTCTGAATTCTTCTTTTATTTCTTGTGCTGAATGAATTTCTTTTCCATCTTTAAATCTTTTCGCCCACTTATTTAAAGCATCTAATTTATAGTACTCTCCCAGCACATAACGGAAAAGCCCATTTGCAATATGAACTGGTTTTATCCCATTGGAAAGAGGTTTGTAACCTATATGTTCTAGAACATAATCATTTAAATCTTTTAGTCTGTTATTCGCCATTTAAATCACCTTGACTTTAATAAATATTTATTATCCCTAATAATTACCTTTCCACTTTCCGGTATTAATTCATTCTTGAACATGTATTCATTAGTCGGGAATTTCTTGGTTTCATTTGATAAATTGGCCATAAACTTTCTCAAAGTAAATTTATGATTATCATGTAGTATTTGTGGAGGATAACCTTTTCTTAGTAACTCAAGTAACTTGAAAAATTCATAGTCGATACTCACAAAACTCTTGTCAGTTACACTAAAAATAAAATGATTTGGAGTATACTCGATCTCCTCTAAATGGTTAGGTAATCTCGGAACCAATATTTTGGTATTTTGGTAAGGTATACTGTTATTTGATATATATACATTATCTGAAGTTTCTTCATAACTATGGCTTATCCAAATGTATAACTTTTGATCTTCTTCTTCACTTTGATCAAAATATTTATTTATGGATAAAATAATTCTTTGACTTACTTCTAACATGGAGTCTTTACTTTTTCTTATCACACTCAAAAAATCTATTAATTCTTTAGGATATAAGTTGAATAACTCAATTCCTTGTTCATGTTCGAAGAAAAACTTCCTTTTTAATGACTTAAATTCAGACATAGCCTCTTCATTATCCTCTAAGTCCTTAGGATGTTTTTCAGGAACATCTAAGAGCCACCCATCTTCAAATTCGCCATTCCAAAGTTTCTCATCTATGAATGGATGCGTAATTTTTGAAGGATCTAATTTTCTTATCGCATCAAATAAATCATTGTCACCTTCAAATAATAAATTGTAATAATACTTTTCTTCCGAGGATTCATCCGTAGGTGCATGACCGGAAGTGAGGATGTAAGAAACAAACCCTATAACATCTCGCATCACTGCGTGAACTCCAATATTACCAAGAATGGAAACCAACTTAACTACTCTCTTTACTACTTCGTCATGTTGTAAAGAGAGAAGATTTCTATTCATCCACTTATTGTATTCTGTAAGCGTTACATTCTTAGTAAGTCGTTCAAGCACCGTTTTAATAGATTCCTGGTGTAATAAATTTCTATTATTTAGATCGATTATCACTACTTTATTTTGATAATTATCCATTTGGCAATCATCATTGTAAATAATGGTATGATTTTTAACTTCTTCAATTTCATCTTTATAAAGAAATTTATTGTCCATGCTTCTTAGGAGTTCTAACAACGGATATTCGTTTATTGCTATCAGGGCAGGGTGTCCTTTATAAACCGACGCCGCTAATCGTTCTAAAAATTCATTGTAGTCGCTAACTTCATTTATGTCAGTTTCAATAAAAGTATTTTTTTTCGCCAAAAAATCATTTAGATATCTAATTATATGTGTTTTTCCATCGCCAGGATTACCTGTTAATATAACCAACTTGTTTTTTTCTATAAAATTCCTAATCGCCCTTTCAAGATTAGAAGGAATGTGAATCGCTTTCAATTCTTCATCACTGAAAATTTCTGCGTAACTATTTCTTCCATTATACATTTTAGAAATAAAATCTAATGTTAATTCCATAGTGCTAATCCTCTCTAAAAATAATTACTTACTAAAATACTCTCCGATTTAAATGTTTCCAGCCGTTTTTTGACTTCAATATTGTGAACCCGATTTTTTAACCACCGTTTCTTCCAATACTCAATTATTCTATCTGTATTAAATTCTTCATTTCCATCTAAAGGAATATAATATTCTAACTCTTTATCAGCACCATTAAGAAATTCTTTAGTATTCGCAGCTAAATCGATTCCATATATAATTCTTTTAGTCTCTTGTTTTACTAATCTTTCTGGCAACCCTAACGCGGAGAGGCCTGCCCTCATTAACCTCATCCGCGGACTAGTTCCTTCACCAAATTTATTGTTAATTTTTCTTTCGCCATGCAATTGGATTAACATCTTATCAATTAACCATGTTGTCTTTTCACTGAAGTAAGTTGAACTAAAGCCTTCTGTTTCTCCTAACTTTAGATATTCTATATTACCAGTAATTCCAGGTATCTTAATGCGATTATATTGACTACTTCCTATTTGATATAAGGAAGTTGTACCTAGAAAAGCTAATTTAGAATCTCTTACTACTGACTCCCCTTTCATTCGTGAAGCTATCTCGCTTATCTGATTGCTGTATCTATTGTTATAATCCGCAACTACCACCGGACTTGTCATTAACATTGCCGTTAATTTTCCGGCCAAAATCTCGTTGTAGGGAGGAATAGCTCCACATACTATTATTTCCATCATGTTAGAACCAATTTTTGTTTTTCTATTAGCTTGCAGAGCCGTTGTAACCACTTTCCCGCCCTTAAATTTGACGATTTCTTTAAGTATCTCATCAGGTTCTTTTAGTTTTTCTCTTAGATCAAGGATTGTTTTTTTAGCAAAAAGTAAATTCAGCAATTCAGCAGCTCGTTTTTTTATAAATAGTGGAGTTATCGTATCAGGGTGTACATCAAACGTTTTATTAACGGATATAGAAGGGTTTGACTTTATTTCCTCTAATTTCTCAAGTGTTTCATCAGTCGGATATTGCACCTCATGGACAGACAAAATGTCTTCATAAAACACTTCATTAATGGCATTATTGATAAATTCAATAAATAGTTTTAATTTGTTATCTGAGTATTCAATTACTCTTTCTTTATATTCCTCTTTACTTTCCAATAATACCCTTTTCTTTACTTTCCGTTTAAGATCGCTACTCCCTTTTATATCTTCTTCATATTGGATTATCTCTTCTCTTTGTTTCAAATTCTCTTTAACTGAATCTAATGTCCAACCAATATAGTTGTCCCTATTTGATAATTGTAAAACTGAATTACCAAGAGCCGCTATCCCCATAACCGGATGATATTTTTGTGAGCGATCTCTAATTAGATAAAAAATATTCCTTCCTGGAGTCGATTTATAAGGAATTGACCAAGTATGCCTGAAATAACGCCATATTTCGTTTAACTTATATCCTGTTTGCTCACATACACCTTTATCTATAATTTGCAAATAAGGATCGACCACTTCGTAGTATTTCTTGCTCTCCATTTTTTTGAGAAGTATACTTGAATCACCAATTAAACTTTTTATACTAACTATATCGCCATTATGGATTTTGGGGTTTTCCATTTTATTAATGAATTTTTTTACTGACTCTTTTTTCAGTTGTGCATTTCTCTCAATTTGTAGTTGTTGTCTTAGGTACATTTTATTTTTTGTCTTAACCGTTTCGGATGGGGCTACATAAACATCTTCAACAGATGAAATTCTAAGTCTCCATTGTTGAGCGAACAAGTCACGTAAAAGCGAAAAAATTGCCACCATTTTATAACTTTCGATGTCACCGTCATTGACTTGACTACTTAATATCAAATCATTAAGGGCATTAACTCGCTCAGAGTTACTCATTTCGCTCAACTTAATTATTGTTTCTTTGAAATAGTTAAGATTAATTTCGTTCAATTTCGGAGACAATTTAACAAACTCTGCATCATGATTAATTTCTTCTAATTTTTTCATCATTTCTTTCCTCAGTCCTTGCTATATTCACCCAATATTCATGGTGGCTATTATGTTATGTGTAAGAGTCATATAGCCTTTATACTACTATAATCGTACTACATTTTCAGACTCATTAAATTGATATGTACTTTTTTACAAAGAAATAAGCATCTTGAGCAAGTTGATCGCTTTCTAAATTCATCAAAGTTATAGCATCCATTCAAAAATAACCTTGAATCTCTTGATTTCAAGGTCTACCTAATCCACAATCACTTTTTTGTGTAATCTCTTGTATTAACTGCTATTGCCGAAGGAAAATACTTTGTTCATCTACTAAAACAACTTTAAATTCACCTATGAAAAAATGGTAGGTGTCTTCGGCAACTACAATATTGTTAATTGGCAATTGTCTTTCTGATAGTCTTTTTAAAATTCGAACCATTCTTTTGTCATAAGTGTAAATTTCTATCCCATGCGATGAATATTCAAGTTTTCCTTTTACTCTGCTACTAAAAGGACCATAAAGCATTCTATAGTAATTTAAATCTCTTATTTGCTTAATATTGTCACACCTCCTCGTTATCTATATATGTATTCCCTGTTGGTATAATAACCCCTTTCTAAATTTGTGAAATTCGGTAAAATAGTCTTGATTAGAGGGGGGGGGCAATGTCCAACCAGCAAGCCATCATGACCGCCATCCAGGATGCCATCCGCACGAATGGACCTATCTGCCACCTGGATGATATTTATACATATGTACGCACTCACGAACCGGCTATCCGGTCCTATCAGGACGAGGAAGCCATCATCCGTAACATTATCTACCGCCACTCAAGCGACTGCGAAATCTTCAGGGGCACGTTCAGATGGGACAGTTATGACCTTTTTTATGCACCAAAAGGAATCGGATCAGGTCTTTGGAGCATCTGGCCGGATGAACTGCCGCTCCGCATCCTAATCGAAATCCTCAAACACCGCGGCGGACTTGCCACAGTTGAGGAAATCAGGCAGCACCTGATGCTCGACTACCCGCGGCTCTACGTGCCGGGTAAAGACACCTCGAATGAGATTAGTCAGACTTTGCTGCGAAACTCTACCTATCATCCCAACTCCAGTAACCCTCTCTTTTTCTACTCCAGTATTGTGGATGCATGGGGCATACGGCCGGAAATCGATTAAAGCGAGCATCCAAGTTGTTGGACGCCCGCTTTATTTTGTCTTTCGCTCAAAATACTCATGAAGCCGGTAATTTGCAATCTGTTCAGTCCACTTATGAAGAAGAACGGATTGCTCTGCGGAAGGTTGTGGGACCTGGATTGAAAAGCGATTCTCCCCAAACAGAACTTTCCCGTCCTTCTCACTCCCGCTCCACTTCGTCATCGGCATTCTAGCTATCAGATCTGCCGTTCTCTTCTCGTCATACTCTATTAGTTGCATGCCTGTTTTATCACTGAGATCCGCCCTTCTCCGGTATTCTTTCTCGTTCAGATATCGATGGAAGAACGGCGCAATTTCTACAGGTGTGACGGAATCCGTCCAACGTTCAGAACCTCTTGAGAGCATATAGAGAAGAACGACCATTTTATAGCTTTTGTTCATACCCGTTTTCTCAACTTCTATGAACCAGTCCTTAAATGTCTCCCAAACTTGGAGTTCCTTTTCCCGCAACTCTCCGGCATAGGCCAGCATACCAAAGTAGCTTCCAAATTCCTGCTTTACAGCCTTGGAGTTGGCATCTGCCTGCAGGTGGAACTCCAGGTATTCCGGACGGCGGCCGAGTTCGCGTTTCAGGTCATAATAAGCTCCGATGAGCGAGTCCTTTCTTGGCGCGCGTTTTCGTGCCATCTCCTTCAAGAGGTTGACGACCTGAAGTTCAAGATTAAACTCACAGACTTCCGGCACGGCCGGTTCGGCAAAGCGGCCACGCTTTTCTCCGTACTCTCCTGTTTCATCAAAGACCGCAAGTTTCACATCCGCGTTCCGGTAGTTGCCGATAAAGTCGATGATGACGCAGTGGGACTTCCCGTCTGCCAGCCGAAGCCCGCGGCCGATCTGCTGTGTGTAGACGGTAAGTGATTCGGTAGGGCGGATGAAGAGAAGCGTATCGACTTTTGGAATGTCAACGCCTTCATTAAACAGGTCAACAGTGAAGATGGCTTCCAGTTCACCTGATTCAAGGCGGTCGGTGGCTTTCCGTCGCTCTTCTGCAGGCGTCTGACCGTGCAGCACCATCGAACGAATTCCCTGTCTGCGGAAATAGTCGTTCATGAAAGTGGCCTGGCGGACAGACGAGCAGAACACAATCGTCCTGGTTTGCCTGTGCTCCATGTATCCTTCATAGATTTTCTCTGCGAAGTCTTCACGGAACTGTACCGCAAGCAGTTCCTGTTCGTCATAACGGGTCCCGCGCCATGTAATCTGCGAGTAGTCGGTGTCATCATAGACACCGTAATACCGGAAAGGGACAAGCCAGCCCCGCTCGATCGCCTCGAGGAAGTGAATCGAGATGGCTACATTCCCGCCGCAGATGGAATAAACGTCCTTATTGTCCATCCTGTCCGGTGTGGCGGTGATGCCAAGCAAGAACTCCGGATTGAAGTAGTCAAGAACGCGTTCATATGTAGGCGCCGCGGCATGATGGAACTCATCGACGACAATCAGGTCAAAGTCATCCGGTCTGAAACGCTCCATGTTGTGGCGGCTGCCGAGTGTGTAGATGGAAGCAAAGACAAAGTCCGCTTCCGTCTCTTTTACTGCAGCATTAAAGAAACCGCTAGTTTTGTCCGGATGAACATGCAGAAAGGATTGCTGTGCCTGCCGGAGAATCTCTTCCCTGTGCGCGATGAAAAGTACTCTCTTGAACTTCCTCGAAAAGAATGCGGCAAGGTACGTCTTGCCAAGCCCTGTCGCAAGCACGACCATCGCCCGGTCATACTCTTCTTCCATTGTTGCTTCTAGCGAATCCAGCGCCATCTGCTGGGCGGGTCGGGGTTGCAGCGGTTCGGCGGAGGCAGGCTTCGTTTCATAGTCAACGCCGCTTTCCGCAATTTCCTGGGCTTCACCCGGCCCGAGCATCATCTCGGCCTCTTCTTCCGCTGACCAAGCAGCGCTGAGTGGCCGCTGGCGATTGGCCTCCCGGTGATTCTCTTTGTAATCGGTCAGAGTCTCTGGATTTAGCGGAACCGTAGACTCATGATAAAACAGCTTCAGAAACTGATCTTCCGCTACCTCGAACGCCTGTTCATCCGCTTGTGACGGAGCCAGCAGATTCCACTCGACTCCTGAAGTCAATGCGGACTTCGACAGATTCGAAGAGCCGACGATCAGGTGGTGATTCTCTTTTCCACGGAACAGATAGGCCTTAGGATGAAAGCTGGCCCCGCCACTCTTCCAAAGCCTGATCTCGGCATCCGGAAGTTCATTAAGCAACAGTTCCAATGCCTCAGGCTGGGTGATGTACAGATAATCACCCGTCAGAAGTTTAATTGAAGATCCACGATTTGAAGCCGCTTTCAGAAACGGCAGCACCTTCTGGACGCCCGACTTCATTGTGAAGGCGGTCATCCAGTGAATCTCCTCCGCATCGCCCGACAGTTTTTCAAGATGCCGGATGAGTTCCGACGTGATGAGTTGCAACTTAGTCATCAACAACCTCAATCAGATAAATCTTCTCATCAAACGCGCCCCGCTTTTTGGCCTTTTCCTCCCGAATCATGTCCAGTTGGTGTGGTGTGGCGCCGTGTGCGGCGGCGGTCGCGTAGACAAGTTCGAGCATGTCAGCGAGTTCCTCGACGGCTGCGACTGCGTTTTCGGCTGCGAGGTATTCCTCGTATTCTTCCCCGATTTTCTTTCTGAGTTCCTGCATATATTCATTATCATTCAGGATCCGCGTCTTCGATTTCTTGCCTGCCAGTTCGATGATTTCCGGAATCCGGTCACGTACGAGTTTGTTGTGGATGGGCATGTTTGGTTCCTCCTCAATCATCTGGTGCTTTTCTTCCATTATAGAGGGTTTTGGTGCACGGGACCGGAAAAAGGCCTTATCCTTTCGGCATTCATACCGCACCAACAGAAAAACCGCCGGGGTTCCGGCGGTTTCAGACTGTAGACAAAGTGAGTGTATTGCTCCTTTGTCTGCAGTTTTTTTCTTTTCCCGAAATCCTCCGGATTTCCGCTGCGGGCCCTCGCTTACCGCGGGCGTTGCCTTAGCCTCCTCGAGCTGCGCTC
>NZ_QUZH01000013.1 GCF_009761675.1 Bhargavaea sp. CC-171006
CTGTGCGCATCGCGAAGCGTTGCGCAACATCCGGGGTCTTCGGCTAACGCTATTCCCGCAGGACAGGGAAGCTTCCTCGAACAAGCCTCGCACGAAGGAAATGCGAAGCATTTTCGAGGAGTCTCCCGGCGCCACTGCTGTTTACTATAGATACAAGAATTTAATTACTTATTGGACAGCCCCTGTTGGATCATCTTGAACTTCTTAAAGTCGTTCTCCGCAGCTAATCACAACTTGGCCGATGAGCTATTCATCTACTGTTTCACCTTATCCGCCAGCTCCCTGATCAGGGTGCGGTTCCGCTCTTTAAAGCGCTCATTGTGCGAAGAAACCATGCCGCGGTCGTGGGCACCGGGGTCGACGAAAGCTTTGGCACGGTTGACAGCATTCACTGCATCCTGGAACGCACCGACCAGCAGGTTCACCTTACCTGCATAAGACAGGCAGTCTCCAGCAGCAAAAATGCCCGGGACGGACGTGGCTGCATCCGCACTGCCTTCAAAGAAATGTCCGTCCTTGCGGAGCGGTTCCAAATCGGCCTCGAACCCGAGTTCCGCATCCCGCTCGTATCCGTGGCTGACGACGACATGATCGGCTCCGACACGGGTAAGGGCGCCGGTTTCCGTGTCCTTCAGCTCCACCATCTCGATCCGGGTCTTCGTCTTATCCGCAAGCAGCCGGTGAATGGCCACATTCAGCAGGATGTCCGCACCGCTCCGCTTCACCTTCTCCACTTGCGCCTCATGTGCACAGAAATTGTCCCTGCGGTGGACGAGGATCACTTTCTCCGCTATACCGGACAGTTCTTCCGCCCAGTCGACCGCAGCATCTCCCCCTCCCGAGATCAGTACGGTTTTGCCCGTGAATGTCGCCAGCGAAGGCATCGTATAATGAAGATTGTCCATCTCCGCCACGGCAGCTCCCTGCAGCCGGAGCTTTTGGGGCGTGACGATTCCGCCGCCATTCGCCATGATGATGCTCTTGGACAAATGGACTTGGCCACGGTGGTCCTCAGCCTCGAACAGTCCTTGGCCGTTTTTCCGGATTGCGGCAATCTTCGTCCCTGTCAGAACTTCAGGATCGAATGTCTTCCCCTGTTCAACCAGTTGCTTCCGGAACGTCTCTCCCTGAAGCGGCGGCTGGCCGCCCGCGTCCCAGATCATCTTCTCCCGGAACAGGCATAACTTCCCTCCCAGTTCCTCCCTCGCCTCGACCAGCCTCGCGTCCATGCCCCGGAGTCCGGCGTAAAACGCTGAATAGAGGCCGGCCGGTCCCCCTCCAATAATCGTCACATCCCGGATTGGTTCTGCCACGTCGATTTCCTCCCTCTCCTGCTTCAGAAAATAGTTGACACCTTTAAGCTTTGGCTATATCATCTGAAATTGAAAATCATTCTCATTGATAATCATTTTCATCGAGAATAACACGATACACTCAAAAAAGAAAGGAGAAATCCGCTTTGCAACTGCTCGCCGAACAAATCCGGATCGGCTACGGGGAGACCCCCATCGTCCACGGGATGGACATTTCGTTTCCGCAAGGCAAAATCACGACCATCATCGGGGCGAACGGATGCGGTAAATCGACGCTCCTGAAGGCGCTCACCCGCATCATCCCCCATCAGGGCGGCGCCGTCCTTCTTGATGGTGCCAATATCCGGTCGATGGATACAAAAGCGCTGGCGAGGAAGATGGCGATCCTCCCCCAGACGCAGGACAGCGCGAACGGACTCCTCGTCGGGGAACTCGTCGCCTACGGCCGCTTCCCCCACCAGAAAGGGTTTGGGCGCTTAAGCGCGGAAGACCGCCGCATGGTCGACTGGGCGCTGGAGGCGACTCGCATGGACGAATTCCGTGACCGGCCGGTGGATGCCCTGTCCGGCGGGCAGCGGCAGCGAGCCTGGATCGCCATGGCCCTCGCACAAGATACCGGAATCATCTTCCTGGATGAGCCGACCACCTATCTGGACATGGCCCACCAGCTCGAGGTCTTGGAGCTTCTCCGTAAGCTGAACCGGGAAGAGGGCCGGACGATTGTCATGGTGCTCCATGACCTTAACCAGGCCGCACGTTTTTCCGACCACCTGATCGCCCTTTCGTCGGGGCGGCTCATCAAGAGCGGACCGCCCGAAGATGTGCTCGTCCCTGAGGTGCTGAAAGACGTGTTCCGAATCGACGCCGTCATCGGAAAGGACCCGAGAACCGGGACCCCCTTCTGCATGACCTATGATCTGATCAAATAAACGACCTTATCCGAAGGAGAATCCACATGAACAAGAAACTGCTCTTGATCCTCACCCTTTTCATGACACTTGCGCTTGCCGCATGCGGTTCAAGTTCCACGGATGACAGCAAGGGAAAAGCGGAAGACAACGCTTCCTCTGACACCATCGTCTACGAATCCGAAACCGGGCCCGTCGAAGTGCCGGCAGATCCTCAGCGCGTCGTTGTGCTGTCTTCCTACGCAGGTGACCTGATCAAACTCGGTGTGCCGATTGTCGGCGTCGACTCCTGGTCGGCAGCCAACCCGAGCTTTGACGAAGCGCTGAAAGATGCTGAAGTCGTTTCCAACGAAGACATCGAAAAAATCATCGAACTGGAGCCGGACCTCATCATCGGCCTGAACAACATCCAGAACGCAGACAAGCTGGAGAAGATCGCGCCGACCGTCCTCTTCACCTATGGCAAGAATGACTATCTCCAGCAGCACATCGAAATCGCCAAAGTCGTCAATAAAGAAAAAGAAGCTACCGAGTGGGCCGAAGATTTCAAGATGCGCTCAGAAGAGCTCGGCTCGCGCATCAAGGAGAAGATCGGTGAAGATGCCACGGTTACCGTCGCGGAGAACTTTGAGAAGCAACTGTACCTGTTCGGCGACAACTGGGGACGCGGCACCGAAATCCTCTACCAGGCAATGGGCCTGAAGATGCCGAAGCAAGTCCAGGACGTCGCTCTTGAGCCAGGCTACTTCGCCATCTCCCAGGAAGTGCTCGGGGACTATACGGGCGATTACCTGGTCTTGAGCCTGACGGAAGAGCAGGACACCTCGTTCATGGATGCTGCTTGGTTCAAGGAAATCCCGGCTGTGAAAAACGGCAACCTGATCATTGCCGATGCCCGTAAGGCCTATTTCAATGATGCCTTGACGCTTGATGACCAGCTGGACTTCTTTGAACAGGAATTTCTCGGGAACGAATAACTGGAGAAAAGCGGTCCGGTTCGCGGGCCGCTTTTCCGTTGATATGAGGAAAGTGTGACGATATGACCACCAAACGACTATTACCATTTCCGATACAGCTCGCACTCGGCAGCCTGCTTGTGGCAGGTTCCTTTGTTGCGGCACTGACGCTCGGAGCGGCGGATACTGGCATCCGTGACGTCTGGCAGGCGCTCTCTTCCGCTTCTGGCGAGCATGCGGCCATCCTCCGCGAACTGCGAATTCCGCGTGTAGTGGCTGCCATCTTCACCGGAGCGGCACTCGGCGTCGCCGGCGCGATCATGCAGGGGGTGACCCGCAACCCGCTCGCGGATCCCGGCCTTCTCGGACTCACCTCCGGAGCGAATGCCGCACTCGCCCTTTCGCTTGCCCTGATGCCTGGCATCCCCTACCTGGGTATTCTTGCCGCCTGCTTTATCGGTGCCGCTCTTGGCATGATTCTCGTCTTCGGCATCGGGGCCTCCAGCCGTGGCGGCATGTCCGCGATGCGTCTCGTTGTCGCAGGCGCTGCGGTTTCGGCTTTCCTGCAGGCGGTCGCGGACGGGACGGGAATCGTCTTCCAGATTTCCAAGGATGTTTCGCTCTGGACGGCAGGTGGCCTCATGGGTACGACCCCCAAGGCACTCATCATCGTTCCGTTTATCGCAATCGGACTGATCGGCGCAATCGCCGTCAGCCGCCAGCTTACCATCCTCAGCCTTCAGGAAGACGTGGCAGCCGGTCTCGGCCAGCGGGTGTTCCTGATGAAGGCCATCATGATGGGCATCACCGCCCTTCTCGCAGGCGCTGCGGTCGCCCTCGTCGGCAACCTGGCATTTGTCGGCCTCATCATCCCGCACGTCGTGAGAACCTTCAGCGGTTCGGACTATACTCGGATCATCCCGATGAGCGCCCTTCTTGGCGCCGCCTTCATGACTCTGGCCGATCTTGCGGGCCGGACCTTGAATGCACCTTTCGAAACGCCTGTCGTTGCCATCACCGCACTGATCGGACTGCCGTTCTTCCTGATGATCGTCCGGAAAGGAGGGCTCCGTGATGCATGAAGTGAAACGTCGCCGGCCGCTCCGCCGGACACTTTTGCTCGCCGGTCTGTTCCTCATCGTGCTCGTTTTTGCCCTTTCGGCTGGTGCATCCGCCGTGACGATCGACCGGCTCATCCCCGTCCTCACCGGAAACGGCACATTCAAGGAAGCGTTCATCCTGCTTGAGGTGCGGCTTCCGAGACTTGCAGTGCTTGTCCTTGCCGGGGTGGCACTCGCAGTGTCCGGTTCCATCCTGCAGACTGTCACTCGAAATGATTTGGCGGACCCTGGCATCATCGGAATCCATTCCGGGGCAGGTTTCGCCATCACCGTGTTTTACCTGTTTGCCGGGGGCGGCATCCCTTATTACGCCTATGTGCTTCCGGCGGTGGGGTTTGCCGGGGCCATCGTGACGGCCGCGCTGATTTACCTGTTCTCGACCGAAAAGGGACGCGGCCTCCGCCCGATGCGCCTGCTCCTGGTGGGAATCGGATTTGCATCCGCATTGTCCGGCGGCATGATGCTCCTCATCTCCGGCGCCGAGCGCCAGGAGGCGGCCTTTGTCGCGGAGTGGCTTGCAGGTAGCGTCTGGGGAGCCGACTGGCCGTTTGTGCTCGCCCTTCTTCCATGGGTCGTCCTGCTCGTCCCGTTTGTCCTGTGCCGGGCGAACACGCTCAATATCCTGGCGCTCAGTGAACCTTCCGCAATCGGACTCGGATTGCGATTGTCCCGGTTCCGGATCGTTTTTATCGCAATCGCAGTTGCTCTTGCTGCGGCCGCCGTATCGGTCACGGGCTACATCGCCTTTATCGGACTGATGGCCCCACATATCGCCAGGGGCATAGCGGGACCTCGCCATCAGCATTACCTGCCGGCAGCGATGCTGATCGGCGCCGGTCTCCTTGTCACGGCAGACACGATCGGCCACTTGCTCCCCGCCTTCTCCATTCCTGCCGGCATCATCGCCGCCTTAATCGGTGCCCCGTACTTTCTTTATCTGATGAGGAAGAGCGGATAATCGGAAACGTTGATTATCTTGGGTGAGACGTTGACGTACTGAGGTAAGACGTTCACATACTGAGGTGAGACGTTCACATACTAGGGTGAAACGTTCACATACTAGGGTGAAACGTTTACAATCTCATTGAAAGCCCAAAATAAAACCAGCAGCCGTCCGCCGGCTGCTGGTTTCCTGATTCACGCGAAAGTCGCGATCCATTCTTTGATTTCCATTCCGCGCGCGCCTTTTTCGACGTACGGGTCTTGCTTGGCGATTTTCTCTGCCGCTTCCAGTGACTCGGCCTGATAGATCACCATACCACCGGAACCGTCGGCAAACTTTCCTTTTGCCTTTACATTGCCTTTTTCAATCTGTTCGTCCACGAACGCCAGATGATCCGGACGGTAGGTTTGACTCAGTTCCTCGTCCTTCATCGGCAGATAGACCACATAATAGGACATCCCGTTTCCCCCATTTCCGTTAGTTGTCCGTTCCATTATATAGCTTTCCGGACACCAGGGGAATGGGGCCGCGGCTCAGGACTGGACAGGCGCTTTCCGGGCAACCCCTGTCCGGATAGCCGCTTCGGCGACCGCTTTTGCCACCTCGTCCGCGACCCGCACGTCAAACGGATCCGGGATGATGCGATCATCGGTGAGCGCGGTGCGGCCAATCAGATCCGCAATGGCATAGGCGGCCGCCCGCTTCATCTCCTCGTTCACTTCGCTCGCGCGGACGTTTAGCGCGCCCTTGAAGATTCCCGGGAAAGCGAGGATATTGTTGACCTGGTTCGGGAAGTCGGAGCGCCCTGTGCCGACAATCCGGGCACCGGCCGCTTTGGCTTCATCCGGCATGATTTCCGGAACCGGATTGGCCATCGCGAAGATGATCGGCTCACCGGCCATCGAACGGACCATATCCTGAGTGAGCGCGCCTGCCGCGGACACCCCGATAAAGACATCCGCGCCGATGATGACATCCGCCAGGCTGCCGCTCCTGCGCTCAGGATTGGTCATTTGCGCGATCGATTCCTTCATCGGATTCATCCGCTCCGTCCGGCCTTCGTAGATGGCACCGGCCGTATCACACATGATGATCTGTTCCACGCCGAATCCGAGCAACAGCTTGGCGATTGCCACACCCGCAGCCCCTGCGCCGTTCATGACGACTTTCATGTCACGAAGCTCGCGCCCGGTCAGGCGGGATGCATTCAGAAGGCCCGCCGCGACAACGATTGCCGTCCCGTGCTGGTCATCGTGGAACACCGGGATATCCAATTCCTCTTTCAGACGGTCTTCGATTTCAAAGCATGCGGGTGCCGCGATGTCTTCGAGATTAATGCCGCCAAATACACCTGCCATCAGCTTGACCGCATTCACGAACTCATCCGGATCTTCCGTATCCAGGACGATCGGAAAGGCGTCCACACCGCCGAACCGCTTGAACAGCGCCGCTTTTCCTTCCATGACCGGGATCGATGCCGCAGCGCCTATATTGCCAAGACCGAGCACCGCCGTGCCGTTGCTGATGACACCGACCGTGTGGCCCTTGATTGTATAGTCATAGATGCTTTCCGGATCCTGCTCGATCTCCAGGCAGGGACCGGCGACACCCGGTGAATACACCAGGCTCAGGTCACGCTTCGACTCGATCGGTGCCTTTAACGTCACTTCCAGCTTTCCTTCCAGCTCACGATGCAAATCAAGCGCTTCTTCGTACTTTTTCACCGGTCTCCACTCCTTTAGCTTGTTAACCAAGCAAATTAAAAAATATACATCCCATTGTATAGGCGTAATATTTTTAAATCAACTGAATCAGAATAATTTTGGATGAAAGACGCAAAATCAGAGACAAGACGAAGAATTGACGGTTTGTCGAATCAGAAATAAGTTCTTGTATATCCACTATTGTGTGCAGGACCGGCAAAAGAATACAGCCGGTGGAGCCATGACGAGCCCTCCCGAATCTGATAGCATGAAACCAAGACTGGGAGGCGGAGCGCATGGATACAACCAAGCTTGAAACCATCACACAGCAGCTGATTGAAAAAATTATCGAATCGGTCCCCACGGATTGGGACAAAGTGATGTTCTACGGAGAAAACCGCGGTGATCATGCCGAATACTTCTATTACTTTTTCCGGAAAGACAGCCCGGAATTCCTGCCGGATGCGGAGATGCACTACATCCTCGACCTGGAGCCCACGGATTTTTACCATGAACAGAAGGACGAGATTAATAACCTGATCCTTAAGCTTGCCGGAGAGTTCAAAGCACTGGGACGTGAACCGTTCACGACGATGAAACTCATGATCGATGACGCCGGCGGCCTGGATCTCATTTATGGGTATGATGGTTTGCGGTATGACCGTGCGGCAGATTACGAGCTGAAGTTCACGAATAAGTTTGTGGTACCCGAATGGAAGGCGCGCGGAGGACGTCCGGAAAAAAGCGCTATGAGAAGGGTTTTCGAACTCTTCTTCAAATGAAACCAAAGCCCGTGTTGCCTGGTTGGCATCACGGGCTTTTCCTGTTAGCGGACCATGCTTTGGATCAGATAGCGGATGAACCGATCCCCATCGACCCCGAGGCAGACGTCCATATTCGGCTCATGGCCTGTCACTTTATTAAAGTCACACACCGTCTGGCCGTCGCACAGGGAACTGTCTGCCTCCACATCGACATAGAACCGCTCGGTCCGGACAAACGACCGGTCGAGCGCCACCCCGACCGCCAGCGGATCGTGCATCGAGCACGCACGGCTGCCGGTCATCTCCTCGTAACGGTTCATATACTGGACGGTCGCTTCGCGGATAAACTCCCCTTCCGCATTCCCCGCCATCTCCCGGACATGCGGCTCGTCAAGAAGCGTCTTTTCTGTGACGTCCAGCCCGACTAGCGTGATCGGAAGGCCTGCCTGGAAGACAATCTTTGCGGCCTCCGGATCGACAAAGATATTGAACTCGGCCTTTGGAGTGATGTTCCCCGGTGTATCCACCGCGCCGCCCATAATGATGACTTCCTTCAGCCAGTCCCTGAGGCGGGGCTCCTTACGGACGGCGAGCGCCATGTTCGTAAGCGGGGCGAGCAGGACAAGCGTCAGCTCCCCCTTGTGTTTTTCTGCCTGTTCAATGATAAAGTCCGGTGCGAACCCTTCAGCCGGTGTTCCCGGGTCCATTTTTCCAAGTGCACCGCCGATTCCGTCATCACCGTGCACCCTCGCCTCGAAATGAGGCTCACGCAGGAGCGGACGGTCCGCACCGCGGACGACTGGAATATCATCCCGCCCGATCAGGTCGAGGACTTTAAGTGTATTGACCGTCGCATTCTCCAGCGACGTATTCCCGTTCACCGTCGTCACGCCGATCAGTTCGGATTCCTTGGCCGCGAGCAAAAGCGCAATCGCATCATCGATTCCAGTATCGACATCCAATAATAGTTTCTTCATATAATATTCCGCCTTTCTCCATTTCCCATTTATTACAGCAGTCCCGAAATGGCCTGAACGAACGAGCCCGTGACTACACCTACGGAATCACGGGTCCAAACGTTGTTCTTCTTCCCAACTGCGGCGCATCCTGCGAGTCGAGATATCCGCTTCCCTCACCGGTACAGGCAGGCGACTTTCTGAGCCGGTTAGCGACAGGACAAGTTTAGTCGATGAATCCAAATCGATTCCGTTTCCGGGCGACACGAACACAGACTTTACGCCGGAGGAGGTCCGGACAGCGCGCCCCAGCGTCTCGCCGTCAATTGTGATTTCCGTGTAACTGCCCTTTTCCTGTTCCGGTTCCTTGTACTCCGTCTCCGCTATTTTGAAATAGGTTTTTGCGACACCGACAGTCGGTTTCCCAAGAAAGAATGAGGCGTGCGCGGCAATTCCCATCCTGCGGGGATGGAGGATGCCATTCCCGTCGAACAGGAACAGGTCCGGCACCGTCTCCAGCTTTCCGGCTGCCTCCACGACCAGCGGCAGCTCCCGGAATGTCAGGAGACCGGGGATATACGGCACTTCAATCTTCCCGACCGCCTCGGCGCGCTCCACAACCTGCATCGTGGCCGCATCGAAGACGGCGATATGGCAGAAGCCGGTCTCGGATTCGCCTTCACCGGCATAAGCCAGGTCGACTCCGGCCACTGTGCGAAGATCTTTACACCGGAACGGCCGGCTCACGTCGATCTGCTTGGCCAGCCGCTCCTGGATTTGGATGAACTCCCCCGGATCTGGCAGGAGGGGATGGATGTCATTCACCTGCACACTTTCCACTTCCTTTGCTTACTGCGTTTCTCATGGAGTTTTACTTGGATTCAATCAATTCCATCATTTTTGGGATCTGCTCCGTAATGCCTTCTATAAAAATCACGGGTTTGCCTGATCATCGTCAATCGGCTTTCATCCGGCTCTGTTTTCTCCTCAACCAGGTTTCCGGACTCGTCCCATCTTTTATATCTCAGCTCATGTCCGTACTCGTACTCTCCCCAGAAAACGAGCCGGCCTTCCCTGTCCCACTGACGATGTTCGCCATGGATCGGCCTGTGGAAATGTCTATGGACCTGTTGAACTTGTCCATTCGGATGGAAATCAACCGAGATGCCATGGGGCAGGCCGTCCGCATACTCTCCATAGTTCAGGACTGATCCGTCTTGCTCGCTCAGCTCATAGACCAATCCGTTAACCGGCACCAGATTGTCCTCTTCCTCGCCGGTCCTCACAAACAGCCGGTCGTCCGGCGGATCCATCTCCAGTTGGTCATAATCGTAACCGTTACCAGTCAGCTCTTCTTTGGTCAGCAGTTGATCTTCCATACTACACCCCTTATCAATTGCCTATAGTGCCAGGCACTAAGCGTATTCACCATACACCACTCTATTAATTTTCCCATTTGAATAACTATTAAGTATAATGGATAGGAGTTTGGACATAATGCTTGTGTCTGAACTCAGCACGGATTACATGACGCACTGAACAAGGAGGCCGGGCATGAGACCCATCGATGAACTCTCGGAAATAATCAATCAGATCAACATTCGGCTGATGGATAAAGGCGGCAAGCCGCATGCTCCTGCACCGGCAACACAGGTCGCAAAAGTCACGGAATGGATCCGCAGCCAGACCAAAAAAACCGATTGGCTGGCGGAATACGAGTGTTTCCTTGGCCTGTCCGACGGGCTCGTATTGGATGATGTTGTCTTCTACAATACTGACCCGAACGACCCTCTAAACCATATTGTACATGCAAACCGGATCTGGCAGGAAGAAGACTGGGACGGAGTTTACCTGTTTCTCGGCGACTCTGAGAAGGCCTGGTACGCCTACGACATCAAACAGGATCGCTTTGCCGAGCTCGAAAAATTGTACGGTGACCAGAAAATGCACTTCTCTTCTTTCACGGCAATGCTGCGCAATGCGGTTGGCTGACGCTACCCATACATATGAAAAATCCCGTGATCCTTCCCAAGGATCACGGGATTTTTATTAATTCACAAACCGCCCTGCGGCGGTTGCCCCTTTATGGGATTCCCAGTAGTCATTCCTCAGATGCACTTTCTGGATCTTTCCGGAGGCGGTCTTTGGCAGTTCATCCACGAATGTCACACTGGTAACAGCTTTGAAGTGCGCGAGTTTCGAGCGGGAGAAATCGATGACATCCTCTTCGCTCAGGCTTATCCCTTCCCGGAGGACGACGTAGGCATGCGGGGTCTCGCCCCACTTTTCGTGGGGAACCGCGATGACGGCGGCTTCCACGATGTCCGGGTGCTCATAGAGCGCGCCTTCCACTTCAATTGAGGAAATGTTTTCTCCGCCGGATATGATGATGTCTTTTTTCCGGTCGGTGATGTCGATGTGTCCGAATTCGTCAATGGTGCCCATATCCCCCGTATGGAGCCAGCCATTCCGTAGTGCTTCCGCTGTCGCTTCTTCGTTTTTCCAGTAGCCTTTCATGACGCCATGGCTCCGGACGACCACTTCGCCGACTGACTTGCCGTCATGCGGAACCTCTTCCCCGAAGTCGTTGACAACCCGGACGTCGTTGCCGACCATCGGGTAGCCCGCCTTCGCTTTCAGGCGGACCTTCTGCTCATCAGACAAATGCGCTTCCGTTGAACGGCTCGAAGACGTGAGGCTGAGCGGTGATGATTCGGTCATGCCGTACACCTGGATGAATTCCCAGCCCAGCTCGTCTTCGACGCGGCGGATAAAGGCCGGCGGCGGAGCGGAGCCCGCGATGATGATGCGGAGGTCGGCTGTCCCTGTCTGCGGCTTTTCGGAATCATAATACTGCAGCAACGAGTTGAGGACAGTCGGCGCCATATGCACCGATGTCACGCCGTGGGAATTGATGGCGTCATAGATTGTCTCCGGACGCGCCTTGCGGAGGCAGACATGGGTCGCCCCGTTTGCTGTGTAGTAGAAAGGCGCGCCCCAACCGTTAACGTGGAACATAGGCAGAACATGAAGATATGTGTCCGTGTCATATACACGAAGGTGATGCATCAGCGACATGGCGTGCAGGTAGTTGTTCCGGTGAGTCAGCATGACACCTTTCGGATTGCCGGTCGTCCCGCTTGTATAAAGCAGGCTCGCGACATCGTTCTCATCGAGCTCTGCCCGACCAAACGGTTCTTCCGGAAACCCTGACAGCCACTCGTCATAAGCCGTTTCTTCGGTTCCACCGTCATGATAATGGACAACGATCCGTTCAATCGTTTCAAACTTGTGCTTTACCGGCTCGATCAGATGAATCAGGTCTTGATCGATGAACAGCACCCTGGATTCGCTATGGTTAAGGATAAACAGATAATCCTCCGGCTTGAGCCGGATATTGAGCGGCACCATGACTGCGCCGGTCTGATAGATTCCGTAGAACCCCTCCAGCATCTCCAGTGTATTCGGAGCGAGGTAAGCGACACGGTCGCCCTTTTCCACACCAAGTGATTGCAAGCCGTGTGATAGTTGATTCACCCGTCCACCCAGCTCGGTATAAGTCAGCCTGCGGCCCTCATCATGGTCGATTACGGCCGTCTTCTCCCCGTACAGACGGACTGCACGGTCCAGGAAGTCAGTCAATATCAGCGGTACATTCATGTCTGCTCACCTCTTGTGGGAATAATGAAATTTCTGATAAGTAAAATTATACCACCTGTTGTATATCAACCTTCCTTTAGTTGCCAAGATAGCGTTTTCTTGATTAAGTGACTGCTTGAACTGTATGAATACAGAGTTTCCAGAAAACTCTCCTTTCTTTTCACGCTTTTCGGCCTAATCTACAATTATTCACTTTATTTCCTGGGAAATATGTCATCAAAACTCGAATGAAAACGATTTGTTTCAAATGGCATGTAACTTGCAACATCTTCGATGATTGAAAAAGGGAGGAATTGAAATGACCATACCAGTAGAAAAATCAAAAGTCATTGAGCTTTATCATGGACATGAAGTTCAAGACGCCTATCGCTGGCTAGAAAGTTCTGAGCATCCTGAAACGAAAACTTGGGCAGATTCTCAGAATCAAAACACCCGCTCTTATTTTGAAAAACTTCCCGTGCGGAATATGCTTCAAAAGAAACTTGCCGGACGTTGGAACACCGCCAAATTCTTTACACCTGAAAAAGTGAACGGCGAATATTTCTATCAGAAAAATAACGGTCTGCAGAACCAGCCGGTGCTCTACCGTTCACACAACCTCTCAGATTCAACGCCTGACAAGGTGATTGACCCGAACGAGATAAATCCGGAAGGCACGACTGCACTGACCGCACTTTCATTCAGCGGAAAAGGATCATGGCTCGCATATGCCCTGTCGGAAAACGGAAGCGACTGGCAGACCATCCGGATCCGTAACCTTGAAACCGGCAATGACCTCCCGGAAATCATCCGATGGGCCAAGTTTACAGACATCGCATGGACAGAGAATGAGACTGGCTTTTACTATAGCCGTTACCCCGAACCGGGCACTGTGCCGGATGAGGATGGAAGCAACTACAACCGGCTTTATTTCCACCGGCTGAATACCCCTCAATCTGAAGACCGCCTGATTCATGAACGGCCTGATGACAAGGAACTGTCGTTCAGTGCTACCTTCACCGATGTTCATCGTCACCTTATTCTCCAATCATGGAAAGGCACTGAAAACAAGAGCCGCCTCTACTACCGGGAGGCAACTTCCGATGGGGACTTCCTCCCCCTCGCCCCTGATGACGACGGCTACTACTCGTTCCTGGGGAATTCGGAAGGCCGGTTCATCCTCTACACCACTGCCGGTGCCCCAAATGGGAGGATCATCTCGGTTGATCCGGAACACCCGGAAAAAGAGCACTGGCAGGAAATCATTCCTGAGCAGGAAAGTGTTCTCTACTTCCCGAAACTCGCCGGGAACCACCTGATTGCGGCTTATATGGAACATGCCTGGCACCGTGTTGAACTATACAGGACGGATGGAACTCATGTCAGAAGACTCGGCTTGCCCGAAATGATCTCGGTATCGAACATTCAGGTATCCAAAAAAGAAGGTGAAGTGCTGATCGGCTATACGTCCTATCTCACTCCCACGACGATTGCCCGATACACGATTGAATCGGATGAATTGGTCACCGTTCTGGTGCCGGAAGGCGGATTGGATCCTGACCTCTACACCACCCGGCAGGTTTTCTATCCTTCTACTGACGGCACACAGATTCCGATGTTCATCACCAGCCGGAAAGACCTGTCGCCCGACGGCTCCCATCCGGTCCTGCTCTATGGTTACGGTGGCTTCAATATCAGTATGACGCCGGCTTTCAACGCCTCGAACGCCATGTTCATCGAGGACGGCGGCATCTATGCCGTGGCGAATATCAGGGGCGGCGGGGAATACGGCGAAGAATGGCACCAGGGCGGTACATTCGGCAACAAGCCACAAGTGTTTGACGACTTCATTTCGGCTGCGGAATGGCTGATTTCGGAACAGTGGACGAAGCCCGAAAAGATCGCCATCATGGGCGGAAGCAATGGCGGCCTGCTTGTGGCAGCCTGTCTGAACCGAAGACCCGATCTGTACGGCGCGGTCATCTGCCAGGTTCCGGTGACCGATATGCTCAGGTACCATAAGTTCACGGTCGGCCGATTCTGGACCTCGGAGTTCGGCCATCCAGAGGAAAATGAAGAAGATTTCCGGAATATCATTGCATATTCCCCGCTGCACAACATTAAAGAACGTGAACATCCTCCCGTTCTGATCACAACCGCGGATACTGATGACCGTGTCGTCCCTCTTCACGCGATGAAGTACGCGGCTGCGATGCAGGAAGCCCAAAAGGGGGATGCCCCCATCCTGCTACGGATCGAGAAGGATGCAGGACATGGGCTCGGCAAACCGGTGTCAAAAATCATTGACGAACATGCGGACATCTATTCGTTCCTTTATACACACCTGGATATGGATGCCTGAACAGCAGAGGCCGCTCTCCCGATGGAGAACGGCCTCTTATCTTTTCAGTCATCAATTTTAGGATCAAATGCATCACGGAGTCCGTCGCCGACAAAGTTGAACGCCAGGACCGTGATCAGGATCATGAACCCCGGGAATAGCGGATACCACCAGGCGCCCAGCATGATTTGAGGATTCTGTGCACTCTGCAGCATATTCCCCCAGCTCGGGGTTGGCGGCTGGATGCCGAGCCCGAGATAACTCAGACCGGCCTCAGCGAGAATGACCCCTCCCACTCCCAGCGTCGCCGATACGATAATCGGCCCCAGCGCATTTGGCAGGATATGAGAAAATATAATGCGGGTGTTGCTAATTCCCAGTGTTCTCGCCGCCAGTACAAATTCTGACTTCCTGAGTGAGAGGAACTCACCCCGAACGAGGCGGGCGGTACCTGTCCATCCAAATACCGCAAAGATTGCAATCAGCGTAAAAATGCTTGGCTCAAAAATGGTCACGAGGGTAATAAGCAGGAACAGTGATGGAAACGAAATGATTGCATCCACAATCCGCATTAGCACAGCATCCAATATTCCCCCAAAGTACCCGGCAATCGCACCGATGACCGTACCAATGAATATCGAACCGGCAACCGAGGCAAAGCCAACCAGCAGGGAGATTCTGGCCCCGTACAGGAGACGGCTCAGCGTATCCCTGCCGAGATTATCCGCTCCCAACGGGTAGTCCTTCCCCGGCGGCGCCAACTTGTCGAGAAGAACCTGCTGGCTCGGATCTTTAGGGGCCAACATAGGTGCAAAGATGGCAGCCCCGACGATCATAATCAGCAGAACCGCCCCGATTACCGCAAGTTTGTTTTTCATGAATTTCCTGAGCATCACTTTCCAAATGGCCTCATGCCCTATCAAGCTATGGTCTTCTGCTGAGACGGGTTTTTTCGGTATCCGCCTCTCATTGGTCAGTGTCACGGTCTCCTCTCCTTTCCTCCATCAATACTCGATCCTCGGATCAAAGACTGCATATAGAATATCTGCCAGCAGATTTCCGATCACGACCAGTGTCGCCGCAATGACCACAACCGCCATGATGACCGGATAATCGCGCTGGAAGGCCGCCTCCATGAAAAGCAATCCGATGCCCGGCCATGCAAAGACGCTCTCGATGATGACCGATCCGCCGATGAACGACGGCAGCATGAGCCCGAAAATCGTAATGATCGGGATCAGCGCGTTTCTTAGTCCGTGTTTGAAAATGACGGTCTTCTGCCTGAAGCCGTTCGCTTTTGCCGTCCGGATATAGTCCTGCCGCAGCACATCGAGCATGCTGGACCTCGAATAGCGCGTCAGACCCGCCATGTCGGCTGTTGCGAGAACAAAGGCAGGCAGAACCAGGTGATGAAGACGGTCCCATATACTGAACGGTTCACCGTATGTCGCGACACCGCCAATCGGGAACCAGCCGAGATGAACAGACAGCACCATGATAAGGACCAATCCGATCCAGAAGTTCGGAGTGGCGACACCCAGGAAGGAGACGACGGTGATTGCATAATCCTGTAATGAATTTCTTTTTGTTGCAGACCAGACCCCAAGGGGAATGGAGATGATGAACGCAATGAATGTAGAAACGAGCATCAGCAACAGCGTGTTCGGCAGCCTCGCGGTGATGAGTTCACTTACCGGCACGCCCTGGCGGATAAACGACTCACCAAAGTTTCCCTGAACCATATTCCCGAGCCATCGCCCATATTGGACGACGATGCTGTCATTGAGACCGTAAGATTCCTTGTAAGCCTCCAGGTTCTCCTGCTTGATCATCGGATCCATCATCAGAGCCGTGGGATCGCCTGGAGCCATTTTCATGATTCCGAAGGAGATGACGCTGATGAGGAATAACAGAGGAATGGCCATCAGGCACCGACGGATGATATAAGTTGTCATATCGATCACTTCCTTCCCGTCAAACATCTAAAGTAATAACACCGGGCATCACCCGATTGGGAGATGCCCGCCATGAGTCATTGGGAACAGTTTTATTGCTCAAAGTACCATTCATGGATCTTGTAATACGTATTGGCGGCATTGTACGATGGTCCGACCAGTTTAGGCGAGATCGCCAGATAACCTTCAGGATAGTACAGGAAGGTGTTTGGCTGATCCTCGGTGACAATGGCATCAGCCTCAGCAATGACAGCCTTTCTTTCTTCAAGATCCGCAATTTGTGTATTCTTGGAGAGAAGCTCATCGACTTCAGAATTCGAATAGCCGTTATAGTTCAGGCCGGCTTCAATTTCGGACGTGTGCCAGAACCATGTCGGATCCGGATCGCTGCCGATCGACCAACCTGCCACAATCGCATCAAAGTTCCAGTTTGGAGGGCTTGTCTGCTCGACATAGGCACTCCACTCAAGCACTTCAATCGACGTCTTGATGCCGATTTCCGCCCACTGCTGCTGGGCAACTTCGGCAATCTGCTGGCGGATCTCGTTGGCGGACGTTGTTTTTAAAGCAAACTCAAACTTTTTGCCGTCCTTCTCAAGGATGCCATCAGGACCCGGTTCCCAGCCGGCTTCTTTCAGGAGTTGCTTTGCTTTTTCAGGGTCATACTCGAACTTTGGAACATCCGGGTTAAACGCCCAGTTTGCAGGGCTTCCCGGTCCGTGTGCCACTGTACCGGCATCGCCGAGAATGGCCTGGATGATGGCTTCCCTATCAATGGCATGCGTCAATGCGTGGCGGACCTTCTTGTCCTGGAACAGTTCATTTCTGAGGTTGTATCCGATGTATTCGAATGCATTGGATGGACCGGATTCGAGCTTCACCATGCCCTTGGCCTCAAGATCCTGTGCCATCCCCACATACTCCGGCGAAATACCGGCCATGCTGATCTCACCGACCTGTAGCTGTGCCATCGACGTATTCGTGTCAGGAACAATCTTATAAAGCAGTCCATCCAGCTTTGGCGCGCCAAGATGGTAGTCCTCGTGCGCCTCAAGTGCAATGTATTCTCCTTCTTTCCATTCCTTGAATTTGAACGGACCGGTTCCGATCGGCTCTTTCGTATTGAACGGATGCTTACCCAGTTCCGCTATTGGCACTTCACCAAGAATATGTTTCGGCAGAACTTCAAATTGCGCCGTGATCGTGATAAATGGTGCGTATGGCTCCGATAGGACGAATTCCACCGTGTAGTCATCAATTTTATTGACCTCTTCGATGATCTCGAACGGCAGGCCCCTTGGTCCGACATAATCCGGGTCTTTCGGGATGGTGTAGGAGAAGACGACGTCGTCAGCCGTCATCGGTTCTCCGTCATGCCACTTCACGTTTTCCCGAAGATGGAACGTCCATCGCAGGCCGTCATCCGTGAAGTCCCAGCTTTCTGCAAGGTCACCTTCCGGGTTAAAGTCCTGGTCAACGGTAACGAGGCCGCTGAAGATAAACCCTTCAATCGTCGAACTGGATGTATCAGTGGAGTAGTACGGATTGAACAAAGTCGGCGCGGCAGTCGTGGCCAGTACGAGATTGCCCCCCTCAGCTTCCGCACCTTCCTTTTCCGCCGCATTTGCATCAATATTTCCTGCTTCTTCAGGCTGTGAGCAGGCAGCAATCATCAAGACCATTGCCAGTGCCGCCACCTTCCATAGTGGTTTTCTGAACATATAAATCCCCCTTTTTTATTCATTGCTGATTCATCGTTATTAACGAATGCAAAGTTATTGGCAGGCGAACCGGACCACCCCCTTTCCTGGAACCGCTTTCAATTGAACAAGTGGCAGGCGACATGGCGTCCGGGAACTACTTCACGGAACACAGGCGCTTCAGATCCGCACTGTGGCATCGCATATGGGCAGCGGGTATGAAAAACGCAACCCCTGGGAGGATTTGCAGGACTCGGCAGATCTCCCTTTAAGATGATGCGATCGCGCTTCACAACGCCTCCCTTCCGGATCACCGGAACCGCCGAAAGAAGGGACTGTGTATACGGATGAAGCGGTTCATCGTACAAACTTTTCTTATCTGACAGCTCCATGAGCTTCCCAAGATACATCACGCCGACTCTATCCGAAATATGGCGGACAACACTCAGGTCATGGGAGATAAAGATGTAGGTCAGGTTAAATTTCTCCTGCAGATCCTCCAGCAGGTTGACGATCTGGGCCTGAATGGACACATCCAGGGCGGAAACTGCTTCGTCCGCTATAATCAGCTCTGGATTCAGGATGAGGGCGCGGGCTATGCCGATCCTTTGGCGCTGGCCTCCCGAAAACTCATGCGGATAATTGTTGATGACCGTAGGGTGAAGTCCGACCGTCTGCAGAATCTCCGTGATATGGTCCATTCGCTCTTCCCTGCTATTCAGAATCCCATGTACACGGAGAGGTTCCATAAGAATGCTGCCAAGTGACTTTCTCGGGTTAAGCGAAGCGTTCGGATCCTGGAATACCATCTGCATGTTTCGCCGCAGGACCGGGCCTAAATCCCGCTCTTTTAACTTGGTGACGTCGTTGCCGCCAAACAGGATCTTGCCGTCTGTCGGCTCATACAGGCGGATCAGGGCGCGTCCCAGCGTTGATTTTCCACACCCCGACTCTCCCACGATGCCAAGAGTTTCCCCTTTCTTCACTGTAAAACTGACGTCGTCGACCGCTTTGACAGATCCGGTCGTCCGCTGAAGAATGCCCGTCTTGATTGGAAAATGCATTTTCAGGTTCTGTACGTCAAGCAGGTTCTCATGGAATCTCTCATTGGCTTTCTCTCTTTGGGAGAGCAGTATATTGGCCGTACTCATTCGACCACCTCCCCATCATAGAGAAAGCAGCGCACGCACCGGCCGTCTTCACGAACGTACATCCCCGGAACTTCCTCCGTACATCTTGCAAATGCTTTGCTGCATCGCGGAGCAAACTTACATCCCGGCAACACTGTACCCGGAGCAGGCACGTTTCCTTTGATGGATTGCAGACGGGTGATCTCGCCTTCAATGGCTGGAATGGAATGAATCAGGCCCTCTGTATACGGGTGGAGAGGCTCCTCAAACAGATCATCGACATCGCTGATTTCAACAATCTGTCCGGCGTACATGACAATCACCCGTTCCGCCAGCTCGGATACGACACCGAGGTCGTGTGTGATCAGCAGAATGGAGGTTGAGAACTTCTTGCTCAAATCCTTCATAAGCTCCAACACTTGTGCCTGTATCGTCACATCCAATGCAGTCGTCGGTTCATCCGCAATCAGCAGCTTCGGGTTGCATGACATCGCCATTGCGATCATGACACGCTGCCGCATACCGCCGGACAGCCGGTGGGGATAGTCTTTTAATGTCTTTAGAGGATCGGAAAACCCTACAATTCCGAGCATTTCCGCCGCCTTTTCCGTCGCTGTTTTCTTGTTTACTTTCAGGTGGTGCATGATGACGCCCGTCAGCTGATCGCCAATCGTCAGCACCGGATTCAGCGAAGTCATCGGTTCCTGAAAAATCATGGCGACTTCCTTGCCGCGGATGTCATACATTTTCTTCTCGGGCATCTGAACCAGATCGACACCGTTCAGTTTGATGGAACCATCCACGACCTTGCCGGCAGGAGCCGGCACTAATCCCATGATGGAAAGGGACGTCATGCTTTTACCGCAACCTGATTCCCCAACAAGTGCCACGGTCTCTCCTTTGCCGATCTCAAAATCGATGCCGTCTACTGCACGGATGGTCTTTTTATTTTTTTGGAAATACGTTTTTAGATTGGAAACCTCCAAAACAGCGTTCATTTTCCCCCTCCTCATGCTTCTATTGCCTGTTAAATTTAACTGCAATTTCTATGCCAACTTTGAACTCTTGTATCGCGTACATACACCGGCACTATTTATCCTTATGCTCCCGTAAACCGTCGGGGATTTAGACACTATTTTATAAATGTCAAAATGTTTTGACATAATAATTTAAGGGTTAGTCCGTGAAAGAGAGGAACAAAACTTGCATAATGAACTTTAATAAGGAGGTCATGAAGATGAATCAATATACAGCCAGACAAGTACGTTTAATAGAATCACTTAAGGATCACGGCATGGATGGATCCCTGATCCTTTCACCGGCCAGTATTTTTTATTACACCGGGTTTCTTTCGGACCCCCATGAGCGGTTTATGGCTTTGGCAATCTCCCCGGAAACCGGGCGGGCTATCCTGTTTATTCCGGCACTGGACTATGAAGCTGCCTCCGGTATCGCGGCAGTGGACCGAATCATTCCCATTTCGGATGATCAGATGCCGATGGAGGTTGTTAAAGAAGCCATCCCAAAACTGTCGGGCCCCATCGGAATCGAACCGAAAGCTTTAAATTACGAACGATATGTATGGCTGACCCAAACATTCCCTGACATATCCATTAGGGACATTGAAGAACTTATCAGCAAGCAGCGCCTTTGCAAATCGGCCGAAGAAGTGGCGTCCATCAAAGAAGCCATCCGCATCATCGAGCAGGTCATGGAGGACGGTGTCCGAAAAGTGAGGCCGGGTATGACGGAAGCCGAGCTCACGGCAGAGCTGGAGTACCTGATGAGAATGCATGGTGCGGACGGTCCGTCGTTTTCCACCATTGTTTTGTCAGGCGAGAAGGCCGCCCTTCCCCACGGTTCCCCGGGCGGCCGAAAAATCGGCGCCGGTGACTTTCTCCTGATTGATATGGGCGTGACCAAGGACGGCTACTGCTCGGATATCACCAGAACCTTCATTATTGGGGAGCCTACTGAAAAGCAGAGAAAAATCTATGACATCGTCCTACGGTCCAATGAAGCGGGCATCGCGGCTTCACGGGGCGGTGTTCCGCTTGGCAGCATCGACGAAGCCTCCCGGAAAGTGATTGAAGACGAAGGGTACGGAAAATTCTTTAACAATCGGGTCGGACATGGGGTAGGCATTGAAGTGCATGAGGCCCCTTCCGTGCATGGGAAAAATACATCCCTTGCGGATCCTGGCAACGTATTCACCATTGAGCCCGGCATCTATATTCCCGGCTATGGCGGTGTCAGAATTGAGGACATTGTCCATATCCGTGAAGACGGTCAGGCAGAAGTGCTCACCGCCTTCCCCAAAACAATCCGAATCATTGAAGCGTAAAAAGGCCCGGCAGCATAGGCGAACGATGCTGCCGGGCGTATTTCTTTGAATCCGATATCGAACTAGTCTGTCAAATGTGGTAAGCTGTCCCTAAGTAACCGCTTTCAAAACATGCTGCAAGGGGGATGAATTAGGTGCAGCTTACTATGACGCAACGCCAGGAACTCAAACTCATCATGACGATGGAACTCAGGCAAGCCATTGAGCTTCTGCAGTATTCCACCTTTGAATTGGAACAGTTTATCAGGGAGCAGGAAGCCGAGAATCCGCTCATTGAGCTGAAAGAACGCGATGATACCGGTTCCTACGATTCACCTTTTCCAAAGGTTTCGGGAGGAGAAGGGTTAAAGACCGACTGGATAAAGGCCCCCGATGCCCTTTATCGGGACGACCTGGTCTCCATGGTGCGACTCACCTATTCGGATGAAGATTCCATTCGTTTGCTATCTTACCTGATACAAAATCTGGACGACAACGGGTATCTAATCCTTCCTGAAGACTGCAAAATTGGAGAAGATCTCCTGACTTTAGGCATCCGAATGCTCCAGGAAATCGGGCCGTCCGGCATCGGGGCCCGCAATTTGCAGGAGTGTCTTCTCCTGCAATTGGACGAGGAGTCGGATTCGTTGGCACGGCAGATCGTCAGTCATTGCTTCTCTCTCCTCGCATCGCGTAAGTGGAAAGAGATCGCCCAAGCTTTACAAATCACACTGGCTGACGTGAAATCAGCTGTCGACCAGATCCAGACACTTAATCCTAAGCCATGTTCACTGATAAATGACCAACAGACCGACTATACCTTTCCGGATGTCATTGTGACTGAACGGGAGGGCAATCTGGAGTTCCTCCTGAATGATGGCCATCTGCCCGAAGTGAAGTTGAACTCGGATTATCTTCCCTACCTGAACGCAAAAGATGAGGTGGGCAGCTACCTGGCCGAACGGCACAAGCAGTATCGCTGGCTCCTCAACAGCCTTGAACAGCGCCGCGAAACCCTCATCAAGATCGTCCGGGTTCTGGCTGAAAAGCAGCAAGCCTTTTTCATCAAAGGTCCGGAAGCGCTGAACCCCCTCACGATGCGGGAGGTTGCGGAGGAAATCGGCATGCATGAATCTACGATCAGCCGGGCCACGGCCAATAAAATCATCAAAACTCCTTCTGGAACGTTTGAGATGAAGTCACTCTTCACTTCAAAGCTGGAGTCTGCCGACGGACTGTCTGTCTCGCAAAGCAAGGTGAAAAGCTTGCTTAGGAAATACATCGATCAGGAAAACAAGAGCAGGCCGCTGTCCGATCAGAAGCTTGCAGAGCGCTTAAAAGATGAACAAGGGATTACGGTTTCCCGCCGGACGATCAGCAAGTATCGCGAGGAAATGAACATCCCTTCATCTGCACAAAGGAAAGATATTGTCGTCTGAACCCAAACAAGACCGGGAGGGATTTCTCCCCACCGGTCTTGTTATTTGCGTTATTTTCCAGAAAAGTGCCCCAGCCAATAGCGGTTCAGCAGAATGATAAATCCCCCGAGCAAGACTGCCTTAAAAACCAAGAGTTGGCCCATGCCGTACGCAGATATACCCGAAATCAGCAGGGCTCCCCCCAGGCAGGCCGTAATTCGGACACACCTGTGGAAGCGACCTTCAGACGCGCGTTGAACAGCACGCTCCATAGCCCACATCAGAACCAGAAGGAGCAATATAGATCCCAACGCAATCCCCAAAAACTCAAATACTGTGAGCATTTCTTCATCCCCCTTTAGAGAAACTCAATCCCCCCTCTACTATACAATTTTTAAAAACAGAAAAAATATTTAGCTTATTTATTAGGATCTTTAATGTTTACGAATACACTCTTCACTTCTGTATAGTTGGCGAGCCCATAGTCGCCACCCATTTCCCTGCCGACACCTGATTGCTTGTAACCGCCGAATGGCATGGTCTCCCACTCAAGACCGAAGTCATTAATCCAGACTGTCCCGGACTGAAGCTTGCCTGCAATATAGTGGCCAGACTTGATATTGGTCGTCCAGACACTTGCAGCCAGCCCATAATCACTGTCATTTGCCCGCTTGATGACTTCATCGACCGTATCAAACGGGAAAACTGCCATAACCGGCCCGAAGATTTCTTCACGCGCAATCGTCATGTCATCCTCTACATCCGCAAAGATCGTCGGGCGGACGAAGTACCCTTTTTCTCCGGCTTTTGTGCCTCCGGAAACTAGACGGGCCCCCTCTTCCTTCCCCTTTTCGATGTATTCAAGGACTGTTTTCTGTTGCTTTGCGGAAACGAGCGGACCCATATCGGTTTCGGGGTCCAGACCCGGACCGATCTTGAGGGCATCTGCACGTTTTGCAAGTTTATCAACTACCTGGTCATAGAGGCTTCGGTGTACGTAGACTCGTGTGCAGGCGCTGCAGTTCTGCCCATGGTTATACATCGTTCCGCTGAAGACCCCTTCAATCGTTTCTTCGAGATCAGCGTCAGCCAGCACAATGGCTGGCGATTTGCCGCCAAGTTCGAGCGTAACGCCCTTGATCTGATCCGCAGCCTTTTTCATGACTTCTTTGCCAACAGCGGTGGATCCGGTAAATGCCACTTTGTCCACATCCGGATGAGTCAGGATCGCTTCTCCCGCCACGCGTCCGGCGCCCGGTACCACGTTTACGACACCATCCGGGAATCCTGCCTCCTTAAAGAGCCGGGCTGCATAAAGCAGAGACAGCGGCGTCTCACTGGCCGGCTTGATGACCACAGTGCAGCCGACCGCCAGCGCCGAACCCAGCTTCCAGGCGGCCATTGCAAGCGGGAAGTTCCATGGAATGATCTGCCCGACCACACCGACCGGCTCATGGACGGTATAAGTGACATAATCAGGGGAGACCTGCGTGGTCTTACCGAAGATCTTAGTTGCCCACCCGGAATAGTAACGGAAATGCTGGACCGTGCCGTACACGTCATCCGCCAGTGCTGTTTCATAAGGTTTACCGTTGTCGAGTGATTCGAGCTGAGCGAGCTCCTCACGGTGTTCCTCCAGAAGATCAGCAAACTTATAGATCAGATGCGCCCGTTCAGCCGCCTCCATTTTCGTCCACTCACCTTCATCAAAGGCCTTTCGGGCAGCGGCTACCGCCTTGTCAATATCCTCTTTTTGGGCTTCGCTTACCTCCGCAATGACATCTTCCGTCGCGGGGTCAAGAACCTGAAAAGTTTTCTCGCTTTCAGACAGGACATATTCTCCGTTGATATAAAGGCCTTTGATCCCCTCAAGGAATTCCTTCACCCTCGGTTTCAGTTCGTAATTGACTGCTTGCATGTTCTCTCCCCCTTAATTATTGATTTACTGTTTCAAGGTTTGCCATCAGTTCTTTCAGCCGTGCGTCTTCTTCATCGGTCAGCGGCATCCTTGGCTTACGGCAAGGTCCGCCTGCCCACCCTTTGAGCTCCATTGACCGCTTTGCGATCTGTACGTACTTGCCGGAACCCTCTAGGAATTCGCAGAGAGGAAGTAAGCGATCATACAGGCTCCATGCTTTTTCAATGTCCCCAGCCTGGTAGGATTCATAAATATCTGTTGCGAGTCGAGGAACGATGTTTCCTGCGACCGAAATCCAGCCGGTTGCCCCGATAAAGAAGGATTCAAGGATGAGTTCCTCAGAACCGCAGAAGACTTGTATATCGCCTGCACCTTGACGCGCGATATCACGCGCTTTCCTGATGTCCCCGCTTGATTCTTTAATATGGGTAATGTTTGGCACATCCCGGCCGACTTTCAGCAGAGTTTCTGTGCTGATATCAACACCGGTTGTGGACGGATTGTTATAAATCATAATCGGCAACTCGACCGATTCCGCAACCGCTTTGAAATGGGCGTAAATCTCTTCTTCTGTGGGATGCGAATAATACGAGTTAATGAGAAGTGCAGCATCGGCCCCAGCCTTTTCTGCCTGTTGAGTGTATTCTATGGCGTCTGCAGTTGTTTCTGCAGCTGTTCCCACGATAAGCGGTATGCGGCCATTGATTTGTTCCACAGCGATTTCAACCGCCTTAAAACGTTCTTCTTTAGTCAGGCTGACAAATTCTCCGGTACTGCCATTGATACATAGGCCGGCCACACCTTCTTGGATGAACTTTTCGATGTTCTGAGCCAGTCCTTCGTAGTTGACCGATTCATCTTCGTGCATTGGTGTAACAAGAACAGGAAACGCGCCTTTGATTTCTTTCATAATTGATTCCTCCAATATTGTTTTGTCTAAATTCTCTCAGGAAAGATTGAGTTTCTTTCCGGACATCGTCCGCTTTTCAGCCGGGACCGCTTCAGAACCGGTATACCAGATGAACTTATTTCGATAGCCGTAAATCAGGCAGATGATAATGGCGATAAAGTTAAACCAGAGAAACGGTAGATAGCTTAGTGTTGAGACGCCCAGTGCGGCTGCCATGAAGACGCCTCCGTCAGACCATGGAACCATCGGAGTCGTCAAAGTTCCTCCAGCCTCCGTATTCCGTGAAAGGACCCGCCGGTCAATCCGGAGCCGGTCGTAATTGTCTCCGGTGATCTTGCTTGCCGTGATTAGCGATACATACGCCGCACCGCCAAAGAAGTTGCCAAAAAATCCGGAGATGACGGTCGCGAGTGTTGCATTCCCTGCATTCGTCGCCCATTTGGCAAGGTAATGGCCAATTGCGCGCAAGATGCCGATCCGTTCCATCAGCCCGCCCACACCGAGGGCGAAAATGATAAGGACGATGACATCCAGCATGAACACGATGCCTCCACGATTCAGCAAGTTGTCGATAAACGGCACGCCGGACTCGATCGCATTACCCGTGTACATGATATTCACCGAATCGAGAACAGACTTGCCTTGGAAAAGAAACGCCCACAATGCTCCCATGACTGCTCCGAACAAGATCACTGGAATAGACGGTTTCTTCAACGCCAGAAGTGCAATCACGAGAACCGCCGGAACAAGCATGTACCAGCCAATATTAAAATATTGTTCGAGAGAAGCCATCGTCTGCGTGGCGCTGCTCATGTCCCCTTCACCCCTGTAGAAGAACCCGACTCCCAGGAATAGAAGCGCCGTGATGACCCATGCCGGCGCACTGGCGGTCAGCATCGACTTGATATGCTCGATCAGGTCCACCTTGGACAAGGATGCAGTCATAACGGTCGTGTCGGATAGCGGTGAAAGCTTGTCGCCGACGTAGCAGCCGGAAATGACGGCACCTGCGACAAGCGGAAGCGGAAAGCCGAAACTTGCCCCGATTCCCATCATCGCAATGCCGGCTGTTCCGGCCGATCCGAATGACGTACCGGTCGCAATGGAAGTCACTGAACAGATGATGAATGCGGCCAGAAGGAATATGCTCGGGTTGATGACGGACAGTCCGTAATAGATGATTGACGGCACAATTCCGCCTGCAATCCACGTCCCAATCAGCGCGCCGACTGAGATCAGGATCAACACCGCTTCCAGCCCGTCATTGATTCCTTTCAGCAGACCATCCTGCATCTGCTTGTAGTTGTAGCCGATCTTCAAGCCGACGACCATGATCAATCCCCAGGTGGTCAGCAACGCAAGTTGAATGGATATCCCGAATTGGACGATGAAAAAATACATGACGAGCGTAAACCCGATCAGGACAAACAGAATTTCCGGTAGTGTGGGAAGCCGTTTCGTATCCTCTCTCATAGAACCCCTCCTTGTAGTGGGCGTAAGGGACAATCAGACAATCAGGAAGCCTTGGTCAAGCGGGTCTTCACGGTCAAGGACAAACTGGTGGGCGCCCGTGACAAATGGCTCTGCCTGAACCTTGGCCTGCCCCCCTTCCCCATCCGTGGCTTCCGCTTTGAGCGTACTGCCGAAAATGCTCGTGTTGGAAACAGAAGCTGCATTCCCATTCCGTTTCTCTTTAAGGGCCAACAATGCGAAGGTCGTGTCGATCCCGGGCGAACGCAGAATATATCCGTCTTTTTCAAACGTCACGCTTCTGAACCCTCCTCCCGGAAGCTCTTCGGCCAGCACGATGCCAGTGACGCCATGCTCTTCACCGGCATATTCCGCCGCCTTTCCAGCCCCCCACTCACTGATCACAGATAAATTGGCAAGGTCAATTTCCGGAATGGCCGGCGGCAACGGGTAGATGAGGTATTTCCGCTTTCCATCAAGCACCACTGTGGATGACTGAGAAGTTTGGCTCATAGACGCGGACTTGTTCTGCACATGGACTTGCGTGACTTCATCACCCTCGAAATCGGCACTGATTTCAATTACGCCTTCTGTGGTTTCCGCCGTATACCGGCCATTTCTCCGGCGCTCCAGCCCTCCGGTTTCAAGCAGGGCACCAACAGCAGCCAGGACACCTTCATACTTGAATGCGCTTACTTGCTGATGGGAGAAAAAGAGCAGACCGATATCCGCGCATTCAGAGCCTGTCGGGATGACGCCGTGCATCCCCCGGTGGCCTCTGGGCTCATTTAAAAGTAGTTTCTTCTCATTCGAGAAGCTCTTTGCCAGTTGTTCGGATTGGGCTTTCAGGCCCGCTCCACTAAGGCGGATCGGCGATTGGCTGACGATGCGGTATGCCTCTCCAGCCACATGGGCATCCAACGAACTGAACATTTTTCCGAATTCCATTTAAACACGCTCCTTTGCCGTCTCGCATGCCGGCTCATGATCCATCGGAGGGATCAGCAAATAGCCTTCTCGGAGAGGGTCGCGTTCGTTATAGAAGAACTTGTGCATCCCCATCACCCAGGCGGAGCCCGTCACTTCCGTTACGACGGCATCCAATGTCCCGGCGGTTGCCGTATCGATCACCCTTGCCTTGAACAGCGTTCCGACAATACTTTCGTGTACAAAGCGTTCCTTCTTCCGAATCTGGCCGTGTGAGTAAAGGGTTGCAAGTTTGGCGGAAGTTCCGGTTCCGCAGGGAGAACGGTCAATCCCGCCGGGCGGGACAACAACGGTATTTTTCACGTCAGCATCAGGATGGACAGGCTTCGTAAAAAATTCGATGTGTGTGAGCCCGCGGATAAACGGAAACTCAGGATGAACAATTTCTTCGCGTTCATTGATCGTATTCCGGATCAGGATCGCTTTGCTGATGATTTCCGCGGCATGTTCCTCGGTCAGTTCAATTCCGAGCGTGTCTGCGTCGATGATGGCGTAAAAGTTCCCGCCATAGGCGATATCCGCCTGAACGTTTCCGATGCCTTCCACATCAATCGAGATAGACCGCAGCAGGAACGCTGGGACATTCTCGAACGTCACTTCCTTCGCTTTCCCGTCCTCCACAAGGACCTGTACATCGATCAACCCGGCTGGGGTATCGATTTTGAGATTGGTGAACGGCTCCTGCACTTCGACCAGGCCCGCCTCGATCAGCGCCGTGCAAAAACCGATCGTGTCATGGCCGCACATCGGCAAATAGCCCCCGGTTTCGATATAGATCACGCCGACATCCGCCACCGGATCGCACGGGTCAGTAAGGAGTGCACCTGACATGACGCTGTGGCCGCGGGGCTCGTTCATCAGGTGTTTGCGGATCCAGTCATAATGCTCCTGCATATAGAGCATTTTCTCTCCCATCGTCTCCCCTTCCAATGGCGGAAGACCACTGATCAGCGTCCTTGTAGGGTTTCCCCCTGTATGTGTATCGATTGTCGTAAACAGCCGCTCGTACTTCACTTGATTCCCACCTCCACTTTCTTTTCATTGAACCGGCTGATCCGCAGCGGCTCGGTCGGAATGCATGTCTCCTTGCCGCTCAGCATTTCTTCCATCACTTTACCGGTGACGGCGGCGAGGCTGATTCCGTCCCCCTCATGTCCTGCCGCGACATAGAAACCCGGTACCTCCTTTACTTCCGAAACGATTGGCAGATGATCTTCCGTCCACGGCCTGAGCCCCGCGTATGTGCGGATCACGGTCATATCCGCCATCTTCGGATAAAATCGGACTGCCCGCTTTGCAATATAGCGGGTCACTTCGTGGTTCACCCGTGTATCGTAGCCGGCAAACTGCCGGCTGCTGCCGATCAGGAAATTCTGGCTTTCCGTCGGTTCAAACACGAGTGCAACCCCGTACTTTTCCGTCATCTCATCGACCACACGCTCTCCTCCGAATTTGGAGATCAGATAACCGAACTCCATCACTTTACGGAGACCGACCGGCTGCTGGCGTGATGCAACAATCAGTTGGCCTTTCCTTGGATAAATCGGCACATCCACATCGAGCATCTTGCCGATATACGGCGCCCATACACCTGCTGCGTTCACCACCTTGTTCGCTGTAAGTGTTGCCCCGTCCGTTTCAATCATGAAATGGCCATCCGGACCCTTCGAGAGATTCTTCACCTCCGTATTCGTGTGGATTTTTGCCCCCTGCTTTTCTGCAGAATGGAACATCGAAAACGTCAGCATATACGGATTAACGGTCGAGTCCGTCTTGCACTCCAGCCCGCCGTATAGGTCATCAGCAAAAAACTTCGATTCATTTCTCAGATCTTCACGGTCCAACATCCGGAAGTCGAGACCGGCGTCGCATTGCTGCCGGACCCATTTTTCCGCAGCTTCCATCTCGGCATCGTTTTCACAAACGAGGATGCTTCCAGGATTGCGGTATTCGAATTTTACTTCTAATTCCTGATCAAGCTCATGGACCAGTTTCTGGCTGACCAGTGACATCTGGCTGTCGAAGCCCGGATCTTTGTCTATGGCCAAGATATTGCCATCGCAGCGTGAGGAAGTCCCGCTGGCGAGTGTGCTTTTTTCAAGGACAGTGATGTCGAGTCCGGCCTTTGACCCGTAGTAGGCTATGGCCGCTCCTATGATGCCGCCGCCGATGACGACGATATCACGATGCTCTCGGGATAACATTAAGAATCCCCCTTTCTAAATTCAGTCTCATGAATGTTGTTGCAAGAGGCATGCCAACTTTCCAAAAGGCGGATCAATCACTTATTTTCTTTTCTGTATTGAATTTTTGTATTATTCATGTAAAATCCTTTTTACACTGACAAATTATTTGGACAGGAGAGAAACGAATGCCGCGAGAACTGCAGCTTAAAGATGTCATCATGCCCGGTTTGCCTGCCGTCGGAGCCGAAGGGCTACCCGCCTTCCCTGTAGACACCGTATTGGACAATATCCTCCCTCTGCTAAAGAGATCTGGAACGGTCATTGCTCTAAATGAAAGCGGCTCTCCTATCGGACATATCGACTTAAAGACGGCTCTGGACGAAATCGTGTTGGCCTATAAAAAGGAAAAGGCTTACCTTGATACCATCCTTCAGACCATAAACGATTCCTGCACAGTGATTGATTCTGAGAAAAGAGTCGTCCATTGGACTGAAGGGGCCGAACGAATTTTCTCTGTCAAGGAAGAGGAGATTCTCGGGAATCCGATCACGGATTTTTTCGAAGCGGAACATCTTGAAATCCTAAACACGCTGAAGACCGGTTCTTCCGTCAGAAACCAGCAGCACCATGCCAGGGAAGACCTCGTTGTCCTCATCAACTCCAATCCGGTCATGCTGGAAGACCGTGTGATTGGCGCGGTCGTTTCCGAAACGGACATCACCAGCCAAATCCGGCTGAACAACGAACTGCACAACACCTCGGAAAAACTGTTCCGGCTCGAGGAGCAATTGCGGAAAGCCTCCCCGACGGACAACCCGTTTTCCTATATAAAAGGCAACAGCCGGGCACTCAAGCGCACATTGGAACTGACCCGAAAAGCGGCCAGAACAGACGCGAACATCCTGATCAACGGGGAGAGCGGCGTCGGCAAAGAACTGTTTGCAAAAGCCGTCCATCACTTGCGTGAGACAGACACCGCCCCCTTTATCGCGCTTAACTGCGGGGCCATCTCGGAAAGCCTGTTTGAGAGCGAAATCTTCGGATATGAAAAAGGCGCATTCTCTGGCGCTGACGCAAAAGGCAAAAAAGGCAAAGTGGAGCTAGCTAGAGGCGGCACCCTATTCCTCGACGAAGTCGGTGAGATGCCTCTTGAGATGCAGGTGAAATTCCTGCGTGTGCTTCAGGAAAAGCGGTTTTTCCGAGTTGGCGGCACAAAAGAACTTGATGTCGACTTCCGGATCATCGCTGCGACGAACCGCGATCTCAAAGAACTTGTGGATGAAGGAAAGTTCCGTGAAGACCTTTATTACCGACTGAATGTTGTCAACATCAAGGTTCCTCCTCTCCGCGAAAGAATCGAAGACATCATCGAACTGACCCATTACTTCCTTTATGAAATTTCAATGAAGTATAACCGGCCGATCCACGGCATCTCCCAGGAAGTGATGCAGTCGCTCATGAACCACAGCTGGCCAGGAAATGTCAGGGAGCTGCATAATGTCATCGAGCGGCTCGTCATCTTTTCCGACCACGGAGAAATCAAGATAGATGATCTTCCTCCTGAAATCGATCAGATTCATACTTCCGCCCAATCCCCTCCTGACTTGCTACAGGAAAAGGGAAGCGGAACACTGAATGAACAACTTGGCGAATATGAAAAAAACATTATCCTCAAAGAATTAAAAGCGGCCGGCGGCAATAAACAACAATGCGCCGCCAACCTTGGAATCACAAGGGCGACGCTCTACAACCGGATGAATAAGCTCGGCATCGAACTCTGATCCGTCCAGGGCCGAATTCACCTTGGCAAGGAACTTGCATGTAGTTGGTTAGCAGCAAAACTACAGCAAGAGGTGATTCGGATGACTGATCGAGACATGATTGTATGCAGATGCGAAGAAGTGACATATGGGGAACTGGTGGACACTGCCGGACAGTTTGCCTGTAACTCCCGTGAGCTAAAGCTCCGTACAAGAGCCGGCATGGGATATTGCGGAGGCAGGACCTGCCGCTCTTTAGTGGACGCCATCGCGCTGGCAGCCACCGAACGTGACGTGACGCAGATTACGCTGAAATACCAGCCGCCTGTCCGGCCGGTTCATTTCGGAGATTTGGGGGCGATTCCAAATGACTGAGCGAATCCTTGATCATCCTGTACTCGGCGTACTGGAACCGGATCAAACGGTCACATTTACTTTCAACGGCATGAAGTACGAAGGCCGTTGCGGCGAACCGATTGCGGCTGCCCTCCTCGCTGCGGGTATCCGGACTCTCAGGCATCATGAAGAGAGCGGAACACCCAGGGGAATTTACTGCAACATTGGTCACTGTTTTGAATGCCGTGTGGAAGTTGACGGCCATCAGGGAGTCCGTGCCTGCCTCACCCCTGTCCGGGAAGGCATGGTGATTAACGGGGGTGGCGCACTGCCCTCTCCGGTACGTGATTGGAGGAAGGATAATGCGTGACCTGATTATTATCGGAAGTGGCCCTGCGGGGCTGACTGCCGCCATCACCGCAGCAGAGCACGGACTGGACATTCTCGTCATCGACGAATATCTGAAGCCCGGCGGCAGACTCCTTGGGCAACTTTACGAAGAACCGGGAGGCAACTGGTGGAATGGTATTGAGGAAAGCAGAAAGCTTGCCGGACGCGCCAGTTCACTCGGCCTGGATATCCGTCTTGGAATTTCGGTCCACAACATCGAACAGATTGACGGTTCCTGGCTGGTCCACGCGGATTGTGAAACTTTTGAAACCAAGTCTCTTCTCTTGGCAACCGGGGCGGCAGAAGCACCGGTTGCCATCCCAGGCTGGACCCTCCCCGGTGTCATGTCGGTCGGTGCCGCACAGGTGATGACCAATGTGCATCGGGTAAAACCTGGCCAGAGAGGAGTCATTATCGGTGTGAACGTTCTTTCTTCAGCCATCGCCATGGAGCTGAAAATCGCGGATGTCGAAGTCGCCGCTATCGCATTACCAAAGACCAATCAGGTTAATGGTAAGGCCGCCAACCCATCAGAAGTGATGAACGCTCTTCTTCATGTGTCCCATATGGCACCGTCTCCTCTTGTGAAAATGGGCAGTAAACTAATGACCAACGATTTCATGAAGAGGATGGGCATCACTCTCTATCCGAAAAATGGCGTCCGCATGTGGGACATCCCGGTTATGTTACGCAAGGCGGTCATTCGGATCGAGGGAACCGATCAGGTGGAAGGTGTCACCCTTGCTACAGTGACCGCTGAAGGAAAGATTATACCGGGAACGGAGGAAGTGATCGGCTGTGACTTTGTCTGCATAGCGGGGGGACTCTACCCGCTTGCTGAGCTTGCTGCACTGACAGGTTGTCCGTTTTATCATATTGATGAACTTGGCGGCTTTGTCCCGCTTCATTCGGAAGACATGCGCACACCGCTAGACGGTCTCTACGTTGCCGGTAACATTACCGGCATCGAGGGTGCAAAAGTTGCCATGAGCCAGGGAAAAACGGCAGCCCTGGCGATCGCAAAAGATCATGGGCAAGACATTGCTGATACATCCCTTTCCGAAGCCGTCCGGCAGATTTCCTCAACACGGTCGGATGCGCATATTCAATTCCACTCGGAAGTCGAGGCTGGGCGGAGAAAGCTTCAGGAATACTGGGAGCAACATGCTGCGGGAATGCGGAATGTTATGGTTTAACGACAAGAGACCGGGTAGGCCCAAGGCCCCCCGGTCCCTTTTTTGGTTCAGGCTTCCACCACTTCAATGACAACTAATTCCTTCGTCGATGGAGTGAGCGTTTTGCAACCATCCTCCGTGACCAGCAGCACGTCCTCCACCCGCGCTCCCCCTACGCCTGGAAGGTAGATACCCGGCTCGATCGTGATCACCATGCCCGGTTCCAGAGTCTTCTCTGTATCCACTGAGAAGAGTGGTTTTTCATGGACTTCAAGGCCGATTCCGTGTCCGGTGCCCGTTCCGGAACGATCATTATAACCGCTCTCGATCAATGCTTTTCTCATCAGGGCATCCACATCACTGTCTTTCATTCCCGGCCGAATGTTGTGGAAGCAATCCATGAAGGAACGGTAGACAACTTCCTGTATCTCACGCATCTGTGCATCAGGTTCTCCGACAGCGACCGTACGGGAGATATCTGACCAGTAGCCGTCATAGTTAGCACCAAAGTCGATGGTAATCATCTCACCCTTTTCGATGACCTTATCGCTTGCCCGGCCGTGGGGAAGCGATGAGCGGACACCCGACGCCACAATCGGATAAAACCCGACGGCATGACCACCGCGGCTCTCGATGAATCGCACCAGTTCATCCGCGACTTCCCGCTCTTTCTGCCCAGGCCGGATATAGCCCAGGATATGGGTGTACGCGTCATCCGTAATTTTTGAGGCCATCCGCATCTTCTCGAGCTCATCCGGTCGCTTGATCATCCGGATGTTTTCAACAAAATCAAAAGTCGGAACAAGTTTTGCTGTTACTCTGCTCTTTAGCCTTTCGTAATTCCCATAGCTCAGATGCTGCTGTTCAAAGCCAACACTTTTTAGTCCATGTTTGGTAATCTCACGCGCAGCTTCATCAAAAATCTTCTGCTTGTGCCCGGTATGTTCAGCATGAAGAACAACCGGCAAGCCGGTCTGCTGGGCAGCCTGCTCATAGTACCGGTAATCAACAATCATCTTCGCCGTCTCCTGTGTGATCAGGACGAGTCCATGGCTTCCCGTGAATCCCGTCACATACCGCCGGTTCCATTCCCCATTGATGACCAGGCCATCCAGCCCCTGTTGCTTCAGTTCCTCACGGATCATTTGGATCGTTTTCATTCTTCTTCTCTCCCCTTTAGTAGATGTACGCACCGCTCAGGCCGGTTCCGGCAATGAGAAGGGCCTAATTATGCTACGCAAAAAGACTCCCTCTTTCGCTCCCCTTCTCATTCCCATTTCTACTTGCATGTTTCATGCCACCCCTAAGATGGAGAATGTTTTAACTATTTTTTCCGCAAAACCAGCCCCATACCGCAATAATCTGCTATTTCCCGGGAAATATGTCGGCTGATGCAACTTGAGGTCAATTAAAAAAGACTCCCCTCAATTGGGAAGTCCTTGATGACCTTTATTAATAATAGCCGTCAAACATGAAGCCGCTGAAGATCGCGACACCAAACAGCACCAGCATGAGAATCGTAATTCCTACACCTACCGCAAACATAATAAAGGTGATCAGCAGGTAAAGACCGTAATTGTGGAACAGATCACTTAATGCGCGGGTGTCCCCGCCATCGCGGATCTGCGCCGCGGCCGTGCCTGTTTTGTAGATGAGGTACCCCAGAAATAGCGTGATTGCACCCGGAATGGCCCCGACAATAAAGTTAAACAGGCCGAGCACTCCGGTGATCCCGCCGGTGATCATCATGGCGATGCCTGTCACCTTGCCCCATAGTGCAATGCGCTGAAGGCCCTTTTGCGCCACCGCTTCTTCAAACGATTGTGCTTGCATTTCCATTCTCTCCTTCTCCTTTACTCTTCTTCCATTCTGACCGAACGGACTGCGCGTGTCACCAGATATTTGCAAAACCTCCGAAGATTCGACTACCCTTTAGGAAAAGGGGGGATTGCCTTGGACATGATGGAAGCCATCCGCTTGATCCGGGAGCGTGAGCGCTCACCGGTAGAGCTGGTCAAAGACATGCTTGAGACCATCCGGAAAAAGAACGGTGAACTGAATGCCTATATCACGGTATGCGAGGAAGAGGCTGTCCGAGAAGCGGAGCAGCTCACCCGTGAATGGGAGTCGGGCATTCTGCGCGGCCCGCTCCACAGTATTCCGGTGGCAGTGAAAGATCTGGTCTTCACAGAGGGAATCCGGACGACGATGGGTTCTGTGATCCATCAGGATTTCATTCCTGCTGAAGACGCGACAATCATCGAGAAGCTGAAGGACTCGGGTGCCATCATCATCGGAAAGACAAATACGCATGAGTTCGCCTATGGGCCGACGGGAGACGTCTCCCACTACGGCCCCGTACGCAACCCGTATGACCCATCCAGGATCTCGGGCGGGTCCAGCAGCGGATCGGCCGCGGCGGTTGCTTCGGGCATGGCGTTTGCAGGCATCGGGACGGACACAGGCGGATCGGTCCGTATCCCTGCAAGTGCCTGCAACCTGGTCGGCATGAAGCCGACATTCGGACGAATCAGCAAAAACAACATCTTCCCGCTCGCTTATACGCTGGACCATCCGGGACCGATTACGGCAGGTGTGGAAGAAAACGCAATCCTGCTCAACATTCTGGCCGGCCCGGATCCGGCTGACCGTTATTCCCTCCTGGAGTCTCCGCCCGACTTCACGTCGGAGCTCGGGGACGGCGTGGAGGGAAAGGTCATCGGTCTCCCCAGCCATTATTTCCGGCTGCTTGACCCGGAGGTCCGGGCAGCAGCGAAACGGTCTGTCCGCAAATTTGAATCGCTCGGCGCAAAAGTGGTGGAGGTCGACATCCCGGTCATGCCGAAAATCAATGAAGCACAGATTGTGACCATCCAGTGCGAAGCGGCTGCCATTCACAGGGAGACTATGGAGAGCCGGCCAGGCGACTATGCACCGGAAGTGCTCGCACGGCTGGAAGCAAGCGTCAAACGGGCCGGATGGGAATATGTCCGTGCCCAGCAGGAACGCCCCGGCCTGATTGAAGCGTTCAATGATGTATTCTCAAAGGTCGATGTCCTGCTTACGCCGACGCTCCCGATTCTCCCGACTCCCATCGGAGAGCGGAAAACCGTTGTCGATGGCAAAGAGATCGACGTCATTCCTGCCCTCCTCAGCCTCACGTCGCCGACCAACTTCACCGGCAATCCGAGCCTGAGCGTGCCCGCCGGATTCTCGCAAGGAGGGCTTCCGATCGGCATCCAGCTGATCGGAAATCACGGGGATGAAGCGAAGCTGTATCGTTTCGGCTATGCGTTCGAGCAGGCTCACCGATAAATTGGCGCTCACAATTCATCCGATAACCCGAAAAGGCCTTTCCGGATCCACCCGGAAAGGCCCTTTCTTTTTTTCAGTCCCGTTCATCCAGAAAATCAGGACGCACGCCTCTCGCGTTTTCAATCTCCCGTTCATGGTTCTCAATTTTTGCCGAGACGAGTCCAAGGGCACCGCCAAAGATGGCTCCTGCCAAAACTTCAAGCGGCTGGTGGCCGAGGAGTTCCTTCAGATCTTTTTCCCGTTCCTCGTATTCAAGACTCGGGAATTCACCCGACAGCTTGACAAAATTGTCTTCAAGATCATTCACGAGCTTGGCGATCTCGCCGGTATGCCGCCGGATTCCCTGAGCGTCATACATGACGATCGTGGCAAGGACCACCGCTACTGCTGTTTCGGTATGGCGGGCGCCACGGTTTGAAGCCACATAGGTCGCCAGCGCAGAAACGCCTGCGGAGTGCGAGCTCGGCATGCCGCCTGTTGTGAAGAGCGGCCGCCAGTCCCATTTGCCCGTCACCGCCTTGTGGGTCACCAGCTTAAGTGCCTGCGCGATGCCGATGGCACCGAATGCCGTCACGATTCCCCTATTCATTTTCCTCATCTGTTTCACGGCTGCCGTGTCCGCTATCTGCGGCATCCGCTTTTCTGCTGTTGGCCGTGTGGCCCGGACCGGCATGGCCGGGTTCATCGGTAGTACGGAATGTCTCTCCATGAATCGCCCTCCTATGTATCATCGTCTTTATCCATACCCATCGGTGATTCGATTCATGTATCGAAAGAGGGAACAAAAACTGAAAATAAGAAGGCTTGCCTCCAAATCGGCAAGCCTCCCAAAGAGTTGTCCTTATTCGTTTACACTTCCGTCGCTATAAGACAGCACAGCTGCCGCCATCGACTTTGCGCTGATGATCAGGCTTTTCTCATCAATGTTGAACTTTGGATGGTGATGCGGATAGGCTTCCCCGGTCTCCGGCGCCGCTCCGACATAGAAAAAGCATCCCGGTACTTTTTCCAGATAATAAGCGAAATCTTCGGAAGGCGGTTGCGGAGGGGTTTCCAGAACCGCGTCTACTTCCGGAATCTGTGCCTGATCTATTGACTGCCTGACCTGTTCAGTGACCTCGGGATCATTATAAAGAACAGGGTAATCGTTCTTGTATTCCAGGTCGCAGGTGACATGGAATGACCGCTCCAGTCCTTCCGTAAACGCCCGGACTTCCCCTTCGACGATCTCTCGGGTTTCAGCAGACATCGCCCGGACATCCCCTTCTATCGTCACCGCATCTTTGATGACATTGAACGTCCCTTTCCCATCAAAGTTTCCGATGGTAACTGTTGCAGCATCAAACGGATTAATCCGCCGGCTCACAATCGTCTGCAAGTTCATGACGAATGAGCTTGCCGCAACGATTGCATCATTTGCGAGATGCGGCGAAGATCCATGTCCGCCTTTGCCCTGGACAATCAGCTTAAAGTAAGAACGACCGGTTTGCGTGTTCCCGCTCCGGTAAAACACCTTGCCGGTTTCCATATTCGTCATGACATGGATCCCAAGGATGGCTTCCACCCCGTCAAGGACACCCGCATTGATCATGCCGATCGCGCCTCCGGGCGGCATTTCCTCTGCCGGCTGGTGAATCACACGGATCGTGCCCTGAAGCTGGTCCTTGAACTCAGCCAGCGTCTCGGCCAGCACCAGCATGTAAGCGGTATGCCCGTCATGTCCACAGGCATGCATGACTCCCTCATTTTTCGAAGCAAACGGAAGTCCCGTTTCCTCTTTGATCGGCAACGCATCAAAATCCGCGCGAATGGCAATGGTCTTTCCAGGCTTCGCGCCCTTGATGGTCACCACGACGCCCCGCTGGCCTCCAAAGTTGGTCTCCACGTTATCCACGGGCACTTCGGCATAAAAATCACTGATATACTTGGCTGTTTCCTCTTCATGGAACGACAATTCCGGATGTTCATGAAGATAGCGTCGGATCTCGATGATCCGGTCCTTTTTTTCATCCAGTTTATTCATCACTTCATTCAAAAGCATTTGATCGCCTCCGTGCTGTAACTGTCTTCGCTTTAAGTCCCCGGGCGCTGTAATTACCCTGTCTTCTATCTTCCCCATAATTGTCAGAAAAAAACGTTGAGCAAGCGCCTGGCACACCTCTGAGGAGGAAATAGAGGATGTTAAGCGGAATTTGTAGTTAGAATTATTTTTTCATACGTTTTCGAGGGGTGAATCGGTGAAAAGGCTTATTATCACATCTCTTTTATTATTTTCTTTTATAGTGAACGGTTGCAGCAATATGAACACAAGTTTATCCGGGGACGGCCCTCCTGATGTATCCTTGGATATTCATGACGAAATGTATGGAACTATTCTTGGTTCATACTGTTGGAGTTCTGTCAGGGTGGCAGAGTGTGTTGACACAGTCGGACCAGTAGAATTAATGGAAGACAAAGAGCCTATTAAAGTACAGGCCGGGGAGCAAATTTTATTGGTCATGGACTTTGAACCTAAACCAAATGAAATTCACTTGTCGAGGATAGAGAACAGTAATGAAACTGAGGTGAAAATAAGAAACCAGACGTTCACGGCTCCAATAGATAAAGGCATTTATTATTACGTTTACAGTGTGAAATGGCTGGATGAGAAAGAAGAAAATTTATCACATGGCGATGCTTTTTATGCCTTCGCTTTCGAGGTTCAATAACTTTCATTGCCCTGTCGGACCGTTTAATAATACAAATCCCAAAGCGCGTCTTGAGATGATTTATTATAAAAGAAAGCACCCAAAATGGGTGCAGAAAACGATGTGAATGTCATGCTAAGACCTCTGCATGGTGCAGTGCCAGTTCGCCTGTTTGCACGATTCAACTCGACTCAGCGGGTCAACCTAATGCGCGGGCCTCTTCAGCTTTTCCTAACTTCTATTTCCGGATTCACTTCCTGAAGCGCCAAGATCAGTTGGTCCCGGTCTTCCGGGCCGACAGACACCACTCCGTGTGTACCAAACTGGATTTCCAGCTTCCGCATGGTAAGCGAGGGTGAAGAGAACGGGTTCGATGTCTTGCGGACCGAAGTGATCCGATCGATGGGAATCGACTTGTAATAAGGGCCGGACGTGATGAAAAAGCGGCCGTCTTTGATTTCGTAGTATGTCCGGAACCAGATTGAAAGCAGCAAAAGAACGATGCCCGAAACGATGATCGCACCGACCGGATCTCCTCCCGCAACCATCCGGACAACGCTCCAGATCATGAGGGCGATGCTTCCCCAGATCACACTTCCGAGCCACAGGTCCCGTCCGGCACGGAATTTCAAAGACCCTCCACCAGCCCCGGGAGTTCTGCGAGTGAACCGATCCGGAAGTCCGGGGCATCCGTCTGCCCGAATCCGTAGGCTGCCCAGATGAACGGAACGCCTGCGCCCCGCGCCGCGTCCTCATCACCTTTCGTGTCACCAACATAAATCGCGTTTTTCAAGTTGTTCCGTTCGATGACAAGCTTAATATTGCCGCTTTTCGGCAGACCCGTGCGACCGGGATTCTCGTAATCCTTGAAATACTTGCCGAGCCCATGAGCTTCGAAAAATGCCTCAATGTAGCCGTCCTGGCAGTTGCTGACGATATACAGCGGATAGGTTTGGGTCAACTGCTCCAGCACTTCTTCCAGTCCTGGGTACAGCGTGCCGCCTTTTTCCGCGACATAGTCGTTCTCATATACACAGCACTCGTCCATCAGCTCTTTGCGCTCATCCGCGTCCAGTTCCGGGAACAGCCGGTCGCCGATTTCAGGCAACTGCAGTCCCATCAGCCCCGTCAGATCATCCGCTGTCACCTCGCGCGCTGCGTCATGCCGGTCCTGCACAACTTTCGTCCAAGATTCCGCAACCTCTTTGCGTGAATCCCACAGCGTTCCGTCCAAATCGAAAATAATTCCATCCACTGCCATTTCGCTCACTCCTCAGAAATTGCCTTGATTTCTCTCCACTTCCCGTACCGGTAATAAAGAAACGCAAACCCACTGCTGATGATAAAGCCCGTCCCCATGCCAAGCGCGATTCCCTCGCGGCCCAGCCATCCGGAAAACAGCCAGACGAGCGGATATCTGAGCACCCAGAACGAAATGATGTTCAGGACGAGCACCTGGAACATCGCTCCTGCCGCACGCACAGCCCCGTTCAGGATAAAGTTGATGCCGAGGAACGGATAAAAGAACGCGATCGTCTTCAGATAGTTCGTGCCGAATTCAACCGCCTCAGGCTCTTTGATAAACAGTTTGACTGCCGGTTCCGCAAGCAAGAACAAAAGTGCCGCCATAAAAAGCATCGCGCCCAGATTAAAGAAGAAGCCATATTTCGTTATGCGCCCGACCCGCTCCCATTTGGCTGCGCCGATATTCTGGCCCGCCATCGAGTTGACGGCTGTCCCGAGCGCCTGCGCCGGCAGCATAATGAGACTGTCGAGCCGCCATGCAGCGCCGTATCCGGCGACGACCGCCGGGCCGAACGACGCGACGACGCTCATGATTGCCATGACACCGGCCGAAATGACACTCATCTGGAGCCCCGCAGGAATGCCGAGCTTCAGGATATCTTTGACTTCCCGGGACTTTGGAACCGTCGGCTTCGTGAAGGGCACGAGCTGCTTCCTGAGAATGTAGATGAGGCCTCCCAGGAACGACAGCCCCTGCGAGAGCACCGTCGCATACGCCGCACCCTCAATCCCCCAGCCGAATAATGAAATAAATACGGGATCGAGAACGGCATTCAGAGCAACCGCTGTTGCAACAAAATACAGCGGCGTCCTGGAGTCCCCGACCGACCGCATGACGGTCGTGATGAAATTGTAACCAAACAAAAACAGCATCCCTGTAAAGTTGATCTGCAGGTACGCCGTCGCCATCGGCAGCATCACTTCCGGAGTGCCGAGCAGCCGGAGCACCGGTTCGGCGATGAAGATTCCCACGATGCCAAGTACGACCGACATGATCGACATCAGCACGACGAACGCATTCAAATAGCGCTTCAGCCCATCCTCGCTCTTGCGGCCCTTTTGCTGGGACAGAATCGTGAGCGCCGCGTTGTTCAGCCCGAGCACGAACGACAGCACCGTGAACAGCACTGTCGACGAAATCGACACTGCGCCGAGCGCGTCCGCCCCGATCAGGTTCCCCACCCACAGCGAATCGATCAGCTGATACGACACCTGAAGCAGGTTCGCCAACAGGAGTGGCCAGGCAAAGGAAAACATCTGCCGGGCAAGCGGCCCCTGTGTAAAGTCCTGTTGAGTCGCCATCCCGCTGCCCCCTTTTAAGACATATTGATGCTATCCATTATAGCGGAATTGGCCGGGTGGGGCTCAGCGGCCTGCCCGTAAGTATATGAAGGAGTTTTGAAAATACACGAAATGGCCCCCAAAATACACTTTCCCTCATCGCCGGCCCTCCCTGCCGGAATCGGTTCCGCTTTTCTTCAACAAACGGAAAAGGGTTTCGATCACGAGCAGCATCACTGCCAGGCCGGCTGCGATCTGAAACGCGGTTCCCTCTTGCGCACCAATGATTAAGCCAATGACGTAAAAAGCGACCACACGCGTGAACAGCAGCACCAGCTTGCCCGTCACAGACTTGCCCATTACGGATTTCAGGAAAAGCTCGACCAGGCTGTCGATGCTGAACAGGTAGACGAGAACGGCGATAACGAAAATCCCGACTTTTCCGGGGCTCATCTCCAGATCAAACAGCCAGCCGACCACCTGCACCGACCCGGCCAAAGCAAACAAGATCCCGCCCATCATCGCCGCAACCGGCAAGGCAAGCAGCACCGATGTGATGGCGATGATGCCCGTGCCTTTCCCCTGCGGATCCTGCCGCTCACTTCTCCGGATAAATGCGAAGATGGAAAGGGTTGCGATGATCCAGATTCCGAGTGTCGCGAAGATGATGCTCATGTGCTCACGTCCAATCCTGTTGTAGGTCTTTAATGAATTGTACGGCTGCGGGTTGGCGGAGGTTTCAAACGGGAGTCGCTCGACTTTTTGTATGCGAACTTCTTGGGTTCGCCCGTAAACCCCGGGGACTCCATCCCGCACTCAGCCACCCACTAAAAAAACCCGCCGCATCAAACGGCAGGCTCATTCATTCCATTATTCAAACTTACTCGGTTCCATCGCCGTCAGCCGGTTCGTCAGTTCGATGAATGTCGCGATTCCGTACAGGAATGCGTCTTCGTCGACGTCGAAGCGGTTGTTGTGGTTGGCGTAGGCGGTGCGGTCGTCTTCCCCATGGGTCCCCAGCCGGAAGAAGACGGACGGGACCTGTTCCGAGAAGAAGGAGAAATCTTCCCCGCCCATTGCCGGGATGACTTTCTTCAGCGCATCCGGGCCAAATAGTGAGTTTACAGTTTCCTCGAACACTTGAGCCGGAACATCCGCGATCTTCACTGATGGGACACCGTAATGGTAGGTGAGATTGCAGGTGCCGCCGAGCCCTCCGGCCACTCCTTCCGCAATGGCTCGCATGCGCTCCTCCATCCGGTTGCGCGTTTCCGGCAACACTGTGCGGACGGTCCCTTCCACACGGACCGTGTCCGGGATGATGTTGTTTTTCGTGCCGCCCTCGATCTTGCCGAAGCTGAGCACGACGGAGTCAAGCGGGTCGGTCTGCCGGCTGACGATCTGCTGCATCGTGACGAGTGTCTGCGCGGCGATCATGATCGGGTCGACCGTCTGATGCGGGTAGGCTGCGTGTCCGCCTTCCCCCTTAAACTCCAATTCAAAGAAGTCTCCTGCGGCCGTAGCAAATCCTGTCGTGGAAAGCGAAAACTCGCCTGTCCGGACGCTCGGGTGCACGTGGAGCCCCGCCATGACGTCCACTTTCGGATTGTCCAGCGCCCCGTCGCGGATCATCGCTTCCGCGCCTTTCCCGATTTCCTCGGCAGGCTGGAAGACAAGTTTGAGTGTGCCCCGCTGGAGTCCGTTTTCGGAAAATGCCCGGGCGACCCCCAAAAGAATCGCCGTATGTGCATCATGCCCGCATGTATGCGCCTTGCCGTCCCTTGTGCTCCGGTAAATCTGATCGATTTCATCCTGCATCGGCAGGGCGTCCATGTCCGCACGGAGTCCGACGACCGGTCCCGGTGCCGCACCTTCCAGGATACCGATCACACCGGTTCCGCCGACGTCTTCGCGGACATCATAGCCCCAGCTCCGGAGCTTGTCCGCGACCAGCCTGGCTGTTTCCGTTTCCTCGAATGAAAGTTCCGGGTTTATATGAAGATGCCGGCGGGTCGCCACCGTTTCTTCAAACACACTCCGGACCGTCGCATACAGCTCGGGCCGGCTTTCATTCAGCGCTTCAAAACGTCCGATTCCATCCAATGTCTGCACCATATTGATCTCTCCTGTCATCAAATCACACCCAGTTGTTCACTTTTCAGATCCGTCACGAACATATGACCCGGCGCATGGGTAATCATGAGCGAAGGCTTTGTATGCATTGCAACGGACTGCGGGGTGACGCCGCACGCCCAAAATACAGGCGTTTCCCCTTCTCGGACCGGGACCGCGTCACCAAAGTCCGGGCTGGCAAGATTACGGATTCCGATTTCCTCCGGATTTCCGATATGGACCGGCGCCCCGTGGACCGACGGGAAGCGGCTCGTCACCTGGACGGCCCGGACCACATCGCCTGCACCCATCGGCCGCATCGACACGACCATAGGGCCCGAAAACTTCCCTGCAGGAATCGTATCAAACGAGGTCCGATACATCGGTACATTGACGCCCTCTTCATGGTGCCGCATCGGGATGCCGTTGCGGATCAGAGCTTCCTCGAACGTGAAGCTGCAGCCGATCAGGAAAGCGACCATGTCCTCCGTCCAATACTCGTTCAGGTCGGTCGGCTCATCTGTCAGTTCCCCGTTCCGGTACACCCGGTATTTCGGCAAGTCCGTCCGCAGATCGGCAGTCGGCGCCGACGCCCTCGGCACAGGTGAACCGAGGTCGGTCACGTCGATCAGCGGGCACGACTTCGGATTGCGCTGGCAGAACAATAGAAACTCGAATGCATCCTCCTTCGGCAAAATCGCCAGGTTCGCCTGAACAAATCCATCGCACACCCCTGCGGTCGGCCCTGTGAAGACCCCGTTCCGCACCTGTTCCCGAAACTGTTCCGGTGTCAGATTCCTCATTGTCTCACCCTCTTACGTTTGGATTTGTCTATCAGGAGATAAAATCCCGTCACGAATAATGCCGAAATGCCGAGGCGTACCCACATGGCCATCTCAACTGTGTTGCCGCCAGGCACATAGGCTGCCGTCAACAGCAAGCCCTGGATCCATTCGGCTGCAAGAAGCGCGGCGGCCATTCCAAAAAATATGATGAATAATCGCTTCAATGTCATTCCTCCTTGAGTCCCGGCTTGTCCAATTCCCTCTCAAACATGACCATATCTAGCGCCTGGATCCCGTTTTCCCAGATCGGTTCCGGATAGGATAAAAAGAAATCCTTTCGGATCCCACACATGCGAAACCCGCATTTCTGGTAGAAGGCAAAGTTCCCGATGCTTGAGTTGGCCGTGCCCACAATCATCCTTCTGAAACCCATCTCCGTATACCGGGAAATGCCGACTTCGATCAGGGCACGACCGGTTCCTATTCCTCGGGCCTTTTCATACAGTGCGATGTTCTTCAGCTCCACCGTTACACCGTCTATGGGTACATAAAGCGCCGCTCCCTGAATCTCGTTCCCTGACTTCGCCGCGAAGAGCCGGCCGTCATGAAGATACTTCCGGACAGCCGCCTCCCCTTCATCCGCCAGCATCAGCAGTGGCAGATAGGCTTCACGCGGACCGGTGACCTCCTCAACCCTCATGGGCGGCCATCTTCACCATCCGCTGTTCCGCAAATTGCTTCAGCAGATGGACAGCAGTGATGCAGTCGCCCAGATCGGACCATTCCGCCGGGTTGTGGCTGATGCCTTCGATGCTTTTCACAAAGATCATCGCCATCGGGACATGCCCTCCGAGGATCATGGCGTCATGCCCCGCACCGCTCATCAGTTCCATCGGCCGGATGCCCGCTTCCTCGAACACCTGACCCAGCTCTTCCCGCACTTCATCCGGCACCGGGACGGGGTCGATCGAGGAAGCCAGATCCAAGCTGACCTCGACTCCCCCTTCAACTGCGCATCGCTTTGCAGTCTCACGAACCTTTTCGACCAGGCCATCGCGCGCTGTCTTGTCGAGGTCACGGATATCGACGGTGAGCGCAACCTCCTCCGGAATGACATTGGCGCCGTTCGGAGAGACGTTCAGCTTGCCGACTGTAGCCACGGCAGTGTCGCTGAACTGGGCGGGAAGCGAACTCACTTCATGCAAAAAGCGGCCCGCCGCAACGAGCGGATCCCTTCGCCCGATCATCGGCGTGTTGCCGGCGTGTCCCGCGGTGCCGCGGAAGACCACATTCAGCCAGGCAGGGCCTGCGATGCCCTTGACGATACCTGCCGGAAGGCCCGCCTGCTCAAGCAGTTTCCCCTGCTCGATATGGATTTCCGCATAGAAGCCAATTTCCTTTAGGTCTCTTGCCGCTCCCAGGAATTCATCCACAGTTGTGCCGTAGGCGCTGATGACCTCTTCAAATGAGTTACCTTCGGAATCCGAAAGCACCGACAGCGCCTCATGACCCATGTCGCCCGTCATCGCCTGGCTGCCCATGATGCCAGCGCCGAATCGCGATCCTTCCTCTTCCGAAAAAATGATCACTTCCACCGGCACCGGCGGCTCGTAACCCGTCTCTTTCCATGCCTCGACCACTTCAAGCGCCGACAGCACGCCGAGCGGACCGTCGAAGTTGCCGCCGTTCGGTACGGAGTCGACGTGTGAGCCTGCGGCGAACGCAGGCCCGTCCGACTTTCCATCAAGCCGTCCGATCACGTTCCCTGCTCCGTCCATCCTGACATCCAGTCCCGCTTCGCGCATCCATTCCATGACCTGTTCCTTTGCCCGCTTTTCTTCCGCCGAGAAGCCCGGTCGGTTGACGCCGCCGTCCTCTGTCTCGCCGATCAAAGCAAGCGTTGCCAGCCTTTCGGCGAGCCGCTTTCCGCTTACGCCGTCCCGGTCCGCCGTCCCGTCATATCCGGCGAGCAGCCGGTCCCTCACCGATTCTCTCATCTTATAAAATCCCCTTTCTCTCTGTCCGAAAAGACGGATTAACTAGAATCTTACGTCATCCGCCCGCTTCTTCTATGATAAACTCTTCAATATATGAAAGAAAGGGGAGGGCATCATGAGCGACATCCGGACTGCGACGCTGATCGGCCTCGGAGCCATCGGAGCAGCGTACGCCGAGCGCCTGCAGGCACATCTGAAAGAGAGGTTCCATGTTCTGGCCGATGAAGGCCGCATCACACGTTACACGGATCACGGCATCCGCATCAACGGACGCGAGACACGGTTCCGCTACAAGTCGCTGAACGGGGATGCAGACCAGGTTGACCTGATTTTGTTCGGCGTAAAAAACGACCAGTTGGATGAAGCGATTGACTGCGTCCGTCCGTTTGTCGGACCCGAGACGATCCTTCTCCCTCTCCTGAACGGCATCTCGAGCGAAGAAGACCTGAAAGCGGCATTCCCGGCCAATCCGGTCCTCTACGCCATGTGTGTCGGGATCGACGCGCAGCGCAAAGACCGAGACATCCGCTATTCCAGCCTCGGCCAGATCACATTCGGCACACGTGCCGGAGAGTATCCGGATGCGGAAGCCGCTGTCGAACGGCTCTTCCGCGACGCGGACGTCCCTTACGAAATCCCGGACGACATCTGGCGGGAGATGTGGTGGAAGTTCATGATTAACGTCGGTGTGAACCAGTCCTCCTCGGTGCTCCGTGCCCCGTACGGCATCTTCCAGACGATCCACAGCGCAAGAAGTTGGATGGAAGAAGTCATGCAGGAAGTCGTCCAAGTGTCCCAAGCAGCAGGCGTGGGACTGAACGACCGCGACATCGCCCGCTTCCGACCGGTTCTGAATAGCCTTTCGCCGGAAGGCAGAACAAGCATGCTGCAGGACATCGAAAACGGCCGAAAGACGGAAGTCGAATTCCTGGCCGGCAAGATGGTCGAGCTTGGTGAAAAATATGGCGTGCCGGTGCCGGAGAACGAGCATCTCCTGAAAGTCATCCGGATCCTGGAGAAGATGTGACATGACCAAACCGGTACAGCCACAATCCTCGGCCCCTCCAAAACACATCGTCTCCGCTGCCGCGATCCTCGTGAATGAGCGGAATGAGCTGCTCCTGATCCGCGGCCCGCGACGCGGATGGGAAATGCCCGGCGGCCAGGTCGAGGAAGGTGAATCCATACGTGACGCCGCCATCCGGGAAACCCTTGAAGAATCCGGCATCGAGATTGAGATCACCGGCTTCTGCGGCATCTACCAGAATGTCTCCCGCGACATCTGCAACACTCTCTTTACAGGAAAGCCTGTCGGCGGGACGCCCACTCCGTGCGAGGAAGCACTCGAAGTCGGCTTTTATCCGCTGCCGGATGCACTTGATATGGTCACCAATGGAAACTTCCGGGAACGGATCGAGAAGTGTCTGGATCCGGATGCGCAGCCGTTTTATGTGGAGTTTAATATCTGACAAACCAAAGACGCGCCCCTCACAGGAGCGCGTCTTTCCAATCATTCATTAACTGTAATTCCATTTCACCGTCACATTGTCGACTTTATCGGCTCCTGCCGGAAATTCAAAGAATACCTCATAATCGCCCTTGGAATACCAGAGATAATCAAATTCCATCCCTTCTGCGCCTGCCGATTCTTCTGCAGATCCCATAAAGTGACGGACTTCATCTACTGTCGGCTTTTCTTTGAAATGGTAGGTCACGGTTGTCACAGGTTTTTCTTCCTTTTCATCCTCTACATACGGAACGCCATAGTGGTAGTTCCCGTAGACATGCCGGATGCCGCCCTCAAAGTCATACTCATCTTCCGGCTTCCCTTCCTTCGCTTTCAAGTCGGACAGTGCGGAGCCAATCTGGACCGAGGCACCCGGCACCTTGCCCTGTTCCAATTCTGAATAGAAAGAGGCCGGCATGACTGATTTTTCTTCGTTCGATGCTTGTTCTGAGGCGGGTGATGCCGCAAGCTGTCCACCGAGCGTTATGGCGAGCATATTGTAGGCATCGTTAAACATTCCGTCTTTTTGTCCCAACATCATGACGGTTCCATTTGCCACGGCAAGATGATCTGACATCAACCTTTCCGAATGACCGGATGCGGAAGAAGGCGTGGCCAAACCGACGAGCATCCCTGCCGTTGCGGCTGATATTGCCAGCTTTCTGAGTTGCTTTTGTTTCATCATGCAAACCTCCTTTAAGTCATTACCGGGAAAGAAAATTCGGATATAATTTCACATCTTGAATAGTCTCTATCGAAATGAATTGAAGGAGCTGAAAGTACCTTTGACTCCTTCGTTATTATGTGCATTCCTCTTTATATAGAAAATAAACTCACGGGATGGTTTGGTAAATCCCACTTTCACCCCTTTACTTTTCTCCGATCTTCATCTATAAATAGTCTTGGAATATTTACCAAGAAAGAAGGAAGCCACCCCATGGGTTTACGTTTTAGAAAACAGATGAAGGCAAAGTCCGCTCCTGCGGTCCTCCTCATCGGTCTCGTCCTCTTCCTCACCGGTTGTGCCGAAACAGTTGCCGATGAGCAAGTTGCAGAAGAAGAGACAAAGCAGGTCCAAACAGAAGAGCCGTCCGAAGCAGAGAAAGAAACAGATGAAATCACTCCGGAAAAACCTGCCGAGGAAAAGAAGGAAAATAAACCGCAAGAGCAGATGACAAAAAAGGAGATACAGCCAGTCAAGAAACCGACCGAAACCGGCGGCACGACTGCCCATATCCCGGTCGAGCTCGTCAAGACGATCGACGGCGATACAATTAAGGTCCGCTACAATGGTCAAGAAGAAAATGTGCGGTATCTCTTGATTGACACTCCGGAAACGAACCACCCCCGCCTCGGCAAGCAGCCGTTCGGCGATCAGGCGAAGGAGCGCAACCGCGAACTTGTGAACAGCGGTGAACTCTCGATTGAATTTGACATAGGTGACCGGACCGATAAATACGGCCGGCTGCTCGCTTACGTCTATGTAAACGACAAAAGCGTCCAGGAAACCCTGCTCCGGGAAGGCCTCGCCCGCGTAGGCTATGTCTATCCGCCGAGCACACGCCATCTGACGCCATTTGAAGCCGCCGAAGCGGAAGCCAAGGCGAAGAAAGTCGGCATTTGGTCGATCGAGGACTATGCGACCGACTCCGGATTTGATCCGGAAGCTTCCGGCCAGCAAAGTGCAGCTGCGAGTGCACCCGCTTCAACAAGCCAAGCTTCTTCCGGCGGAGGAGGGACATCCGGGGGCTCGAACTACGACGGTGACCCGAACGCACAAAGCGGCTCGACCACCGAATGGTTCAAAAACTGCACAGAGCTCCGTACGAAATACCCGGAAGGCGTCCCCGCCGGCCACCCGGCCTACCAGTCGAAGATGGACCGTGACAAAGACAACTATGCGTGTGAATAATGGAATGAGAAAGTCCCCTGCGGCTGTACGCCTGCAGGGGACTTTTTGTGAATGACGAAATCGAAACCGTGAATGACGAAATCGGATGCTCGAATGACGAAATTGAGCCTACGAATGACGAGACCGGACGCTTGAACGGCTTAACCGCCACCTATCGCTTCACTTCCCGCAACACTTCTTATATTTCTTCCCGCTCCCGCACGGACACGGGTCGTTTCGGCCGACGACTTTTTCGGAAACTGCAGGTTGTCTTGCGGCCGCTCCGCCCGACAGTACTTTCAGCGCCCCGTTCCCCCTCAGTTCGTTCGGTGTGTGCCCTCGGTTTTCCCACATTCTTGTGGCGTTCACCATGTCGAAGAACAGGCCGATGAGTTCGTTCGCCTGCTTGTCGTCATCAAACACGATGCCTTCGTCATCCAGCAGCAGGCCCATCGCCTGCGCCGGCGGCGTGTTTGATGCGGCGAGATACTGGGCGTAGTCGACCCAGTTGATGGCACGGGTTTCCTCGCCCCTGAACAGCTTTCGCTCCGCAAATCTTCGGAACTTCTCCAGTTCCGGAGTTTCCTCGTAGTGATCGGCATCTGCGTACTGCATCAGTTGCTCCCTTTCCGGCACGTAATACGGCTTGCCGTTCGCCTGCTTCGAGTAATAATCGTAGTTCCCGGGTTCCAGCAGTTCCTCATGGATGAACCGGTCGCCCTTTACATGGACGAACCCCCGGTCCAGCCATTCTGCGGCGGACGGATCCTTCAGCACCGCTGCAAAATCTGAGTCCGCAAGCGACGTTCCGTTTTGCTCGTTGAAGACTTCCCTTATTTTCGTGACCGGTGCGATTCCCCAAAGATGGGTCAAAGCGAGGATATAGTCGACTTTCTCCTGCATATCCCCGTCCAATTCAGGCCTCGGCATGCCCAGGAGAATCTCTTCTCCCATCTCATACGGCGTATGGCCGTGGTGCGCCCAGCTGCGAACATGGTTGTACATATGGGCAGCATAGCGGATCAGATCCTCAAAGTCGTCGGGATCCATCTTTTCCACGTAACCACCTGTCCTCAGAACAGCAATCAGATTTTGGAATGCATCGCCCTCCGCTTCATTTGCGGCAGACCGGATCCATCCCAGCAGATCCGACACTTCTCCGTCATTAAATCCAAGCCGCGCTCTCACGAAAGTCTCCAAAGCCTTTGCCTGAGCCGTCATTTCCACATAGTTTCCACTCCGATAGCGGAGCAGTTCCTCCGCCTCCGGTACATAATTTGTCTTCCCTTTGCCTGTCTCAAGGTACAGCTCCGGATTGTTTTCCTGCATCACCGCATCTTGAGCAAGGAATTCCGGCTCTGCCCAGACGAACATCCTGCCAAGCTCGTCTTCGGAATCCCCGGACAGTTTCCGCACTTCTTCTGCGGTTATCCGGTCGCCCGTCTGCTCTGTATAGATCTCAGCCACTTTTTCGTAAGGTACCACTCCGTACAAATTTGTTGCCGATACGATATAGTTCATCACCAGTTGCCTGTCCATTCCGGCACACCCCTTCCGTCCATTTCGTGATTCCCCATTATAACTTGAGAGAGCGGGGCTGCATCAACCATTCCCTCCCTGCTCCTTCTGTGAGAAGATAGAAGAAACATATGACGGAGGATGATGATGCCCATGGACAAACTCAAACATTCCCGCGCTTCCGCCATCCTTCTCGGTGTCCTGCTCGGCATGGTGCTCGGTATCGCCCTTAAAAACACGGCCACCGGCATAGCACTCGCCATCATCTTCGCCCTGGTGTTTGTCAGCGGCCATGATGATGACGATGATGACGAATAACGCAAAATTGGCTTCACCCTGAAAAGCGGAACCGGGTTCTCATCCGGTTCCGCTTATTTGTAGGAATGATGGCTTCTGGCAGACCCGTTATGAAACAGGATGATTCCAATCAAGATGCCGCAGAAACCTTCTCAAGTCTTTCGCAATTCTCTTTTCCAGCCGGGAAATATAGGATTGGGAAATACCCAGCTTCTCCGAAAGTTCCTGCTGGGTCAGTTCCTCCCGTCCGCCGATCGCGAATCGGGATTCAACGATAAACCGCTCCCGTTCCTCTAATCTGGACACCGCTTCCGTGACTTGGGCGCGCTCATATTCCCGCTCGAGATCTATGTCCATGTCCTCATCCATTCCCAATACTTCTGACAGAATCCGCCCGTTGCCTTCCAAATCCGGTCCAAGCGGCTGCTCCAGTGAAACTTCTAATCGGGTCTTTCCGGCTTTTCGGAGATGCATCAGGATTTCATTTTTTATGCACCGGGATGCGTAAGTGGACAATTTCACATTCCTTTCCCGATCAAATGTATCGACCGCTTTGATCAGCCCGATTGCTCCGATATTCGTCAGTTCGTCCGCGGGAATATTCGTGTGCCTGAACCTGCATACCACATAGTTCACAAGGTGAAGATTTTCTTCGATGATCCGATTTCTCTCCGGCAAATAAACAATTTGTCCAACACTTCGCACATGGCTTTCTGCTCTGTCGGATGGCGAATCCGTTTCATCAAAATCCATATCCGCCCCTGCCTTCCCTTCCGGCAGCTCTCCTGGTACCCGCTCCATTTCCCGAGAAACCGGCATTTCTTCTCTGTCCATGTGTTTTCCTCCTCTGCGGCACTTATCCGCACCACCGGTACCAATGACTCAATCGATGAGGAAATAAAGAAAAAACAGATATTCAAATGCAGTACTATCGAACCTATCTTACGATTAAGATATCATATTTTTGAACTATTCGGTATATTATTTTGCTATAAAAGTTCTATGAAGGAAGAAGACGGGAAATAGAAATAATCGGCCTTCACCTTACACGTTTCGAAGCTGGTCATGCGAAAAAGCCGCCCGAGGGCGGCTTCTCCTGATTCTCAATTTACAGCGACCATACTTCCAGCCCCAGTTTCCTGAAATCTCCCTTCGGATAAAGTGTCTTCAGGTCGAAGACGACACGTCGGCCGTCCTTCAGCATCGACCGAATTTCCCGGACGAATCCCGATCCGCGGAATTCGTCATGTCCGACTGCTACGACTACGGCATCCAGATTACGCAGAGTGTCCTTGCCTGCAAGCTCAAGCCCATATTCCCTCCTGACCGCGACCGGATCGGCATGCGGGTCATGGATGATGACTTCAAATCCGTAACGCATCAGTTCCCGTGCGATGTCGGCGACTTTCGTGTTTCTGCTGTCCGGACTGTTCTCCTTGAACGTAAAGCCCAAGATACCGACCCGTGTGTCCGGATCGATCCTGCCGTGGACGCGGAGAAATTCTTTGAGAATCTGATCCGCAACGAACTTCGCCATTCCCTCATTGACCGTCCGTCCGGCCGGCACAATCAGCGGTGCAAGGCCGAGCAGTTCCGCCTTGTAGACCAGGTAATGCGGATCGACACCGATGCAATGGCCGCCGACAAGCCCCGGGCTGAAGTGGAGAAAGTTCCACTTCGTCCCGGCAGCCTTCAGCACCTCGGCCGTGTCGATTCCCATCCGATTGAAGATCATCGAAAGCTCGTTCATGAACGCAATGTTCACGTCACGCTGTGCATTTTCAATCACCTTGGCGGCTTCGGCCACCTTGATGGACGGAGCCTCATAAACACCCGCTCTGACAACCGAACGGTACACGTCCCCCACTTTCTTCAATCCTGCCTCATCGGATGCAGAGACGATCTTTACAATAGTTGATAATGTATGGGTCTTGTCACCCGGGTTGATCCGCTCCGGAGAATAGCCGACTTTGAAGTCTGTTCCAAGGGCCAGCCCCGAGGTTTCCTCCAAAATCGGGACGCAGATTTCTAGCGCAGCCCCGCCTGCTTCCCCCGTGACATCGATCCCGTTCCAGTATGCACTGACCTTCTCCTGATTCAAGTCGAAACCGACAACCTCATAGTGTTTCGCCAATTCGAGTGCAAGCGGAAGGCCGACGTAGCCCAGCCCGATCACCGCAATCTTGTTTTCTTCCATTCATCCCCCCTCCTCTCAAAACCGGTCCATCAGGGAATAAACGATGTGACCGAACCACTCGGTGACCTTGTCTTTCATTTTTTCAAATCCCGACGGAACATCCGAGTACAGAACGCTGTCATCATCTGTAATCACGAGGTTCGTGAAGACGGCATCCGTGATCGCCTCTTCTTCGCCTTCCGTGCCGGTTTCAGCCGGTACTCCTGACAGCTGCAACCGGTATCCTTCTTTGAGATTCAAATCCTTTGTTTCAATTTTGAAGTCTTTTGCATCATTGACCCGGACATGCAGCAGATGATCGCGAACTTCGAGCCGGATTCCTGTGCCGTCACTTTTTGCAATCTGATGGTTGGAAATGACTTTTGCATCCTGCCTTGCGACAAGATGCCCGTCTTCCACGAACAGCAGGACCGTCTTTCCAGTGCCGTCCGCGATTCCAAGAGCAGCACGGTTGCCCAATGTAACCTGCACAACAGCATCTTTCTGGAGCGGGTTCTTCAAAATGGCAGTGACTTCTTCTCCCGGTTCAGAAGTGAGGATCGCCTGCTCCCTTTGAAATTCTGCAACACCGCCCCGCATTGTCCACCGCTCCGCCTTCTCCTGATTGCCCGTTTCGAACGAAACCGGGATACCGGCGTCTTCGCGAATCTTCATGAGCAGATGATTCACCTGCCAGTCCGGTCCGACACGGAGCCGGGTGAGATCGGAGACCCTGTCATCCGAACTGTTGAACAAGCTTCCGCTCCGGTTGAAATGAAGCTTGAAATAGGTCCTGATATTCCGGTCGTTCACCTCTTCGACAGCCGGGTGCATATTCTGATAAAGGGTGTCAGGGCGAGGAATTGCATACACATCAGGCAATTCTCCGAACTCCCGGGTATACAACTTTTTCATATCCGCATATTCACCGCTGATGCGTTCCTTCATCTCCTCAGCGTCTTCCTTGGGAATCCCGTTTTCATCCCGCAGGAAATCCATCAGCGGATGATCGGAACGCAAGATGTCCATGTCAGGTGACACTTCCCCTGCATTCAGTTCTCCCATGTAATGCCCTTCTCTATCAAACGCATTGATGTAGGCGAGGCGGTACCCGCTTGTGCCCATCTCCCAGTAGCCGCTCTTCATCATCGTTTTCAGATGATCTGCCTTGAGGTAACTCCGGTCATCCGAGGATAGGTGATCGGCATATGTGAACAATGTCGCTCTGTAATTGAAAGTTTCAAGGGCAGGCTGGGCATAAACCACAGTGTCTCTCTGACCATCCTCGAATGACAGGAACAATGCTTTTTCCGGCAAAGGCGAGCCGGTCCTGTAAAACTCTAAAATCTGTTTTTGCGATACCGTCCCAAATCCGTTTCGTTTCAGTGCTGACAGATGGTCGGCCAGTTCATCTTTAGAGAGTCTGTTCCCATTCCCTTCCCTGGAAGCTCCGGGATAGCTGATCGCGATGAACCCGTCATCATTGACCATCGGTACGGCCGGCTGCTCATACGTCTTCATGAGGAACACTTCCTGAACGAGGACATAACAAAGCAGGGCGATGACGGCTGCCTGGATGACCGAACGGAGTTTTTTCCGCCGGTTCTTCCGGTCGGGATCGAGCACGGCGAACCTGTGCTTCTTACTCATCTCCGTCCCCTGCCTTTCCTTGCCGCGCCCATCGTTTTCCGCGCTTTTTCTTGGCAGCGACATCCTGTGGCGTATTCCTCGTTCCCCACGTTGACTTATAGAACGTCACCCATGCGACCGGCATTTGCCAAAGCAGGATGAACGTGTAGTAGAGGACGAAGATGAACCCATAGGCCCAGAGAGTGCTTTTCCTGAAAAACAGATACGCGAAGCTCATCAGCATCGCCATCAGAGCCAGCCCTACGATGAATGTGGACGGGAAAAAACCTTGGAAGAGCGGGATATAAACGAAGTTGTAGAGCACGACGATCGGGGCTGCAATCGGGACGATGAGCCCGACAAGGAAAAACAGGAACATGAGCGGTTCTTTTTTCCACATGAATGTCAGGGCCCGGAGCGACTCCCGGAGCCATGATCGCTTCCACCGCATCTGCTGGCGGAGGAACATCTTCCCCGTCGACGGAACTATGGTCGAACACACTGCACTGTCTTGGTATCCGGTCCGGTGCGTCCTCAGGATGTAGTTCGTCATGCTCCTATCGTCGCCGAATGTTGCCGGGTGTCCGAGGAAGCGCTGGTTCAGCCATGCATCCGCATACTGGAGCACCAGGTCCTTCCGGTAGCACGACAGCGGTCCCGACAGGCAGGTCACCGCGTCAAAGTATGCTTCCGCTGCTTTCATGATCCGGAAAGCGATGTAGTACCGGACGGTCTGCAATTTCGTCAGGAAATTGGTGAACGGATTGGCCACTTCAGTCCGGCCGGCCACCCCTCCAATATCGGGATCCTGGAATGGCTGGACAAGGTTCCGGATGGCATTCGGCTCAAGGAAGCTGTCTGAGTCGACAAATACGACGAGGTCATGTTTTGCTCGCCTGACGCCGTGGACCAGCGCCTACCGCTTTCCGGAGTTCTTCTTCAGAGAGAAAAAGCGGACCCGCTGCATGGTGCCGAACCGTTCACCATATCGGTGGATTTCGTGAAGTGTCTGACGGATCTCCGCTGCCGTTCCATCCGTCGAGCAGTCATCGACAATGATGAGCTCCAATTTCCCTGCCGGATAGGTTTGGTCGAGGCAACTTGCAATCGTCCGGCCGATCCACTTTTCTTCATTGAATACCGGAATGATGATCGACACCCCCGGCTCATACCCGGGATTCAGCGGGACGTTCCGGTACATGGTGCCGAACAGATACCGGCTTAAGAGGAAGCTTGCCGCGATGAGGCTGTACATGTACAGGAACTGATGGAACCTGAAATAGACCAGGCTCTCGGTGCGCATCAGAACAACGAGTGACACGATCAGCATCATGAGGAACCCGGCTGCCGGGACGGAGAACCGCCAGCGTCGGCGATAGTAGTGATCTTTCAGCCTCCGCTCAAAACGGACGGCGACATAAAGGTCCTCTCCGCCATCCCCTCTCTTCCTGAATGTCCTGACAACCCCGGCTCCGATGCTGATCTTCGATTCAAATCCTTCCGGCATGACCCCGCCGGGTATTGAAAACCTGAACTCCCCTTTTTTCAACTTGTCGAGATCCTCTTCATGATCACGCGGAATCCTCAAGAGCATCCCCGTTTCCGAAATCTCCACACATCTTACATTCATGAACCGGTGCTGATGGTCGTCTATGCTGAATCTGGCCCGGACCGGAAAATCAGCCTCATAGCGCATCCCGCTGTCCTTCCATTCCTGGACAGCATTCGGGTGGAGCTCTGCCGGCAATTCCTCTCCTAGAGGGAACCCACGCCGGTCAATAGCGATCCTGTTCCCTGGCGGTTCCGGGACATTGGGCAGGAGGCGCCTGTCCTCCTTCGGGCGGGCCAGTATTTCTTGGCCGGTAGCCATTTTTATCTCCCCACATTTCTTTTTGGTCCCTTAGAGCCCGGTCTCGGAGATCAGCTCTCCAACTGTCTTGAATTCGTAACCCTTTTTCTTCAAATCATCCAGAATCTTAGGAAGCACCGAAATGGTGTGTGACTCATCCTGGATATGCATCGTGATGATACTGCCCGGCTTCACATGGTCAACGACCCGGTGGTAGACTTCCTGTTCCTCGAGGTTCATGTTCCAGTCAAAGGACGAGACATCATACAGGAGGATATACTCCACGCCGGTCGCGGTGATTTTCGGGCTGCCTCATTATCGAGCTTTCCTTGCGCCGGCCTCATATAGTTGGACGGTGTCTCCCGGATCGCTTCCGCAATCACTTCGTCCGCCCGGATCAGGTCTTCCTGCAGTTTCCGGAGCGGCATCTCCGTTACCAGCTGGTGCGAATAGGTATGGCTCGCGATCTCATGCCCTTCCTCCATGATCAGCCTGGCGAGCTGGGGATTCGTCTCCACGCCCCTGCCAATCAGGAAAAACGTCGACCTGATATCGTATTCCTCCAGGATTTCAAGCACCCTGGAGATCGTCCGGTCGCCCGCCCAGTCATCGAATGTCAGCGCCACGACTTTTTTCTCGACAGGGAAGCTCCGGATCACCTTGGGTTTTGCTCCATCGTAGTTTTCGTTAAATGCGAGCCCGTTTGATTTGTAGTAGTCTTCTCCATATGAAGTTTCCGCCAGTTCCCCCAGGGGGGTCAGACCGTAGCCCTCCTCCCCGGCCATCCGGGCAATCATCGGTATGGCATCCACCACCGCAGGATTGGTCGTTGCATTCAGTTGGATGATCGCGCCCCTCACCATAAACCTGTCGATATAACTGGTGATCTCCACCGCTGTTTTCATCTTACTGTCCGGCCTGATCGTGTTTGTCACCAATTCTAAGCCTGCCTCAGCAGCCGCCTGTTCGAAGGCTTCCGAGGTATCTCCGTTGCGCGTCCGCACATATTTCGGTGTGATGCCAAGCCGATCGCTGTAAACCTGATTGGCCAGCTCCACTTCCCGGTAGGCCTCTTCATAGTCAAGCCCCTCGGGCACCACACTGCTCAGCGTGCCGTTTTCAACTTCGTGGCCCTGTTCAAGGATTTCCCTGGCCAAATCAGGCTCTTCCGCCACCCTCAATGCCGGAATGAAAAAGGTCGCCTTCAACCCTTCTGAGTCCAGCGCATCAAGCAGCCGCTCCGTTGACTCCCTATCCGCCAGTCCGTTGAAGGTTAGCGCCATCGACTTTTCCGTCGTCAGGATGAGGCGGAGCGGAGGCGTTGTCTGGATGCTCGGCTCAGGGACCACAACCGCCGGCGGCAACTTCTCGTCTTCAGGATCCTTCTCTTCTGCCGGTTTTGACTGACAGCCTGCGAACAGCAAGACTGCCACGAGGCCGATGACAGTACCCATTCTCCATCTCACGTTTGCCTCACCTCCCATGTTTTTGATAATTTGAATGGCGGATTTTCCACTGACTGTATGCTTATAATCCTGACTCCGAAATCATTTCACCGACCGTCCTGAACTCATATCCCTGGGCAATCAGCCAATCCAAAATTTCCGGCAAGACCCTGACGGTATGGGCATTGTCCAGAATGTGCATCGTGATGATGCTTCCCGGTTGAACGCCGTCCATCACCCGTTCGCATACTTCCTGGTCTGTCAATGCCGGATTCCAGTCATCTGACGAGACGCCGACCTGGATGATATAATCCACTCCGGCTGCAGTGACCTTCTGTGCCGTTTCATGATCCAGCTTCCCCCGCGGCGGTCTGACATAGTTGGCCGGGGCCTGGCCGATTGCCTCGGTCAGCACCTCATCCGTCCTGATCACCTGCTCCTGAATCTCCCGGATCGACAGCCCGGGTAGCTCAGGATGGGTATACGAATGATTGGCGATTTCATGGCCGTTTTCCAAAATGATCCGAGCCAGCTGCGGATTTCGTTCGACGCCTTCCCCGATCAGAAAGAAAGTGGAATGGACCCCATACTCCCTCAGAATGGAAAGCACCTCACTGACCGTCTCATCGCTTGCCCAGTCATCAAAGGTAAGAGCAATCGTCTTGCCTTCAGCCGGAAACCTCTCGATGATCTTCGGATCTGCTTCCTGATAGTCTTCGTTGAATTCCAGATGATTGAATTCCGCAGTAGCGGGTTCATCGTGCACGACCTCTGGTTCTGCTTGTTCAGGGCTTTGCCGGCATCCTGTTGCCAGCAAAGCCATAGAGATGATCAACACCCAAGTGATTTTTCGTATACCCACACTCCCTTTCTCGTTCGGATGCAGAAGCACCGCTGACCCTATTTATATTCAGGACCATCTTCCCAGGCATGGACCAACGCATAGAACGGGACTGGTTCCTTCGCGGAGTAACCCCTCCTGAATGGACAAGCGCCCACAAAAAAAATAAGGCTCGGCGGCAGCCTCCGGAATTGTGGTCAAGTGCGTCATCGTCTTTAGCATCCTGATTTCTCCGGCAAAATAAAAACCGGCCATGGGGGCCGGTTTCCTTCTTTCTTATTCTTCATTAAATGTTTCTTTCATGATCTCGTATGACTGCTTGAGCCGTTCCTCTGATTCCGGGAGATCCCAGTCATCCCATGAGTATCCTTGGAGTGCTCCGATTTCTTCTTGATCAGCCTCCGGCAGCGAATCGATCACTTCTCCCTCTTCTCCGACCATCAACACACCCAAACCAATTTGATTGATAAAGGCACTGGCTGATTCCCCTTCTTCGGCGAGATTTCCCATGAACTCTTTCTTGCTCGGGTCCTTCGACTGAAGCAGCAGCCAGGGAAGACGCAGTTCGATTACGCCGTTCCCTTCGTAATAATCAGCCAGAGAATCATAATCATGGGACTCCGGATTACCGTTGCCTTCACGCAACTTCCCTGTCTCATAAGCCGTAAAAGGAATGGTCCGGCCTTCGTTTGCAACCTGATATTCCTTGTTGAGAACGTATTCGACCGGAATGAACCGGCCACTGTCATTCACCCGCTCGACATCCGGGATCATGCCGAGTTTTTTCCCATATAGATAGTGATGGAAATCATAGTAAGGATCGATCAGGAGCCTTGATTCTTCGCCATTCAGATTTGCGATAAACTCCAGACCGTCTGCAAATTCCACACCCTTTATTCCTTCAATTGACGTGTTCCCCTGATCGGGAACCGTATCCAAAAGGACGATCGGGTGCCCTTCGTCCCCGGGTTCCATATCAAGCCTCAGGTATAAATACCGCTCGTCATGATCGGCGTATAAAGCACGAATCGGTCCGTCCTCTTTCTTATACAACGGGTCCCGGCTCCAGTCCGATGCCTCCCCATCAATCTTCACCTTCAAACGGTCGAAGCTCAGGAGCCCGAACTGCTGCTCATTCGTCTGGGCATTCGACCAGAATGGCCGCCTGTCGGGATTGTCGTAATCCAGCGTGTTCCAAGTCCTCTTGAACCATTCGTCCTGCCATGTAAATACGAGAGCGCCCAGCATCCCCTCATGCAGGATGTCTTCATACAGTCGCTTCAGTATCTCGCCCTGCTCCTGTTCTGACATGAAGCCCTGATTCCAGCCGCTCGGGTTCTCATGAGCCTTTCCGCGGGAAGCGGGAATTCCGAACTCCGCAATCAGGACAGGCATCCGGTGAGCCTCATGCAGTTCTTTCAGGTAAGCGGCATAGTTGTTCTGCTCACCGCGATGGTCACGGAACTCCAGATAGCGGCGCTCGTAGTTCAGGAAGTCCGGGTAGTATGGATAGACATGATAAGATGCGAACATTCCGGCCCTTTCCATTTCACCCTTCGCAATAATCAGGTTCGGATCGACCGGGACAAGGTCCTCCTGCTCGGCGGATTCGGCCGGGTGATCCAGAAGATCGGTCGTCGGCCAGTTTGAAAAACTCATCGCACGGAGTGCCCCGTATTCCTCATATTCGTAGGCAGTCAGCCACTCCATCTGCTCCGCGATCCAATATTCAAACGGCCGGGCCCCTTCTGTCCGATAATACTTCCCGTCAAATTCACCGATTCCGTCATGTTTCTCGTTCGTCCCCTGAACCATGTACGGATACCATTCAATCCCGATCATCCATGCACTGACCCACTGTGAAATGTCAGCATCATAAAAACCCGATGCATGGCCCGGCCGCTTCGGAAAATCCGCATTCCCATGAACGACATCCACGGCCCGATGCATCTCTTCACGGAAATCCTTCAGATTTTCCTCTTCGAAAGCATCCAGAGACTCTTCCAGTTTCTCCTCGTTGATCCATACACCATGCATGACATAAATCGGCTCGTCATGCGATTCATTATAGGCTTTCAGTGCACGGTAAAAGCCCGGCGGGTGAAGCGTGTAAATACGGATGGTATTGGCGTTCATCTCTCCGATCATCTCGAACCAGCGTGCATATTCTTCCTCTGTGATGGCAGCCTCGCCCGGGAAGTGGCCGGGCTTGCCCATGCCGATATTCACACCCTTGACCGTGAGCGGTTTCCACTTCCCGTCTTTGAATACTTCCAGACGGTCGCCGGAAATTCTCGAATACACCCCGTCGTCCCCTTCCGCTTTCGCATCCTGCACATCTTCCGTCCCCTCTTTTCCGAATCCGTCCAGCAACGCCCCGATGATCGGTATATAAGCTGACCAATAAAACGATTGATCGGAGAAGCTATTCAGCACACGATACACTTGAGGAAGCCCCTGAATCTGATAGAAAACCGGCACCGACGGTACATCATTGTAATCTCCGGCAAAATAAATGCTTTCGGCAGCTCCCGACCTTTTCGAGACGATGGCCGCGAACTCGGTTGGAATTCCATTCTCCCGTAGCAGGCCCTGACCTTCATCAGTCAGCCCCCAGTCATATCCGGCCAGCATCTGACCACCGTCGGCAGGCGTCACAATATCGAACCAATAGTCATACCGTGGACTTTTATCGATGCCAAACCGTTCCTTTCCCTCTTCCGTGAAAGAAAGCCGGATGCCTTCTCCAGTGAGGTGCAAGTCGCGCTCCAGGACAACCGACTCTCCGGTCAGATCATTGACCAGCAGGAAGCCCGGACCCTCGTACTTCCAATCTTCTCCAAACTGTTTCACCAGCCATGCCGGAATCTCATCATTTTTCCTGAAATCCAATTCATCAAAAAAACGTCCGGTCCATCCATCCCAGTCAACACCCAGACTTGACATGATCCGGTCCCGCACATCTTTTCGGGTCGGCGAGGCAAACGTGTTGTATTCGGCGATCAGAAGCAGCGGATCATCGGACTGCATCCGCTGTTCCACTGCATCCCATTCCTCACCGGTAAGACCGCCGTCAATCTTCTCTGACCGGGCACCTGTCCTTCCTGCCCCCTCCCGCGGAAGATCTTCCTTGTAGACGCCATATGTATCCGCTATGTACAGGACATCCGTATCCCTGTAATCCGTTGCGGAAGGGCGGATTTCATCAGTCTGCCTCTCCTCATCCGGAACAAAGCCCTCGTAGTCCAGGTCTGCTTGATATGCCTTGCCGTCCGGCCGGACAATCTTCATATGGTTCATCGCCCACATCAGCCCCAGATGTTCCCGATAGGAAGCATCGGGAACCGTCTTGTCGATCACGGTGACCGAAATCGGCCGGCTGTCCTTTGCAAACCAGAGGATGACCGGCAGAATCAGGACAATCAGTGCCAGAGCGACAATCAGATAAAACTTCTTCATTCAGACATCCCCTTTGTTGCGCCGACACGCTCCATGTCCCCCCAGGAACGGATGCGGAACATGGATCGGACAAGCCCTTCGACTCGCCAAAACAGGGTCAGCGGCTTGTACCAGACAACTTCCGTGAGTGACAATGCCATCATGCGCAGCACATCCCGTTGTTTCGGAAAAGCATTCAAACTCCAGGACTCCAGCAGCACGGAGCCGATCGAGAAGACGGTGCCATACAGGATGAACAGCAGCATGAGCAGCACTGCATATTCGTAATAAATGCCGCCCATGAAGAATGCGGCAATCACATACAGATAGCCGCCCAACTCAATCAGCGGCCCGAGACATTCAACCAGCCAGAAATAAGGGATAGACAGCATTCCGACACTGCCATACTTCGGATTCAGCGTCATCCCCCTGTGCCGCCAGAGGCTCTCAAGCAGCCCCTGATGCCATCGCCTCCTCTGTCTTCGCAGAACAGCGAGTGACTGCGGTGCTTCCGTCCAGCAGACCGGATCGGGCACAAATTCCACCCTTGCATCCATGTTCTTGTCCTTGATGAGCCGCTGGATTTTCACGATCATTTCCATGTCTTCGCCAATCGTCTCCGTATTATAGCCGCCGGCTTCAAAGGCGTATTTCTTTGAAAACACGCTGAAAGCACCCGAAATGATGAGCACCATGTTCAGCCTGCTCAAGGCAATCCGCCCCATGAGAAAGGCCCTCAAGTATTCGACAACCTGCATCACGACGAGCGGGCGTCCCGACAGCCGGATGTCTGAAACGACGCCATGGTCAACGGCCATCCCATTGACAATCCTGACATTCCCGCCCGCGGCAACGACTTTGCCGTCCGAAGTCATAATCGGCTTCATGACCCGAAGAAGAGAATTCCCATCCAGGATCGAGTCACCGTCAATCGTACAGAAATACGGATAACGCGCAAAATTGATCCCTACATTGAGCGCGTCTCCTTTCCCTCCGTTTTCCTTTTTGATCAGCCAGAGATTCGGATGAACCTGGGAACGGTATACGGCCCGTACCTGCCTGGTATCCAAACGGGATTCGGTAGGCTTTTCAGCCCGCACCATGTCAAATTGGCGAATGACCACCTCCGCAGTCCTGTCTGTCGAACCGTCATCGATCACGAGCAACTCAGTTTGGGGATAATTCAGGTTGAGGAGCGAGTGAATGCTTCCGACCACACCGGCCTCCTCGTTATAGGCCGGCACCAGAACCGTGACCGGCTTGGAATAAAAGGCATCGATAAATTGGTCATCGAGCTCACGGCGGTCAAGGCGGCGCTGGCGCTTCAGGTCGAGGAAAGCGAACAGGAACATTCCGCTGTAAGCCAGGATCACAATGGTCATGTATGTAAAAATGACCACTCCAAAAAACTTCATTACCCATTCCATTACATTTTCCATCCTGTTCGCTTCCTTTCACAGGCTGATCGTTTATTTTTATCAGTTTGTATTACTTAACGCAGGACCGCCATTTTCCCTTCGGGGGAACGTTGCCTCACTGACAATGCGCGGATTTCTTCCCGGACCAGCCAGGATGGATCATCGCGCATGCGGGAGGCATAACGGGCGGCCTCATCCGCAGGAACTCTCCGGAGCATCCGGGCCCCGAGGAACCGCTCCTCCCAGACCGGCGAATCAAATGCACGCTCAAGAATCCGGTCCGGTGTCCGGATGCCGAATGCATCGATTGCCCGGAGTACACGAATTCTGATCTCCGGATCAGAACTGTCCAATAGCTCTTCCAGGAACCGCAATCTCATAAGATCCTGTCGCATTCCGAGCACTTCAATCAATCCGTACTGCAGAACGGGAGCAAGTTTGCCGAACATCGCGACAGTCTCGTTAAATACATGTTCCGGCATGAGGAAAAACAATTGGCGTGCCTCATACTCGGACAGATCACCAAGACGTGTTGCATTCCTTTCCATAAAGCCGTCCGGACGGAATTGCAGGTCGATCAGATGCAGTTGAAACCGCTCATCGGCAGTGAGTTTTTTGCGTTCGAGTCTGCGCACATCGCCGATGAGGCTTTCCATGCCGAAGTCTTCGATCCGGTAGAGGGCGTTCATCCGTTCGCTCCAGTTCCGGCTCTTCAGCTTCTTCCGGTAAAACGGTGCCAGATGAACATCGGCAAATTCCTGGATCCTCTCCTTGATTTTGTCTCCCGAGACGTTGGTCAGGTAAGCACGGAAGATCTCTTCAACAGCGGCAAGTTCCGCTTCATCACTCGGCACCAGTTCTTGCGATGCAGTTTCAATGCCCCGAAGAACCTGATACCACCTTTTACTATTACGTAACAGATAGGAATCCGCCTTTTTCATTTTTCTTTCTTGTGAATCACGGGCGGCGAATAGATAGACGGTCATCACAGCCAAAACCAGGAACAGCAGCATCACCCCGAAAAACACAGCGGTCACCGGTACGCCGATCATGACCATAACCTCGTGAGCAGCCGTTTGACCTGAGCCTCAAACAGCCTGAGGTTGAACGGTTTGATCAGATAACCATCAGCGCCGCTCTCATAGGCATAGGTCATGTCCTCTTCCGAATTCCTGCGTGTCATCATCAGAATCGTGAATTTCCCGTCGTTCGGAAGGGAACGGAGTGTATGCAACACATCCAGTCCGTTCTGTCTCGGCAGCAGATCATTCATGACAACCAGATGGGAATGGGCTGACGCCGTCCATCCCGATTGAAGAAATGACCGTCCGTCACCAAATGTTTTCACTTCAAGCCGTACTGCAGGCGTGTCCAGTTGTCCAAGCGCCATGCCAAGCACATCACGAAACAGCGGATCCGGATCAAGGACACTCACCTTAACCTCCTCCTCCGGACGTTGACTCACAGGGGCCATGAACGTTATAGCTCCCTCTTCACGATCGATTGCCGATTGCATGTCTTCGATTGAAGCCCGAAGTTCCGTATCCGGATGAAAGATTTCGAGAACAGCCGCTTTGATTTCTCCCGTTTCCCGGAACAGACGGTTCAGGAAACTTCTTGCTTCATCCGCTCCGCTCATAGGCAACAGCACGCCCCGCTCGTCCTGGCGGTCCGTTTCAAAAAGCACATCGGTCGAACGGACCAGGCTTTGGAGACGGAAAGCCGTTTCTGAAGCTGTTTCACTCTCTGCACGGATCAGGACCATCACCATGACACGTCGTCCCCGCAGGGCATTTGCTTTCAGCAGGTCAAAAACATATTGTATGTATGGCTCTTTCAGAACTGCCTGTGTCCCCGCTTTATTCGGTACCATCCGCTTCCCTCCCTTTCTCTATTACTCCACTACCCCGCCGGACAGGAAAAATATCTATTAGGCGGAATAAAGTTCCTTATTATTCCCAATATCATATAAATCCCGCCCACAATCGGCAAGCTTTTTTCGACAAGTCCCCCTTCTATCCTGTAACAGGCATAAAAAATGGGAAGAAACACCTGCCACCCGACGGCACATTTTCCTGTTCTTCAGAAAACAAAAAAACCGGCCCCTGCGGCCGGCTTCCTTGTTAATGAACTGCATTCAGGTAATCGATTGCAAATCCGCTCATGGCAATGATTCCCGTCGGAATCGCCCGTTCATCGAAGACGATGCCCGGGTTGTGCAATGAGAGGTGGGTACGGCTGTCTTCTTCGTCCCTCGTGCCGAGACGGAAAAGCAGACCCGGAACCTGTTCGAGGTAATAGGCGAAATCCTCGCTGCCTGTCGATGGCTCTTTCAGGTAGTCGATATTTTCCTGCCCGAGGTGCTTTTTCAGTGACTGCTCGAGCTGGCCGGTCAGGTGAGGATCGTTGATGACCGGCGGACAGCCTGCGCCCTTGAATTCGACCTCAGCCTCCGCATTTGAAGCGGCAGCGACATGGTGGGCAATTTCCTTCATGCGCTTTTTGATGTAGTCCCGGGTCGACTGGCTGAGTGTACGCACGGTTCCTGAGACCTTCACTTCAGTAGCGATGACATTATTGGCCGTGCCCCCGTCAATCTGGCCTGCCGTGATGACGGCGGGGTCGAACGGCGAAAGATTCCGGGAGATGATCCGCTGGAACAGGTCCACGACATCGCCCGCAACCGGCACGGGATCGACAGCTTTCTCAGGATGGGCCCCGTGGCCGCCGGTGCCTTTCACCATCACTTCAAACGTATCGTTCGCCGCAGTCATCGGGCCGGGGCGGATGCCGATTTTCCCTGCATCGGTCGATGGCCATGTATGCAGGCACACGGCATGGTCCGGCTTCGGATTTTCAAGCACTCCTGCTTCGACCAGCTCGGAGGCGCCGCCTGCCTTCTCTTCGGACGGCTGGAAAACAAACTTAATCGTCCCTTTCCATTCATCGCGGGTCCGGTCGAGCACCTTTGCCGCTCCGATCAGCACAGTCGTATGGATATCATGGCCGCAGGCATGCATGACGTTCGGCTTTTCAGACGCAAACTCAACACCGGATTCCTCCATGAGCGGCAGTGCGTCCAAGTCAGCCCGAAGCATCAGGACTGGTCCGTCACCGGCTTTCCCGTGCATCAGCCCGACTGCACCCGTCTCAAGGCCGAGATCTTGCCATTCGATTGACGTATCCCTCAGCTGATCCTGCACGAACTTGGTGGTCTCAAACTCCTCATGGCTCAGCTCCGGATGCGTATGGATATGCCTCCGGATCCGGATCATTTCCTCTTTGATCTTGTCAACAATCGCTTGAATCTCCATCAAATCCTCCGTTCTTTATGGGTTGGATTGGTATCTCCCGATAATCTTCCATTACCCTCAACCGCCCGGAGATATGTATGAGATTCCTACTCTCCACTCCTGCCTTTCATCCGATCCGACAACCTGCCTTCCGCCCATTCCAGCACTGTCCCGCCTGTCCGCCGCTCCGAAGCGGCAACCCGCAGCACACCAAGCACTTCCTTTTCTCCAAACTCCCCGATCAGTTCAATCAGGCAGCCATAAGCAAACAGATCAAGCTGCGCAATCCTCGAATCGTAGAAAAAGAGAATCTCGTTCACCGGATCGATCCGGTACAACCCGTCCCGTGTCCTCGGTTCCATCCAATCAGCCCCTTCCGGAATCTTTCCATTTAGATAGACTCCATTGGATGAAAGGCGACAGTTACTGAAGCAAAATAGCCCCCGCTCTCCGTTGAGCAGGGGCATGTTTTAGTGATCCTCGAAGTTCCGTTGTCCATCCCGCTTGACGAGATGATAGCTTTTCTTCGGCTCCCGGATCAGGAGCATCCGGGTTTGCCTGCGCTCGACAAGCTGATATCTCAACCGGAGGGCTTTCTGGAACTGATTGTGGAAGCTGAATTGGCTGACAGGCAGCGTGACGGTGTGGCCGTTCGTAAGCGTCACGCAGGTCTTCCCCTTTTCCACCGCCTCATAGCGGTCAATGTGGTGCAGGGCAAACCAGGTACAATCTTCGCGTGAGGGCGAAGTGGTCGGGAAGAGGATGATCGTCTTCTCCCCTTCGATCCGGACGGGCGTATTATGTGTTCTTGACAGGATGTAATTGGCGCCGTCCCGCGCACCCCGAAAACTGGTTCCCTGTGTCCGAAGTGTGCGGTCAATCAGTTGCGTCGGGCTTTCCCCGACCGTCACATACTCATCCGGCAGCAGCACCTTGGCGTGCAGGTCGCCAAATGCGTCATACTCCGGAACAATACCCATTGTCTCCTGCCCAATCAAGAACATGGCCGTTCTCATGCCCCCATCCCCTTTGATATCATTTTCACCACTTTCTTTTTCCGCAAATGCCTTGCGCACTTATGTACAACTTTCCAGCCACTTCATTCCCTTCACCTCACACCCCTCGACTAAGAAAAAGGAACCGGACTGACTAGGAAGCAAATGACCCATGAAAATCCAAATCATTGGAATAAATGAGTGATGATTCCCTTTCTGATTTCATTATAGATAATTACAATGATAAAAGTCTATCTATTTTGACAATTAAAGTTGAATATTGCTAAAAACTGTCGTTGAGCGTGAAAAGGCTGCCATGAATTAAGGCCACAATAAGAGCCGCCACTCAGATTTCTGAGTGACGGCTTTGATTCCTGCTCATTTCGGAATGATTTTACATGGCGGCGGCGGGTGACCAGGGCTTCCGGAGGTTTCGTCATTCGTGGACTTGATTTCGTCATTCACGTGCTGAGTTTCGTCATTCGGCCACTATATCGGAACGAATGACGAGATTAAACGGCCGAATGACGAGATTGGAAGGATGAATGACGAAATTACCTTCAGCCGGCTTCAACGTCACCGACCCAACGGCAATACATGCGGGTGATCCCAGATCTCATTCCACTTATTTAGAGCCTTACAAACTCTTTATCCAAGGAACCGGCTCAAGTCTGCCCGGACGCTCCCCGCCAAGCAGCAGGTTGTTGTACCGGCCGGTGTATCCCAGCAAATGGAGAAGCGCAAGTTCGAGATATTGGACGCCAAGCTGGAGAATGGCTTCCTTGTCACGGTCGCTGAGAGCCTGGAGGTTCCGCCGGTTGGCGTGAATGGTTTCTTTATAATATGCAGCGATCAGCTGCGGGCCGTCTGCGTAGCCTCCTACACGTATCGTGTGGCGTGGAATGGCAGCCGGTATTGCGCAGAACTGAAGTAGTCGACGAATCTGCATATCGACGGGGAAGCGCTCGAATTCCTGGGCGGATAGGACCTTTTCTTCTTCGACAAGCACTTTCCATGCCAGCTTTACCAATGCGGCGTGTACGGATACCAGACGATTCTCTGCAAAGCCCGCGGATTTCGCACTGAGATACCAATGCAGCAGTCGCGGCAGCGTCTGCTGCCAGTGCGGAATCGTGAATTTCCCCATCACATTTTCGACCAGGCGACCAAGTTTGTCCTCGGGGTCGTTCCCGACACCGGGACACCAATTGGCCTGGTTTTTCCAACTGTCGACCGCCGGGACCCGGTACTGCTTGAACATGTTGCCTTGCGCGTCACTGCCGTGGATGCTGCAAATGCCAACGGAACGGCCTGCATTAAAGGACAGCACCCAATTCAGTGCGTCGATCAGTTCATTGACCGTCTTCGGGTCGGCCGGCTGACCGTCAGTCCTTTCGATGAGACCCGCGTGCGTCACCCCGTATCCACCCAGTTCATCCAGACTTCGATACGTCTCATCGTAGTTATGGACCTGGTCGAACAGGATCCGATATGCTCCATGCCGGACCCGCATTCTCCCCCTGTAAACCAGATTCAGATGGCGGATTGGCTCGCCTGCTGTTCCGTAGAAGTTAACGACTGAAAACTGAAGCCGTTCAGCCGGCCGCAACGGCTGGCTGAACGCCCCACTGATGGACCCGGCTAACTCGCCACTCTCTATATCGAATCGGCTAATGAAGGCTTCTCCCCGGAATCCGGTCGGCGTCATGATTTTGTAGGTGCGGAAAACGGACTCCTGCAGAAGATTTTCGGCTTTCTCCACGGAGATGCCCAGCCCGGTGATGGTGCCAGCCCACTCAATCTTCGATTCCGGGTACCACTTCAGCGTAACCTGGCCGTTAAGCTGAAAGATCTCTATTCCGTCTTCCAATGAAAACTCGCCCGAATACAGATGCACTGCCTGATTGACAAAGTTCATTTTGAGTGGAGAGACCAATGCATCCTCCACATCTGCCGAATCCCCCGCTTTTTCCTTGGATAACCGCACCGCCTGCCTCCGACGAGCCGATTCTACGTTCATTACCGATTTTCTCCTCTCCATTCTCATTCCCGTCATTCTAATACCTCGTCGCCAAAACTTATTAGGCTCTGTCGAACAGGCTTGATTCCCACCGGCGACTGCCTTTAGGATACTCCATCTTGCGACCGCATCCGACTTCTCGTGCAATTCATACCTATCTCCCCAATTCTATGAGGAAACTCCTAATGTTTTTTTATCATAGCATTCGGTTGACCCTGAAAATATAGAACAAAAGTCCGAACATTTCGTATCATTTCTACACAGATTGTGTTTAATCGACAGTTTACTGCAAGTCTCATCTCAGTTAACTTATTTCTATGGGAACCGTACTCTCTCACCTAGGCTCTTAATACTTCCAAGCCCCCTTTACTTCCCCACTCCCATCCTCTACACTGGAGGCATCGGGGCGACCCGAGACACATTAAACTGCATACCGTCATTTGCACTGGGGGTGCCCGTTATGGGCTGAGATGAGAGCGCTGCTCCGATCCCTTAGAACTCGATCAGGTTAGGACCTGCGTGAGGAAGTGCGGCGATTTTCATGACGCCCTCATCAATCTGGGCAACTTCTGAAATTACGGCTGCATCTTCACGGGTGCAGCTTTTTTGTGTTCATTTTTCAGAAGGGGGTTTTTAGTAATGGAAAATTTGCATTGTGGGGTCAGTCCGATTGTGGGGTTCCGGTTTACGCTGAATCCGATGACCGATGATTTTGTTGCGGTCATCAAGGGGGCGCTTGAAGAGGTGGACACGTCTACGGTATGGATGCACACGGATGATGTGTCGACGGTCATCCGCGGTAAGCAGGTGCATGTGTTCAATGTGGCGAAGGCGCTTGCACTCCATGCGGCGAAGACCGGCGTTCATGTGGCATTGAACGGCACCTTTTCCGCTGGCTGCCCGGGAGACACAACCGGGGACGCGTTCCTGGACAAGCCGGATGAGCCGCTGAACAACGACCCGACCAAACAATATGTATCGTCGCAGTTTGCACTATATCCGATGAACAACCCGGATTATATGTCGGTGATTTATCGTGAAGTGGAGCGTGCGAAGGAGCGCGGCGTGTTCAATGAGTCGATGCATTACGCGAGCGGAATCCACGGGGATATCCATGACGTGTTCGACTTCTATGAGGAAACGTTCACCCATGCCCGCTCCGAAGAGCACCGTCACCTCGTCATGACGGTCTCGATGAGCATCAACAGTCCGTCCCACGGAGGGAAATGACATGCTGAAGTCATGGAAACTGAAAGAGATTGTACTGATGTCCCTGTTCGGCGTGGTATTCGGCATCGTTTATCTCGTTGCCATCCACTTCGGAAACATTTGGGCCGGCCTGATCGGGCCGATCGCCTATGAATGGATGTTCGGCATCTGGTTCATCGTGTCGATCCTATCGATGGCGATTATTCGAAAGCCCGGTGCCGCGGTGTTGCCGGAGACGATTGCCGCCATCATTGAAGTTATGCTCGGCAATGCGGTTGGCCCCCGTCTGATTCTGTCCGGGGTCATCCAGGGCCTCGGTGCGGAAGCCGCATTTGCCGCAACCCGCTACCGCCACTTTAATCTGGCGGTCATGATGCTCGCGGGTGCCGGCGCTGCAGTGTTCAGCTTCGTGTACGGTTACTTTGTCTCGGGTTATGCCGCATTGGACCCGTCGTTCGTGCTTCTCATGTTCACGCTGCGCGTGCTGAGCGGCGCCATCATTGCGGGAATCGGCGGCAAGTATCTTGCTGACGGATTGCTCGCAACCGGTGCGCTCCGCGGGTACGCCATCTCGCGGACGAAACAGGGTGGGGCCGGTGCATGAGCACGTCATCTCACTTGCTGACGTTTCATTCCGCTTTCCGGATGATCCTGAAAACACCTTGAACGGTCTGACGTTCGAGATTCAACGAGGCGAGCGGGTCGTCATCAGCGGGCCGAGCGGCTGCGGCAAAAGCACTCTGCTTTACCTGCTGAACCGCCTTTATCCCCTCAACTGTGACGGTATTGATGAGGGTGATATCCATCTGTTTGGGAAAAGTGCGGATGATTACCGCCCCGGTGAGATCAACCGGCGGATTGCGACCGTTTTCCAGGACCCGGATTCCCAGTTCTGCATGACGACCGTCGAGGAGGAACTGGCCTTCACGCTGGAAAACTTGCGGGTCCCCCGGGCTGACGTGGAGCGCCGGATTGTGGACGTGCTCGATCAGACGGGACTCGCGAACTTCCGCCAGTCGGTCATCCAGTCCCTGTCCGGCGGTCAGAAGCAGCGGGTCGCTACCGCCTGCGCACTGATCTCGGAGCCCGAAATCCTTCTTCTCGACGAACCGCTCGCCCACCTCGACCCGCTGACCGCACGAAATTTTGTCCAGTGGCTGGACGGACTACAACGGCAGACCGGCCTGACGGTTGTCGCGGTGGAACACCGGCTTGATCTGTGGGAACGTTTTTTCGAAAGAGAGATTGTCCTCGGGTTAGACGGACAGATGATTGCGGATCATCCGTCCGATTCAAAAGCTCCGGTGGCATTTCCGCAAAGTGCGACCGGCATGACCGGCAGGCCTGCCCTCTCCGTTACAGAACTGTCGGTAGAAATCAGCGGTAAGCAACTTCTCGCTCCTCTGTCATTCGATGTTGAAGAAGGTGAAATTGCGGTCATCGCGGGGCCGAACGGAAGCGGGAAATCAACGCTCGCCAAGGCGCTCTGCGGCATTTACAAGCATTCCGGCACCGTCCGGTCGCCCGGCACCGGCTACGTCCCTCAATCACCGGAATTCCTGTTTCTGACGAATTCCGTCGCTGATGAACTCGCCTTCTCTGGCCTGGCTACGACGGAAACGCTGAACGATCTAGCAGAACGGCTGATGCTCACTCCCATTTGGGATGCACATCCGTTCTCGGTCAGCCATGGCCAAAAACGCCGCATCGCAATCGGCACCATGCTCGCCGACAACCGTCCGGTCATCATCATGGACGAACCGACATCCGGCCAGGACACGGCAGGCCTGCAGGAACTGTTTTCACTCATCAACGAGCGCTCGAGGGAAGGCATCACGTTTCTGATCATCACCCACGACATGGAGTTCGCTGCGGCCGTTGCCGACTCGATCCTTCTAATTAATGACGGCAGGCTGACCGGGAAATTCAGGGCGGAGGACGTGTGGGCCGACCCGTCACTGTTGGACGAGCACCATCTCCTCCCGCCGAGAGGAGCGGACCGCCGTGAGCCGACTTTTGCATGACATGAATCCGTCCGTGAAGTTCATCATCGTGACCGTCTCGATGCTCACGATGGCCTTCTTCTTTAATCCGTGGACACCGCTCCTGTTCTGGGTCGGAATTCTGGCCCTGCAGTTCACGATGAGCCGGATCAACTGGAAGCTATGGGCGCTGATGATGCTGCCCTTCACGCTCGGCGCCGTGGGTTATCTATGGACGACACTCGTATTCGGAGCGGACAGCGGCGGTGAAGTCATCGGCTCATTTGCCGGGATCGAAGTCACCGACGAGCAATGGGCACATGCCTGGTCACTGACTTTTAGGGTCATGGCTTTTTCAACGCTGTCATTGCTGTTCGCCTTCACCACGAACCCGGTCACCTTTGTCATGAGCCTCATGCAGCAACTAAAGGTGCCACCGAAAATTGCCTACGGCACGATGGTCGGCTACCAGTTCCTGCCCGTCCTGAAAGACGAACTCACCCAGATCCGTCAGGCCCAGCGCCTTCGGGGGGTAAGTCAGGACCGGCACTGGTGGCAGCGGGTTGCCGGCACAAGACGACTTCTGATCCCGATGCTTGCCGGAGCCGTCCGGAAAGCCGAACGCGCGGCTTTCGCGATGGAAGCGAGAGGATTTACCGGCGAGCGAAGGAAGGAATTTTATCGACCTGTAAGAGTGAGCGGCCGTGATTATGTATTGGCGGGTGTGTTTTTGGCGGTGTTGGCCGTAAGTTGTGCGGCCGGTTTGATTATGGGGAAATAAATGAAGCATCCGGCCTCGGTGGTCGGATGCTTTTTCGTTATGCATTAATTTAAGTTTCTCTTGAGATTGAGCGCTCGTAGATTTCTATGAGCGCTTCTATCAGTTCTATGAGCGCTCGCGGTGATTCTATGAGCGCTTCTCGGACTTCTACGAGCGCTTCTCCCAGTCCTATGAGCGATCAACTGCCTCTTCCCCGAACAAACACCTTCACTCTCCCGCTCCGCTCCATCGTCGCAAGCAGGACATCTTCCAAGGTAATAAAGTGCTCCTCTTTTATGACGGACATCAACCAGGCCTCATCCTTTCCCTTCTCCCCGAGCGCTTTGCGGTCAATTTCCCCTTCCCTCACAACAACCACGGGCAAATCAAATGGCTCAGGCACTATATCAAAATCGCTCCGGGTCGGCCCCTGGTATTGCGGACTTTCGAAAAACGAGATGGTGCCGTCTGGCTCCCAGAGTGCCAGCGACAGCTTTTGGATATCCTCAATCTTCGCCTTCCGCGCTTCGGAAAGCAGATAGTCAATCGTGATGCGGGCTTTTTTCAGGTTCGGGTAAACGAGCTGTCCCTTTTCCACGAGCGGAATCGGGCGGGGCAGGACAAAGTCCCGAACGCGGCCGGATTTCAGTACGGCAAATACACTTGCCGAATAGAGGACAACGAGCGCGACCATGGTGATCATCGATCCTTTCAGACCAAGTCCTTCATCTGACAGGGGATGCGCGATGATGTTCCCGATTGCGATGGCAATTGCAAAGTCCAGCAGACTCAGCTGCGATATTGACCGCTGCCCCATAACCTTGACCACAATCAGCAGAAAAAAATATGAAACAACCGCCCGCAAAATCCATTGCGTGGCGGTCAGTGTCTCCTGGGCATGAAAAAACTCCACCGGCTCCGCCCCTCTCGGTTGTTTTCAGCCAGTGTGCCCAAAGGGGACGACGATTTAGACTTTTGTTGAGCGCGCATAGGTTTCTATGTGCGGTTTTTGCGGTTCTATGCGCGCTTCCAGGGTTTCTATGCGCGCTCGCGGCGAATCTATGCGCACTCCTAACAAAAAGAGAAGGCGCCACACGCCTTCTCCCATCCATCAATTATTAATATACTTCTCAAACACGTCTCCGAAGTCTTTCTCATGATACTTGGCACGCGCCTGCTGCATCCAGTCAAAACCGAACTCGGTGAGCTGCTTGTACTGGTCCGCAAGCTGGACGTCGGATGGTCGCGCATTGTGCAGCACCTGAACGGCCCTGTCGAGACTCTGTGTCGCCATGTCCATCTGGATGCTGTTTTCGTGCGTGACTTCAGCAATGTAGACGAGCGCCTTGTACAGGTCTTTCAGCTGATCCAGCTGCTTTTTGTCCACATCGATGCTGTATGCCTGGTTGCCTAATGTAAACTTGATTTCGACATCAAGGTCGACTTTCCCGGCGGTCTCAAGTGTGACATCCGCGAACTTGTATTGCGAGTACGCGTAGCGCTTCAGCGTCCGCTTGGAAGACACTGCAGTGTCCCCGTCCACATGGATGAACGCGATATTCGTGAAGCAGTACTCGTCCGCTTTCGTCTTGATCAGGAAATATATTTTCTCGTTGTCTTCATGGCGGATATAATCATCGGCGTCCGTCTTGTCATAGTCCGCCGGTCCGATGATCTTCCCGATATCCGACAATCCGAGCGCGTCGGAAGCGATTTTCTTCAGCATGGTGCAGCCCCTCTTCCTCTATATAAATATACTTTCAGTATATCATTTCATAGGAGGTGCTTCGGACCAAAATATAGGAGCTGCCGATGCACTTGACACAGTCACGATCACATCATCCGTTCACTGACGCACCCCGCAATGGATGATAAACACTCAAATCCATTCCGGTCTCCTCGCCCATCGCCAGACAGGCGGCCAGATAGCCGACGTAAGGCCCCATTGTCAGTCCCGATGGTCCAAGCCCGGTCGCCACGATAACCTGCCGTGGTTCATCAAGCTTCCCTAATAGTGGAAGGGAATCCTCCCCCATAGGCCGGAAGCCGATCCGGACTTCCTTAAGCGTGCCCTCCGAGAGTCCCGGAGCGATCCGGAGCGCTTCACCCGCGACTTCATGGACCCCACCGACTGTCTGCCGATAATCGAATCCCGACCCGGTCTCCCTTGTGGCACCTGCGACCACTCGTGAATCGTCAAACGCCAGCATGTAGTGAGTGCTCTGGGGCAGGATGACCGGCCAGTCAGACGTGTCCTCATCCTGCATATCAATGTGAAGAATCTGCCCCCGCTGCGGCTGCACGTTCACCCGCACACCGAGCGGTTCCAGAAGATCCGGAACCCAGGCGCCTGCAGTGATGATCACTTGGTTAGCGTCGATGACCTCGCCCGCTGCAGCCACACCCGTCAGCCGGTCCCCATCCGATACGAGACTCGCTTCTCCCTCCACAATGCGCGCCCCGTTTTTCCCTGCCGCCCGCACCATGGCCTCGCGCAGGAGCCGGCCGTCGATCCTGGCCGCACCCGACACAAAGACGGACTCCAGTTCCTCGTTTAATGGAGGGAACCTGCGTCGGGTCTCCTTGGCATCCAGCCGCAGGACCTCACCGAGTTCAGGCGCCTCACCCTTCTTCGCCCTCACCGCCTCCTCTATCCGGTCAAGCTCCTCCTGCCGGTCGCTCACACAAAGCGCGCCGACCCGCTTATAGCTGGTCCCGCTTTCTCCGTCCTCTTCAAGATGCCGGACCAGTTCCGGATAAAACTTCGCCCCCTCTTTCGCCAGCCGATACCAATCAGGATTCTCAACATGGGACACCCATGGACAGATGATCCCCGCTCCAGCCAGTGTCGCTTTCCCTTGCTGGTCCTTGTCGATCAGAATCACTTCAGTATCTGCCCGCCTGCTCAGATGATAGGCGGCGCTTGCCCCGACGATGCCCGCTCCGATGATGGCAACTTTCATTGTGTCCCTCCTAATCCTCTATTCTAATTTTCAGTATATTTTAGGCGAGCACTTTCTTCAACAGAACCAAGCAGGAGAAATACGAAGTGGCATACCCTAGCCAAACAAGTGGTTACCATTTATACAACAACAAAAAACCACCGCTCTGTAAAAGCGATGGCTTCCAATTTACCTTCTCAGATTCTCCACAATCGTCGCAATGCCCATGCCGCCTGCGATGCAGAGCGTCACGAGGCCGTAGCGGCCGCCGGTGCGCTCGAGTTCATGTAACAGTTTTGTCATGAGGATCGCGCCGGTCGCGCCGATCGGGTGGCCGAGTGCGATGGCGCCGCCGTTCGGGTTGACCTTCTCGAGATCCAGGCCGAGTTCATTGATGCAGGCGACTGCCTGCGCGGCGAATGCCTCGTTCAGCTCGATGACATCGAGGTCTGCGACCGTAAGGCCTGCCTGGCGCAATGCTTTCTGTGTTGCGCCGACCGGGCCCATGCCCATGATATCAGGCGAGCATCCGGAAGATGCCTGCGCCACAATCCGGGCTTTCGGTGTGAGTCCGTAGCGCTCGGCCGCTTCTTCGCTCGTGACTAGTAGCGCCGCGGCGCCGTCGTTCCGTCCGCTGGCGTTGCCCGCGGTGACCGTGCCGCCTTCCTTGAAGACCGGCTTCAGCTTGGCGAGTTTCTCGAGGCTCGTTTCCCTTGGGTGCTCGTCTGTCTTGAAGTCGATCGTCTGCTTGCGTTCCTGGACGGCATACGGAATGATTTCTTCCTCGAATCGTCCCTCCCGGATTGCCGCCGCGGTACGTTCCTGGCTGAGCAAAGCAAATTCGTCCTGCTGCTCGCGGGAGATGCCGTACTTTTCGGCGACATTTTCAGCGGTTATGCCCATGTTCAGGTTGCCGTACTCTTCAACCGGCTGGGAGCCCGGCTGGCTTTCCGTGTTCGGGTCTTTCAGGATCGTGTTGCCGGCCTTTACACCAAAGCGCACGCCGCTCACATAATACGGCGCGGTGCTCATCGACTCTGCGCCGCCCGCGATGATGACGTCGCTCAGGCCCATGCCGATCTGCTGGGCAGCGGAGTTCACTGCCTGGACGCCCGAACCGCATTGGCGGTGGACGGTGTACCCCGGCACACTCGCAGAAAGACCTGCGCGGAGCAGTGCCAACCGTGCAAGATTCGACTCATCCGCGCTCTGCTTGGCCTGCCCGAGGATGACTTCTTCCACGATTTCTTTATCAATGCCCGTCCTGTCGATCAGCGCCTCCATGACGTGAGCCGCCAGGTAGTTCGCCGGCACGTTGCCGAGCGAGCCGCCCAGTTTGCCGATCGCCGTACGGACGGAATCGATGATGACTGCGTTCTTCATGCAAGCACCCCTTTTTCACGTGAGTAATGTTCCACTTTTTCATGGTCGACATCGACGCCGAAGCCGGGACCGTCCGGAACGATCACGTTAAAGTCCCTGAACTCGACCCGGTTTGTCGTGATCGAATCCTTGAACAAAAGCGGACCGAAAAGTTCGGTGCCGAACTTCATCGGCGGCATCGTCGAATACAGCTGGACCGTCATCGCCGTGCCGAGGTCCGATTCGATCATCGTGCCGCCGTAAAGGCCAAGGCCTGCCGCTTCCGCGATGCCGGCCGCCTGTTTGACCGCCGTAAGCCCGCCTGTCTTTCCGACCTTGAGCGCAATGGAATTTCCGGCGCGGTGCTTGGCGATATGGAAGATTTCCTGGATCGATGTCGCGCCTTCGTCTGTGAGGATCGGAACCCGGTAACGGTCGGCAAGTCGCGCCATCCCTTCATGGTTCCAGCCCGGGAGCGGCTGCTCGATCATCGAGATGCCGCCGTCTTGGAGGATCGGGATGCACTGGTTGGCCGTGTCTTCATCCCATGCCTGGTTCACATCGACCGTGAGCCTTGCCTGGTCGCCGACCGCCTTCTGGATTTCAAGCACATGCTCGACGTTTTTCATCGGGTCGCCCTTGCCGATCTTCAGCTTGAAGATGTTATGCCGCTTCTGATGAAGGTACTCTTTGGCTTCCTCGATATCCTTGCCGGTGTCGCCGCTTGCCAGTGTCCACGCGACCGGCAGGCCGTCGTGGATTTTGCCGCCGAACAGCTGGTAAGCCGGGATGTTCTGCTGGCGCGCAGCCAGGTCGACGATCGCACTTTCGACCAGTGCCTTCGCGTGCAGGTTGCCGCGGACATGGATGGAAATGTCGTACATAATCTTTCCGAAGCGGATCGGGTCCTGCCCGATCACATGCGGCGTGATGTACGTATCGATGTTCGCCTTGATCGCTTCCGGAGTGGACTCGCCGTATGATGCCCCGCCGATCGTCGCAATCTCCGACCAGCCTTCACGGCCTTCCTCGTCCCTTACCCGCGCCACGACGACCGCCTGTTCGGTGATCGTATGCATCGCAAGCTGATGGGGCCGGATCGTCGGAAGGTCCAGAATGGCCACATGAACCGATTGGATGATCATCTCAACTGCCCCCTTTTCACTCGATAAATGCCGCTTCCGTCTTTTCGCGTACTTCTTCGATTATCGCGCCCGGCATCAGTTCGACCAGGCGGAGCTGCTTGTTTTCCGTCACTTCGAATACCGCCAGTTCCGTGAAGATCATGTCCACGCTGCGCGTCGAGGTGATCGGGTATGTGCATTCTTTCAGCAGTTTCGGCGAGCCGTCCTTGGAAGTGTGGGTCATCGTGACGTAGACTTTCTTCGCCCCGACAAGGAGGTCCATCGCGCCGCCGACGCCCATGATGTTCTTGCCTGGAACCGCCCAGTTGGCGATCACGCCGCGCTCATCCACCTGCAGAGCGCCGAGAATCGCCGCATCCACATGGCCGCCGCGGATCATCGCGAACGACTCGGAGCTGTTGAAGTACGCGGCACCGACCGCCTCACCGACCGGCAGCTTGCCGGCATTCACAAGGTTCGGGTCGATGTCTTCCTCCTCAACATCGGTGACGCCGAGCAGGCCGTTTTCCGTGTGCAGGTAAATATCATCGTCTTCCATGTATTCCGCGACGAGCGTCGGGATGCCTATGCCGAGGTTGACGCTCATCGGCCCTTGGAGTTCCTTCGCCACGCGCTGTGCGATCATATGCTGCAATTCCTGTTTTGTCATCGTCGTCATACGGTCACCACTCCCTCCTTCGTCAGCACTTGCTTCGCTTCGATGATGGCATCGACGAACAGATGGGGCGTGACGACTTCCTCCGGATTCAGTTCACCCGGTTCGACGATTTCATCCACTTCCACGATGACCGTCTTTGCGGCCGTCGCCATGAGCGGGTTGAAGTTCCGTGCCGTCTTGTAATAAACGAGGTTGCCGAGCGTATCCGCCTTGTGCGCGCGGATCAGCGCGACATCGCCGCGGATCGCCTTTTCCAGTACATACGTGACGCCGTCGATTTCCCGTTCTTCCTTACCCTTTGCAAGATCCGTCCCGGCTCCGGTCGTTGTATAATAGCCGCCGAGGCCTGCTCCACCGGCACGAATGGACTCAGCAAGCGTCCCCTGTGGCAGCAACTCTAGTTCAATTTCGCCCGCCTGGTACTTGTCGCCGACATCCCGGTTGCTAGTGAAGTACGAACCGATACCTTTTTTGATTTTGCCCTGATTCAGCAAAATCCCGAGACCCTTGCCAGACTCACCGAGGTTGTTGGAGACAATCGTCAGTCCATCAACATCCTTTTGGGTCAGTTCATCAATCAATGTGAGCGGCGCGCCGATCAGGCCGAATCCGCCGACGAGGATCGTATCCCCTGACTTCACACATTCAAGCGCTTCTGCCGCGCTCTGTTTTCGTTTCGTCATCGTTTATCCCTCCGACTTTGTTTCTGCGGCTGCCTTCAATGAATCACTCAGCTCAAACCAGGCCGGGATCCCTGCCGTCAGGATACAGATATAGCCGACATCCGCAAGCTCGGCCTCTGTAGCGCCCGCCTGCCGCGCGCGCTCCATCCACTGCACGGCGCCTTTTCCGTCCAACTCGACGATATGGTTTCCGACCATGTTGAGGAGCTTCAGCCTGTCCGGCACGAGTCCGCTGTCCAGGATCTTCCGCTCAACTGCATTCTGGTCTCCGGATTCCACAAGGGAAAGGACGTCTTCCAGATAAGTCGTGTCTTCCCCGTCCAGCCATCCGATGATTTCACGAAGAATCTCCTCAGCATCCTTGCCCTCAGCTTCCGGCACGGTATTCCCGTTCAGCTCCAGTGCATAGCGGACCGCTTCCACTGCCGTCTGAAGTGCGGGAACGCCCTTATACACGTATGCAGTCAGGAAGTACTCCACAATTTCCGGAACCGAACTGCCGAAATCGACGGCGCCCTTCGTGTGATACACCATGCTGCGGGCATAGAGCCGCGCCGCGTTCATGCCTGCGATCAGCACGTCCTTTTCCTTGCGGGAAAGCGCACCGTCCTGCATGATTTCCCCGCGGATGCCGGTGTATGTATCCAGCACCTCCGGACTGTAGTCGTGCATCTTCTGCACCCAGCCCGGCACAGTGTCATAAACTTTTCTGAAATACTCCAGTGCTTCACTCATTGAATTCCATACACTCCTTTATTACTTAAGGGCTTCCGGGTACTCGTACTGATTGATGCCGAATACAAGCGGAAGTACAAAGTAAACGAATAGAATGATCAGCATAAATGCCAAAATCGTCAGCCATGACCCTTTTTTCAGCATATCGACCATGGTGATTTTTCCGGTGGCAAAGATAATTGCGTTTGAAGGCGTCCCGATCGGAAGCATGAATGCAAAGCCTGCCCCCATCGCCACTGCAGTCATGACAGGCAGCGGGTGGACATCAATGGCGAGTGCCAAGGCCGCTACGATTGGCAGTAGGATGGTGACCGTCGCCGTGTTTGGAGCCACTTGTGTCATCCCGGTAGCCAGCAACGTCGGAATCGCCAAAATCAGCAGATAAGAAGCTCCTTCAAGTGACAGCAACTGTCCGCCGATCCAGCCGGCAAGATCTGTTCCATTAAAGCCTGCAGCAAGGGCCAGCCCGCCTCCTACCAGAAGAAGGACACCCCAAGGCATGTTTTTCAAAGAGTCCGCCTCAAGAATACGGCCGCCATTCTCTTTGGAAGCCGGTATGGCATGAAGCATGACCGCACTGACCATCGCGATCATCGTATCGCTCAGCCCCGGAATGATATCCTGCCAAAGGAATGTCCGGGAAAGCCACATGAACGCAGTAAACGCGAAAATGGACAGGACGATTTTCTCTTCATAAGACATTTTCCCAAGTTCCTTTTTTCGCTCCAGGACAAATGATCGCCCATTGGTGATTTTCTTGACGTTCATCGGATAGGCAATTTTCGTAATGTAAAACACACCGAAAATCATGAGCAGAACAATGAGCGGGAAGGCAAATGCGAAGAACGTTGCAAAAGAAATATCAATGCCCAGAAGCTCTTTCGCCAAACCTGCAAGCACAAGGTTCGTCGGTGTCCCGATCAGTGTGGCACTGCCCCCGATCGTTCCGCCGAATCCGATGGCAAAGATGATCGCCTTCGTGAATTTCGTCTCTTCCTCTTGCGAATACACATTGTCTTCCTTCATTAAAGTAACGACTTTTGCAATGATCGCTGTCCCTATCGGAATCATGAGCATGACGGTCGCCATATTGGAGACCCACATCGAAATGAATCCTGTCGCCAGCATAAATCCTAAAACAAGTCCCGATGTGCTCGTCCCTACCGCGCTGATGACTGTCAATGCAATTCGCTCATGGAGATTCCATTTCTCTAGTGCCAGCGCAAGCGCAAATCCGCCGATAAACAGGAAGATCAGCGAGTCGCCATACGCCGATGCGGCCGTTGCTCCATCGACTGCCCCCATAACCGGCAATAAAATCAGCGGCATCAATGAAGCAATTCCGAGAGGGACCGCTTCAGTGATCCACCACGCGGCAATCCAGGCTGTGATCGCTAATACCGCACGACCCTCAGGTGATAGACCGGGCAGCGGCAACAGGAAGATGATGCTGAAAAATAGTACAGGTCCCAATAATAGCCCGATCAGTTGGGTCAGGCTATACGCATCCTTCTGATTCTTCTCCTCGGAGCCGCCAGTCCTGGCTTTTTCGGTTTTCCTTGGAACTGCCTCCCCTTTCGGCAATTCAGAGACCGCCTCCGCCGCGCTTAGTTCACTTCTTACGTTTGCAAAAGTGACCGTATCCTTTGTTCGTTTATGTGAGTTCCATAGCATGCGGCTAATTGCCGTCATTGGATTCCCCATGGAAGTTCCCCCTATCCCCTATCAGATTAAGATTCTATTTTCTTTAGAAATTCCCCAATCGCTGCATTCACTTCCGGACGGTCTTCAAACACGAGCGTGTAATGGTTGGCATCGGTCTCGGTCACGTCCAGGTTGCCGATGGACGCCTTTGTTTTGTCGTAATGCTCTTCCAGGAACAGCGGCGGCATCTGGCCGATGGCTCCGGATGCGTAGACAAGCAGCACCGGGCAGCTAATTTTAGAACCGATTTCCACCGGATCAAATGTGTAGAAACTGTCGAAATCAGCACGGATGCCTGTCTCATCCGACTTGTTCTCCCAGTGTCCGTCCTTCTCGCCGACCTCGTAGGCGGCTGTCTTGGCAATCTCGTCAGACCAGGTGATGCCGAGGTTTCCGTAGATTCTTTGGATTTCTGCCACGTATGCTTCCTGCGACTCGTATTCCTTGCTGATTCTGCCGAGGGACGGTTCCACGATGCCCCGCTGGTGGTCGGACATTTCCGCGGCGCCGTCCAGCAGAATGACGCCTTTCACAGAATCCAGGCGGCTTGCTACAATTGCCGAGATAAACGCTCCCATCGAATAACCCATGAGAATCGGATTTTCAATCTCCAGTTCTTTGATCAGCGCGATGATGTCTTCCGCATGCTTGAAAATAGACGGGTCTAGATCCAGAGCTGAGGAGTTCCCTCGTCCTCTGAGGTCGACCGCAACAATCCGGTAGTCACCCTTGAACCGTTCTATAAAGTAATGAAGGTTCCGGTGATTGCCCGTGAGGCCGTGAATCGCGATGATGGTCCCTTTTCCCCCCGGGTGGTCCGCCACCTGGATTGCATTTCCGTTTACATTGACCTGATAAAATTCCATTCCTTCACCCCTTCTCCATTGTACGTATATTGTACACTATATCGCAAAGCGTACCATCGAGACTAAAAGAAAGAGGGCATCCGTCTGAATGTCCCCTTTCCTGTTTTGATTAGTTGTCGAAGCGGAGTACGAAATTGAGCTCGGCTTCTTTGTAGTCGCCTTTATCCTCAAGCCTCGTCATGAGGGATTGGCGGACGCCACGTGCGACATCTGTCTCGAGCCACTCGTCGCCTTCGAAGAAGACTTGCGTAATGAGCGTTTCATAGCCTTCGTGCTCGAACTTCATGTGGATGTGCGCCGGACGGAAGGAATGGTAGCCTGCCGCACGTGTGAACTCCCCTGTCGGCCCGTCAGTCGGGATCGAATAAGGAATCGGCAGGATGGATTCAACTTCGAAGTCGCCGTTTTCATCTGTGTAGAAATGACTGCGGAGGTTGAAGTCCGGAGCGTCCGAGTCAAAGTTGGAATAGTAACCGCTTGCATCATCCTGCCACCACTCAACCTTCGTGTTGGCCAATTTCTTGCCGTTTACATCGGAGACATTCCCCTTGAAGCGGAGCTTTTCGCCCGGCTCGTCATCGCGCATGTTGATCTTCGCAGGCTTGCCTTCAACGAGCGGCGAACCTTCTGTCCAGTAAGGTCCAAGGAGGGAAGGCTCCGTGCCAGGAAGGTCTTTGTACTTTGCTTCCAGAACATATGTTTCAACGAAAACATCCAGGTAAAGTGGAATCTCACCGGAGCGTCCGAGGCGGTCCGCCCAGTTGACGAAGTTTGTGTACTCTTCGTGGTTCAGGTTGGCTTCCGCCAGAAATTCTTGCATGTGCTTGACGAACAGATCGTACACCTCGACGACACGGTTGTTGACTGCAGTTTCAGTTGTGTTTGCCATTTTCAATCTCTCCTTTTAAATCAGCATTTTAGACTTATGGTTCTGACAGTTATTCCACCAACAGGATGATCAACCATTAAAAGCGCTTGCATAAAGCGTTTACAAAAAAATGTGGTTGAAAAAAGAAATGACTTGTTGTACGATTTGCGTACAAGAATACGTTTTCCGTACAACTTGTTTTCATTATAGAAAGGGGTCATGACTTTGTCAATGCAAGATTCTAAAAATTTCAGAGAAAGCAAGGACTTTATTCAGTCCCTTGAGCGTGGGCTGATGGTCATACAAGCTTTTTCTGCAGAGACACCGCAGCTCACGGTGAGCCAGGCTGCGGCTGCGACAAACCTATCACGGCCTGCCGTGCGACGGATCTTTCTGACCCTGGAGGCACTCGGCTTCGCGGAGTCGGTAAACGGTATCTACTCGCTTACTGCCCGTACTCTCACCCTCGGCTATGCCTATCTGGCCTCAAAAAACATCTGGTCCCTCGCCCAGCCGTTCATGAGGGAATTCACGGATAAATCCGGCGAGTCCTGTTCCATCTCTGTCCTGGATGGGGACGAAATCGTTTATGTGGCCCGTGTCCAGGCCAAGCGGATCATGCGGATCAACCTGGACGTCGGATCCCGCCTCCCGGCATATGCCACCTCCATGGGCCATATCCTTCTGGCCAGCCAGCCTGAAGAAAAACTGGAGAAACTTCTGGAAAACATTCCGCTTGAAGGCTTCACCTCAAATACCATAACGGACACGGAATCCCTGAAAGCCGAACTCCAGGAAGTCAGGAAACGCGGATGGGCCGGAGTGGATCAGCAACTGGAAGAAGGTCTGCGATCCATCGCCGTCCCGATCCGGGTAAACGGGAAAGTCATCGCCGCCATCAACTGCTCCGCGCATGCGGGGCGCGTCGGCAGGGAAGAGCTGAGAGGCTCTTATCTGGAATTGCTGCGGGAAACGGCGCAGGACATCAGCACAGCCATCGCCTCTTCCGGACAGGCGATCTAATAAATATCACTACGCAAAAAACGATGATGCGCATCCGCATCACCGTTTTTTTTTATTTTGTAAAGATACCTACCAACTCAGAAGCTCCCAGATACACAAACATGATCACACAAGCAGTCAGTACAAAGTTCGGGACCGCTTTGTTACGCAGCGGCTGGTCGATTTTCTTGGAATTAAGCAGGATCATCAACGAAATCGCCAGGAATGGCATGAACAGTGAACCGAGAGCACCGTAGATGATGACAAGTTCTACCGGCTTGCCGAAGAAGTACAGCAGCATCGGAGGAAACGTCAGCCAGAACAGATAGAAACGGTAAGCCTTGTCGGTGGATTGCACGACTTTACGGGGTGCATCCTTTTTCTCGCGGATGGTCTGAACAAAGTCCGCGAACAGATACGGAACCCCGTTCCAGACACCGAGCAAAGAAGAAAATGCCGCGGACCAGAACGCAATCAGGAAGACCCATTTCATCCAGATTCCGAATTCCTGGCCGAGCAGTGCCGCCAGTTCAATCAGTCCTTGGTCACCGCGCAGGTTGACGCCGGTTCCGAACAAAAACTGTGAACCGATGATCAGGCCGGCAGCAGTGAAAACCCCCGTCAGGATATAGGCAATCTTGATATCAAGGCGCATCGTCGACACCCACTTGGGACCCGACCAGTTTTTCTCCGCAAGCCAGTACCCATAGGACGCCATCGTGATGGTGCCGCCGACACCGCCGATCAGACCCATCATGAGCATGAAGGAACCGTCAGGCGTGCGCGGAACAAAACCGCCCATGAAGTCACCGAAGCTCGGCAAGAACAGCAGCGCTGTCCCGATAATCGTGACAAACATGACGCCGATCAGCACAGTCATGACTTTCTCAAACAAATGATACTTACTGAACCAGATCAGAAGGAATCCGGCAATCGCATGAAGTGCAGCCCATGCCCAGAGCGGCATGATCCCTGGGAACATTGCATGAGTGGCCATCGCGGCGGTCGAGGCCGCAGTGGCACCATAGACGAACCCCCAGATGATCGAGTAAACACCGAAGTAGCCGGTTGCCCATTTGCCGAGCTGTTGCCACCCTTGTACCATTGTGCGTTCAGAAGCGAGGTGCCATCTTCCGACACCCTCGTTTAGGAAATATTTCAGAATGGATCCGACGACGATGGCCCAAAGGAACGTCATCCCGAACTGTGTACCGATGACGATGGATGTGATCAGGTCTGCAGTTCCTACCCCTGTAGCCGCAACCACGATCCCCGGTCCCACTTGCTTGAGCTTTTCACCAACCGTTGACGGCGGTGACAAAAGATGAGAAGTATCTCCCACAGTAGTGGCAGCGACTTTATTATCTGTATGCGTTTTCATGATGCACCCCTCTTTTGTACGCATTACGTACTTATGTACGTTTTACGTTTTATAATAATTTTCAATATATCAGACAACCTGTTCGATAACAATACTTTTTTGAAAATTGATTATCATTTCCAATCCGATGGCAATACGGTTTAGCGACCTTTTCACCAGTTATATGACAGCTATATTTTGTGATAAAAAATATAAAAAGCACGGCATGCATTGGCACACCGTGCAATCTTATGATAATGACTGGACATCTTCAGACTAAGTCATTTTTTCTATATCGCACCTTGATGCGTCGTCTCTTCTTTCAGAACACATTCTCCGCCTGGATGGCGATCGTGTTTTTCGGCAGTTTCGCATGGTTCCGGTATACCCTGAAGATTTTCAAACTCCCGCAAATCGAATTCCAGGTGAAGCCGGTCCTGATGAAATCGACGCCGCCCCTACATCCAAGTCGGCGGAGCGGTTGTGGGAGGTGGTGCAATAAGAATATGCGCGGCTATGTAATCTTAAAAAACTCCCAGAATCCGCTCCGTGTCATAAAACACGAAGAATCTTCGAGGAGTTTTTATCTTGGCCTGTAAATTTGCACCAAGCCATATGGGCAAGGTTAAATTCCACGTTCTCAAACCGGATGCAACGTCTTTGCCGTTCCTGCCTTCATGACCTGCCCTGGCAGCTCATATCCGAGGATTTCCTGCATCCGTTTGGAAGTTCCGATCAATCTCTCCAGATTGATGCCCGTCCTCACGTCCATCAATTCAAGCATGTGGGCAACATCATCCATCGCGACATTCCCGCTCGCTCCCGGGGCAAACGGGCAGCCGCCTATCCCCCCGAGCGCGGCATCAAAGTACCGGATGCCTTCCTGATAACCAGCCACCAGGTTAGCGAGGCCCATGCCCCGCGTATTATGAAGGTGAAGAGCAAAGCGCTGTTCCGGGTAACGGGCGGAAAGTGTCCGGACAAATTCCGCCACCTGTTTTGGATTGGCCATGCCCGTCGTGTCGCAGAGCGTGATCTGAGACAGACCCATATCGGCGACTTTCCCAATGACCGCCTGAACTTTGTCCACCGGGTACAGCCCTTCAAACGGACAGCCGAATGTCGTCCCCAAGCTCAGGATGATGCGGTCAGGAGAAAAGACTTCCGTGATTTCTTTTAACTGAGACAAGGATTCTTCAACCGTCCTGCGCACATTTTTCTGGTTATGCGTCTCGCTGATCGACAAAACAAAGTTGATCTTGTCCGCTCCGGCTTCATGCGCCAGCTCCGCCCCTTTCAGGTTGGGAACCAGGACGATGATTTCCGCATCCCGGCGGTCAATGCGAGCCAGTACTTCCTTGGCATCCTTTAGTTGAGGAACCGCCTTCGGTGAAACAAATGAGGTCGCTTCCAGACGCTTGACTCCGGAGGCCAGGATTGCATTCAGGACTTCTGCTTTCCTGTCGGTCGGAATCCATTCCTTTTCCATCTGGAACCCGTCCCTTCCCGTCACATCCGTCAATACCACGTCAAGATCCGGCATTTGCCACGTCTCCCTTCACTTTCGGCAGTTTATAAAACTCCTTAAGTTCAGCGTATCCGCCCGCTAGTCTCCCAAGTGGGTTCAGCCGATCCAGGTCCACTTTGTAAGGCTCCACGTAGTACTCTTCCTGGATATGATAATTCACGACTTTCCCCAAAATCAGATGATCGGTCCCCAGTTCGAGGATTTGATCCAGCTCAAGCTCGAATGAAATCGGAGCTTCACCGACCCTGGGCACTCCGGTTACCGTATCAAGCACACCGGTCAGCCCCGCCGTTTCGAATTCATCCACTTCGGCGGCATGGTTCAGTGATGTCTCATGCATCGCCTCTCCAAGATCGGCGCGGAGAATATTGATCACATACTTGGACGTGTCCCGGATATTCTGGAGCGTATCCTTCACCGTCCCTGTTCTCTCCCCAACTCCCGGTCCGATTGAAATACAGAGCATCGGCGGTTTCCTTGATGCGACCGTGAAAAAGCTGAATGGGGCCAGGTTCCGGTTCCCATCCGTATCGATGGTCGATACCCAGGCGATGGGTCTCGGCACAACAGCACCTGTCATCAGTTTATAGGCGTCTTTTGTATTGAGTGTTCGCAAATCAATCTGCATGGGCTGCCTCCTTAGGTCTTCGTTGTTTTTCAATTCCTGATGCCAGTTTCAGTGAAATCAGCACCAACATCAGCAACGCCAGCAGGAACCACCAGGCGTACTGGAAAGAATGGCTTACATCAACCATCATTCCGAACAGGGGCGGAACAAAGAGGACACCACAAGACCCGATGGTCAGCGTAAAGCCAGTCGACAATCCGACCCGTTCTTTTGGTACCACCTCTGTGGCGCTGTTCATCCAAATTCCGTTATAGCCGGCAATACAAAAGCCTAGCACTGCGGCTATAGCGGCCAACACATAATAAGGTGTTCCCGCAGGCAACATGCTAATCAGGGTAATCAAAACCGCCGAAATGAGCGTCACCAGAATCAGGACAATGATTCTCCTGGACTGGAACAGGGTGTCACTAATGATGCCCCACCCGATCCGGCCAAGTGAACCGGCCACCTCTGAAATGACCAGCAAACCGGCAGCAGCGGTCAAACTGATCCCGATAAACTCATGACTATAAATGACCAGATACGTATTGAAGGTCATCTGAATCCCGGTCAATCCCATTGCTGCAAGGCTGATCAGGACAAGCGGACGGTTTTTGGCGACATCCGACAAGCCGGAAAAAAGATTCTTCCACCCACGGTCCTTTGCAGGTATTTCGCTGATGCCCGCAGGATCCTTATAAAAACAGGAAGCCAGCAATCCGCCGGTGATCAGCAAGGCGGCTGACGTCAGAATCGAGGCTTTCCATCCATATGCCTCACCCAACGGCAGCAGGATAATCGCTGCGAGCGCCGAGCCGAATGTAACCCCCATCTGCTTAATTCCCATCGCGATTCCCCGCTTCTCCGGAAACCAGAAGAAAATCCCCTTGTTCGCCGTCGGGTGCATCGATCCGTATCCGAGACCAGCCACGGTAATACACAGCAATACAAAACCGAAATAGGGCAACAGCGACATGGCGACAAACGCGCCGGTTACACAGGTTGCCACAAGAATCAGCATCCGCCTGGAAGAAATGATGTCTGACAGATAGCCGGACGGGATCGCGATCAGCGCCTGCCCCAGAAATAGAGCAGCCGTCAGCATGCCGATCTGGGAATTTGTGAGATTCAGGTCATAGCCGATCAAAATACTGAGGGGCGCAATACTACGCCCCGCAAATGCCACTAATATCTGCACAATCAGCAACCACAGCAACATCGTCCACGATTGCCTTAAAACAATAGAATGGGATCCCATCCCTTCATCTCCTTAGTTCTGGGTCGGCATCCTCGTGAGTGCCGGCGCCGCCACTTCCTCATCGTCCTCTTCTGCTGAAGGAACGAGGATGGAACCGACAACCGCGACCAGGAAGTTCAGCGCCAGCCCGATGACCCCGCCATGGATACCCATGACTGTTTTATGGCCTGTCCAAGTCATGAGCCCGGCGACGATCGCGCCAAGAAGCATCCCCCAGAACACCGGCTTCGCGGACATCTTCTTCCAATAGATGCCGAGCACAAATGCCGGGAAGACCTGGACGAGCAATTCAAACTTGAGAACAAAGATTTCATACAGGGTGCCCGGAGGATTCCAGGCAATCCAGAGAAGCAAAGCGATGACAACAACGCCTGCGATTTTGCCGGCCATCAGCTTTTTCTTTTCCGGCGCATCGGGATTAATGTATTTTCCATACAAATCATTCGAGACGATTGAAGAGAAGCTGAGCAGGACAGAGTCCGCAGTGGAAATGATCGCCGCGACAATGGCGCCGAAGAAAATGATCATGATCCAGTAGAAGAACCCGTTGATTCCGGCGATTTCGTTTGCCAGAAGTCCGACCAGCTGTTCAGATCCTGCTGTATCCAGGCCAGGAATAACGACGATCCCGATCAAACCGATGAACAGGACGAGACCGGTCGTGATCGGCGGCATCCAGGCCATGCGGGCAAACGACTTCTTCAGTGTCCGCTCGCTCTTCGAAGCGAAAATCCTCTGGACCGCATGCGGATAGATTGCCGCTCCAAACCCGACCAGAAGCAACATACTGAACCAGTTAATCGATGTGGTCAGATCCGGCACACCGACAAGACCCGGATCGACGTCGGCAATGCTTTGAGTAATCGTTCCAATCTTGCCCCCCGCCAGATAAATGGCACCAATCAGGAAGATGACAATCCCGACCATGAGGACAAGCCCCTGCATGACGTCGGTAAAGGCGACAGCACGCATGCCGCCCATCCACTCATAGGCCAGCATGACAAGGATGAACCCGACAACCGCCACCTGGTAGGGAATCGTTCCGCCTGTCAGGCTGGTGACCGCATGGCCGATTGCGACCAGCTGTTCCAGTAGGTAGTTGCCCAGCCCCCACAGCATGAGGAAAATCGCCAGGATTGTAACCCGCTTAGACTTAAACCGATGGCTCAGCCAGTCGGAAGGCGTGATGAAATTATGCTTCTTGCCCAGTACATACATCCTCGGCGCAAAGAGGAGATAGATCCCGATGATGATGGTCATGAAGGAAATCGACTGCAACCAGGTCAGCCCGGTCCGGTAAGCCGACGGGGCATAGCCGACAATCGTGTTACCGCTGTACTGCGTGGCATATAGGGTGAAGAACAACGCAACAAATCCAAGGTTTCGGCCGGCCAGATAGTAGTTGCTGAGGCTGTTGTTGACCGTTTTATCGGAGCGTCCGGCAAACCATCCGATGGCAAGCATGATGACCGCATAGGCAATGAGGATGATGACTCCGTCCAAGCCCGCAAACTTGAGTTCTGTCATTCTGCCGCTCCCCCTTCCCGCTGCTCCTGCTCTTCTTCATCTTCAACAAGGTTCCACTGCGTCAGCGTGACCCAGTACAGATAACCGCTTAAGACCAGTGATGCAACCAGGATGATCAATGCCCAGTATGGCAATCCGAACACCAAAGGATAGATGTCCCCCTCCGGAAAATACCACGGAACATTTGCCAGAACGATCAGCACCAGCCCGATCCAGATCCATTTCTTCCGGATCGGCTCTTTGATAGGTTTGGAATTCATAGTCTCTCCCCTTATAGAAATTTTCCCCTGTGCCCTTCGGTCTGAATTCGTGGTGCGGATCTGGCTGAAGATCGACCTTTTGCGCAATCAGATAATATTCTTTTGTTTTAGTTCATCCAGTTTCTCCTCGTCATACTCCAGTAGTTTTCCGTAGACGGCCAGATTGTCTTTGCCGACGGACTCGGCCCCGACATGCTTCACTCCACCTGGCGTGCGGCTCAGTTTCGGCACGACACCGGGCATCGGGAACTCGCCCAAGGTCGGATGATCGGTCTTGATGATCATCTCCCGAGCCGCGTAATGCGGATCTTCCACGATATCCTTCGCGGAATAAATCAGCCCGGACGGTACACCATGCTCTTCAAGAAGCGCCAGGATCTCTTTGGCTTCCAGGCTCTTCGTCCATTCCTCGATCAGGGCGTCCAACTGCTTCTGGTTTTCACCTCGAGCCAAGTGGGTCGCATATCGCTTGTCTTCCGCCAGCTCCGGCTGTCCCATCGCCTCACACAGACGCCTAAAGACTCCGTCCGCATTCGCCCCGATGACGACATAGGTTTTGTCTTTGGTGAAGTAGATGTTGGACGGGGCCACTCCCGGCAGGACGTTCCCCATCCGCTCTCGGATATAGCCTGCCAGCAGATAGTCAGGAATGAGGCTCTCCATAACGGCAAAGACCGACTCATAGATGGCCGTATCGACCACTTGCCCCTTGCCCGACTGATGGCGCTCCTGAAGGGCGACGAGGGTTCCGATTGTGGCGAACAGTGCCGCCAGCGTATCGCCGATGGAAATCCCGATCCGGGAAGGCGCCCGGTCTTCAAAGCCGGTTACATAACGGATCCCGCCCATCGCTTCCCCGACACTGCCGAAACCGGCTTTTTTGTGGTACGGCCCGGTCTGTCCAAAACCCGATGTCCGGGTCATGATCAGCTTCGGGTTGATCTCGGAAAGCGTTTCGTAGGAAAGTCCCCATTTCTCAAATGTCCCCGGACGGAAGTTCTCGATCAGGATATCGGACTCCGCCACAAGCTCTTTCAAAATCTCCTGCCCTTCAGGCGTCCGAAGATTCAGTGTAATCGACTTTTTATTTCTGGATTGGATTGGCCACCAGAGGCCGACGCCATCCTTTGCCTTGCCCCAATTCCTCAGCGGATCAGAAACGTCCGGAGCCTCGATCTTGATCACTTCAGCTCCAAAATCCCCGAGCAAACGCCCTGTAAATGGCCCGGCCAGCAAAGTACCGAGTTCAAGAACGCGGATTCCTTCGAGCGGCAGCTTCTGCTCCTCTGCAGTCGAACTTCCTTCCTGTGCGGAATCCGCTTCTTGCGGCTTTTCTTGAAAGTGAACCAAAACGCCATCCCCCCATTCAGATAAATTTAATTTATCAAAAAATATCACACGGTATACAATCAGTCAATAAAATTCCTAAAACTAAATAAATTTATCTCATAATCATAAATATTGTATACAGTAACGAACAAGATCGGCTTTTAGGTCTTATTTCCTTTATGTTGGAATTCAGCTAAACTAGTGAGAAGACTTTCCCAAGATACCTCCATAGAAAGGAACCGCCATGAATCCATACAAGTACATGAAAAACGCCATCATCGTCGGCCAGTATAAACCGGGAACACGACTTACCGAAAAAGCGCTGGCCGAAGAACTGCAGGTGAGCCGAACCCCGATCCGTGAAGCAATCAAGCAACTGGAAGTCGACGGGCTGATCACGCCCTACAAAAAACGCGGATATGTCGTAAAGTCCTTCTCAATAGAAGACATCCGCCAAATCTACAACGTCCGTGCGCTCCTGGAAGGATACGCAACCGGAGAAGCTGCAATCATGCGGACTGATGAAGACATTGAACGGATTACCGCCAAGAACAAGGCTTACCGCCAAGCCATAGAGTCGGTTGACCGTGAAGACATTGAGACCATTCAGTACATCCAGCAAATCAACCAGCAATTCCATACCGAGATCCTGGCGGCCGCCCGAAACGATCATTTAAAGGCTCTTATTGAACGGGTGGTCGTTGTGCCGATCATCTTCCGTTCCTTCTACTGGTACGACGAGAGACAGCTCCTGCGCTCACTCCAAGTACATGAAACCATCCTGCAAGCCCTCCGCAACAGAGAAAGCGACCGTGCACGTGTGGCCATGCAGGAACACATCTACCAGGGACGGGATGATGTGATTCATGCTCTCCAACAGCAAAACATCCTCCAAGATGAATAACCCCAAAAAATCCCGCCTCCAATTAATTGAGGCGGGATGACTTGTCTAGTATTCATTTACTCGCAGCTTCCTACTAATCCAGCGTTTTTTCACGAAGCCACCCTTCTACTCCACGTCCTCCTCAAAATCCTTCGGTTCCAGATCATCAGGATTTGGATCATACGGATCGGACGGCTGGGTGTCGTGAGGATCTTCTACATAAGTACTAGGTCCGCCTGTCGGGTTTGCCACTTCATCCGGTGTGATGCAGTCAGCGCATCGATCAGGTTCGGAAGAATGGCCGGGATCAAACTCTTTTCCGCATTCAACACAGACCGGGTGCGTTTTGGTCATGGGCTGCTCGCCTCCATTTTGTCATTTTGGCTTTATTATGCGGAGTTCGCACGGCTTCCATTCAGATTGCCCAAACATAATGAGTTGAGTCATTAGTGACTAGTTTAAATGGCTATCCATATACAAAATCTATTGATTATATGTTCACAGCACCATAAAAAAAAGACCGTCATAAAACGATCATTGTAAGGCACTGATTGCGCGCTCGAGCAGGTCGATATCTTCTGCAATCTTCAGCTGCATTTCTTCGTCCCGGCACTCTTCCAAATCTATATATAATCGCAAAAGCTCATACGAAAACATCTGGTATTCAACAGTATTCTCCAATATTCGCGTTACCCCCATTGTGGAACTGTATCTACATATTCCCACCCCTTTAGAATATAAACCATGTTTGACGTCCACTTTTTTCGATCTTTTCAACCGGCTTAGGGGTATTTCACCTAATCGCCCTCCACTTCAGGCAGACAGAATCTTCCCCATTTTGGATGATTCATACTATAAGACTAATTTTTATGAAATAAATTTATGCTATAATATTCCGGAATCCTTATCGCAGATCATTCCCGGTCATTCGGCATATTCCGCGGCAAGGAAAACTCGTTGTCAATATCGCTGTCTCCAAAATCTATACATAAGGTGGATGAAATGAAAAAAAACAAACTGTCCAAGAAGATTCTCGCCGTCACCGTTGCCCTTTCCCTATCTGCTCCATTCGCGGTTCTGGCTGAATCACCCGCCAAGGTTGTCGTTGATCCGGGCCATGGCGGTCATGACTCAGGAGCTCTCGGAAATGGGCTTCTGGAAAAGAATCTGAACCTGAAGCTGTCCCTGATGATCAACCAGAAACTCAACGCCTCTTACGTCGTGAACACAAGAATGACAAGGGACTCGGACATTTACCTTTCCCTCAATGAGAGAACCGACTTCGCCAATAACTGGGGCGCGGACTTGCTTGTGTCTGTCCACCATAACTCCTCTGGCGGTTCCGGATATGAAGATTATATCCACTCCGGAAACGCAACGGCAAAAGATCGTGAAGTCCAAAATGAAATCAACAAAGAAGTCCAAAAGGTACTGAACCGATATGGGCTGAATAACCGCGGAAAGAAAAGTGCCAACTTCCATGTTCTTCGGGAATCCGGTATGACTTCCATTCTTCTTGAGATCCTGTTTGTTGATAATCCGACAGATGCAGCACATCTCCGGAACAACAACTTCATGAATGACATGGCTTCCGCCATTACACTCGGCATTGCCCAGGCATTGGATCTGCCGCTCAAAGAAAACGCTTCGGCCCCTTCGATCGGAAGCGGGGGTGCTGAGCACGCTTCAGGGATCAATGTCCAGCAGTTGAACGGTACGTTCGAATCAACAGCGGATAACCTGAACGTCAGGACGGGCAACACGACACAGTACCGCTCGCTCGGCAAACTCAACAAAGGCGACAAGATCCAGGTCACCGGTGTAACATCCAATGGCTGGTACCGATTCAGCTTCAACGGGACAACTGCGTATGTCAGCGGAGATTATCTGAAGCAAATTGCTTCGGCCCCTTCCACCCCGTCCAACGGAATGATTTACGGCAAGACGCTGTCTCTCGGCGCAACCGGATCGGCCGTAAAAGACTGGCAGCGCGACATGAACACGGTCGGCTTCAAGATGGCGATTGACGGAAGCTTCGGATACAGTTCCCGCACGGCGGCAATCGCTTTCCAGAAAAAGTACGGACTCACTCCGGACGGTTATTTCGGGCCTTCTTCCCAGCAGAAGATGGCGACCCTGCTCAACGGCTCAAGCAAGCCGGCCAAGCCTTCCAAGCCGGCTGAACCTGAAAAAACCGAAAAACCGGCAACGTCCGGCGGCATGATC
>NZ_QUZH01000014.1 GCF_009761675.1 Bhargavaea sp. CC-171006
AAAAAAGTCCCGGTTCGGGGTTTTTGCGTGGTCAAAAACTCCGCTATACTGAACACAAAGTTGAACGGAGGAGATTTTCAATGAGCCGCCAACCTATCAATGAATCCATTCGCCGACTTCTCGAGGACAATCCCAATGTCCTTCATGTAACGGATAAGACCATACAATACTCGCCTGAATTTAAATTGAACGCCGTGAAGGCCTATCAGGAAGGCAAGACGCCATACGAAATCTTCCTGGAGGCAGGGTTGGATCCCAAGCAGATTGGGACGGATATACCTAAACAATCGCTAAAGCGATGGAGGAAATCGTATGACGCCCTTGGCGAGGAAGGACTGTTGTCTGAGCGTCGGGGCCGCGGAAGCACTGGCCGGCCGGTAACACGAGATCTGTCTGCGGAAGAACAACTGAAAAAGGCACAGGCTAAGATCAAGTATCTAGAGGCTGAACTGGAATTGTTAAAAAAGTTAGAGGCAGCCGAGAGGAGGCTGAGGAAGTAAGGCTTACACCGGGAGAGAAATATGCATTGATTGAAGAAGTGATCCGGACGTTTGGGCTCAAGAGAGCCGTCGCCTATCTATGCAGGGTCGCGGGAGTCCGCCGTCAGGGTTACTATGAATGGCTGATCCGCCGTGATTCACGCGACCTCCGTGCGGAGGCGGATTATGAGGATGCCCTTCTACTGATCGAGATCCAGGAACGGAAGAAAGGGAAAGCAGGATACCGCACCCTACATATGATTTTGAGGAATGAATATGGCGTAGTCATGAACCACAAGAAAATCCTTCGCCTCACTGGCCTCTTCGGCCTTCATGCCAGAATCCGGAGAGCCCATCCCTACAGGAAGATGGCGAAGGCGACGCAGGAACACCGTACGGTGTCTAATCACCTGAATCGTGAGTTCCAACAGGATGAGCCGGGCAAGGTCCTCCTGACTGATATTACCTATCTGTATCACGGCAAAGGCCAGCCAGCCTACCTTTCCACGATAAAGGATGCGGCGACCAAGGAAATCCTCGTCCATGAACTGACGACCAGCCTTTCCATGCCAATCGTCTACCGGACGCTGGACAAGCTTGAAGGAGCTCTTGGAGAGAATCTTCATCCGGAAATCGTCCTTCATTCAGACCAAGGGTTCCACTACACCCATCCCGAGTATCAGAAACGCATCAAGGACCTGAACATCAAACAATCAATGTCCCGAAAGGGAAATTGTTGGGACAATGCGCCGATGGAATCCTTCTTCGGTCATATGAAAGATGAAATTGACTACAGGCAATGCCAAACCTTCGATGAGCTCAAACTACTGGTGGATGAGTATGTTTACGAGTACAACAACCACCGATATCAATGGAATCTAAAAAAGATGACTCCGGCACAATACCGGAGTCATCTCATCGCCGCATAAGCAGGGTCTTTTATTAAGCTGTCCGCTTTATAGGGTTCGGTTCAGGTGGCTTTATTCGTCTTCGTCTTCAAGGCTTTCCTGCAGGAATTCCTCCAACTCCATCCTGATTTCTTCATCCGTTTCATCAAGAAGTTCACCGGTGATGCGGCTTCCCGGCAACGGGAGGCTCACCCACAGGCCGAGGAACACACGGCGGCAGGCCCAGATGTCGATGATGTGAAGCTCTTCCAGTTCCCCGTCGCGGTCAAGTACCGCCAGGGAGAGCGAGGATTCATACCCCGGTTCGAACAGCTCGTCCTTTCTCCGCTCCAATTCGCCATCGAGATCCATCCCCTTTTCCTCAAATCGGGGCAGGTACTTGTCCATTGTTTCCTTCAGCAGCTTCTCCAGCGACTCTTCCCTCTTCCGAATCGTCCTTTCCAGCTGCGGTGTGAAGTCGAGCTCTACGTATTTCATGCGCCTGTTCCTCCATTAAGGGTGGCTCCCCGTTCCAGAATCTTGCCGATAGCAGTCATCAGCTTTTCTCCAAAATATCCATGGTCCGAGCCGGGGCTCAGTTCCACGAGGTGGATATCATAGTCTTCGACTTTCTTTGTCTTTCCGGGATGCTCTCCCTTTACCGGGTAGACCGCCCACACCTCGGTGACTGGCCGGGCGTTGATGAGGGGGTCGAATTGGCCGTTCAGCTGTTTGGTGTCGGTCTGCATGGATTGGGCGTAAGCCTCCAGTTGGGTCATGACAGCAAGCGGTGTCCCTTTTTCAAGTCGGGCCTCGCTCCAAAGATAATCTTTCCTTCGGTATTTGAAGTCCAAGATGAGGGTGCCCAGAAACTTGCCGGATTTCCAGACATCCAGGCGGCAGTCTGGCCGGTTTTTCGTCATCGTCTGGAGCGTCTTGAACGGGTTCAGGTCCCGCTTTCTTCTCGGCAGTTGGTCGTCATAGAACACTCGGATGACCGTGTCGTCTTTGACGAGTTCGACGTAATCCGAGGCCTCCCGGTTATGGACGATCGTGTCGTCCAAGGTGGAACCGTCCGTCCGGAACCAGTTTTTCACGACTCCGTAGCCTTCGTTCCGGAGGAAGCCAACCACTTTCATATAACCCCAGATTTCATACAGCAGGTCCGACCGCTTGTGGTGAAACTGGAGTCTTGGCTGTGACACGTCGGGGCGGCCGCCTTTCTTCAGATGCTGATAGATCTGCAGGAACACGCGGAAGGGCCCGATCTGGAAAAGGGCCATCGGGATCTGACCGGAAGTGGTCGCCTGGACATCTGCCATCCAACGGTCATGCAGGAAGTCGGTCAGGTGGCCCTCGATCACCGCAAGCTCTTGGCGGAGTTCTCTTGCCCGGACCCGGTCGTAGTTCGGGTTGTAGGGCGTGAGGAAGCAGGCTGCCATCTCATTGACGTATCGGAGCAATAGCTGGGCGATTCCTTTGACCCAGCGGTTTTCCGGCACATCGTAAGTTAGGTGGGAGACGGGCGCCTGGATGGTGCTCTGCTGTTCCGGGTGCATCATCAGGTATTTGACCGATTTGGCATCAATCTTCTTCGCCTTGGCTCTCGGAATGACCGGATGGCGCTTCACGACCGAGTAGCGCCGGGTCTTCCTGATGAACGACAGGCCGGAGATGATCTTCTCCTTGTTGGACAGGATCACCGAATACTCATCGATTCGGCCCGGCCCGAAAATATCAAGCGCAGCCACGCTGTAGATGCTCCGCTTCCTGAGCGCATGCCGTGACAACCCGCGGACGGCGTCCTCGATTTCATCAATCATCAGGCTGTGCTGGTCTTCCGTCACCCGCTTTGTCGTCACCTTTGTCCTCGCTTCAAATTCTTCATTTTCCGGCGTGACCACCTTCAGGAAGTACGTGCCGGGGATGAACGGATATGGGCTGTTATTCCGGATGTTCGGGTTGTACAGGACGTAGGGGGTATCCCTCGGCCGCAAATACAGCCCGTCGCCGTCCTCCTCGACATAGGCACGCTCCATCTGGTCCAGGCCGTCAAAGTAGAGCTTCGTCCCCGGCGGTGCTTGGAATTCAATCTCCAGAACGGTGTTTTCCGTGAGCAGCCGCTCCTCCGTCAGATACCCTTCTTCCCCGATTTTGCGGAAATGGTCGCATTCCACGATGTGTTCGGCTGTCCCGTACCGTTCGACGAATCTGACGTTAAAATGCGTAGCCATTGCGCATCAGCTCTTTCGCTTTTTCGGCAGCCATCCGGCGTGAGCGGGTGAAGTCCGATACCTCGCCGTACTGATCGAACAGTTCGGTCAATACGGATTGTCCGGCTGTTTTCCGTTCATGGTCATACCGTCCGATCAGCTGCGAAAGCAGGTCTTCGGACCCGCGGAGCTTCGGCATGACCCGCTGGGTGAACTGCAGGTCAAATGCGGTTCCCCGGTCAATCGGGCAATCCGGAAGGTTTCCGATGTTCTTGAGGTACGAATCAATCTGTTTGACGATCCGCGGCCCGATGCCCTGGTTGTCCGACAGCTCCCGGAGCGCTTCGTGCACGTCCCATAGGAAGTCCAGCTCTTCGCCGGTCAGCCCGATTTTCTTGTCCTGGACGACGAATTCATGGACGGCGAACGACGTTTTCAGCTTCGGTTCCGCCTTTTCCCCGGCCGGTTCTTCTTCAAGAAGACGGCGGAACGGCATGACGTCCAGCTTGATGAGGTTCGCCCGGTCCAGCACCTTGTCGCTGAACTGGTGGGTGCTTTCATCGAGGTTGACCGTACCGGTGAAGATGACATTCTCCCCGATCTGCACTTCGGGGGGATAATAGTCGCCATTGTAGAATTTGTTCTGGAGGTCCCGGTTGTACAGCTTCAGCTTCCGCCGGCCCCTCTCCATCTCGAGCACAGACAGGAATTGCGAGAAGTAATGCTCGACCTTCGCAAGGTTCATCTCATCAAAGCAGACGATGAACGTCTCGGACCGGTTTTTATCCGCCTCGATCAGCAGATTTACAAGGCCACTCTCCGCCGGGCGGTAGACGTTGTTCATCATGTCGGGGTAGCCGATCAGGTCGGTGTCGTCGGTCCATGTCGGGCTCACCGGAATCATAAGGAACTTCCCGGAGTCGATGTGGAGGCCCCGCTGGTACGCATTGATCAGCTGGGACTTGCCCGTTCCGCTCATGCCGGCAAGGATCGTCAGGCTGCCGGACTTCACGCACGTGTGGAAGTTGTACAGATCCTCCAGGTTGTAGACGAGGTTCATCCTTTTTGTTTCGGCGATGAACTGGTTCATGAACAGTTCTTCCGGAGCCTTTTCTTCCGCTTCAGGCGCTGCCGCGGACGGGACGGCCGGTTTTTCTACTGCCGGCAAAGTGGCTGTGGCAACTGGTGCTGCCGCCTTCTCCTGTAGGATCGTCGCCGCCGCTTCCACCGCGGCATTTTCCCGGGCTGCCGGCTGGGGCGCTCCGGTGATGTCCGTGATCGGCCGGCCGGACCGGACTTCTGCGAGAATACGGCTTTCCTCGTCCAGCCCGACAAACGCCACGTCCTGGAAGAAGTAGATCTCATCCGTGATCTCGCGGCTGATCACCGCATGGCGGATCTCCCCTTCCTCACTTGTAAAACTGAATCCTCCGTGTGCGTGGTGATGGCTGTCGAACTCCCCGGCTGCATAGTATTCGGACTGGGCTGTCCGGTAAAGCAGGAAGCCCGGCGTGTCGTCCAGTTCTTTGGAAATATGGTCATTGCGACCGACATAGGTGCCTTCGACCAAATTTTTGACGAACGGCTCCCACGGCGTGTCCTGTCCGGATGCCCGCTGCTTCTTTTCCATGAACAGCGGGATCGGGGTGAAGCTCATGTCCTCCTGGAAAGAGGACTTTTTTGGGATTAGATGAATGTTACGGGCGTTATAGAAATCCCCGCGCGGCGTGGATTTGCGGTCCACCTGGAACACCAGCAGCATGTCGCTGAGGAACTCCTTCAGGCTGTTGATCCGGTAGGTCCGGTCGAAGTGTTCATCCTCGAAGCCATGTTCTTCGAACTCTGTTCCATATACCGTCACCGTCCTCTGGTTGCTCGGAAAGCTGTTCGGCATGCCGGAGATGATGCGGATCGAACATTGCAGATCATTTGCGTTATTGACGAATATGGAGGAGTAGTAATTCGTGGCATAGCCGTCTTCAGCCAATACTCCAAGTGCATACGGTTCCCAGTTCAAGTTCATATCGTTAGTTCTCCCATCTTGTCTTTGAGTTGTTTGAAGTTTTCCACCGTGATGATCGATGCCCGGTACTCTGCGGGCACGTTCATTTCAAATTCGACCTCGTCGATCTTATAGGAAAGGTAATAGCATTTTTCATAGGAAGACGCCTGCTCCAGATATTGCTCGATCGTATCCAGGTTGTAGACATCCACTTCAAGACCCGGCTGTGAGACCAGCTTCCTGTTGCGGGGATCGCCGATGAAGGCAAGCCTGATTGCGTCCCCGTCGGAAGTAGCTGCGCTCTCCGGCGGTGCCGCCGAGAGTTCCCTGGCATGCAGTTCGGACTTGAGTGCATTCATTTCTTCAGCCATCTTTTCCGCCTTCTCGCGGGCCGCCTTTTCGGCCTCCAGTGCTTCTTCGGCCTGGATCCGCTGTTTCTTTTCTTCCGCCGTTTCCTGCTTCAGCCGGTTTTCCTGCTGGATCCATTCCGCCGTCCGGTCTTTGATCTCTTCCTTCAGCTTCCGCACTTCCGCCTGGAGCGCATCATTTTCCTGCCTGAGATTATCGATCTTTTTCTGGAGTTTTTTTTCTACTTTTTTGTCATTACTTTTCTCCTGGTCCTGCGCAGGTGCAGAAGGAGGCGCTTCCGGTGTATCTGTCACCGAGCTTTGCTGTTCGGGTGCCTGGTCTCTCTGCTCATACAGAAGATAGGCTTCCTCGTGAAAATTCTTGCTGAACAGGGCGGCGGCTTTTGCGGATGCCGGCACGCCATGCTCATCCGCCGCCTCAATCAACTCTTCAGCTGTCCACTCCCTCTGCGGTTCATCCACCAAGAATGACAACGGAAGCAAGAACTTCTTATCCCTCAGGAACTTTCTCGTCTTCGCTTTAAGTAGATGATTTTTAAGAAATCCTTCCGGTAATTTTTCATATTGGCTCATCGTTTTTTTTGAGTCGACCAGAAAAGCCAGCCCTGCCAACTGCACCTTCCCCAGGTCGGACAACAGCCATTCTATGTATGCTTTCTCCATATACTTTTCTTCTTCAACACCCAATTCAATCTCCCCCTTTTTGATTCTATTATACTATAAAGAAGGTCCGTTTTTCGGAACTTTCGGACCACTCAATAACTGGAATCACAACCTATTCCGCACAAAAAAACGCCTCCCGATAAGGGAAGCGGATGGGACATTTTTAGTTTCTATAAATTATCAGGAGAGAAGGCTATGGCTACGATTGATGTGTACTCTGAGGATGAATGGCTGGCAAGTGAAGCAGCTAAGTAATGTTGGAGGAGGAGTGCATGGACACTCCTCCTTTTTAGTGAGTTCCCACCTATGGGGGTGTGAATCCCTACGAAGGGGGGTGCGAGTTCCCACCTCCCCTATACTGAGCTCCTACCAATCGGGTGCGAGTTACTACGTCACCCCAGTAATCACTGAAAAAATCCTCAGATACTTTTTCAAGTACTGAGGACTTTTTTATTCGCGAGCGGGTATGCCATTTCGCCGATCCGTTCAAATGTTTCGATGAACTTTTCGAGTGTGGACGTTAAATAGGCATCTTTCCGTCTAATGAATACTGTATTGACTTTACTATATTTTTCAGGCAAGTAATGGCAGTGCACGATTCCTCTTTCTTCCAGATGGGCAACAGCTGATTTGGGAACGAACGTAATGCCCAGTCCCATTGTTACGCTCCCCAAAATCGTTTCCAATGTCCCGAACTCCATTAATTTTTGCGGTGTGATGTTTTGATCTTGATACCACTTTGCCAGTCGTGCCCGGTAGCCGCATCCTTCGCTAAAGCAAAGAATCGGTTCTTCTTTTAGTTGATCCAAAGAAGTCTTCGTACTGTCTGATATCAGGACAAGCTCTTCTTGAAAAACATCATGGGAAACCAGTTCAGGATGGTGATCGATTTCTGTCACGAAAGCACCGTCCAAACGGTGGTGCAGCACATCATTTTGGAGTTGATGAGTCACACCAGTGAAGAGGGATAAGTCTACGTTTTTATACTTTTTGTTATAAGAAGCCAGTATAACCGGCAATTTCATAACGGTCTCGACAGTCCCGATTTCAAGTTTGCCTGCCGGTTCAGTTTTACTTTGAACGACTTTCTTCATTTCATTTGTCAGTGCAAGGATCTTTTCGCAGTAAACAAGAAGTTTTTTTCCTTCCGGCGTTAATGTCATTCCACGACTATGACGGTTAAAAAGAGCTGTATTCATTTCAGTCTCAAGTTTTTTAATTCTTGAGGTGATATTGGATTGGACATAACTTAATTCTTTTGCAGCATCGGTAACTGTACCTTTTTGTGCAACCATTTGAAAAATCTCTAAGTCTTTAAATTCCATATGATCATTCCTTCAATATACTCCTTCTTATGATATCACTAATCGAGATGGCAGGCATCGTTATTGTTCATTTTGAGAGATATCGAACCTGTGATTTAATAGAGTTGAAGGAGATAGAACATCATGAAGAACACCGTAGTATGGGCCGCTATGTTATGCCTGATTTCCGCAGTTTCCTGGGGAGCCATGTTTCCAGTTGCGAATCACGCATTTCAACATATCGACCCATTTTACTTCACACTTTTTCGGTATGGTTTTGTAACGATTATTTTAGTTGTATGGCTGTTTTGGAAGGAAGGGAAGGAAGCTTTCCGTTTTGAAGGGAAGGGCCGGCTCCTTTGGTTTTTTGGAACAATGGCCTTTGCGGTTTATAATTTGCTGATTTTCTGGGGACAGGATTTATTGGGTGATCCGGGTACGATGATTGCTTCGATTATGGAATCGTTAATGCCTATGATTTCTATTGTGATTGCTTGGGTGTTCATTAGGCAACGACCTCATGCATTTACGATGTTTTGTGTAGTTCTTGGGTTTGTCGGCGCATCGTTAGTCGTAACAAAAGGCGATTTCAGCGCCTTCTTCTCAGCTTCAAATGCAATCATTCCATCTTTATTGATCTTTATCGCAGTCGTTGGGTGGGTAGTGTACACGATGGGTGGAACCCGATTCAGTAACGATGGCTGGTCTGCATTGCGCTATTCGACTTTGAGCTGTTTGCTCGGAACGGCTACTGCGGCTGTTGTCGTGATTGGTGTAACGCTTACAGGATATGTCTCATTTCCAACCGTTGAAACATTGACCATTACAAGCCCGCATCTTGCATTTATGGTCATCTTCCCTGGAGTGATCGCACTGGTGGGATGGAACTATGGCGTAAGTGTCATCACACCGTTGAATGGGTTGTTATTTCTTAACTTTGTGCCCGTCACAACGCTAGTCATTCAAATTTCCCAAGGTGTAAGCGTCACAGCTTATGATTATATCGGCACAGTTTTCATTATCGTATCCTTACTTTTAAACAATCTGTTTCTTCGGTTACAGCAGAAGAAAAGGGAAACAAAAGAGGATTTCAGAGGAAGATTGCAGGAAACGGAAGCATAAGAGAGGGACTTGGCAAGGAATCGTGAGTTCCTACCTATGGGGGTGTGAATCCCTACGAAGGGGGGTGCGAGTTCCCACCTTCTCTATACTGAGCTCCTACCAAACTTGCCTGAATCTCCACCAACCCCAATAAAGCCCGGACGGGAATCCGTCCGGGCTTTCCTTTATGCTTTTATCCAAGAAACGCCCCGATCGCATCGACCAGGCTGTAGATACCGAGTCCCGCGCAGATGATCACGACAACCCCGCCGATGATGTTCTGAGTGAGGTTGTTGGCGTAGCCGCCGAGGCGCTTTTTGTTGTTGACGATGACGAGCAAAAGGAACGCGATGAATGGCAGCAAAATCCCGTTGATCGCCTGAGCGAAGATGATGACCGAGACGACTTCAAAGCCGGTCAGTGTGGAGAAGATGCCGAAGACCGTAATGCCGGCAAATACCGCTTTAAATCGTTTGTCTTTCATGCCGTTTTTCCAGCCGAGGAGGCCGGAGATGGTGTAGGCGGCGCCGAGCGGACCCGCGAGCGCGGAGGACAAACCTGCCGCGAAGAATCCGATTCCGATGAAGGCGGATGACCAGCTGCCGAGCACGGGCTCGAGCTGGATGGACAGGTCGCCGACGCTTTCAACAGTCATGCCTTTCATCACCGTCGCGGAGGTAATCAGGATGGCCGCGGTGATCAGCCCGCCGATCAGGATCGAGATCATGCTGTCCCTGCGCGATTCTTTCAGATCGTCCGGGCTTTTCCATCGTTCGTTCACCGTTGCGGCGTGGAGGAACAGGTTATACGGCACGACCGTCGTCCCGATCAATGCGATGACCGTGATGATCGAGCCCAACGGAATCGATGGCAGGAAGGCCCCCTGGAACACCTCGCCGATGTTGGGCCTGACCACGATCATCGTCGTGATGAACGTGATGCCCATGACAAGCACGAGCCCGATCATGAACTTCTCAACAATCTTGTAGGACCCTTTCAGTGCCAGGAACAAAATGATGATGCCGAGCACGGGGCCGATTACTTTCTGCGGCAGCCCGGTAAGGATCGACAGGCCGGTGGAGCCGCCCATCAGGTCGCCCGTGATGTAGGCGGTGCTCCCGACGGTGATGGCCACGATGACGAGCGTCATCGTCCCGTATTTGATGATCGGATTGGAAAACTGCTCGGCGATGGCCTCCCCTAGGCCCTTTTGCGTAATGATGCCGAGCCGTGCGCTCATTTCCTGCAGGATGATCGTCGCGAGAATCGAGAACACGACCGCCCAGAGAAGGGCATATCCGAACGAAGCCCCGGCCCGTGTCGCCGTCGTGACCGTACCCGGTCCGATAAAGCTTGCGACGATGACCATTCCCGGACCGATGGATTTAAGCCGCTCCACCAGTCCCCTTCTGGGAGCCTCCGATTTGCTTACGGTTGTTTCCATCCTTCCACCCCTTTTGATAGTTTCCCCCTAAAGCGTTTTCAACTTTGCCGAAGGCGGTGCGGCCTTTGGGGCCGTCACCGGGTTTCGTCCAGATAGTTGTAGACCGACTGTTTCGTGACGCCGAGCACCGCGCCGATGCGTTCGGCGGCCCCCTGGATCAGGAACACGCCGTTTTCCTCGAGCTTTTTCACGAACCGAACCTTTTCGCTTTTCTTCATCTTTTCGATCGGGACGCCGACTTCACTCAGGGCATCATCGATCAGCTTCTCGAACACCTCTCCGACTGTCTGAGCGTAGGACTCTTTAGGAGGGGCGAATTGATCTTTCATCCCGGCGGTGAACTCGCTGATAACGGAATCCATCTCCGCGAATGCCGAGATGTCGAAGTTGATGCCCATGAGGCCGATGACCTTGCCCCGGCTGTCGCGGATAAACGATGTGGACGTCCGGATGAACTTCCCGTCCTCGGTCCGGGTGACCTGCCCGAGCATGTCTTCGATCTCGTCCCCGTGGTTCTTGAGTTCCTTCAGGATCACCTCGGTCGTCGGCGCGCCGATCTTCCGGCCCGTGACGTTCCCGGTGATATAGATGAGGGAAGACTCGAGGTCGCTCAGATTATGGATCACTACTTCGCAGCGGCTGCCGAACGTCGCTGCGATCATGTCGGCGATCGGGATGTAGCGGTTGAATATGTCCTGATGTTCCTTGGCTGTCATGATTTCACCTGTTCTGTTTTATTAGCTTCTGGAGCTGACCGTCTCCTGGCTGCTGCTTTCCTGCTTTTTTTGCTGATGCAGCGCATGGCCCGCGAGTGCATACAGCACGACTGTCGATACGAAGTGCGCGGAGTTCTGGTTGGCGTCCTGCTGCGGGTACACTTCGACGAAGTCCATGCCGATGATGCCTTTTTTCGTGAACTCGTGGACGAGCGTGACGAGTTCATAAGAAGTGATGCCGTTGCCGTCGACCGGTCCGCCCGGGTTGAAGGCGAAGTCGAGCACATCACTGCAGATGCTCAGGTACACGCAGTCGACGTCCTTGCTTGCCATCTCGTAGATTTCATCTGCGAGTTCCTTCAGGTCGCGGCCCCGGATATCGTTGACCGTCAGCGTGACCGCACCGGCATCACGCGCGATCTTCCCGCTGTCCGGCTTGTTGCGCGGTCCGTGGATGCCGGTGTGGATCAGGCTTTCATTGCGCACGCCGTCGAGTTCATACAGTCGCGCGAACGGCGTGGAGCGGGCGTACTTGTCACCCTGATAATGCGGCATGTTGTCATAGTGTGCATCCAGGTGGATGATCCCGACCTTCTTGCCTGTCGTCTCAGTGAGCGACTTGATGATCGGGTACGTGATCCCGTGGTCGCCGCCGAGCCCGATCAGGAACTTGCCGCTTTTCCAGAGTTCTGAGGTGAAACCGGAAATCCGGTCCATCGTCTCCTCTACATCCGCCGGCACGACATCGATGTCCCCGGCGTCCCCCAGACGGATATGCTCAAACACATCGATATGGTCAAGTTCCGGAAGATAGCCGCTGTAGCGTCCCGACGCCAGACGAATCACCTTCGGCCCCAGCTCGCAGCCCGTGTAATCCCCCCACGTCACCGCACCTTCCCAAGGCACCCCGTAGACAACCGCGTCGATATCCGTGGTGTCCTTCGACTTGGAAATGTTCTTCGCATCGAGGAAACATGGTGTATTGCCGTATAGCATGAAATCATCCTTTCTTGAGAGATTGGAAGTTATTAGTGCAATAGTACGTAGGTTTTTAGCATTAGTCAAATAATCTTTTACTTTTTGTAAAAGTTATGTATTAGGGGCCTTCGGTATGAGGGCATACAGGCGAGTCCCCACCTCACCCCCTCTGAGTCCCCACCTATAGGGGGCTGAATCACTACCTCCACCCCGTTGAATCACTACGAATAGGGAGCAAATCCCCACCTCCACCCAAAACAAATCGGGTCCGGAAATGCTGCTTCCGGACCCGTTCCCTTTATTGACCGTATTTCTCCAAAAATCGCTCCAAGTCATTGAGTTCCTCAAAGCGCTCTTCGATCACTTCTCTCGGCCAGTCCCACCAGGCGATCCGCTGGAGCTTGTCCGCGATCTCCTTCGGGAAACGGTCCTTGATCTTTTTCGCCGGAACCCCGCCGACGATCGTATACGGCGCCACATCCTTCGTCACCACCGCTCCTGATGCAATCACCGCTCCGTCCCCGATCGTGACGTCCTTCATGATGATTGCACCGTGGCCGATCCAGACATCATGGCCGATCTTCACCCGGTGGGAACGCCGCCAATCAAAAATCTCCTCGTCATCCGTATCTGCAAAAACGTACGAACGGCGCCGGTACGTCATATGATGCTGGGTGACCCGCTCCACCGGATGATTTACGGGGTTAATGCACACCTGCGCCGCCACAGAGCAGTACTTGCCGACAATCGTAAAGATCCTCGGACTGGATGACAGCAGCCTAAAAGACGTCCCCTACTACCCGTATGACATGGTTCACTATAAAGGCTAAAAGAAAAGCGTCCGCGATGGGCGCTTTTCTTTTTCAAGTCCTTCCTCTAAAAGACCCTGCCACCGCTCACTTCTCAGACAGCACTGATACCCTTAACTCCAATGGTATTGCAAGCTAATTGAAGGGAATCGATGCTGATGAGAGACCACCTCAAAGACGAGGATTATTTCAAGGATTATATCGAACAACATCATTCCGCAATTGTGGAGTTTGAGGACTTGGCGGAGCAGCTGATCAATGAGCGTGGCGCTGACGATAGAGGTGTCTACAGTGCATACATTTCGTTGAGTGGATACTATTTCAACAAAGCGATTTCTTTGTATTCTGCCGGGTATTCGATGGATGAAATTAAAGATATTCTCCCACCGCTAATCGATTCCATGGAGAAAACCTGGGATCCCGGCGTCATTAAGGATTATGACTATTACCTGGAAACGGTCTGGCTACTGGCCATCGGAATCATGTTAGAAATTGAAGATTCACTGTTCGCTCGGCTGGAGAAGTTAGCCCAGGTTTATAAGGAGCAAGATGCCTTGGTTGATTTCCTTCTGAATTCCCGTCGTTCTGGATGGGAGCCTCATCACTCCACATTCTTATTTGGGTTGCCTTACAAAAAACTTCTGCCGGTCATTCATGGCGATGTTTCTGAACAACAAACCCAGAAGCCAGAATCCTACTTGAAAAATGATTGGTATAAGGGGCATAAAAAAGCGTGGTGGTATGAGGCGCACCATGATGATGACATCATCTACCCCGGATACTGGAGCTTTGAAAGCGGTGCAATCGTAAAGATTCTCGGGCTGGATGACAGTTGCCTGAAAGACGTTCCCTACTACCCCTATGACATGGTTCACTATAAGGACTGAAAAGAATGCGTCCGCAACGGGCGCTTTTCTTTTTTATTTCTTCTCCACTATACCTACTGGCCAAAACTCCAAATGGTAAACTGTTGGTAACGGATGTCTGGTTAAGGAGAATAGATATGATGAGAGACCGTATGAAGGATGAAGGCTATTTCAAGGATTACATCGAAAACTATCATTCCGCAATCGGTGAGTTAGAGAATCTAGTGGAACAGTTAATTTACGAGCGCGGAATAGGCGATGAAGGTGTCGATAACACCTATAACTCCCTGAGTGTTTACTCTTACAGCAAGTTGATTGCCAAGTATTCTGCCGGACGCCCGCTTCATGAAATCAAGGACGCCCTTCCAAAGCTGATCGATCTGATGGAAAGAAGCCGGCCTACAAATGCAATTGGAAACTATGACGATTACCTTGAAGTGGTCTGGCTGCTCTCTATAGGAGTCATGCTGGAGATCGACGAGACATCGCTCTCCCGTGTGAAACAGCTGGCAATGATCTATGAGGAGGATGCTTTGGTTGATTTTCTGCTGAACCCTCGGGATTCACGCCCCAAGTCCACCTTCTTGTTTGGCCGCCCCTACAAAAACCTTCTGCCGATCATCAGCGGTACCGACCCTGCTCAGCAGGTCCTCAGTCTAAAATCATACTTGGAGGATGATTGGTATAAAGGCCATGGCAAGGCATGGTGGTTTGATTCCCACTTAATTGATGACATAATCTATCCCGGCTACTGGAGTTTCGAGAGCGGAGCTATTGTGAAGATCTTGGATCTGGATGATAGCAGTTTGAAGAACGTCCCCTATTACCCGTATGACATGGTGCATTTCAAGAAACGAGAGGGCCAAAGATGAGAGATACCCGCAAGAACAAATCGTATTTTGAAGGTTACTTAGAATTTTATGAAATGCAGATCAATAGGTTCAAGGATGCCATGGCAACGATCATTTCTGAAAGAGGTACCGATGATAAAGGAGTTCAGAGCGGGTTTGTTTCACTCAACGTGTTTTATTTCAACAAGCTGATTGCCATGTACTCAGCGGGCTGCACGATTGATGAGATCAAGAAGTTTATCCCGGAAGTCATCGATAACTTGGAGAAAGCTTGGAGGCCATCGGTAATCAAGAGCTACGATTATTACATGAAGTGCGTCTGGATGCTGTCGATCGGCTACATGCTCGAGCTTGATGAGAAGCAGATGGACCGGCTTAGGCGCTTGGGAGAGACCTACCGGAATCGGGATGCGTTAATTGATTTCCTCCTGGATCGCCGGATTGAAAACAAGGAATTCTTCCTGGACGAGCCTTATCTGAAGCTTTGGGATGTGATGACAGGCAGTGATTCATCGGATCAGGTTAATCAGTTAAAGGCATACCTGGAAAACGACTGGTATGAGGGACACGAGGATGCCGGCTGGCACAATACCCACCACAAAGAAGACTTTGTTTACCGGGGCTATTGGAGCTTCGAGAGCGGCGCGATTGTGAAGATACTGGGGCTGGATGATGAGAGTCTGAAGGATGCCCTTTATTACCCGTACGACATGGTTCATTACATAGATTGAGCTGGGAGTGCATTCGATTTGATTAGAGACCACATGAAAGACGCTGATTACTTTGAAGGTTTTTTGGACTTTCACGATGCAAGAATTGAGAAATTCGAGAACGTGGCAGCCACTCTTATCGAAGAAAGAGGTGCCGAGGATAAGGGTGTTCACTCGTTATTTATTGCATTGAATGTGTTTTATTTCAGCAAGCTGATCGCCATGTATTCAGCCGGCCGTCCTCTTGATGAAGTCAAGGACTTCCTCCCAGACGTGGTGAACAGCATGGAACGCTCCAAAGATCCATTGGTTCACGAGTCTTACGATTACTATGTTGAGACCATCTGGCTTTCCTCCATCGGAATCATGCTGGAAGTCGACCAGGGACTGTGGTCCAGAATAGAACAGTTGCTAAGTATTTATCACGACCAGGATGCACTGGCTGAATTTCTTTTGAACAGAAATATGAAATCGAGAAAAACAAAGTTCTTTATTAATCGGCCCTATTCAAAGTTATATGGAGTCATCACTAGCACCCATCAAGATGTAAAGAAACTCGCAGATTACCTGAGACATCACTGGTACCCCGCGCACGACATCGCCGGCTGGCATGATACCCACGGGATCGATGATTTTGTCTACCATGGATACTGGAGCTTCGAGAGCGGAGCGATTGTAAAGATCTTGGGGTTGGACGACAACAGCCTGAAGGACGTCCCCTATTACCCGTATGACATGGTGCACTACAAAGGATGAGTGGTATGAGAGACGGATACAAGGACACGGCCTATATTGAGGGGTTTTTGGATAATCACGATGCCAGAATCACAAAGTTCGAACGTGCCGCAGAGGCTTTAATTGCAGAAAGAGGGCCTGACGGTGAAGGCGTCTACACGCTCGTCAACTATTTGGAAGTCCTTTATTTCAACAAGCTGATTGCGCTGTATTCGGCGGGACGCCCTTTGGATGAAATTCGCGGATTCCTCCCTGAAGTTGTCGGGATCATGGAGAGAGCCTATACCCCTTCGGTGAACCGGAACATGGATTACTACAATGAATGCCTTTGGCTGATGTCCATTGGGATCATGCTGGACATCGAGGAAGGGCTTATGAATAGGATCAAACGGATTGCCAAAATTTATCAGGATCATGACAAGCTGATGGATTTCCTGATGAACGGTTCGGTGAGCGGAAAAAGCCATTTTCTTATGGACCGGCCTTACGCAAAATTAGCCAATGTCCTCATGGCGTCCGACAAAGATACTTCCGTCATGCACCTCGCTCAATACCTGCAAAACGACTGGTACCCGGCCCACGAAGGCACCGGCTGGCATGACACGCATGCCATTGATGATTTTGTTTACCGGGGATATTGGAGCTTTGAGAGCGGCGCAATTGTGAAGATACTAGATCTGAATGATAGCAGCCTGAAGGACGTCCCCTATTACCCGTATGACATGGTTCACTACAGAGGATGAATGAGATGAGAGACCACTTGAAAGACGAAGCCTTTTTCAAGGAAAAACTGGCATTCGAAGACGACTCTATCCGAGAATTCGAGGAGTTGGTGGAGAAAGTCGTTCGCGAGCGTGGCGAGGACGACCCCGGGGTCCAGAGCGGCTATATATCCCTCAGCGGCTTTTATTTCAATAAACTGCTCTCAATGTATTCGGCAGGTGCTCCGCTGGAGGAGATTCAGGATACCCTTCCGCCTACTATCCACCTCATGGAGAAAACTTGGAAACCTCACGCCATCGAAAGCTACGACTATTACCTGGAAACTGTCTCGCTGTTGTCCATTTGCATCATGCTGGAGATCGAAGAACCGTTATTCTCCAAAGTGAAACGGCTGGCCGAGACCTACGCCGGCCGGGATGCCCTGATTGAATTCCTTTTGAACACACGAAAGCCCCGGCAGACTTCATCCTTATTTGGACAACCGCTCCGGCAGCTCCACCCGATCATTGATGGAGATCGCCCTGACCTGCAGGTCACCCAACTGAAATCCTATTTGGAGAACGAATGGTACAAGGACCATCAGTATGCCTGGTGGTATGACTCCCACCTTGACGACGACCTCATTTACCCCGGTTACTGGAGCTTTGAAAGTGGGGCGATCATCAAAATCCTTGGTTTGGATGACCAGATTCTCAGGGATGTCCCCTATTACCCATATGATATGGTCCATCCCCGAGACACCGGCCAGGAGGGATGAAGAATGCGCGACTTCATCAAAGACGAACGCTATTTTGAGGATTATCTGAACTGGGCGGATGACAGCATTCAACAATTCCAACTGGCGATTGAACAAGTAAAACAAGCCCGGGGTGCTGACGATCCCGGTGTTCACAATGGCTATTCCATCTTGAATAACCGATATCTCAAAAAGCTGAGGGCGCTGTATTCCGCAGGGCGGCCAATAGAAGAAATCGAAGCACTGATGCCCCCGCTGATCGAATCGATGGAGAAAACGTGGATCGTCAGAGATGTTGAACAGATGCTTTGGGTGCTCTCCGTTGGTGTCATGCTGGAGATGGAGAACGAGTTATTCAGCCGACTCGTAGACCTGGTGAGGAAGCATGACCTTCAAAATCCTATCATTGAGTTGGTGATCCAAGGCAGTTCAACACCCGAAGGTTCAGCAAGGGTTGAAGTTCCCTACGACAGACTTCTTGATGTCATTAAAAGCGGTAACAAACAAGCGCAGCCAGAGATATTAAAAGAATACCTAGAGAAGTACTGGTATGACGGCAACAAGCATGCCGGCTGGCATGATACCCATAACCACCGGGATGCTATTTACTGTGGGTATTGGAGCTTTGAAAGCGGGGCTGTAGTGAAGATTTTGGGAATCGATGATAGCAGCATGAAGGGTGTTCCATATTATCCTTATGACCTGGTCCACTACAAGAAGGCTTCATGCAACGGGTAACCCGTTTAGTTGAGTGTACAAACAAATTAGTACAATAAGCAGTAGTTGTTTTAGCATGCATAGGTATTAGCAAGATATTAACATCATTATCAGCATCCAGATGGGTGCTTTTTTTATGACTACGTAATGCACATAAAACCGTGCTTGGAAGGACAACTAGGTATGGACAAGCCAGCAAACCTTCAAGATAATGGGAAAATAAAAAGATATAATCCAAAAATACCCTCAAAGTCACCAAAAACGGGACAGTTCAAAAACAACATTCAGGAGTGTAGATGTGCCTAATATTGAAGATGTAATTAAAGTACAGGAAGAAGTATCCGCTCTTTCTAATGCACCACTTGCTATAATCGCAGGAGCGATCTGGATTTTCATAACCGTTGCATTTATTGTTTTTTTATTTAAAGAGAAAAAAGCCCTTTCTCTGAAAGGTTGGATTTATAGCTTCTCTTTCTTAGTTATTTTATTTGCTGTTACAGGTTATTTAACCTACACAATAAAAGAATATAATTTCTCTATGAATGAAGAGAAATGGGAAGAAAATTATTTGAATGCTTACATTGAGTCGTTGCCAGAAACAAAAGAAAACATAGAGGACTTTTCTCAGGTTTTAAATAATGATGATGAAAATACGATTAAATCTATATATATGAACAAGGGTACACAACCGATAGTAGTCGAAATCTCTAAGAGTCAGGACTTAGACAGTATCAAACAAAAGATGCGTCTCCAAGCAATTGTACAAAAAGAACAGATAGACAAAGCTTATATAACTTATAAAACAATTGAGAAAGATATCTCAGACAAATACACCAAAGCTCAATATTACGAAACAGTTTTACATATACCTAGCGATTATAAAGTTATAGTTCCATCCAAGTAATGTACCGCCGGCCCACGGTTTCCACCACGGAACGACCTCCTGGTAGAACACTGAAAGACGTCCCCTATTACCCGTATGACCTGGTCCACTACAAAGACTGAAAGGAAAGCGTCCGCAATGGTCGCTTTCCTTTTTATTCTAGATGTGATTCGTTTGAAAGAAGCATAACTGCGTGTTACGCTATTTTTAATTCCGATTAAATAAATCTGTTTTAAAGGAGCTGTCCAAATGCTTAACGTACCTAAGTTTGTAACGACTGAATGGCTTGCGGAAAGATTGGATGATCCTAACCTGAGATTGCTGGATGCTACGACCTTCCTGAAACACCCTGAAGAGGGCGGGTATTATGACGTATGGTCGGGTGAGGAAGCATATGAAAAGGGGCATATCCCTGGTGCCGTATTTGCTGACCTGCATAAGGAGCTTTCGGACCCGGATGCAGATCTTCCCTTTACCCACCCTTCCCGCGAGAGATTTGTAGAGAAGATCAGTGAGCTGGGTGTCGGCGAGGGCACTTATGTCGTCGTCTATGACCAGGGGGCGATCGTCAATATCCCTGAAGTCATCGCATCGGATTGGACATCGCGCCTTGCTTGGCAACTCCAATATGAAGGCTTTGACAATGTTGCGGTTCTCGACGGTGGTTTTCCGAAGTGGAAGGAAGAAGGCCGTCCGGTGACGACAGAGCCCGGTTCCTATCCAAAAGGGAATTTTACGGGCGAAAGAAGGCCTGAACTGTTTGTCACGAAAGAGGATGTCCTAAAGGCAATCGACGATGAAGATGTTGTCATCTTGGATAGTTTATCACCGGAAAGCTATAGCGGAGATGAAATCACTTACGACAGACCCGGTCATATTCCCGGAAGTGTCAACGTATTCTTTGGCGCGCTTTCCGACCCGGATACAAAAGAACTTTATGACGATGAAAAGCTTCGTGAGATTTTCGGAAGTGTCGGCGCACTCGACCCGGACAAGAAAGTCATCACGTATTGCGGCAGCGCCATTGCAGCCACTTGGACCGGAATGATTCTAAATAAACTGGGACAGAAAAATGTATCCGTTTATGACGGTTCACTGACTGAATGGGCCAACGATCCCTCACTGCCAATGGAAACCAAATAAAAAAAGAAGGCGTCCCGCAATGGGCGCCTTCTCTCTTTATATGCCAAGCATTTCCCCCGCCCGCTCCGGAAAATCAATAAACGGGTTACGGTTTCCCTGAAGCTCCTGGATGGCCGCATTTCTGTGTCTTTCATAAACATCCACAGGATGCTCCTCGTGCCACCTCAGCAGCAGCTCCAGGTCCATCTTGTCTTCCATCCGAAATCCATCTTTATACCTCACGTCGAAATAGAAGACAGCCCGAGCAACAATTCCTTTCCCATATTCGGGCTCGAATTTGCCTTCTTCCGCCATTCCGCAGCCGCTCCGGATCTTGTCCGCCTGGAATTCAGGAACATACGACTCGAAATCATGATACGGATAGTTGCTTCTCATGCTGTTGCAGGCTGGTTCGCAGGCAAACAGATGATGGAGGTCTCCCCTCATCGGCTCTTTTTCATCAAACCAGGATTGGGGCACGACATGCTCGGTATTGAACATGAGTTTCTCGCTGGCGATGACCCCTCCCTGACGGATTATCTGCAGGAGCTTCAGATCCTGATTGATGGTCTCGATGGGGTCGAGGCTGGCACCTGAGTACAGGCTCTTCAGCTTGCCGTTTTCCTGCAGGTCCACCCAGGGATAGACGTATTGGTGCGGTGAATAATTCAATGGGCGGGTGTGGGTGCCGAGGAGCAGCGAGTGAATCTGTTCCGGGAGGTTTTCTTTTCCGAAATCCACTTCGCTGTAGTAGTCCTCCTGCACCTTCAGGTCCTTTTCCGTATCGTAATAGATTTCATTCCGGATCGAAACGTTCATGAGGCAACAGCGGCTCTGATTTTCTGTTCAAAGATGCCTTCCAGATGTTCCAGAACAGTCAGGTAGACGAGTCCGTTCCCTTCCAGCTTCGGTGAATTGCCGAGCGGAACCGTCCGCCTGATCAGTTGAGCATACAGCTCAGGTTCTGTAAGCTTTCTTCCGAAATGACGGTTTGCATAATCTTTGATCAATGCCAGGGCACCGGAGACGTGCGGGGCGGCCATCGATGTGCCGCTCAAGGTGGCGTATTTCCCATTCAGATAAGTGGAGAGGATCTCTTCACCGGGTGCCACGCAGTCCACTTCATTGTGGGAGTTCGTGAATTCGGACGGGTCCAGTTCAAGGTTGACCGCCCCGACACTGATCACTTCGTTGTAGCAGCCGGGAAAGGCGAATTCATCCGTGGAATGGTCGCCGTCCCCTTCATTGCCCGCTGCGCAAACAACGAGAATCCCCTTTCTGATAGCCGCTTTGACAGCACCATGCAGCTCCGGAACGTCCACCGGTCCGCCGAGGGACATCGAGATGATATCCGCATTTTGCTCGATCGCATAATGGATGCCCTTGATGATCCACTCGTATTGACCGGACCCGTTCCGGTTCAGCACCTTCACAATCAGAAGGTCCGCTTCCGGTGCGACCCCGACAACCCCCGCATCGTTTTCCCGGGCAGCGATCGTTCCGGCCACATGCGTGCCGTGCCCGTTGTAATCCTTATAAATCTCAGGGTTGCTATGATCATCATTTGTGAAATTGCGGCCGCCGATAATCCGTTCTTCCAGATCAGGGTGAGTGGTATCACAGCCCGTGTCCAGGACAGCGACTTTCACGCCTTTGCCTTTGGTTTCACTCCAGATCTTTGGCGCCTGTATCAGCTCAACACCCTTTGGCACTTCCTTGACTGACTCTTCCTGCTGAATCACCGTGTGAGGAATTACGCGAACATCATGCTTCATTTCTTCCCCCTCCTCTTATGAGATTCAAAAGAAGCCGGCTCTAGGTGTTATTAAATTTTAACAATTAAAAATACTCTTAGATAGAGTCATTCGGACTAAAAATACTATCTCAGTAATAGAGTTAGTTATGAAACAAAAAAGAAGGCATCCACTTGGATCACCTTCTTCCCGAGTTCCATATTTCGACAACAATCGAGTTCTGGCCTTTCTTCCCCTACCAATCTATAGGGAAATCAGCCTCTTTGCATACGAAAAGAGAAACAATCCTTATACAAAAATGCTACTTTATTCCTTTGCAGAAAATAATAATAACTACTCTTTGCCTAGTAAGTTTTTTATCAGTAAATGGTATAATTTTGGGACAGCGGTACGGTTGCGAAGGGTGGTCTGCCCACTCCCCGCCGAGAGGGGGTGAGGCCAGATGTCCGTTTATGAGGGACTCATGTTTGCAGTTGCTTTTGCAGCACTGATCGCAACCGTTATGGAAGCGAAACAAAAAAAATGACCCCCATCTGAGATAGCCGCTCGATAGTGAGGTCATTTTTTGATTGATCGTAGCGTCGGGCAGGTCTCAATACCGCACCGTACCGCTGGGCCATCCGGTTGCCGCCGGATGGCTTTTATCGTTCTTGTCGCCATTAGTATACCACCGATGGCGGCGTTATGAAACGATTCCGTGAAAGCATTCGGACTGCGAATTCCCACCTGCAACTCTTGAGACTTTACCTACGGCTGTTCAGTTCTTACCTAAAGAACTTGAGTAATTACCTACTACGATTGAGGTTTTACGAATCTATCATGGTAAACTTCTTTACAATAGCCTCAAAGGAACCATGATGAAAAAATCCTTAATGAGTCCCCTATCACCATACGCCAAGTCGGCTGATATTATTCAGAACAAGTTCGCTTCTCGGTGGCTTTAACATCTTTCCGAAATTACAGCGGATGAAGAGCGGCTTCAGTCAACCAATGCAAAATTGGGCATTCTTAGCGCGCACGACGCAGTTACGTGCAGTACCATGGTTGACAAATGGGTGGTTCATCCGTAAATTAAGTCTTATACTTTTTCACGATAAAAGATCATCATCTGCCAGCAGACACAGTAGCTTTGAATTCCCGCAGAAGAAAGAGATCGGATGGTTGGTGCGAATCCGAGCGGAACCAAAGTGAATTACACCTGCGCCTTTCAGGCGGATTCGAATTGAGTGGGCAAGCTTTTCTTGTCAATTAGGGTGGTACCGCGAAGCCTCTTCGTCCCTAATACGGAGAAGGGCTTTTTTTGTGCTCTTTTTCTGAGGCTATCTTGTTACGGGGAGAGAATGACATGCTGCAGTCGTCGAAGTTAAAGTTACCGGTTTGGGAAGCGGTTCTGGTTTTGCTGGTGGTTTTCGCATCCATCAGCATCGGAATCATCGCGCTTAGCATGAATCCGCATCTGCCCATTATTTTCTCGATCATTTTCCTGATGGTCTATGGGCGGTTAAAGGGCCTTCCCATTCATGAAATTGAAAAGGGCATGATCAATGGCGCAGCCTCAGGACTTGGCGCTGTCTATATCTTCTTCTTTATCGGGATGCTGATCAGCAGCTGGATGGCGAGTGGCACAATTCCAAGCCTTATGTTCTACGGTTTTCATCTATTCTCAGATCTGCCGCTGTATTTCGCCGTGTTTGTTGTCACGTCCATTGTCGGTGTGGCGATTGGCAGTGCGTTCACGACAGCAGCGACCATCGGTGTGGCCTTTATCGGAATGGCCACGGCGCTTGATGCCTCTTTGGCCATTACGGCAGGAGCCATTGTTTCCGGAGCCTTTTTGGGAGATAAAATGTCCCCTCTTTCGGAAACGACCAACCTCGCTTCCGAAACCGTCGGTGTCCCCCTCTTTGAACATATTAAAAACATGATGTGGACCACGATCCCGGCATTTATCATCTCCGCAGTCGTGTTTGTCATCATGTCGCCGGTAAAAGGACAGAACACACAAGAGATCGAAACCTTTTTACAGGCACTCAAAGAATATAGCCATATTGGCTGGGTCGCCTTTATTCCGTTCATCATTGTCGCCGTTCTTGCGATGATGAAAGTTTCTGCGATCCCGACGTTATCGGCCGGTATCGTCAGCAGTGTCGTGATTGCCTTTTTCCAGGATCGCTCCATCACGTTTAAGGAAATGGCTGACATCCTGTTTTCCGGATTCGTCATGGAAAGCAATGTGGATCAATTGAATTCCGTGCTTTCCGGAGGCGGGATCGAGAGCATGATGTTTTCTATCTCCCTGGTTCTATTGGCGCTTGGCATGGGGGGGCTGTTGTTCTTGCTGGGGATCATTCCGGCGATTCTCCAGGCAGTCGAAGGGATGCTGACAAGCGCTTTGCGCCTCATTTCTGCCACGGCCTTTACGGCGATCGGCCTGAATTTCTTTGTCGGTGAACAGTATTTATCGATTCTGATCACAGGAAAAGCGTTTGAAGGACCCTACACCAAGCTGGGTTACAATAAAAAAGCACTATCAAGAGCGCTGGAGGATGCGGGAACCGTAATCAATCCGCTTGTCCCATGGGGAGTGGCCGGCGTATTTATCGCAGGCGTGCTGGGTGTTCCGACAGTGGAATACGTGCCATTTGCGATCTTCTGCCTGCTGTGCCCGATTTTGACGATTTTAAGTGGCCTAACCAAAATCGGTTTGTCCAAACAATAATCAATGGCGGGAGGACCGGATAATGAGCAGTTGGAAAGACCATATCGCGGTCATGCATCTGGTTAAACAGGAACTGGTGAAGCGGGATAAAGACAAACTTTGGCCGCATCATTTGCCCGAAGTCGGCGCAACCGAAGAACAGCTGCAGGCTGCCGAGATGGCATTGGGCTTTTCGCTGGATTCTCAGTATCGCGAATTTCTGCTGTACGCCGACGGTTGGAAAGGTTTTATTCAGACAGTGGACCTGTTCGGATCCGGGCAGTTAACCGGCTCCGGGGTCTTGGATGATGCCATGGCATTTCTTGATTCGGTCGAGCCGGATGTCTTGGAGTGTAGTGGCGTTGCAAAAGAGCATCTGTTTCCGATTGCCGCGTCATCATTCGACAAGGATCTCTTTGTTATCGCCTTGCAGGGTTCCCCCGCCCCCGGCACGGTCATCTGGTTTGCCGGAGAGGAGATCGACCGGTTCCAAAATTTCGAGGACTTTTTCCTCGCCATGATCGACTATAACCGAGAGGAAGTCTTGGCTTTGGGGTAAAGATGAATAAAGATTCGTCTCCCTTACTATTTTTATGACATGCTTACAATAATATTTGAAAAGAAGGCGTCCATATTGGCGCCTTCTTTTTGGGTACTGGCCCATTCCACTGATTGTATCCCCGTCTATAAGGAATGTGCTATTTCGTAGGGCAATCAGCATCTCAACAAGCAAAAGAATAAACAACGATTATACAAAAATGCTACTTTATTCCTTTATATAGAATAGTATTCCCTACTCTTAGCCTAGTAAGTTTTTGATCGACAAATGGTATAATTATAGGACAGCGGTGCGGCTTGCAAAGGTAATCTGCCTACTCCCAGACGAAAGGGGGTGAGGCTTGTGTCTATTCACGAGGCACTGATGTTTGCTGTCGCATTCGCGGCCCTGGTCGCTACCATTATGGAATCAGCACAGAAAAAATGACCCCCCGTTAGAGAATAGCCGCTCGGATGGTGAGGTCATTTTTTGCTTGATCCATATGTGTCGGGCAGGTTTCCCTGCGCCGCATCCGCTGGGCCATCCGGTTGCCCCCGGGTGGCTTTTTGGCGGATTCGACTGTTATCGACATTAGTATACCACCAAAAGCATACTTCTCAAACGATTCCGTGTTTTTGGAGGGCGGATGGCTCAACTCCCCTTTAGGTTATATGATGACCGTGGCCTTTATTATTCATGGGCAATTCATACATAATCAGATGATGTGGAGCATTCGGATGGATCAGTTTACGAGGAGTTAAGTGCTGGTGCCCCCCGCTCCACGATCGAATGCCTCTATAAACTAAAAAGAAGCTTCCGCCTGAGCGGAAGCCAATCAGAGCTTGTATTGTTGGCGTCCCGGTCAGGGGCGCCTTTTTTTGTCACCATTACGCCAGATGATAAGCGTACTCGTAGTTATTCTTCGTATAAACGGTTCCTTCCAGGATAGTGCGTGCCGTGCGGACGACTTTGATCGAGCTGATGTTGCCGGCGATCAGGTCGACTTTGGTTTCCATGATGCCTGCCGGGTGGCCCAGCCGGATGACTTCCTGCTTGGGCTCGACCAGGTCATACAGGAGCGTGTCTTTCAGGAAGATGGCTGTTGTCGAGCAGATGGCCCCTGTGATGGCCAGTGCCTGATGAGGTTTTTGCATCGATATCATCCGGATCGTGCAGTCCATGTTTTCGGCTTTCCTGAGGATGCCGGTGACATCCATGTAATCCTGAGGCCGTGCGATAAGGGTCAGTTTTGGAACTGCCGGTGACTTCACTGTCGCCTCTTCTCTGGATGCAAAACCGCACAGTTCGGCTGCAATGGAGCGGATTTCCTCCAGTTCGTCGAGTTTTTCCTGAGACAGCTCGTGAGGCAGTTCGGCGCCTGTCAGTCCGACTTCTTCAGCCCTGACGAAGACCAGCGGATTGGCAGAATCAACGATCGAGATGGACACCGTACCCTTGGATGTTGTGATCTGCTCGACCGGTTTTCCTGTCGGCAGCACCTTTCCCGTGACGGCCCCTTCGGCATCTTTGAACGCCAGGTAGATCGGCGAGCCGGTTCCCGGGACGCCCGGGATCGAGCACAGTCCCTCCGTTTTCACCTGCCCGTCCTCGACTTCCACTTCCGCACCGATCATTTTTTTCGTGTTCGTATTGAAGATCCTCACTTTGGTGACCGGTTCAACGGCTGCCACCAGCCCCTGCTGGATGGCATATGGTCCCACCGCGGAAGAGATGTTGCCGCAGTTCCCCTTGAAATCGACCATCTGGTGCTCAATGCTGACCTGGGCAAAGGTGTACTCCACATCCACTCCGGCCAGTTTCGACTGCTTGATGATGGCCACTTTACTGGTCAGTGAATTGGCTCCGCCAAGTCCGTCAATCTGCCTGCGGTCCGGGCTTCCCATGATATCCAGAAGGAACTCCTCCCACAGGGACCGGTCTGCCGGCATATCGTCGAAATTGATGAAAACGCCCTTGCTGGTTCCGCCCCGCATCACCACTACAGGAACTTTCATGTCACCAACCACCTTTTTACTTAATTTTTAAAATCATTTAACACCCTACTTGTAAAATTAGAGTATGATAGTTATTGTCATAAGTAAAATAGATATTTTATTCTCCAAACTAATAAAAATTTTTATAACTAATAAAGGAGGAGAGAAGATTGGATGAAAAAGATTGGAATGCAATCAAGGTACTTTATGAAGAAAAAAATATAAGCAAAGCTGCCGAACGCTTGTACATCTCTCAGCCGGCACTCAGTTATAGGCTCAAAAACCTGGAAGCAGAGTTCGGGACCAAGATTTTTTTCAAAATCAAAGGCGGTATTGAGTTCACTCCGGAAGGAACCCATCTGGCTGAGTACGCGGATGACATGATCAAAAAACTGCAGCACACAAAAGACTACATGATGAATATGCAGGGTGAAGTAAAAGGAACCTTACGGCTGGGTGTATCCAGCAACTTTGCCCAATATAAGCTCCCGAAGATCCTAAAGGAGTTCTCCACCGAGTACCCGCAAGTCCAGTTCAGCGTCAATACAGGATGGAGCACGGAGGTTATGGACCTGCTTAATTCCTCAACGGTCCAGTTGGGTATTTTCCGCGGGGACTATGAGTGGTACGGAGAAAGAAAACTATTGCATACCGAAAACTTATGTCTGATATCCGCCCAAGAAATTTCCATCGAGAACTCTGCAGACCTTCCCTTTATCAATTACAAAACTGATAATTCACTGAAGGCGCTCATTATGGGATGGTGGCAGGATCAGTTTTCGGAGCCTCCGCGAGTAGTGATGGAAACAGACCGTCTTGAAACCTGCAAGGAGATGGTGAAGAATGATTTGGGAATCGCTGTCGTTCCGCAGATCTGTCTCCAGCCAACGGACAATCTGCATGTCTATGAACTCTCGTACAAAAATGGAAATCCGGTCAGCAGACATACTTGGCTGATGTATGACCAGGACTTGCTCAAGCTGCCTACAGTAAGAAGTTTTGTGGAGTTTCTTGAAAACCGTCCTTCTGTATAAAGAAATCGCACGTTGGATTATAAATAAATTTTTATAAAACCTCTAAAATAAAACTATTTCACTTATCCCTCTCGTTGTAATAGTCTAAAAACAATACTTTTTTTCGATGCTTTTTTTGTTATCATCGATGAAAGCGATTACTTATTCTGGGGGAGGGATTTATCCATGCTTACGTTCTTGGGTATTGCGATGGTTCTTACATTCACTTATCTGATCATGGCGAAGAAATTATCACCGGTTACTGCGCTTGTGGCAATCCCTATTATCTTTGCAGTGATTGCCGGGTTTGGATTGGAACTCGGGGACATGATGATGGACGGTCTGAAAGAAGTCGCTCCTTCAGCTGCCTTGCTGCTGTTTGCCATTCTGTTCTTTGGCATCTTGATTGACGCCGGCTTATTTGACCCTATGATTAATACGATCACAAAACTTGTTCAGGGAGACCCGGCCAAAATCGCACTTGGCACAGCTGTTATCGCCATGACGGTTGCGCTGGATGGTGACGGTACGACGACCCACATGATCACCATTTCAGCGATGTTTGCACTGTACCTCCGGATCGGCATGAATCCTCTCGTGCTTGCAACCATCTCGCTGCTCGCTGTCAGTGTCGTGAGCGGGCTGACGCCATGGGGCGGGCCGGCTACAAGAGCGATTGCTTCATTGGGGCTGGACGCCAATGAATTCTTCCTCCCGATTATCCCTACGATGCTTGGAGGAATGGCTTCCATCCTGTTCATCGCTTATGTCCTTGGCCTGAAAGAGCGGGCTAGAATCGGAGTCGTCGAAGTAAAGGACAACTCCCGTGTCCCTCTTGGAATGACTGAAATGGCGGTATCCGCTACAGCCGCTGCAGAAAATAGCCTAAAACGCCCGAAACTTAGATTCGTCAACCTGATCCTGGTTATCGCTGTCATGTCACTTTTGATCATCGGCGTTATGCCGGTAGCTGTGCTGTTCCTGATCGGATTCGTCCTTGCCTGCGTCATTAACTACCCGAACCTTGATCTGCAGAAAGAACGGATTCAGGCACACGCGGGAAATGCACTGACGGTAGTTGTTCTGGTGTTCGCAGCCGGAATCTTCTCGGGGATCTTCTCCGGTACGGGAATGGTCGATGCCATCTCGAATGCATTGATCGCCATCATTCCTGAATCTGCCGGCGGCTTCTTCCCACTGATCGTTGCCATCACCAGCATGCCGTTCACGTTTGTCCTGTCCAATGATGCTTACTACTTCGGCGTCCTGCCGATCTTGGCAGAAGCGGGCACGGCGTATGGCTCGACGGCTTTGGAAATCGCCAGGGCTTCCGTATTGGGACAGCCTGTACACTTCCTCAGCCCACTCGTAGCTTCCACGCTCCTGCTTTCCGGCATGATCAAGCGTGACCTCGGGGATATTCAGAAGTTCGCCTTTAAATGGGCCTTCCTCTGCTCCGTGTTCATGATCGTAATCGCCGTTCTGACCGGTGTAATCTGAAGAACATGTGTCTCCGTGGCAACCTTGTGATTCGTACCACATTCAAAAGCCATCCAACCAGGTGTACTGGAGTTGGATGGCTTTTGATATGGTGACCTCTATCACTGATTTTCGTCCGGCAGAGTCGCCGTGATGACTTTCACGATTGCTTGCGCGAGCGTCATGACGGTATACAGTCTCGTATCGTTCAGGAACTGTGAGGTCGGGAGCGGGTCGATGTAATTCACGACACCCGCAAAATGATAATCACCGACCGAAGGGAGCACTTTTTCGATTCCCTTGCCCGGCTTCACGGGCCCCTCCCTAAAGATGACGGATCCCGCTTCTTCCTTTGTGCCGAGGGATGCATCGACACTGAAGATGACCGGCTTTGTGAACTGCCTGTTGATCTCCTTGATCGTCCCTTTCAGGTTGAATGCATGGACCGGGTCTTTTAAAGTCCCGTATACCTTGTATGGGACCCCGCTGTCTTCCAGCATCGATCCCACCAGGGGACCGAGGGAATCCCCGACGTACCTGTCAGACCCAATGCACAAAAAGACCACTTCCCGGCCTTCAGCGGAAGCCTGCCCGATGATGTTCCCAATGGTCAGAGACAGGTCCGCAATCTCGTTCTCTACTGTCTTCCCGCCGGGTTTCAGATAAAATGGGGTGGAGTCTTGCAGACGATTTTCAGGATCCCGGAATAAAGAACACACGAACATCACCCTCACGTTTTGGCATGAACTAGCTTTGCTTCTATCATATCCTAACCGGGAGATGAACACGACAAACATTGTTCGAAGTTCTATGGAAAGGAGGGGAAAAGGTTGGATGAACGGGATTGGATTCTGATCCAGACGCTCTATCAGGAAAAGAACATTACCAAGGCGGCACAGATGCTCTATATCTCACAGCCCGCCCTGACAAACCGACTGCATCAGCTGGAACGGAAGCTGAATGTGAAGATCGTCAACAGGGGAAGGCGCGGCGTTCAGTTCACGCCTCAGGGAGAATACCTGGCGAAGGCCGCATCGGAAATACTGTTGTCCATTCAGCGGATCAAGGAAAACGTGCTGAATTTCGAGGAGCGGCTTACCGGCACCCTGAGACTCGCCGTCTCCAACTTCTCGACCGACTATGTCATGCCAAGTCTTCTGAAGGCGTTCAAGGAGCAGTACCCGGGTATTGAGTTCAAGGTCACCACCGGTTTCAGCAGCGACATCGCGGATCTGATCTACAATCAGGAAGTTCACATCGCGATTGTCCGGGGCGACTATGCCTGGAACGGACAAAAGCATCTATTGTTCGAAGATACCCTGAGTATTGCTGCCGACCGGGAAATCGATATCCGGAAACTGCCGGAGCTGCCGCGAATCGACTATCATACCGATCCGGTCCTGAAACATTCCATCGATAATTGGTGGCACGAAAACTTTTCCGAGCCGCCCCTGGTCAGCATCGAGGTGGACAAAGCCGGTACATGCAAGAAGCTTGTCATGAATGGACTCGGCTATGGGATCCTGCCGTCGATGGTCCTTGAGGGCAACGATGACATCCGGTCGCACGTCATCCATACTGCCGACGGCAATCCGATTGTCCGCAAAACCTGGATGCTTTATCACGAGGAATCGCTGGAGCTCAATATCGTGAAGGCGTTCGTCAACTTTGTGAAGGAATCAGATGCCATGGAATGGCTGACGGATTGAAATTGAGGCATTAAAAAGAGCCGTTGCCTGAATCCTCCGGATTTCCGCTTCGGGCCCTCGCTTTCCGCGGGCGTTGCCTCAGCCTCCTCGGACTGCGTCCTGCGGGGTCTTCGGCTAACGCTTTTCCCGCAGGAGTCTCGGGCCCTCCGCTGCAATCTACTTACGTTGAAATGCCGATAATGTTAGCCTGTCTCTAGCATTCTAAATAACACAAAAGGCCGCCGCTACTTCCGAAGATGGATGTAGCGGCGGTTGTATTTTGCTTTCTTGAGGTTCCTCTGGCTGGTCTGCGGCCTCCTGTGTTTAATCAGACTGTGAGTTTAGCTTGCGAGTAGCGCGCAGCGGAGGTGCCGGCTTGTTTTCCGAAGACTGCTCCGGACATGAGGCCCGAGCCGCCCGGGTAGTTGTGGTAGAAGATCCCGCCGACCATTTCGCCTGCTGCGTAAAGTCCGGCGATCGGATTTTCCTGCTCGTCCAGCACTTCACCTTCAGGGCTGACATGCACGCCGCCGAATGCGAATGTGATTCCGCATGTGAGCGGGTAGGCGTAATACGGTGCCTGATCGAGCGTCAGCGCCCAGTTGGATTTTGGCGGGGTGATGCCCACTGTGCCCTTGCCGTCCTTCACAGTCGGGTTGTACTCCCCTTCCTGGACAGCCTCGTTGTATGCGTTGATCGTTTCAAGGAATTGCTCTTTGTCGACTTTCATCATGTCCGCGAGCTCCTCGAGGGTATCCGCTTGAAGAACTGTGGCTTCTTCAAGATTGTATTCCTTGCGCAGCATCGGACGGACCTGTGCGTCAAACAGCTGGAATGCCGTCCGGCCAGGCTGTTTCAGCACTTCGCGGCCATATTTGGCATACGTGTAGTTGCGGAAATCGGCGCCTTCATCCACGAACCGCTTTCCTTCTTTGTTGATCAGGAGACCAAGCGGGAAGGAGGACTTTTTGTAGATGTCGCCCGGCTTGTTGAAGTCCCCGACCTTCGGCGCGTTGTAGTCCGTTCCGATCGAGTGGCAGCCGTCCCATTGTCCGTACTTCTGTGCTCCTGCGGCAAGTGCCATCTTGATGCCGTCTCCTGTGTTGAACTCGGTTCCGCGGACGATCGCTGCTTCCCACTCCTCGCCCATTTCCTTGCTTCTCATTTCCTTATTGGCTTCAAAGCTACCGGACGCCAGGACCACGCTTGGAGCGCTGACTGTAACTTGTTTACCTTCCTGCACAAGCACCACACCGGTAACACGGCCCTGGTCCATGACCAGATCGGTCGCACGCGAGTTGTACCAGATGTCGATGCCGAGTTCTTCGGCACGATTATTAAGATCCTGGATCAAGCCGATCCCTTTGTTCTTGGTGCGGATCGGAAGGCCGCCCCAGAAATGGCGCTTGCCGTCTTTTTCGAACGACTGGTTCTCGAAGTTCAGCTCGAACTGGACGCCCTGCTCCGCCATCCAGGCGATGGTCTCATAGGATTTGGAGATCAGCTGGTTGGCAAGCTTCGGATCGCTCTTGCCTTCCGTGACACGCATCAGGTCCGCACGGAAATCCTCTTGCGTGTACTTGGGCATTTCGATTTTCTCCGCTTCTTCATCTGTGAGCGGGATCACCTTACGGATGGCATCCAGGTTCTCGTAGGCCACCCGGATCGCCCCGTCCGTGAAGAAGGAGTTTCCGCCCCGCTTTTCTTTCGGACCGCGCTCAAGGACCAGAACCTCCGCACCGTTTTCCCTTGCCGCAATAGCCGAACACAGTGCAGCGTTCCCCGCTCCTACAACGATCACGTCGTAATTCTTGGTCATATCTATTCCTCCTGCGATTTCTTGATGAATCTATCGTAAGCTGAATAGAAGAATAAATAAAATATCGTTATTGTATGATTCGCCATACAATAAAGTTATGGCTGACTGCGAAAAAGGAAGGTCCCGGAATGGTTCGGGACCTTCCTTTTATGGTTTTGATGAATACCCGATCAGCCGGAAAATCTGTTCGGCTGTGGTGCGGAGGTTGCGCCCGGCGGTGTCAGGGTTCATCGCCTCATCCAGCGAAACGACTTCCTGCAGGATGGAGAAATAGGCGGTGACGCCGAGCCGGTTCAGTTCCGCGGCTTCTTCGGAGACGCTCCCGGCAAGGGCGATCACAGGCACGCTGTGTTTCTTTGCGAGTGCGGCGACACCCATCGCCGTCTTGCCCATGGAAGACTGGGCATCCATGCGGCCTTCGCCTGTGATGACGAAATCGGCTTTTTTCACCTTATCTTCCAGCTTAATCGTGTCGAGGATCAACTCAATCCCGCTCCGGAGTTCGGCATCCAAAAGGCCGGCAAACGCAGCACCAAGTCCGCCCGCCGCTCCGGCGCCGGGAATCTCCTGGATGTCCTTCCCGAGTTCCACCTTCACCACCTCCGCGAAGTTGCGGAGACCGCTGTCCAGCTCCTTCACCATTTCAGGTGTCGCTCCTTTTTGCGGTCCGTAGATATAAGCAGCTCCCTGCTCTCCGTGCAAAGGATTGTTCACGTCACAGGCGACCTGGATGTCAAGATCTTTAATATCAGGGTGCAGAGCTGAGACATCGACCGAACGGATGGCGCTCAGCGCCGCCCCGCCCCGCGGCACCTCTTCCCCCGCCCCGTCCAGAAAGCGGCAGCCGAGTGCCTGCAGCATGCCGACTCCTGCGTCGTTCGTCGCACTGCCGCCGAGGCCGACAATGAGTGAACGCGCGCCTCGGGAAACGGCATCCAAGATCAGCTCGCCAACACCGTAACTGGTGGCCTTGAGCGGATTGCGATCGGCTTCAGGTATGAGCGGCAACCCGCATGCCTCTGCGATTTCGATGACGGCAGTCGTGCCGTCTCCGAGAATGCCATATGCCGCCTCGACCGGGTCGCCGAGCGGACCGGTTACCTGGATGCGGACGAATTCCCCGCCCGTTGCTTGTACGAGCGCTTCTACCGTCCCTTCCCCGCCGTCCGCGAGCGGGACGACCTCGATTTCTGCATTGGGATTTGCGGCACAGATGCCGGCAGCCGCAGCTTTCCCCGCTTCGGCTGAGGTGAGGCTGCCTTTGAATGAGTCGATGGCGATGAGGATGTTCACCGGAATCACCTTCCTTATTCAATGAGGGGCTGCCGGATGGCAACCCCTCGTCTATTTCTTCATTCTTCTTTGTCCCCGAAAAGTCCTTTTCCGCCTTACGCTTCCACATTCACCTTCGACAGGTTCTTGATAATGGCGTCAGTGATTTCCACTGTGTCCGCAGTACCGCCGATATCACGTGTCAGGACGCCCTGTCCCGTCGTATTGGCGATCGCTTGGTTGACGCGATCCGCTTCTTCTTTCAGGCCGAGGTGGTCAAGCATGAGCGCTGCGCTGCCGATGGTGCCGATCGGGTTGGCGATGCCTTTGCCGGCGATGTCCGGTGCGGAACCATGCACTGATTCGAACATGCTCGGCGCGCTATGATCCGGGCTGAGGTTGGCGCTTGCCGCGATGCCAAGGCTTCCGGCAAGTGCGCTGCCGAGGTCGGACAGGATGTCGGCGAACAGGTTGGATGCAACGACGACTTCGAGGTCTTCCGGATGGAGGACGAAGTGAGCTGCCATGGCGTCGACGAGCCACTGGTCGGTTTCGACATCGGGATAGTCCTTCGCGACGCGGGCGAACACTTCATCCCAGAGCACCATGCCGTACTGCTGGGCGTTGCTCTTCGTCACGCTCGTGACTTTCTTGCGCTTGCGTGTTCGGGCAAGGTCGAATGCATAGCGGATGATCCGCTCGGTGCCCTTTTCCGTAAACAGCGCAGACTGGACAGCGACTTCACCGCCAGGACCGCGTCCCTGGAAGTTGCGGCCGCCGATACCGGAGTACTCGCCTTCCGAGTTTTCGCGGACGAGGATCCAGTTGAGGCTTTCCGGGTCCGGATGGTTGATGCGGTGCGGGACGCCCGGCAGGAATTCGACAGGGCGGATGTTCGCCCACTGGTCGAGGCCCTGGCAGATTGCGAGACGCAGCCCCCAAAGGCTCACATGGTCCGGCACGCCCGGGAAGCCGACTGCACCGAAATAAATTGCGTCGTAGTCGCGCATTTTCTCTACTCCGTCCTCATCCATCATCTTGCCGTACTCCAAATAATACTCGCAGCCCCACGGAAAATGGTCGTATTCAAAAGCAAACTTCCCTTCCGATTCCTCTGCAAGATGATCCAGTACGCGCAGCCCCTCCTTGATGACTTCCTTACCGATCCCATCCCCCGGAATGACTGCAATCTTGAATGTCTGTTCTGCCATCGTCATGCTCCTCCTTCGTGTTTCTGGTTATCTGAATCTTAGATTAACGTATACATTAAAGTCAAGAAGAAAATGAAAACGGTATCAAAAGTCACCTGAAATCCTTTATTTTTAGAAATTTCTCTATTTGCTATTGACTACAATGTATTCATTGTCTACAATCTGATTCAAGATTGGTTGTTGAAAGCGATTTCATTCGAAGCAGTGAAAAGGAGGAGAGTAGTAGATGTCATTTGCTGAAAACCTGTGGGGTCAGCTCTGGGTCTGGAACGATCAGGCCAAGGCCCTCTTAAAGGCCATTGTGACACTGAATGTCATGGCGATCGTGACCACCGCCGGATCCGGCTCATCGGGATCTGAAGAGGAAAAAGGCCGGCTGAAAAGCCCGCCCCGTGCACCAACGTATACCGTTCCGCAGAAAATCGGGCTTGTCCTCGGACCGTCTTTCTTCTTATTGATCAAGCTGTTCGTCCAGCCGGCCGGCATGTCGGATGAGGCCGTGTCCGTACTCGCCTCCCTTGTCTGGGTCGCCACGTGGTGGGTGACCGAGGCGATGCCAATTCCGGTCACTTCCCTGCTGCCGATCATGCTGCTTCCTCTCCTCGGAGTCATGGAAACCGGAGCGGTGACCGCCAACTACGGGGATACGCTGATTTTCCTGTTTGCGGGAAGCTTCATGATCGCCCTGTCGATGGAAAAGTGGAACCTGCACAAGCGGATCGCACTGTCGATCATCCATGCGGTCGGAACGAACCCGTCGACGATCATTCTTGGCTTTATGATTGCGACGGCCTCCCTGTCGATGTTCATTTCGAACACGGCAACGACACTGATGATGGTGCCGATCAGCCTGGCCGTTGCAAAGCATGTCGCCGATTCGTTGAAAAATGATCCTTCCGTGGACACGACGCCGGGCAAATTCGCCTTCGGCACTGCACTTATGCTCGGGACTGCCTATTCCGCGACCATCGGCGGGTTCGGCTCCATCGTCGGCGCTCCGGCAAACATCATCCTCGCCGGAACCGTGAAGACGATGTATGACGTCGACATCTCCTTCGCCCGCTGGCTGATGTTCGGTGTGCCGCTTGTCGCCATCCTGATTCCGCTCGTCTGGCTGTACCTTGTAAAAATCGCTTTCCCTATGAAGGTGAAGGATATCCCTGGTGGACGCGACATCGTCAAGAAGGACCTCGACTCGCTCGGCAAGATGAGGTACGAGGAAAAAGTGGTCCTGGCGGTTTTCGCCCTCACCGGTGCCGCCTGGATCACGCGCGGATTTATCCTCAACAAGTTCATCCCAGGCCTCGATGATACGCTGATCGCGGTGTTCGCCGGCATCCTGCTGTTCCTGCTTCCTGCTAAAAACCGGGAAGGCAACATTATGGACTGGGAGACCGCAAAGAAGCTGCCGTGGGGCATCCTCTGGCTGTTCGGCGGTGGCCTTGCGCTTGCTGCAGGCATCATGGAATCGGGACTCGATAAATGGATCGGCGAGCAACTGACTGCCTTTAGCGGCCTCCCGCTAATTGCCTCGATTGCCCTGATGGTTACTGTGATCCTGATTCTGACCGAATTCACTTCCAACACGGCAACTGCTACAATGGTTTATCCGATTGTCGCCGTGGCCGCCGTTTCCCTGGGGACAGACCCGATCATCCTGATGGTCGCTGCGAACATGGGCGCCACATTCGCTTATATGTTCCCGGTCGCCGCTCCGCCGAATGCTATCGTCTTCGGTACAGGGTACGTTAAGATGAGCAAGATGGCTGCCGCCGGTTTCTGGCTTAACCTGTTCTCGCTGGTGTTCACCTTGATTGTCGTCACCTATTTTGTTCCACTGGTGTTTGGCGGACTGATGAAATGACAAAAAGGATTGGAAGCTTTCGGGCTTCCAATCCTTTTATTCGTTGATCCGGCTCAACACTTCCAGGATCTCTTTCTGTGCCCGGCTCCGGTGGGACTCCATCAGCTTCCGCGCAGCCTTTCCATCTTTGGCTCTCATTGCCGCAACAATTGCCTTGTGTTCGATGATCGACTGCGTCGGCACAGGCCGCTCCGCAATCGTATACAGCCGCGCCCGGTACGACTGGTCGGCATAGCTGTCGATGATGCCGGTGAGCCGCTGGTTGTCTGCGCATCGGACGATCCGGTCATGGAACTCATCATCCAGGGACGACCACTTTTTCAGGTCGCCGGACCGGAGTGCCTCTTCCTGACTGCCGATGATGCTGTCGAGACGCCCGAGCAGATCCTCTGCCGCCCGCTCGGCGGCCAGCTCGATCGCCAGCCCGTCCAGCGTGCCGATGATTGCATAAATCTCCTTAAGATCATCCGCTTCAATAGGTGCCACAATGAACCCCCGCCGTGGCACGAGCGTCAGCATCCCTTCCGTCTCCAAGCGGACAAGCGCTTCCCGAACCGGCGTCCGGCTCATCTCGAGTGCCTCGCTGATCTCCCGCTCGAGGATGGCTTGGCCCGGCGGCAGCACCAGATTACGGATCGCCAGCCTCACCGTATGATACGCCTGCTGCGGCAGGCGGTATTCGTCCAATCCCTCGAGTTTTTTCGCAAAGGGGGTTAACGTTGACACGATATCCATACCATCCGCTCCATTTCCTATTGTTTCTATTATAAGGGAACGGGGTTGCTTAATCATAGCTTTTGCTAAACTCTGATTGCATCCGGCTCTGAACGGGTAGACACTTTTTATCTGTTACATGACTTGGAGTGGACATCATGAAGAAATGGCTAGTGGTATCGGTTTTATTGAATATCCTGCTGATCGGGGCAGCGATATGGATCATCCAATTGAATGGCGGGGAGCGTTTCGTCAAGGCCCAGTGGCGGGCGCTGACCTCCGACAAGTCGTTCAGTGAATATTATCAGACCAAAACATCGGTCTTCAAGGAGTCGCCTGTTGCGCCGGTCGACAAGGCATTTATCGGTGACAGCCTGACCGATTACGGTTCTTTCGGCGAGTACTTCCCGGATGAGCAAGTGATCAATCGGGGTGTTTATGACGACACGTCCGAGCTCGTCCTGAACCGCATCGATGAAGTTGCCGGGCGGGAGCCGGCGGAAGCGTATGTGATGGTCGGGATCAATGACATCATCAAAGGAGTCAAACCCGAGACATACGAAAAGAACCTTCGCGGGATTATCGATGCCTTCGATCCTTCTGTAACGGAGGTGACCCTGTTCTCCATCTTGCCGGTGAACCATGACCTGGTCGGCAATGCGGTCAGTGACGAGGAGATTTCCAAGTTCAATGAAATCATCCGTCAGGTCGCGGAGGAAAGCGGGTCGGAATTTATTGACCTCCATTCGCATTTCTTGGACGACAAGGAGCAGCTGGCAAGGCAATACACGGTGGACGGATTGCACTTGAACGGGAAGGGTTACGATGTTTGGCTGGAGCAGATGAAGTGATGAATGGTATATAAAAAACCATGCGCGAGTCCGCGCATGCTTTTTATTTCCGGCTTCCAGTCTTTCAGGCCACCCATTCCTTCAGCGCCTGTTTGAGAAACTTGATATCTTCCATAATTTTCGCTTGTATTTCTTTGTCTCGGCAACGGGTACGGTCTCTGTGCAGTCGCAATAATTCATAAGAAAACATCATCACTTCAGTGGTTCGATCTTGCTGCTTCATGGTCCCTCCCTCCTTTGAAGAAGCTTAGTATGTTTTTTTAATACCCGAATTTGGAAATAAAAAATCCAAAAAGATAAAATAAATAGCTATTAAAATACTCGATTTAAAATCTCTGGTAATCTTAACCTGACATCACCACCATTTTTTATGTTAAAATTTGTCGAAGAAGTCAGTTTGAATTCAAAGCGATTATCGCCAATATTCAGGGGTGATGAATTGGAGCCGGTCATATTCAGGCAGTTGGCGCATGATAAATGGGAGTGTGCTGCGTCAGGATCGATTGCCTATTCAGTCAAGGGTGTCGAAATTCTGACGGCAGACCGGCCGATTCAGGAGCATTTCCGTACCCTTGAGGCAAATCGGATAATCATCACGAATCTCACTGCCCTTAACGGTACCTATGTCGCTATTGGCGGCAGGTACGAAGTGGAGCAGGTGGAAGACGGGCGTATTTTCCTCAAGCCGCACCGTTCTTTTTGAGAGGCAACAGAAAACATAAAGGCCGACCGGAAACCGGTCGGCCTTCTTTGAACTTTTTAAGGTATCACTCGCCCGGATTCTCCAACGCAATCTTGATATGTGCCAAGTGGTGCTCCTGATGCCAAGAGAGTTTCGCCAGCTTGGTGGCGACTTTGATTTCTCCGTTTGCTTCATGGATGAATGAGCGGTCCAGCTGGTCTTCGGTGATGCTTTGGCCGAGGGCGACAATTCGCTCATTAATGCCTTCCAGCATTTTAATAGAGGGTTCAACAGGTAGTTCGGTATCCGGTAGGACCGCCCATTTGTCTTGATCAAAGCCGGGTACGGTCGGGCTGTTGTCCGTCAATGCAAGTCGCAGGCGCTGGTACATGTTCAGCTGGGAATCGGCGATATGGTGTACCAGTTGCCGGACGTTCCAGCTGCCTTCCCGGTATTTTCGGCCCAGCTCCTCTTCACTTAAGGAGTCTACCGTTTCTCTCAGCCGGGTCGTGTATGTTTTGATTTTCTCCAGCCATCCTTCGACATCGCTTAGGGTGACCTTTTCGGGAACGTCCAGTTGGCCGATCGGGAACTTCACATCCATGCTAAAACCCCTTTTCCGAATTTATTTCTAAATATTTCGTCATTAACTTTCAATATACCGAATGGGCTTGTCTCTTGCAAACTAAAAAGCATGCACTGTTACAGTGCATGCCTTCAGTCGACTTTCCTGATTCTTTTTTTAATGTCCAGCACCGCTCCATCATTGTCCGACAGCCGGGTTTTCTCTGCCAGCCTCGGGTCGATCCGGCATGTCCGGGCAGTGCCCTGCTCCTTCAGCCGGTCCATGTGCGTCTGCATCTGTTGCTGCGCCCTTTGGGATGCCGCTTCCATAAAGGCTTTATTGATTCGACGATCTTTCATTCTGACTCTCCTCCTTTAGCAGTTGTTGTGAAAGGGTGATGACATGGAGCGCGCGGTCGATGTTGGCGATGAGGATGTTGTGCAGCACAGAGAACAGGAAGTCATCACTCGTCCGGAATGCATAGGAATAGCTGGTGAGGATTGTGAAGTACTCCCCGTCTTCAAAAATATGCCGGTGGATAAAGGTGTTTTTCTTCGGCCAGACGTCTGCCTCCCGGTTCACAAAAACCGAGTCCGCCGAGTGCCGGGCCTTGTTCACAAGGAGTTTTAAGGGCTTGGAGAGAGATTCGGTCTCCGTCCCGCTGATGATTGCATAATCAAAGCTGTGTCCGTAATGCTTCAGGTACTGGTCGGCCGTCTGTTCCAGGTAGCCTGACAGGAGTGATTCGTAAACCTCGCCAATCGGCCGCATCCGATCTGCGGGCTGGAAGCTTTCCTCAAGCAGCACTTCAAACACAAAGTCGTACACTTCCTGCCCCGAGAAAAACTTCATCAGCTTCGCGGGGTGGATGGAGTCTTCGACTTCCCCCTTCAGAACTTCGATTTTCTTTTCCGGACTTTCCGCTTCCAGTTCAAAGTTCATGACCTTCAGGCGCTGCAGGTTTTTCATGCCGAGACGGGCCACGACAAAAAACAGGATCCAGAGCAAGATCAGGCAGGCGCTGACCGTGATCTTCTGAAGCTCAGACGAATCCCCGATCGCTACGATCGACAGCTTCAACAGGCTGAACTTCTCCAGCTCCGCCTCGGTAAACTCCCTGACGCCTTCGAACGCCAGCACATTGCGGAAGATGACCCCAAGCAAAAACAGCAGCCCCGCAAAGTAGAGCCCGATCGGCAAGTACCGGGTCACAAAGGGCCTCAGCCGGAGCGTCCAGAAGGCATTCCACATCGCTTCCCCTCCCCTTTGCACCAGTGTATGCAACGCTGCTCCCGTTCTTCTCCGCTGGCGTCCGGGAAATGAAATGGAAGGATGCTATGGAGGACACGGAAAACAGCAAAAGGAGCCGGATCGGCTCCTTTGCCCATAAATAATGCCGTACGGTCATGCCTGATAATAGTCATTGTATTCATCATAGGAATGGGCTTCGTGATGGTCATGGCCATGCAACGCCCAATACATTTGGACCAGTTGCATTTCATACTGGACATGTTTCTTGTAGAAATAAATATGCTTCTCGGGGTCACTGTGTTCGTAGAACTTTGCCAGTGTTCCATACAAACTCGTCATCTGAAGAAGCTGGGCCAATCTCGGGTCCACCAGATCTCTCCTTTTATAGGGAATCAAGTACATCGTATGCGTAATGGGCTTGGTGGGCTGGGCGGTTGATTCTGTACCTTCTTCCTGCAACGCCTTCCTGAAAATGACCCAGTACTAGAATATGGTTTATTAAATTGGATAAAGTAAAGAGTCTAAAGCACCTCCTGATTTTGTCTGTAAAAAATAAAAATACCGGGTATAAAATAGTTTCCATGCGCATATCCTAACCTCATCACAGGGCCGCGGCACCGCCCTGTCCTGCGCGTACGGGCACTCTTGACGGAGAGTGGAAAACAAACACGCGCCGCTCCGGCCGGGGTGCGAGCCCGGTAGTGCCGCTATTACATAGGAAATAAGCCCCCGGCCGGATGGTTCCGGGGGCTCATCGTTGATATTTTATTAAAATACTTTCTTGAAACTCAATCGCTTATTAATATTCTATTCACATCCGCTTCATAATCGATTCTTATACTGAAGTCGACAAACCACTAAGGAGTGATTGGATGAAGCGGATCGTAACAGTATTGGCAGGCGTAGGAATCGCAATGAGTTCTTTTGCAGGGACTGTGGGAGCGGAACAGGCTGAGCCCACAAGCATCGTTTCCAAGCAGGAGCAGCAGAAGATGATCAACGTGGCCCACCGCGGGGCATCCGGACATGCACCGGAAAACACGATGGCGGCATTTCATAAAGGATTCGAGATGAAAGCGGACTATATCGAGATCGATGTCCAGATGACGAAGGACGGCGAGCTCGTCGCCATCCATGACACGACCGTCGACCGCACTACAAACGGCACGGGCGCAGTCGGCAGCCTGACATTCGATGAAATCCGTCAGCTGGATGCGGGCAGCTGGTTCGGACCGGAGTTCGCCGGCGAGAAGGTCCCGACATTCGAAGAGATCCTTGACGCATTCCGCGGCAAGGTCGGCATCCTGATCGAGCTGAAGGCGCCGGAACTTTACCCGGGAATCGAGGAAAAGGTCGCGGAAGCGCTGATCGAGCGCAATCTGCAGAACCCGAACAATGAAAAGATCATCATCCAGTCGTTCAACCATGAATCGATGCAGACATCGAAGGAGCTTCTGCCGAACGTCCCTCATGGCGTTCTCGTCGGTGGCGGCTGGGCGAATGTGACGGATGAGCAGCTGGCGGAGTTCGCTACATACGCTGACTACTTCAACCCGAGCATGGGCATCGTGACTCATGAACTGGTCGCTGATGTTCACGAAGCGGACATGAAGATTTATCCGTACACGTCCCGCTCCCAGGAGCAGGCCCTCCGTCTGTTCGACCTTGGCGTGGACGGCATCATCACCGACTATACGGAACATGTGTACAAGCACCCGGTGAAAAACAGCTGAATGGGATTGTCAAACAGGGCCGCCTCCGGGGCGGCCTTGTTTTTTTGGGGGGGCGCCGGTCTCGTCATTCGCTGCTTCGGTTTCGTCATTCACAGGCTTAGTTTCGTCATTCGAGGTCCCGATTTCGTCATTCATGAGGTTTCCGCGGGCGAATGACGAAACTTTTCATCTCAATGACGAGATTGAATGGATGAATGACGAAACTTTCCACTCCAATGACGAAATCATTTTAAATCGGGACTGCCCTCTGGCAGTCCCGCTCCTTTTTTACCTTGGAAGGGTTGGCGCGTGGTTTCGTCATTCGCTGCTTCGGTTTCGTCATTCACAGGCTTAGTTTCGTCATTCGGCGTCCCGGTTTCGTCATTCATGAGTTTTCCGGATGCGAATGACGAAACTTTTCATCCCAATGACGAGATTGAATGGATGAATGACGAAACTTTCCACTCTAATGACGAAATCATCATTACTGAAGAATCGGGGCTGCCCCTCGCAGTCCCGATTTTCTTTCCGCCTAACATTAGGCTAACAGAGCCTATCTTAGCGCAGATAAAAGCTCCTGGCTGCAGCCGGGAGCTTTTCTACCCTCATTATCTCGCCGACCATCCGCCGTCGACGCTGATGATCTGGCCGGTGATGTAGTCGGATGCATCTGATGCAAGCAAGACGACGGGGCCGGCGAGGTCGTCCAGTTCGCCGAGGCGGCCGAGCATCGTATGGCCGATGAGTTTCCGGGTGCGTTCCTTGTCTTCGAGGAACGATGCGGTCATCGGGGTCTGGATATAGCCGGGGGCGATGGCGTTGACGTGGATACCGTGTTCGGCGAGTTCTTCCGCCCAGACGCGTGTGAGCTGGTTGATGCCGCCTTTGCTTGCGGCATAGCTGGTCTGGTTGGGTCCGCCGATCAGGCCGTACACCGAGGAGATGTTGATGATCTTGCCCCGTTTCTGACGGATCATCTGCCGGGCGGCGGCCTGTCCGGCGAGGAAGATGCCTTTCAGGTTGGTGTCGACGACGCGGTCCCAGTCTTCCTCTTCCACTTCGACAAGGGGCTTCCGGATGTTCATGCCCGCGTTGTTGACGAGGATATCAAGTGAACCGAAGTGTTCCACCGTCCGTTCGACTGCCGACTCGATACTGGCGCGGTCGGTGACGTCGGATTGCTGGGCTTCTGCCCGGACGCCCTCAAACCCCAGCTGTTCTTTTGCCGCAGACAGGGCTTCTTCTCCCCGTCCTGTGATGACGATATTGGCGCCCTGTTTGCCGAGCGCTTCGGCCATCGCGAGTCCGATTCCCTTGCTGCCTCCGGTGATCAGGGCGGTTTTTCCGGTCAGGTCGAACATGTTTTCACCTCCCGATGTTACGTGAGCGATGGCTGTTTTTCTTTTGCCGGCTCGTATTCATAGAAGCCGCGGCCGGTTTTCCTGCCGAGGTGGCCGGCACGGACTTTCTTGCGGAGAATCTGTGGCACACGGTATTTGGAGTCGCCCGTTTCTTCCAGCAGCGTCTCGCAGACGAACAGCAGCGTATCGAGGCCGATCAGGTCAGCCAATGCGAGCGGTCCGATCGGCTGGCTTGTACCGAGCTTCATGGCCTTGTCGATATCTTCTTTTGATGCGAGGCCTTCCTGGTAGACGAACATCGCCTCATTGACCATCGGGACGAGGATCCGGTTGACGATGAAGAGCGGGGAGTCGACCGTCTGGATCGTCTCTTTCCCGATCGATCCGCAGATATCGCGGACTGCCTTCACCGTTTCTTCGGACGTTTCCTCGCCCGTGACGACTTCGACGAGTTTCATGATCGGCGGCGGGTTGAAGAAGTGGGTGCCGATCACTTTGTCCGGCCGTCCTGTTGAGGCTGCGATCTCGGTCACGCTCAGTCCCGAAGTGTTGGTTGCAAGCAAGGTCTCTTCCGGACAGATGGCATCCAGCTTCCGGAACACCTCCAGCTTCACTTCCATTTTTTCCGCGACCGCCTCGACTACGAGCTCCCGGTCTTGGAGCGATTCGATATCGAGCGTGAACGAAATCCGGTTCAGTGTGTCCGCGATATCCTGTTCCGTCTTGCCCTGTTTGCCGTAGATGCGCTTCAGGCTGTTTTCCATCGTCTGTTTGGCCCGTTCCAGCGCTTCTTCGGACTGGTCACATAAAATGACCTCGTGATCATACTGCGCAAACACTTGCGCAATGCCGTTCCCCATCGTTCCTGCTCCGATTACCCCTACTTTCATCTCATTACCTCCCCGTAAATTGTGGTTGCCGCTTTTCTAAAAAGGCTGTGGCCCCTTCCCGCATATCCCCCGACCCGAAGAGCGGGCTGCAGATGTCGGTCTCCAACTGGAGCGCATCATCCAAAGGAAGTGCTGCCCCTTCATCAATCGCCCGTTTGGCGGCAGATACCGCGAGCGGGCCGTTTTTCGTGATGGTCTCGGCGATTTCCCGGGCTTTGTCCAAGACTTCCCCGTCTGCAACCACTTCGATGATGCCTCGCCGTTGTGCTTCTTCTGCGTCCATCATGCGGCCAGTGAAGATGAGCTCCTTAGCCGTTCCCGGTCCTGCGATCCGGGTGAGCCGCTGTGTGCCGCCGTATCCCGGAACGATACCGAGCTTAGCCTCCGGAAGTCCGACTTTTGCCTTGGCCGAAGCCACTCGGATGTCGCAGGCAAGTGCGAGCTCCAGGCCGCCGCCGAGTGCATAGCCGTTGATTGCGGCAATGACCGGAATCTCCAGTTGCTCGATCCTGCGGAAAATGCCGCTGCCCTTGCCGAGCAGTGCCGGTGCTGTTTCTTCGTCCAGTCCGAGAAACTCGCTGATCTCCGCACCCGCCACAAACGCCCGGTCGCCGTCTCCTGTGATGATCAATGCGCGGACCGTTTCGTCCTCTGCAATTTTGGTGATCGCTTCGTCCAGTTCCCGCAACACGTCCGCGTTCAGCGTGTTCATCGGTGGATTGCTGATCGTGAGGGTGAACACTGCGCCCTCCTGCTCAATTTGTACCGTCATACGCCTGCTCCTTTCTTTTCTTTGAAAAAGTCCGGCAGCTCACCGGCCCGCATCGGGAAGTTGGCTTTCCGCTTTTCTTTGAATGAAGCGATCCCTTCCTTTACGTCAGGGGAATCCGAGATCCAATGAAGGAATTTTGATTCGACAAGATGGGATTCTTCCGGGTGGCTGCTTCCGAGCATCGAATAGAAGAGCTGCCTTGAAAATGCCCTGGATACCGCCGACGTGTTCCCGATCATCTCTTCCGCCAGCTGCACGGCACGTGCATATGGATCGGCATCGATGTAGGAGAACAGCCCGCTCTCCTTTTCCTCTTCCGCCCGGAAGATCCGGCCGGTGTATACCCATTCAAGCGCTTTGGCATGGCCGACGATCCGCGGAAGGAAATAGCCGCTGGCCGCTTCCGGCCCGATGCCCCTCTGGCCGAAGACGAATCCGACTTTGGCGGCAGGTGCCGCAATCCGGATGTCCATCGGCAGCGTCATCGTGATGCCGATTCCGACGGCGGCACCGTTGATCGCGGCGATGACCGGCTTGTTGAGCCGATAAACGGCCAGGCTGACGCGGCCCCCGGTGTCCCGGAAATCCTCGAAGCTTTCGGTTGAGGCGAACACGTCATCTCCCTGCGAAAGGTCCATCCCTGCGCAGAAGGCGCGTCCCTTGCCGGTCACGATGATCACCTGGACGTCGTCATCCTCGCCCGCCTTCGTGTAAGCATCAATCAGTTCTTCCATCATTTTCTCAGAGAATGTATTCATTGCTTCGGGCCGGTCGAGGAAAATCGTCCGGATGCCAGCTTTCGTCTCTATGGAAATCGTTTCATACAAGCTGGGTCACTCCCTTCAGCGCGTCTTCATATTCCTGTTTCAGCTGCCCGATCACGTCCGCCATTGACTGGATTTCCTTGACGGCTGTTACGCCGTGTCCGGCAGACCAGATGTCCCGCCATGCTTTGGCGTCGGTCATATGCGCGAGGTCCACGTCTTCCCTCGGCTTGAGTGAAGACGGGTCGATGTTGTTTTTCAGCAAACTCGGGATGAGGTAATTGGCATGGACGCCGCTGAAGGAATCGGTGTAGATGATGTCCTCGGGGCCTGCCTCCACAAGCATTTCCTTGTATTCCAGCGGTGCGCTGCTTTCTGCGGTCGCGATGAAACGTGTGCCCATATAGGCATAGTCGGCGCCCATCGTCTGTGCGGCAAGGACGTCTTTCCCGGTCGAAATCGCGCCGGCCAGAATCAATGTGCCGTCCCAGAATTCCCGGACCGCCTGTGTGAAGGCGAACGGGTTCAGATTGCCGGCATGACCTCCCGCGCCGGCGCATACGAGAATCAGTCCGTCCACGCCGGCTTCTGAGGATTTCCGTGCGTGCCTGATCGTCGCGACATCCGCGTACACCTTGCCTCCGTAGGATTTCACGGCTTCGACGACACGTCCCGGATGTCCGAGCGAAGCGATGACAATCGGCGGTTCGAATTCCCTGACGAGTTCCAGGTCTTCTTCAAATCGCTTGTTAGTCTTATGGGAAATGTAATTCACCGCCCACGGTTCGCCGTTGATCAGTTCGGAACTGATTTCCCGGAGCCACTCCTCGCATGCTTCCCGGGTGCGTGCGTTCAGGAGCGGCACTGAGCCGATCAGTCCGTTCCGGGAGGCTTCCACGACCATCGCCGGGGTCGAGACGAGAAACATGGGCGATACGATTACCGGAAGATTCATGGGTTTCCTCCTTTGAGTCCGAATTCAAGAGCGACTTTCACCTTGCCGTCCGGGCCGATCAGGCTGCCGGCCCCTTCCCCGTCAGCGCCGATCTCCAGTTCCAGTTGGAGCGGCTCATCCGGGTAGACGATATCCTTGAACTTGGCGGACAGCCGCCCCGGCTTTTCGCCGAGCGCTTCCGTGATTCTTGACGAACAGATGCCCATCATCAGAAGTCCATGAGCGATGCGGTCACGGTATCCATGTGCTCTTGCCGCTTCCGGGTCCATATGGATCGGATTCAGGTCACCGCTTGCATGGCCGTAATCCACGACCTGTTCCGCGGTGACGGTGACCGGAATCATGAGTTGCTGCATGGTCATTCTGTACGGCTCCCTTCCCTGCAGAAGTAGGTCGCTTTGGCGCGGGCAACCTCATCCGATTCCGAGCGGATGGAAGTTTCCACTATCAGCACACGCCACTTCTTTTTCTGTTCGTCCCCCGTCACCCGGGAAGTCATCCGGAGGGTCTCCCCCTCCTCGGGTTCGCGAATCGTTTCAAAGTGCTGTTCCACATGGAGAACATGGGCTTCGCCAAACCCCAGTTCCTCAAGGAAGGTGTACAGATTCCGCTCTCCCTTGTAGAGGGCGGCCGAGTAGATCGTCGGCGGCAGCCCGGGGCCACTGTATCCGACACTTTCTGAGAATGTCCGGACGAGCTCCGGTTCAAGGACCAGCGGCGTGTAGTCGAATTGGTATCCGACAGCGGTCACAGCAGCTTCCCCGCCCGGGCGTCATGGCCCATCTCAATCAGGTTGCGGACCGCCCCGTTCAGTGTGCCGAACCGCTCGTCTTCCACCGTGCCGTCCGCCCATCGCTTGTAGATCTGCTGGAGGATGACCGCCAGCTTGTAGAAGCCGAACGCGAGGTAGAAGTCGATATGGGTCATGTCGCGGCCGCTCTTCGTTGCGTATTCTTCCGTGAATTCCCGTCTGGAATAAAATCCGGGCAGGCTCGAGACGGCGTTGATGCCCATGTCCCGGTCCTGGGCGCTTCCCCAGTAGGCGAGCGCTGATCCGACATCGCTGAGCGGATCGCCGATTGTGGCGAGTTCCCAGTCGAGGACGCCCGTCGTGTTCGACGGATCGTCCGCATCGATGACGATGTTATTCAGCTTGAAATCGTTATGGACGATCGTCGTTTCCGGGTTGAGCGGGACGGCCTGTTTGAGCCAGTCCTCGAGTTCCCCGATGCCGCTGATATCCTCGGTCTTCGCGGCGTCATAGCGCCGGATCCAGCCGTTCACCTGCCGCTCCATGAATCCTTCCGGCTTGCCCATCTTCTCAAGGCCCGCCTTTTTATAGTCCACCTGCTGCAGTTCAATCAGCGTGCCGATCAGGTTGCGGGACAGTTTGGGGCCGACCACCTCGGAACTCCCCCAGCGTTCCGGGAAGGTTTCGTCAACGACGACACCCTCCTTTTTCTCCATCACGTAAAAATGTTTGTCCATGATCGCTTCGTCTTCATGAAGCAGATACGGCTTCGGCGCGTAGTGGAACAACGGATTGATCTTCTCGAGCAACGTATATTCCCGCTCCATGTCGTGGGCGCGAGGCGGAAGCGGCCCGCCCGGCGGACGGCGCATGACGCCTTCCCAGTCCCCCGCCTTCAGGAGATAGGTCATATTCGAATAGCCCTCTGAGAATTTCTCCCAGCGGAGCGGCTCCGCCGGAAGGTCTATCTTGTCCCTCAGCAGCTGCTCCAGCGGTTCCCAGTTGATATAAAACGTTTGGACGGTCATGGAAACACCCCTTCTTGTAATTTCACGATCCCTCTGTCCTCTGCCGAATACCGTGCAATCACCGGGACCCGGTCCTTATGGCTGATCACGTATTCAGCCGCATCGGGAAAGCCTTTCGCCTCAAGCAGATGGAAGGTCTCGACATCCAGGAGATCCCGGTGATCCGCGTTCGCCGACTCAGCATAAAGGCGGTGCGCGATCACGGCCGCATCGGACAGCTGATAGTCGCCCAGCTTCAGCAGCTCATCGATCAGATGGCCTCCGCCGACCATGTCCTCCACCGAAAGCCTTCCGGCATTGCCCGCGGCGACGATGACGATCGATTCGCTTTCCGTCTGTTCGGCGATGTAGGCGGCGAGCGAGCGCCCGTTCAGCAAGGATCCGATCAGGAGCTCCTTTGCCCCTTTCGCCTTCTCTAGTGCCCTCGTGCCGTTTGTTGAACAGAAAACAGCCCGTTCGCCATTCTCGGCAAGACCGATCTGCTGGGGATCCGGATAAAGAAAGTCCTCGATCGGATCACCGTCAGATTCACCGACCATGACAGCGGGCGAATGGGCGGAAGCACGGAATGCCCGTGCCGCCGCCTCATTCTCCACCGCCGTGACCGGCCCGTATTTCTTTTCAAGCAAAAACAGGATCGTGGAAGTGGCCAGGAACACATCGTAGACTACTGCCACGCAATCTTTGAGTTTTTCGGGTTCAATGGATTCCTTTAGCGGAACCACATGTATTTTTCTCATGGAATTCCTCATTTCACGGCCTGATTGATGATCTGCTCTTCCTCCGACGGATTGTATTCCACGACGAAGGTCGGATCTTTCTCGATCAGGTTTTTAATGAACAGGAAGATGTTTTCAACGACGATCAGCGCAAATGCAACCGGAATTGTGAAGAACACCGGCCATAGCTGGTACAGCGTCCCGGCTGCCGGGAAGGACGTGTTCCGCTCCATCCCGTCCATCGCGTAGCCCCAGCTGAACTGGACGACCAGGATGAGGATGAAAATCTCGATTGCGATGAGGAACAGGATGAGGATCCGCTTTACCGCGGGCGAGAACTTCGCAAACAGCAGCTCCATCTTCGGAAGCACGCCGGACGCATACACATAGGCCAGGCCCGGGAACACGACAAGCGGCATCATATAGTTCTGGATGATCTCAAAGCCACCCCGAACGGAACTGGAAAACAGGTTCCTCATCACCACGTCGTACGTAATAAAGAACATCATGATCAGCGCGACCACGGCACTGATGACGAGGCCGATTTTCTTCAGAACACCGAAGTAACCGTATAGTTTATAGAAAGTCGTCATTCCGCTCACCCCTTTCCGCTGCTGATCGACGGCAGCCATGTCGCCAGTTCAGGGAATGCGATCATGAGTCCGCAGACGACGATCATCGAAAATACCGCAAACCCCATACCGATTTTAAAGATCGAACCCGAACTGATGCCGGTCACGCCAGACACCGCATAGACGCTCAGTCCTACAGGCGGCGTGATGAGGCCGATTGTACAGATAACGGAGATGAACACCCCGAACCAGAGCACGTCGACCTGGAGCGCCGTGATGATCGGCAGGAACACCGGGATCGTCATGAGGATGACCGCCGCCCCTTCGATGAACATGAACATGATGAAAAGGATGGCGGAAATCAGTAGAAGGACAAGTGCCGGCGTCGCCATCAGGGGCTCCAGCAGGTTGATCAGCTTTCTCGGCAAGAGCGACAGCGAGACAAACCGGCCGAAAATCTGCGCGCCGATCATGATCAGCATGACCATCCCCGTGAGCTTGATGGTCTCTGTAAGGGAGGCCTTGAAGAAATTCAGGTTCACCTTGCCGAGGAGAAGCGCGGTCAGAAGGCCCACTACCGAGCCGACTGCTCCGGCTTCCGTCGGCGTAAAGATTCCGGAATAGATGCCTCCGAAAATGGTGGCGACGATGACCACGCCCATGAGGACGGAGACGGCCAGTCTCGAGACCGGGACATTCTCCTCCGCTGCCTCCGCCTCGGCCGCGGCTGCAATTTCAGCCTGGACTTCCGCAGCGGCCGGGGACCTTTTGGCTTCTCTCCGGTAATAGAACAGCATTGCGATGATGAACGTCACCATGACAAGCACGCCAGGGATGAACGCGCCGATGAACAGCGCACCGACCGGTGTTTCCGTCGCGACCCCGTAAAGGATCAGGATGATGCTCGGCGGGATGATGCCGGACAGTGAGCCGCCGGCCGATGCGATGGCCCCGGCAAGCGGTCCGCTGTAACCGTGTTTCCGGAGTTCGGGAACCGCGACCTGTCCGAGCGATGCGGCCGTCGCCGTCCCTGAGCCGGATACCGCCCCGAGCATTCCGCCGATGATGAGCGTCAAGGTGCCGAGCAGGCTCCGCCGGCCGCGGGAGATTTTGTGCACGATGTAGAAAATGTCCTGGACCAGGCCTGAGTGCAGGATAAACTGCGCCATCAGGACAAACAGCGGGATGGTCGTGAGCGTATAGCTCGCCACCCGGTTGAATGGTTCATTTCCGAGCAGGCCCGGAAGGATCGAGAAGCCCTCGAGCAGGATCAGGCCGATGATGCCGCTTGCCAGCAAGACTGAGTGGATGTACATCCCCATCAGAAGAAACATGATCATCATGAAGATGATGATTCCGACCACCAAATAGCTGTCCATCTTGTTTCACCCCCATTTAGGTTGAGAAAAGGCGATAATGCCAGGATTATCGCCTTTTCTTCTATTACATATCTTTGACTTTCTGAGGCACTTCTCCGCCCTGTTCGATCATAAGGTCCCTCCAGAGCTTGACGAGTTCGGTGCCCGGAAGGCCGTTGTCCTCGAGAAGCTTGGCATAGTCGCCCCATGTGTTTTCGATTCCTTCATTAAAGTGGTCCTGCACATCCTGAGGAAGCGTCGCGAAGTCGACGAACTCGCCGCCCTGCTCTTCGTTCATCTTCTTCACTTCTTCTGAGCGGTCCATCCAGATCTGCGCGGAGTCTTCAAAGTACTCTTCTGTCGCCTGTTCCATCGCTTCCTGGACATTTTCAGGCAGAGACTCGAACTTCTCTTCATCCATGCCGATGAACGCGTTGAAGTGTCCGAAGTTGATGCCCGTCACCGTGTACTTGAACAGGTCCTGGAAGCCGTAGCCGGTCCAGTCCGCGATGCTGTAGAAGCTGCCGTCGAACGCGCCGCGGCTCAGCGCATCATACATTTCCACCGCAGGCATCGTGATACTGTTGAGTTCGGTTTGCTTGGCGTACATCTCATGGATCCGTGACGGCGTCCGGAGTGATGTGCCTTTGACATCTCCCGCAGATGCGAACTCCTTGCCGGTCGTCGAAATCGAGTATTCCTGAGTGGTCGAGATCGGGAAGACTTTGAACTGGTCGAATTGGAGCTCGGTGAACGTCTTGCCGTCCTGAAGCTCCACATCGCTCTCAAGTAGCGCTTTCCATGCATGTGAGGCGATCAGCGTGTCCGAGTGGTTGAGCGGGAGCATAGTCACTTCCGCCATCGGGAACTGGTCCGGCTGGTAAATCGGCAGAACCAGGGCGACGTCAACCGTACCGTTTTCCACCGCTTCCGCCTCGTCCGGAACGGCAACCAGCTCGCCGGATACGAACGTCTCAAACTCCACCTGGCCGTCCGTCAGCTCGGTGACCCGCTCCATCCAAGGCTCCATCCCGCCTGCCCACCAGGCATGCTGCGGGCTGAGTCCCGTAGCGGCGCGGAGCGTGATCTTTTCGCCTTCTGCGGAAGCGGCGTCTTCAGAGGACGTCTCTCCCCCGCATGCTGCAAGCATCATCGAGGCCCCGAGAAGAACGGCCCCCAACATTTTTGATTTCTTGGTCCATCTCATTTCTGTCAACTCCTTTTCTTTTGGCTTTGTTATAGATCGTTGTTGATTTCCGTTACGGCCGTACGCTTTCCGCGGGGAAGGCATCAAGCCGCCTGCAGCGTCTCTCCGCACTTCCTTTTCCGCAGGAGTCGACGGCCTTCACTGCAATCAACAGGTAAATACAGCACTTTCCTCTAATAGGTCATTTCTTTTATTGATGTTCTCCGACCTTCAGCAGCAGCTTCCCGTACGTCTCCCGGTTCGACAGTTTGCCGAGTGCGTCCGGCAGTTGTTCGAACGGATAGGCTCCGTAGACGAGCGGGTCTATTTTCCCTTCCTTATACAACTCCATGAGTGCGGCGTGGTAGTTGGCCACTTCTTCCGGGTGGAGCTTCCTGAAGTAGCCCCAGTGCACGCCGACGACCGAGTAGTTCTTGATGAGCACGTGGTTGGTCGGGGCATCCGCGATGCGTCCGCCCGCAAAACCGATGACGAGGATCTTGCCCTCGAAGGCGATGCATTTTCTCGATTTGTCGAACACGTCCCCGCCGACCGGGTCGAAAATCAGGTCCGCCCCTTGGCCTTCCGTGATCGCCTTGACTTCTTTCACGAAGTCTTCGGCCCGGTAGTTGATCGCATAGTCCGCTCCGATGTTGCGGCAGATGTCTGTTTTTTCATCTGATCCGGCGGTCGCGATGACCGTGGCGCCTGCCGCTTTTCCGAGTTGGATGGCAGCGGAGCCGACGCCGCCGGAACCGGCGTGGACGAGGAGCACCTGCCCTTCTTTGATTCCGCCCATTCTATGGAGAGCGAAGTAGGCCGTCTGGTAGGTGATGAACATCGACGCCGCTTTTTCATGGCTCAGCTCATCAGGGATCGGGAAGACGAGCGACTCGTCGATCACCAGGTCTTCCGCGAATCCGCCGTTCGGCAGGAGCGGTGTGGCGATGACCCGGTCCCCCTCTTTCAGGACGGACCCGGCAGCCGTTTCCTTGATGACGCCGCTGACTTCCGCTCCCGGTGTGAACGGGAGGTCGTGGGTTTCCTGGTACTTGCCCTGGCACTGGAGAATATCGAAGAAATTCATCGCCGCCGCCCGGACGCCGATGCGGACCTCGCCGGGCTGCAGTTGGGACGGTGAGACTTTGTTTAGCTGGAGCGCTTCATGCGGATCGTCCAGCTTAGTGATCTGCCAGGCCCTCATCGCACGGGCTCCTTTTCTTTGGACGTCCTTTCGTTCAGCTGCTCGCGGATTTCGAGCTTGGCGATGTCGCGGAGGTGGACCTGGTCAGGGCCGTCGACAATCCGGAGCGTGCGGGCGTTGGCCCAGTGCGCCGCGAGGACGGTGTCATCCGATACACCTGCTCCGCCGAACAGTTGGATGGCGCGGTCGATGACGTTCAGGCACATCCGCGGTGCCGCGATTTTCGTCATGGAGATCTCCTTGCGGGCCGCCTTGTTGCCTTCGGTGTCCATCTTGTGGGCAGCGGACAAAGTGAGGAGACGCGCCGCGTCGATCTCGATCCGGCTTTCCGCGATCTGTTCGCGGATGACCGCTTTGTCGATGTTGCGGGAGCCGAATGTCTCGCGGCCGTCCGCCCGCTCGATCATGAGTTCCAGCGCGCGTTCAGCGGCACCGATCGCCCGCATGCAGTGGTGGATACGGCCAGGCCCGAGGCGTCCCTGTGCGATTTCAAATCCGCGTCCCTCTCCGAGAAGGATGTTGGAAGCAGGAACCCGGACATTGTTGTAGTGCACTTCCGCATGGCCGTGCGGAGCATGGTCATAGCCGAATACCGGCAGATAGCGTTTGACTTCCACGCCCGGCGCATCGAACGGAACGATGATCATCGACTGCTGGCGGTATGTTTCCGCTTCCGGATCGGACTTGCCCATGACGATTGCGACTTTGCAGCGCGGGTCCATCGCGCCCGACGACCACCATTTCTTGCCGTTGATGACGTATTCGTCGCCGTCACGGGTGATCGATGCCTGGATGTTCGTCGCGTCCGAGGAAGCGACTTCAATCTCGGTCATCGAGAAGACGGAGCGGATCTCGCCTTCCAGGAGCGGCTTGAGCCATTTTTCCTTCTGCTCTTCGGTGCCGTATTTCATGAACACTTCCATGTTGCCGGTGTCCGGTGCGTTGCAGTTGAAGATTTCCGGTGCGATCAGGGAACGTCCCATGATCTCGCACAGATGGGCATATTCGTAGTTGGTCAGCCCAAGACCGTATTCCTCGTTGTCAATGAACAGGTTCCATAGGCCTTCCGCCTTGGCTTTCGCCTTGAGTTCCTCGATGACTGGCGGGACGACCCAGCGGTTTTCCGCGTCGTTCAGCTGCTGTTCGTACACCGCCTCATTTTTGTAGACGTGTTCGTCCATAAATTGAGTGAGCTGGTCCTTGATTTTTTGCGCTTTCGGGGATAGTTCTTTTAGCATGATGATCCTCCTTTGTTTTTCAGGGCTGTCTTCAGGATTTTGCCGGAGGCATTCCTCGGCAGTTCATCCAGGAATACGATCGATTCGGGTACTTTGAATTTGGCCAGGCGCTCGAGGCAGAATTGGCGGATGGCTTCGGTGTCCTTTTCGTCCAGCGTCGGGGAGACAATGAATGCCTTGACCCGCTCGCCGAATACGGTGTCGGGCTCACCGACCACGGCCGCTTCATTGATCTCGGGATGGGCTTTCAGGACGTCCTCCACTTCGATGGAGAAAATCTTCTCGCCTGCGCGGTTGATCATGTCTTTTTTACGGTCCAGGATGTAGACGAATCCGTCTTCGTCGATCTGGCCGAGGTCACCGGAGTGCCAGTAGCCGTCGGTGAAGTTTTTCAGGTTGGCTTCTTCATTTTCCCAGTAGCCTTCCACGACCATCGGGCCCCGGATGTAGAGCTCACCTGTCTTTCCGGCCGGAAGCTCTTCTCCGTTTTCATCGACGATCTTGATGTCGGCGACCGGAACCGGGCGGCCGCAGGAGCGGACCTTGCTTTCGTCGTATGCGGTCGGCATGATCGTCGCCGGAGAAGTGGTTTCCGTTGAGCCATACGCATTGTGGAGTTCGGCATTCGGGAACGCCCGCTTCATCGTCTCGAATGTCTGCCGGTAGATCGGCGAACCGCCATAGGCGACTTTTCGTACAAAGCTGAAGTCGTTCTCAAGGAACTTCCGGCTGGTCGACATCATGATGAAGATGGTCGGTACGTTGAAAAGGAAATTGATCTTATTTTCGAGAACAAGGTCGATGTAGGCTTCGTTCTGATAGCGTTCCATCGAGTAGACCGTGCCGCCGTTGTAGAACTGATGGAGCAGTTGCCCGACCAGGCCGGTCACATGGAACATCGGCACGGCGATGACGGTCGACAGGGTCTCATCAGAGTCCAGGATGTTTTTGTAGTTCATGATGCTGTGGATGACATTGATGTGGGAGATGACCGCGCCCTTTGGCCGTCCGGTCGTGCCGGACGTGTACAGGATATAGGCGGGATCGGTTTCTTCGACGGTGGTATCCCGGAGATTGACCAGGTTGGCCCGGGCGACTTTCCGGATGAGTCCGGTGATTTCATGGTGTGATTCCAGGTGAGGTGTGTCGGTGATTTTTTCTTTGAGCGGTTCCTGATGCAGGACCGTTTTTGCTCCCGAGTGATTGAGGATGTAGGCGATTTCTTCTTTGGACAGTTTCGTATTGACAGGGACCATGATGGCCCCGATCATGGCGCAGGCGTAGCAGACGATCGGAAACTCGAGGCTGTTGCCGATCAGGCTCGCCACCCGGTCGCCTTTTCGGATATGCAGCTCATTTTGGAGAAAGGCGGCCAGGTTTTTCGAGCATCTTTCGAACTCCCTGTAGGTGAGGTCGCCCTGCTCGCTCGAGACAGCGGTTTTATCGGGGTATGTTTCCACCGACTGATGGATGAATTCTGCAATGGAGGACGGGCGCTCCTCGTAAACGCGGATGTTCTCCCGGCCGAAAAGTGTCATCTTTGAAATCGTCAACGTGGTCATGGGCGTTCAACTCCTTAATCAGACTGATTCGATGACTAATGCAATTCCCTGGCCGCCTCCGATGCAGAGGCTCGCGACGCCGTAGCGTCCATTCCGCTTTTTCAGCTCGTAGGCAAGAGACAATACGATCCGGGTGCCACTTACGCCGACCGGGTGGCCGAGCGCGATGGCGCCGCCGTTCACATTCGTCCGTTCCCGATCGAGGCCGAGCTCCTTCTCGACCGCGAGGTACTGGGCGGCGAACGCTTCGTTGACTTCGACCAGGTCCATCTGATCCAGTGTCAGGCCGGCACGCCGGAGTGCCTCGCGGATGGCCGGAACGGGACCGATCCCCATGATCGTCGGGTCGACCCCGGTGATGGCGTAGCTGACAATCCGGGCTTTCGGCTGCAGGTTGTGCTTGTTGACCGCATCTTCTCCCGCGATGACGACACTGGCCGCTCCGTCGTTGATGCCGCTCGCGTTCCCCGCGGTGACCGTCCCGTCTTTCTTGAAAGAAGGGCGGAGCTTGGCGAGGGTTTCGGTGCTTGCTTCCGGCTTGATATGTTCGTCCTGATTGATTGTGTTCGTGCCTTTTCTCGTCTTCACTTCCACACCGACGATTTCTTCGGCGAACCGGCCTGATTCGCGGGCGGCTGCGGCGCGGCTGTTGCTGAGTACTGCGAACTCGTCCTGCTCTCCCCGGCTGATGCCGTGAATTTCGGACAGCTTTTCCGCCGTCATCCCCATTCCGCTTCCGGTGTACTCGTCGGTCAGTGTCGACAGCAGCATGTCGTCAAACTGCATGCCGCCCATCTTCGGCTGGCTGAACCGCGCCTTGAAGCTCGCGTATGGCGACATCGACATGTTCTCCGCTCCGCCTGCAAGCACGATTCCCGCATCACCTAGCTTGATCATCTGCGTGCCTGATACGATCGACTGCGTGCCGGAGCCGCAGAGCCGGTTCACGTTCAGCGCCGGCACTTCCTGCGGAATGCCCGCCTTGAGTCCGATGTGCCGCGACAGGTAGGAAGCATTCGTAGACGTGTGGATGACATTTCCGTAGATGACGTGGTCGATGTCTTCGGGCACGACATTGGACCGCTTCATGGCTTCGACCGCTGTCACCCTCCCGAGCTCATCGGCAGGCGTGTTGGCGAACGACCCGCCAAATGCTCCAAATGCCGTCCTTGCACCATCAATCAGATAAACTTCAGTCATTTCTCCATCTCCTCCAAGTTCTCTATGTTTGACCTTGTGAAACTCCTTATTTCAGGAGCTTCAGCAGGTATTCCGCGTATAAATCTTTCAGTTCGTCCAGGCCGATGAGCCCGTCTTTCCGGTACCAGGTCTGGACCCAGTTCATCGCACCGAGAAGGATCATCCGGATGATCTTCACGTCGGAGTTTTGGAATTCTCCCGCACCGATCCCTTCTGAAACGACCCGGTCAAACAGTCGCGCATAATCGTCGCGCTTCTCGACGATCGAGGGCAACTGCCCTTTTTCGAACGCCTGCTCCGGCTGGATGATCATGTTGAACGTCTCTTTCCGGTTGACTGCATAGTCGATGTGGCAGTGGATCATTCGGCGGAGTTTATCCCCGTAGGTCCCTTCAGCCTTGAATGCCTCCTTCTGGTCTTCGATGGCCTGATCCAGCACCAGCTCGTGACACTGGAACATCAGATCCTGCTTGTTCCTGAAGTAGTAGTAAAGGGACCCCTTCGTCATCCTCATCTCGGAGGCCACCTGCTCCATCGTTGTGTATTTGAACCCTTCACGGTTCATAATCGCGATTGCAGACAGGATGATTCTTTCTCTCTTCTCCTGCTGCTTACGGCTTGCATTTCTCATGGCATTCACCTCGGTTTGCGACGGCTCCAGTTTTGTAAGGGCTTACATAAATAGGCCGGAATCTAGGAGTCTCCTCATCCGGAGAGGAAAACAATTTTTGAACTTCGTTAAATTATCAGACTATTACGGATTGACCCCTATTATACGCCTAACGGATAGGTTGTAAAGAGGTTTTTTGAACATTGTTCAAATTTTTTATATTGAAAAGGCCCTTGCTTGAGAACAAGGGCCCTGAATTATTTGAACATGGTTCAAACATGGATATGATGTTTGAAAGACTTTTTATAGTTGTTTAAACAGAACACAAGAGTGATGGCGTTCGGCATCTGATGAAGGCATAGAAGCGATCGTGATCTACAATTTCAAACAGCTGATTGCTCTATTATTTCATTCCCGTTTGTGATCTCCGTATGCGGGGGTTCCGTTTTCGTCATTCGAGGCTTCAGTTTCGTCATTCACGGCCCCAGTTTCGTCATTTGTCTCCTTTTCAGGTATGAATGACGAAACTTTCCGGCTGAATGACGAAATCGCCAACACGAATGACGAGATTGCACGCGTGAATGACGAAATCATCTCCACGTCACAGGATTCCTTTCCTCAGCAGCTCTGCCACTGCCTGCGTGCGGTTGCGGACACCGAGTTTTTTTAGGGATGCCTTGATATAGTCCTGGACCGTGAATTCGCTGAGATGAATTTTCGCCGCGATCGATTTTGTGCTTTCTCCAAGGGACAGGTGATACATGATTTCCAATTCCCTTGCATTCAGCAGTTCGGAGTCGCCGCTTTTCAGATAGGGCCGTTCAAAGATCCGGCCGACTTCGACCCCATACCGTGTGATGTCAGGAAGCAGGGCTTCGATTTCCTTCTCCCCGGCGGAGAATTGGGTGCTGGAGAGAACGCCGATCACCGTGTTCCGGAAGCAGATCGGGACGAACAACAAAAACTTCGTGTTCTGGGAGAACCGGTATCTGAAGTTGTACTTGATAAACTCCTCGCCTTTCACCAGGACGGCCCTTCTTTCGCGGACCGCTTCCTTCACGGGCGGCACGGTGCGGATATCATCCCGGATATCCCGGATGTGACTGAGTTCCGTCAAACCGGCATCTTCCGGTACGATCGCCATGACGCCTTCCGTCAGGTAACCGATCGGGGAATATCGGAACAGCCCCACATCCAAAATGGGAAACACCTCAAGAAACCCTTCAAGCATCTCGATGATCTGATCTTCGTGACCCGGGACATGCTGCAGCCTTGAAATCATTTGTTCCATTTCCAGTGTGACCACCGACCATCCCCCTTACCCCTAACAATTGTTATGCTATGGATAAGATTATAATCGCCGGATGCGAAACGTCAAATGATTTTGAATGTTCCGATGAATATTGTTGGCATGCGACATTTTCCGCGTATTGTGTAATTTTTCGGGTCGAATGTGCACTTTCCCGCAATGATGGTGTCCTTTCGCGGGGTCAAAGTGTACTTTCAACAACCGATTGTGTACTCTCGCCAATTCCACGCAAAAAAGAGAAGCGCTTTGCCTGAGCAAGGCGCCTCCCGCTATTCCGATGACAATTACTTGCCGACTCCAGCTTCTGCAGGCTGAAGCTTTTCAAACTGCGCTTTCAAATTATTGCACGCATCTTCAATGGCTTCAATGCCTTTGTCGAGCGCATCGATCGTAAAGAAGCCGTGGATCATTCCCGGATACTCCCTGTAGTCCACGTCAATGCCCGCCGCAATGAGTTTCTGCGCATATAGTTTGCTGTCATCGAGGGAAGGGTCATATTGGGCCGCGATGATCGTCGCCGGTGCCGCACCGCTGACGTCTTCACGGGAGTAGACGCTGAAGTCCGGATGTTTTTCGTCACTCGCATCCCTCCAGTAATGGTTCCAGAAGTAGGAGATGACTTCGGTCGGGATGATCGGGCATGTTGTGCCGTATTTTTGGTATGATTCTGATTTGCCGCCGGTGCCGGTGGTCGGATAGACGAGCAGCTGATGGGCGACTTTCAGTTCCTCGGAATCCTTCAGGTTTGCGGCCACGACGGCAGCCAGGTTTCCTCCGGCACTGTCGCCGCCGACTGCCACCCGATTCGGATCACCGCCGATTTGCGCGGCATTTTTCTTGACCCATTCGAACGCGGCCTGACAATCGATGACCGCTGCAGGGAACTTATGCTCCGGTGCAAGCCGGTAATCGACGGACACGACGATGCACTCTGCGCGGTTCACAAGCTTGCGGCAGACCGGATCATAGGATTCCACGCTGCCGACCACCCAGCCGCCACCGTGGTAGTAGACAAGGACCGGCACACCGGAGGCTGCCGCATTTTGTGGCTTATAGATCCGGATTGGGATTTCGCATTCAGGCCCCGGTATCTTCCGGTCTTCCACACTGCCGACTTCCTCCACCTGCTCCACGGCATTCATGCCATCCATGACTTGTCTGGCCTGCTCAGGTGTCAGGGTATGGACCGGCGGACCTCCGGCCTGTTTCATCAGCTCAATCAATGCCGTTACCTGCGGATCGTAATTCACCATCAAAAATTCCTCCCTATATTGGTTGTTTTATGGTTCGGGTCAGGTGGTTTCGACTTGCTGGAGCGGCTTCACGGCAAGAGCCTTGTAGTCCTTGGCCTTCTCGAATTTATCCTGATAGGTCTGGAAATCTCCCGTGTAACCGTAGAAGGCACGCGGTTTTCCTTCGATGTTCGCGCCGGTATACCAACTGTCGGTTCGCGCATAGATCGATGCGTTGCCGACCTCATTGACATGATCGGTCCATTCCTCTTCCCCTTGTGGCGTCGCTTCCACTTCGGCCAGGCCCTGTTTTTCAGCATACTCGATGCAGTCTATCACCCACTCCGCGATCACTTCGTTTACCGCGAGCGCGTTGGCGGTCAGCGGGAAGTGCGGACCCGTAATGGTAAACATATTCGGGAACCCGACATGGCAGACCCCAAGATACGTTTTCAGATTTCGGCCGTCATCCCACTTTTCTTTCAGGGTAATGCCTTCCCTGCCGCGGATTTTTGTACCTGCAAGCGGGCCGATCATCGCATCGAATCCACTCGCGAAGACAATGATGTCCAGCTCGTGTTCGGTTCCGTCCGCAGTGACGAGGCCTTTCTCGGTGCATTCCGTGATTGGGGTCTTTTTGAGGTTCACCAGGTCGACGTTTTCCTGGTTATAGGATTCATAGTATTTGGTCGCAACGACCGGCCGCTTGCCTCCGAGGAGGTAGGTAGGCATGAGATTCTCAGCCTTTACCGGATCCTTCACGATCTCCCGGATCTTTCCGCGGACGAATTCCGCAATTGTCGCATTCGCATCGTCATTGATCGTGAGGTCGGTATACGCATAGAGCATCTGGAAGCCTTTTGCCTCCTGCCAGATCGCCTCGTAATGCCTGTTCCGCTCTTCCTCGGTGTCCTCAAGAGCCGAATACATCTTTCTCACATCAAAGCACGGCATGCCGACGATATGTTCGCGGACCCGCTTGCGCAGCGTCGGGAATTCGGCCCTTCTCCTCTCGAGGTCATCCTCGCCCACTTTCGGATTTTCCACCGGCATGACGTATTGGGGCGTCCGCTGGAAGACGGTAAGATGGTCGGCCTCCTTGGAGATGGACGTAATCGCCTGAACACCGCTTGACCCTGTACCGATCACAGCGACCCGCTTGCCCTTGAAGTCAACCGGCTCGTGTGGCCATTGGCTCGTGTGGTATGTCTGGCCCCTGAACTTGTCGAGCCCCGGAATGGCCGGCGCATGCGGAACCGAAACGTTCCCGATTGCCGGGATAAAGTACTTGGCCGTAACAGTCTGGCCGCCTCCCACATTGACCGACCACGTGTATGCCTCCGGATCATACTTGGCATCCGTGATGCGCGTGTTGAACTGGATGTCTTTCCGGAGATCCAGCTTGTCGGTGACATACTTGATATACGACAGGATCTCGTCCTGTTCCGGATAAACAGCGGACCATTTCCAGTCGCGGTGGATCTCCTCGGAAAACGTATAGCTGTAAAACTCTGCCGGGACATCACATCGGGCTCCCGGATACTGGTTCCAGTACCACGTGCCGCCTACGTCGCTTCCAGCTTCATAAAGCTGGGCAGAATAGCCCGCCTCCCTCAGCAAATGGAGCATGTACAAACCTGAAAACCCGGCACCTACCACAACCGCATCGAAATCGACCTGCTGATTCATCGGCATCTCCCTTCCCTTCCAGTGAGTTTGACAGCCTGCTCTTGAAGCTCTCTTTGTATGCGCTTACAAAATTCTGCTTTATTTAGCATCGAACCGTGTTCAGGTATGTGGAAGCCCCCTTTTTGAACCGTATTCCGAATAGCCGCATAGCCTTCGTGTTTTTGATGATAAGGGACAAAGGTACTAAAAAGACAGTCCCCGGAATTGGTGAATCATCCCCCGATTGGGGGGTGAAGAGGAAGATTGGCTTGATCGGATCGAATAGAAGACTCTGCCTTTACATTTGCTTCATGGAGCAAACCGCCATTCCTAACAGTACGTTAATCATCCATTAATCCCCACTTTATATTCGACCCTTACACTGGCATTGAACATACATAAGGGAGTGGATGAGATGAAGCGCGTGATAACGGTTTTGACAGGGGTCGGCATTGCAATGAGTTCGTTTTCGGGAACAACGGCTGCAGCTCCAGCGAATGATCTAGGAAGCGTGGTCTCAGTTCAGGAACAGCAGAAAATCATCAATGTCGCACACCGTGGGGCGTCGGGCCATGCACCGGAGAACACGATGGCCGCATACCAAAAAGCGTTTGAAATGAAGGCGGACTACATTGAGATCGATGTCCAGATGTCCCAGGACGGCGAGCTCGTCATCATTCATGACAACACGGTCGACCGCACGACAAACGGGACAGGCACTGTCGGTGAAATGACGTTCGAAGAGCTTCGTCAGCTTGATGCAGGAAGCTGGTTCAGCGAGGACTATGCCGGTGAAAAGATCCTGACCTTCGGGGAAGTCCTGGATGCATTCCGCGGCAAGATTGGAATCCTGATTGAGCTCAAATCGCCTGAACTATACCCGGGGGTCGAAGAGAAAGTAGCCGAAGAGCTGATTAAAAGAAATCTCCATAAACCGAACAACGAAAAAGTTGTCATCCAATCGTTCAATCACAAATCGATGCAGAAATCCAAAGAACTTCTGCCGAGCCTTCCTCATGGCGTCATTGCCGGACCAAGCTGGGCAAATGTAACGGAGGAACAACTGGCTGAATTCGCCACGTACGCAGATTACTTTAACCCGAACATGAACATCGTGACGCATGAAATGGTCGATGACGTCCATGAAGCAGGAATGAAAATCTATCCGTACACCTCCCGCTCTCAGGAGCAGGCACTGCGCCTGTTCGATTTGAATGTGGATGGCATCGTTACGGACTATACGGAGCATGTCTACTATCACCCGGTGAAAAACCACTGATGATTCAGCCTTAATATTAGCCTCAGGGATGCTAACATGAACATGAAAGAAGGCCTCCGGCGTGCCGGGGCCTTCTTCTTTTGATGCGCTCTGGATGGATAACAGAGGGGAACTATTGGTGGTACGCCTTCGAATACCTCACCCGTTTTATTGGTGTGTTTTCTGGTCCGTCATCAGAAAAACAGTTTTAATCGTCTTAAAAAAGAACAGTAACACCAATAGGATAGGCGCCACTGCTCATAGTAGATTTTATACTTTAGACTGTCATCGTCTCATTCTCATACTCTTTAACTTCCAATGTGTATTTATCCAACAGTTCTTCCACCGGCTCGTAGCCGATGCCTGGTTGATCTGGAACTGTAATGACCCCATCCGTTACCACAACTTCAGGATTGATGATGTCTTCTGCCCAATACCTCGACGAAGCCGCTGTATCTCCAGGCAATGTGAAATTGGAAAGTGTCGTTATGGCGATATTATGCGCGCGTCCAATTCCGGACTCCAGCATTCCTCCACACCAGACCGGAATGTTATGTTCCGCACAATAGTCGTGGATCTTCTTTGCTTCTGTCAGGCCGCCAACCCGCCCAATTTTAATATTGATGATTTTGCAGCTGCCTAGCTTGATTGCTTTTTTCGCATCTTCCAGGGAGTGGATGCTTTCATCCAGACAGACAGGTGTCTTAATTTGTGCTTGTAGGGTGGCATGATCGATAATGTCGTCGTGCGCCAGAGGCTGTTCGATCATAGTGAGATTCAAATGATCCAGTTCTTTTAGCAGCTCGACATCATCCAATGTATAGGCGGAATTTCCGTCTGCCATCATCGCGATGTCCGGATATTTACTGCGGACTGCACCCAACATTTCTATATCGGTTCCTGGCTTGATTTTAATTTTCATTCGTTTGTATCCTTCTGCAAGATACTTCTCGACTGTGTCAATTAGTTTTCCTGAAGACTCCTGGATACCTATACTGATGCCGACATCGATTTGTTTTTTTGTGCCGCCAAGGGCTTCAGCAAGAGAGATGTTGTTTTCTTTGGCATATAGATCCCAAATGGCACCTTCAATCGCAGACTTCGCCATATTGTTCCTTCGAAACGGCTTAAAGATTTCACTCACTTCATCCGGATGTTCGATTTCTTCCTTGCTGTATAGCGCCGGAATAAGAAAATCTTCTGCAATGTGCCATGCCGTCTTGACAGTTTCTTCATTGTATAAAGGACGGGAATTAACCACGCATTCTCCATAGCCTACATGATTTTCGCTATAGGCTTCCACGATGAAAAATTCTCGCTCTTTCTGCGTTCCGAAGCTTGTCTGGAAAGGTTCCTTCAGTTCCAACTGCATTCTTCTCAAAACGATTTTTTCAATCTTCATCCGGCTCATCCCCTTTAATTATATAGATGGCAAGCAACCTGATGACCATCAGATTGTTGCAGCATCTCTGGCTTAATGGACTTGCATTGTTCCATGGCAAATGGACACCTTGTATGGAATACGCATCCTGAAGGAGGATCAATTGGTGATGGAACGTCTCCCTTGATGATGATTCGTTCCCTCCTTTGTTTTCGGTCCGGGATAGGAATCGCAGACAACAAAGCTTTTGTATACGGGTGAAGAGGGTTTGCAAACAGATCATCTGTCGGTGCCTTCTCAACCATATGCCCGAGATACATGACACCGATTTCGTCTGCAATATGCCGCACAACACTGAGATCATGAGAGATAAACAGATAAGCCAGCTTGAATTCGTCCTGTATCTCTTCCAGCAGGTTCAGTACCTGGGACTGGATTGACACATCCAATGCCGAGACAGGCTCATCCAAAACGATGATGGCGGGATCTACCGCCAGCGCCCTGGCAATGCCGATCCGCTGACGTTGACCGCCCGAAAATTCATGCGGGAAGCGGAAGTATTGGTCTTCACGGATACCGGTCCGCTTAAGGAGATCCATGGCCCGCTCCATACGATCAGCTTTAGTCCCGATTTTATGAATCTCCATCGGTTCCTCGATTAATTCACCGATTCTCTTCTTTGGGTTAAGTGAAGAATGTGGATCCTGGAAAACCATCTGCATCTCTTTGCGAAACCCTTTGAACTCCCGCTGATTTAACTGAAGAAGGTCTTTCCCCCTATAATTCACCGACCCTTCGGTTGGCTCGATCAACCTGAGAATTGACCGTCCGGTTGTACTTTTTCCGCATCCGGACTCTCCAACGAGACCCAATGTTCCCTTCTCATACAAGTCAAAATTCACACTTTCAACCGCTTTTACATGACCTTTTAAACGCCCGAAAGGAGATGTGATTGGAAAGTATTTTTTTAGGTTTCTCACCTGCAAAAGGGGGGTGCCCGTGTCTTTTTGCTCTGTAATTTTTCCATCAAGTTGCTGCTGTAATAACATCAGATGCGGCCTCCCGTTCCATAATTTCTTGATGGTGCCAGCACCGGATTTTCTGTCCGTTTTCAAGCGTTTCCAGTAATGGGAACTCGGTCATGCATTTGTCTGTAGCATACGGACATCTTGGTGCAAACCGGCAACCCTTCGGGACATTGTCAAGTGCGGGAACAACTCCCTGAATCGTGTGCAGTTTCTGCGACCGATCTCCGGTTATTGTCGGAATGGATTTTAGCAGTCCCCTTGTATATGGGTGACGAGGGCTGGCAAACAGCGCATCTACGTCAGACTCTTCAATTACCTGTCCAAGGTACATCACGGCAACACGGGTGCAAACTTCAGCAACGACACCCAAATCGTGGGTGATCATGATCACCCCCATGTTCAGTTCTTCTTTAAGGTCATTGATGACTTCCAATATCTGAGCCTGAATAGTTACATCTAGCGCCGTTGTCGGCTCGTCGGCAATGAGCAGGCTAGGCTGGCAGGAAAGCGCCATTGCAATCATGACACGCTGTCGCATACCGCCGGATATTTCGTGTGGGTATTCGTGGACTCTTTTTTCGGGTGAAGGGATACCTGTCAGACGGAGCATTTCTACTGCTTTCTCCATTGCTTCTTTCTTCCCGAGATTTTGGTGAACAATAATAGACTCTGCTATCTGATCACCAATCGTAAAGACAGGATTAAGTGATGTCATAGCGTCCTGGAAAATCATTGATATTTCATTCCCACGGATGTCGAGCATTTTTTTCTCGGGTAAAGACAGCAAATTCACCCCTTTGAAATTTATCTCTCCATCGTATCTAGTGGATTTCTCGTTCAATAATCGCATGATTGATTCAGCTGTCACACTTTTTCCGCATCCGGACTCTCCTACCACTCCCAAGGTTTCACCATAGTCCACCTTGAACGTGACCCCATCCACGGCTGTGATGGTTCCCTTTTCAGAAGAAAAGCGAGTCCTCAATTCCTTCACTTCCAACAATGGGTATCCTTCCATGGTTCATCCCCCCTGACTTGAATTGTTTGAAAGCTAATCTTTCTTACTCTTTCAAAGCTTTATTAGAATGAGGATCCAACAGATCTCGAAGACCGTCGCCGAAAAGGTTCAGTGCCAATACAGCCATAACAATGAAAGCGCCTGGAAAGACGGTCATCCACCATGCGTTATAGATCACGATTTTTCCGTCATACAGGATATTTCCCCAGCTTGGGTCTGGAGCCGGAACACCTGCCCCAAGGAAACTGAGTGCCGCCTCAAGAATGATCGCAATCGCAAAGACGTACGTAACCTGAACAATCAGCGGCGATACGGTATTGGGAAGGATATGCCTCCAGATAATCCTCCAGGAACTTGCCCCTTGGGCCCTCATTGCTTCAATATAGGTTTGTTCCTTGATGACCAGAGCCGAAGAACGGACAATCCTTGCGACGACCGGTATTTTGGCGAGAGTCACTGCAATCACTACATTGACCGGCTGTGGCCCCAATACGGCCATGATGGCAATGGCAAGCAAAATATCCGGAAATGCCATCAGGGCATCACTGATGCGCATCAGAATATGGTCAAGCGCCGAGTAATACGCAGCATATAAACCGATGACCATGCCGATTACTGCTGTCAAAACGGCTACGGAGAGACCTACCCCCATCGAGACTTGTGCGCCATGTGCAACCCGGCTGAATAAGTCTCTTCCAAAGTTATCAGTCCCGAACCAATGCTCGGCAGAGGGCTTTGCCAAACGATTGGCAGGGTCAATCTGCAAAGGGGTAAACTGGCTGATCAATGGCCCGATGAATGCAAATAGAGTCAAGAAAATCAGCATGATGGAACCGGCTAAAACTGTCTTGTTCGAAAAGAAACGTTTAACAGCAAGCTGGCGCCGTTCTTTTTTTATATCTTTTTCCAGCGCAACGAGTTGATTGTGTTGGATAGGCTTTGCTACTTCCAATGCCAACGCCTCCTATCTATTTACGATTCAGCCGGACCCGTGGATCGACAAGGCCATAGAGCAGGTCAATAATCAGGTTCAAGAACAGATAAGTGACTGCGATCAATAGAATCGTTCCTTGAATGACCGCATAATCTCTTCTTGTAATAGCGTTGATCACCAGTTGACCGATTCCCGGCAGATTGAATACGGTTTCAGTTACAACCGCTCCAGTAATCAATGCACCAAATGTTTCACCCAAGATGGTCAGAATCGGAATCAGCGCATTTCTGAAAGCGTGCTTGTAAATCACAACTTTTTGTTTAAGCCCTTTCGCTTTGGCTGTTTTGATAAAATTCATGCTTAAAATGTCAATCATCGAGGAGCGGGTCATCCTGGCAATGACTGCCGCCTGAATGGTACCCAGCGAAATCGCTGGCAATATCAGATATTTCAAATGCTCCCAAAGTCCTTCACTGAGAGATGTGTATCCCGCAACCGGCAACCAGTTTAGCTGAACGCCAAATACGAGCATCAGCAGCAAGGCAAGCAAGAAACTAGGAATGGACATTCCAAGCATCGCGATAATCATAAATGTCCGGTCGATGCCCGTACCCCTTTTTCTGGCTGCCAATACACCAATCGGAATCGCAAGAAAAATGGACACTCCCTGTGCAAGCAAGGCAAGTGATAATGTGGGTCCCAAATGACTGGTAAACGCATCAAGAACCGGCTGGTTCATATAAAGAGAGTTGCCCAGATCTCCTTGAAGTGCGTGAAGAGACCATTCAAAAAACTGTTGATATATAGGCAGGTTCAACCCCAGCTCTTCTTTAAGGCTTTCGACTTCTTCCGGTGTTGCTTCGGGACCTAACATTACCGCAGCAGGATCACCAGGTATCATATGAATCAGGAAAAACACAAAAATCGCGACGATGAGGAGAACCGGAATCATCGATAGCAGACGTTTGAGAATATATGCCTTCAAAGTTACTCCCCTCTTCCATGGTTGGAATCATGTAAAATCATTCCCCTATATTTTCATATAGGGGAAATGATGAGAACCTCTTATTGATTGATGGACACATTCCAGAAGTTTGGACCGGACAGGTTTGTATAACCTTTCAAATCCTTGGAGTAGCCGGATACACGGGAGTTTGTCCCAGTGTTGATAACCGGCAGATCTTCCCACATCACCTGCTGCAGTTGTGCATACAATTCTTTTGCTTCATCTTGGGAAGCGGCTACATTAATCTCATCCAGCAAACGATCGATTTCTGCGTTATTCGTCCAACCCGGCCATGCTGTTCCGGAATCAAGGAATACGAACTGGTGCGGAGTGAACGTTGTCGAGAATCCTGTGTAGAACATGTGGTAAGCACCCGGATCGTTGCGTCGTTCCAAGAGAGTCGGCCAGTCATAAACATCCAATTTCACATTCATTCCGATTTCCTCCAGCTGTTGCTGAGTGGCAACTGCTGCATTGTAATGGTGTTCATAGTCCCGGCTCGTGAGAATGATAATCTCTTCCCCGTTGTATCCGGCCTCTTCAAGTAACTGCTTTGCTTTGTCTACATCCTTTTGGTTGTAGTTTTCTTTTCCGGCATCTGTGTACCAGTCAGTTTGACTTTCAAGGAAAAGACTCGGGTCCAGATTATAGTAATCTTCTCCAGTGAACGCAGAACTCATAATTACTTCCATGTCCAGTGCAGAGTTAACGGCCTGACGGGCCTTCACATCTGTGAATAGACCTTCTTTTTTATTAAAGACCAGCCCTTCAATGCCATATGGCCATACATCCACTTCAACTTGCGGATTGCTTTCCACTTGAGGAATCGAGTCGTAGCTCAGCATGTGCGCAAAGTGATATTGTCCGCTCATCAGCCCATTTACACGGGTGGATGCATCCGGAACAAACCTCCAATTGATTGCATCAACAAACGCTTCCTTCTTGCCTCCCAGACCATCTGTGGCATCTTCATCCGGCACGTAATCTTCAAACTTCTTGAACTGGATGACTTCGTCTTGTTTCCATTCAACGAATTGGAACGGACCGGTTCCGATATATTCTTTGGCGCCTGTAGCTTCTGCGGATTCTGCTACTTCCTTCGGCATAATGGCCGCAAGGTTACCGACATCAGCCAAGAAGTACATGATCAGAGAAGAGGGTTGAGACAGCTTGAGTTCCACCGTATAGTCGTCAGCTGCAACCCATTCGTGCTCTCCAAGTTCAGGTTTGCTTTTTGCCCACTTCTGCATGGATGCAATAACATCCGCAGAAGTCATTTCTTTTCCATTATGGAATAGGACACCCTCACGCAATTTGAAGGTCACATTTTTATTATCGTCACTTACCTCGAACGAATCAGCCAACTGCGGAATAACCTCATAATTTTCATTAATAGTGACGAGGCCCTCGTAAATCACTTTTGCAGCATCTCTTGTTGCTTCAGCAGTTGTTCCATGCGGATCCAGTGTCTGTGGCTGTGTCGGATACGCAACTTCCAGTGTTCCCCCTGTCTTGACTTCCCCCCCACTTCCTTGTTCCGAGCCCTCGGCCTCTGGTTCGGAATTACCATTACAAGCAGCGAGAATCAGGACCATCATGAGTAACAGCAACCCGCCAACTTTTGTTTTCACCTTCACACTTCCCCACCCCTATTAGAGTTTTCGTTGATAATATCCAAAATCGTTAGAATATTATCACTTGTTTAGGATTATAGTGAAGTGTATAATTCATTTCAATACAAAATGTTGCAAAAACTTTAAAAAGGTGATGAAATGCCTCCAAAGTATGTCTCGGAAACTGAAATTGCTTTCCCAAGCCTGAGCAAGGGATTGAAGAAGGTAGCGGAAAGCTTGTTACATGATCCTATTACATTCGCAATTCATCCGGCTAAGAAAATCGGAAAAATCATTGGTGTCAGCGAAACCATGATTATCCGCTTCTGCCGGTCCATCGGATATGAAGGGTTCAGCCAACTCCAAGAAGAAGTGCGAAAGGAAATGATGCACTTCAACCAAGGCCCCATATCTGAAACCAGCCATTACGAAAAGAACCCTTATATCCAAAATGTCGAAGAAGACATTAAGATTCTGCGAAATAACCTTCAGTATTTGGAACCAGATAGCTTGTCTTCCATTGCAGAATTGATGACTCAAAGTGAACGTGTGATTGTCGTTGGATACTATCAATCGCAGGCATTTGCCTATTGGCTGTACTTCAACCTGAACTACATAACCGGAAATGCATATTTGTATCGCCCGGAAATCGATGCGAGACTTCTCGATATCACCCCGAAAAACTCCTGTGTAGTTGTGTTTTCTTTTTATCGGTACGCGATGGATACCATCCGTTTTGCAGAAGAAGCCAGAAAAAAGGGGATTACCGTAATCGTAATCACCGACTCACGAGTATCACCCGCTATAGAATTCGCGGATCATGTAGTCTTGATTAACCTTTCTGATGCTTCGTTATTGAGAAAGGGCCCTGTAACACTATCCATCGTGAATTCTGTTCTGACTGAAGTTGTAAAGCAAGTCAACCAGTCAGATATTCCTCCAAGTATGTTCAAATATTTTATCAAGGATGGAGAGAGAAAAAATGACGATTATGACTTCGATTAAAAAGCAGGTAGAGGAAACATTTGAGTATCTTCACCAGCACCCTGAGATTAGCTGGGAAGAGGTAGAAACGACAAAGTATATTAAGCGGATTTTAGAAGAGAACGGCTGTGAGGCCACAACTTTCGAGGACTGCACCGGAGTTGTAGGGAAGTTCGGTAATTTCGAAAAGGGATTACCTGTAGTAGCTGTAAGAGCGGACATGGATGCTCTATGGCAGGAAGTAGACGGGAAATTTCAGCCTAACCATTCTTGCGGTCATGATGCCCATATGGCCATGGTTTTGGGAGTGTTGTGGAAATTGAAAGAGCAGCCGGAACTGGAAGACCAGGTTGCCGTAAAGTTGATTTTCCAACCGGCGGAAGAAAAAGGAGCCGGTGCGCTGAAGATGATTGAAAAAGGAGTCATCGATGATGTTGACTACCTATTTGGAATTCACCTTCGGCCCGGACAGGAAACAGAGCTTGGAAGAGCAACTCCAGTCATTGTCCACGGAGCGACCAAAATGATAGTGGGAGAAATCAAAGGCCATGATGCACATGGAGCCAGGCCACATCAAAACACCAATTCCATTGAAGTGGGCGCCCAGATCGTAAATATGATCCGGCAAATTCACTTGGATCCCCGTGTCCCCCATTCTGTAAAGATGACACAGTTCCAGGCTGGCGGAAAAAATGTGAATATCATTCCGGGTAATGCAACTTTCTCATTGGATTTGAGGGCTCAGAATAACCAGCTGATGGAAGAACTTACTCGTAGAGTTGAAGAGATACTCACGTCACTGCAAAGCCTTTATCATACACAGATTGAAATTACACAAACTCATGGAATTGTTGCTGCTGAAAATCATCAGCAGGCTGTTGAGATTATGCAACAGTCCATTGCAGATGTTCTTGGAGAAGAACAGGTTGATGAACCTCTTCTAACTCCAGGAGGAGACGATTTTCATTATTACTCGGTTAACAAACCCTCTTTAAAGGCCACCATGGTGGGACTCGGATGTGATCTTGGACCAGGACTGCACCACCCGGCAATGACCTTTAATCCGGAAGCCCTGATCAGTGGTGTGGATATCCTCCATCGTGCCATCATCAACGCTTATCAACTCAAACAGAAAAACCAGTGATTATTGTTGGGCTTCCGGAAAGCCGGAGGCTCTTTATTATGTAAAGGTTAATATTAATCACTTGCCCCCATTCTTCCTGCGGTATTGCCTGTACTCCCTCCTTTCTCTAAACTTATAGTAATAAGAAGAATCAGATACCGGGAGGCAGGCATCTTGGGAATTTTGGAGTTTCATCAGGTGGAGAAAATGGCGGGGAATCAGGTGGTATTTCCCCGTTTTGATTTGAGTGTCGAGCCAGGTGCGGTGACCGCTGTGCAGTGCGAGCATGAAGCGGGTCTGCAGCTGATCGGAATGGTGACGGGGATGGCCCCCGCTTCCCACGGGGAAGTCCGGTTTGCCGGAGAGCCGGTCGGGAGGCGATTCCGGGATCTGGCCTCACGCGTCGGGGTAGTGCTGCTGGATGATGCCTTATATGAGAGGCTGACACCGGTCGAGCAGCTTCGGCTGTTCCGCAATCTGTATGGTGCCGGGACTCCGATTGACGAATTGCTTCGGAGTGTCGGGCTGGAGGAGAGCGGACGGACCCGGATTTCGAAACTCAGCTATTCCGAAAAACGCCGTATCTTGCTTGGACAGGTCCTGGTCCATCAACCGGATCTGCTGATTTTGCAGGAGCCGGAACAGAATTTGGATGTGGAAAGCAGAATCATTCTGCAACGGGTGCTGACGCAGTTCAAGGAGGATGGCGGCGCGGTGCTGATGACGACAAGCAACCTGGAGAACGCGGTGTCGATGGGAGACACGATCTACAGACTGAATTCGGGCGGACTGAAATTGTTCGAAGTGGCAGATGAGGAGAACGTAGAGGAATCTGATTCCATTTCGACAGTGGAGGCCGAGCCCGTCAGCGAAGACGGCGCTCCCGCTCCCCAGCTTCAGTTCAACAAGATTCCCGCTAAGGTGAATGACAAGCTAATTTTATTTGACCCGACAGAAATCATATTCGTCGAAAGCGTGGAAGGCGTCTCGCAGCTGCATGTCCAGGGCGAGACGTTCTCGTGCGCGATCAAGATGGCGGACCTCGAGACGCGGCTTCAGCCATTCGGCTTTTTCCGCTGCCATCGTTCCTATATCGTGAACCTCCAGCGTGTGCGCGAAGTCATCACTTGGACACGGAACAGCTACAGCCTGATTCTGGAGGACCCCAATAAAAGCACTGTCCCCCTCTCCAAGGGCAAGTACGCGGAGCTGAAGACGTTCCTCGGCATCTGACCGTTCTGTCAGCACTAATATTAGCGCTCCATTCAACCCCGATTTGCTCCATTCACCATGCCGGAAGCTCCTTTCACCTTGATTTTACTGCGTTCTTTAAAGGGTCGCGGTAAGGTGGAGTCAAGAAAACGAACGGCAGAAAAGGAGCGATGATGATGGAGAACATCATTGAGGTCAACAGCCTCGTCAAATCATTCGGAGACAAACTCGCACTGAAAGATGTGGATTTCAATGTCCGCAAAGGAGAGACGATCGGATTCCTCGGTCCTAGCGGATCAGGCAAGACGACGACAATCAAGATTCTGACTGCACAGCTCGCGGCGACTGCAGGAGATGTCCGGGTGTTCGGAGAGCCCGTCCACCTATTAAAAGATCCGGCACGCATGAAGAAGATCGGCATCCTGACCGATAATAGCGGGCTGTATGACCGGCTGACCGTACAGGACAACCTGGCGCTTTACGCAGATTTGTACGATGTCGGCAAAGAGCGGATCAGGAACGTTTTGGAAATGGTGAGCCTCACCGACGAAGAACGGACACCCGTCAAGAAGCTTTCCAAGGGCATGAAACAGCGCGTTACACTCGCGCGTGCCATCCTTCATAAGCCGGCCCTCCTGTTTCTCGATGAACCGACCTCCGCGCTCGACCCGACGACGACCAAGCATATTCATGAAGGGCTCCGGGAGCTGAACCGGGAAGGGACGACAATCTTCCTGACAACGCATGATATGAATGAAGCGGAAGCCCTTTGCGACCGGGTCGCTTTCCTTCATGACGGCGAGATCAAGCTGCTCGATACGCCGCAGAACTTGCGGACGATGTCCGGCAGTCCATCGATTTCGCTTTTACTAAAAGACAAGACGACCGTCACCGTCGAGCCGGATGAATCCGGCGCCGCCGCAATCTCCGGCTACATGGCCAGCGGCAACCTGCTGACAATCCACTCAAATGAGCCGACACTCGGCGACCTGTTCGTACAACTTACGGGGAGGAACCTATGATGACCACATTTTCGATAAAACGCGTCAACGCAATCTTCGTAAAGGACTGGAAAGACCTGCAGCGCAATTCATATGTCCTGTTCACACTGGCACTGCCCCTCTTCTTCGCTGCCTGGCTCGGGCGGATCGGCGCGGACAGCGCAGAAATGATTGCCTTCCCGATCGTCTTCGCCCTCGTCATTGCCGGCGCCTTTGTCCAGGCCGCGATGGTCGCAGAAGAAAAGGAAAAGAACACATTACGCGGACTATTACTGTCCCCGGCAAGTGTGACGGAAGTGTTTGTCGGCAAAAGCCTGCTGAGCGGAGTCATGACACTGGTTGTCGTGGCCGGATGCATCTGGCTCGCTGAATTCACTGTCCCTTCCCTTCCGATGTTTGCGCTGAGCATTGTCATTGCGCTCATCTTCTTCCTCGCAATCGGCACACTGCTCGGACTGCTTTCCCGCACTGTTATGGAAACGAGCATCATCGGCATGCCCGTCATGCTGATCTTCGGAATGTCCTCGATGTTCAAGTCGATGATTACCAATGAAGCGATTTTGACAGTGATGGATTACCTCCCGAATGAACTGCTGATGAACATCTGGGTTGGATTGGAGAACGGTGCTGCCGTCGGTGAATCGTTCCTTATCCTCACTGTATGGGCTGTGGTGTCAGTCGCAGCGACTGTGATTGTGTACCGGAAACGACGGATGGACTGATAGAGTGCACGCCCCGGCATGTGAGTGCCGGGGTTTTATGATGGGTCGATGCTGAGATCGGTTTCGTCATTCGGGCTGTTAGTTTCGTCATTGGTGAGGAAAGTCTCGTCATTCAAGCCGCCGATTTCGTCATTCGTAGATTTCCAGGATGCGAATGACGAGATTTAGATGCTGAATGACGAATCCTCCCGCTCAATACTTCCAGTTGATCGCTTCCGTCATGGCGGAAGCTTTTCATGCTTTTCACCCACTAAAAGCACCGCCCTCTATTTTTCATACGCTATGTCTGTAAAACCCACTATCTATATGTCTCAACGAATCGCAAACGCTTCCATTATCTTCACAATTAATCAGAATAAAAATACTTTTTGCAAGTCATTGACTTCCCTTCTTTATCGAAGTAAAGTTAGTTACAATTCTTTCACTAATCAAATATGTACATCTTTTCTTATCAAGAGAGACCGAGGGACAGGCCCTAGGACGTCTCGGCAGCGGACCCCATTCATTGGCGGCACCGTGCTAATTCCTGCAGATGCCTCGCGCATCTGGAAGATGAGAAAAAGATGGCCTTGACCGGTCCTCTTTTTCTCTGCCATGAGATCAAGAGGATTTTTTCAATTCTGACAGGAGGTACGCCGGATGATTGAATTTAAACAAGTCTCCAAGACATTCCGGCTTGGAAAGCGTGAAGTACACGCGGTAAAGGATGTGTCCCTGAAAGTTGAGCAGGGCGACATTTACGGAATTATCGGCTTTAGCGGTGCCGGAAAAAGTACGCTTCTGCGGCTGGTGAACCTGCTGGAGAGGCCGAGTGAGGGCTCAATCGAAATCCAGGGTGTGGATGTAACTTCCCTCTCCGCCAAAGAGCTCAGAAAACAGCGGCGGAACATCGGGATGATCTTCCAGAATTTCAACCTGTTCAATTCGAGGACAGTGGCCGGAAACATTGCATATCCACTGAAACTTGCCGGCACCCCGAAGCAGGAAATCAACACGCGTGTGGAGGAGCTTCTCCGCTTCGTCGGCCTCGCCGACAAGGCGAAGGATTATCCCGATCAGCTTTCAGGCGGGCAGAAGCAGCGTGTCGGGATTGCCCGGGCACTCGCGACCAACCCGGACATCCTGATCTGTGATGAGGCGACTTCCGCACTCGACCCGGATACGACGGCCGATGTGCTGCGGCTCCTGAAACAGGTCAATCGGGAGTTCGGAATCACGATCCTCCTGATCACCCATGAGATGGAAGTGATCCAGTCGGTCTGCACGAAAGTCGCGGTCATGGAGAACGGTGAAGTGATCGAGTCCGGCGGCGTTTTTGAAGTATTCACAGACCCGCAGCACGCGACGACCAAGCGGTTCATCCACTCCGTCCAGCAGGACCTCCCTTCCCCGAAGGTACTCGCAGAGTGGCGGGAATCGGGAGGAGGCAGTTTGTACCGTCTCCAATTCAAAGGGCCGGTCGCAAACGAGCCGGTGCTCTCAACGGTTACGGCAAAACACGGGATTACATTCAACATCGTGTACGGTTCCGTCCGGGAGCTTGAGGAGCGTCTGTTCGGGAATCTGATTGTTTCGTTCCTGGGCAATCCGGAAGCCGTCGATACCGCCATCCAAGAAATTGCAACGCTGACTGACATCGAGGAGGTGCAGGAAATTGAACGTTGATTGGACATCCTTCTGGCCGCGCATTGTCGAGGCGACCGGCCAGACGATCACCATGGTCATCGCCACACTCATTTTCGGATCGATTCTCGGCATCATCATGGGGCTCCTCCTGTTTGTGACCCGCCAGAACAATATTTTGGAGAATAAGTTCCTCTTTAACCTATTGAATATCGTCATCAACATCATCCGTCCGGTTCCGTTCATCATCTTCCTCGTTGCCATCTCGCAGCTGACACGGCTTGTGGTCGGCACGACTATCGGGACGGCGGCCGCCATCTTCCCGATGACGATCGTTGCAAGCTTTACGATCGCCCGGGTCGTAGAGAACAACCTCGTCAGCATCGACCCAGGCGTCATCGAAGCCGCACAGGCGATGGGCGCAAGCCCGCTCCGGATCATCTTCACGGTCCTGATTCCGGAAGCGCTCGGACCGCTCGTCCTCGGACTGACGTTCGTTACAGTCACACTGATCGACTTCTCGGCAGTTGCCGGAACGGTCGGCGGCGGAGGCCTCGGCCACATCGCGATGACCTACGGTTACCAGCGCTTTGACGCCAGCGTCATGATCGTCACCGTGCTGATTCTGATCGTCCTCGTGCAGCTGGCACAGTGGCTCGGGAATACGCTCTCCAGGAAAATCATGCGGCGCTGACAAGCTGCATTGTATAGTCGAAAATCATTCAACCAAAAAGGAGAACCCTCTATGAAAAATTTCTGGATTCTGGCGATCGCCCTGATCGCTTCCCTCACCCTCGCGGCATGCGGCGGTGCAGATGGAGAAAGTGCGGACGGCGAGACCGTCAAAGTGAGGATCGGCGTGAACGGAGCGGACGGCGCACAGTGGCCGATCCTGAAAGAAAAGGCTGCTAAAGAAGGCATTGAGATCAAGCTTGTCGAGTTCGCGGATTACACGCTGCCGAACAACGCCCTCGCACAGGGAGACATCGAACTGAATGCCTTCCAGACGATTGCCTTCCTTGCCCAGTATTCCAAGGAAAGCGGCAATGAGCTTGTGCCGGTCGGCTCCACGATGTTCGCGCCGATGGGCCTGTTCTCCGATAAGATCAAAGACGTTTCCGAACTGAAAAAGGGCGATAAGATCGCCATCCCGGATGACGCTGTCAGCCAGGCACGCGCGCTTCGCCTTCTTGAAAGCGCAGGACTCCTGACCCTTTCGGAAGACTTCGGACTGTTCGACGACCCGACAAAGATCAAAGAAAACAAGCTGGACCTTGAAATCATTCCGATGACTCCACAGCAGACACCGCGGGCACTTCCGGATGTCGCTGCCTCTGTCATCAACAACGGCATCGCCGGACAGGCCGGTCTCTCCCCTGTCGAAGACTCGATCTTCATTGAAGATGAAAATGACGAAAACATCCGTCCTTATATCAACACCATCGCAGCACGCGCCGAAGACAAAGACAACGAAGCGTATCAGCGCATCGCCGAACTTTATCAGGAAGAAGACATCGCCGAGGCGGTTAAAGAAGACACGAACGGCGGCTCATTCCTGATTGACCTCAGCCAAGAAGAGCTTGATGAAACATATGAAGAATTGAAAAACGTTAATTAAAGGAGCATCACCATGAAGAAAATCTGGATTTTGGCAATTGCCCTTATTGCTTCCCTCGCCCTTGCGGCATGCGGAAGCGGAAGTTCTGAAGAAAGCGGTGGCGAGACCGTCAAAGTGAAAATCGGCGTCAATGGCGCGGACGGCGCACAATGGCCGATCCTGCAGGAAAAGGCAGCAAAAGAAGGCATCGAAATCAAACTGGTCGAGTTCGCCGACTACACGCTTCCGAACAACGCTCTTGCACAGGGGGATATCGACCTGAACGCCTTCCAGCACATTGCGTTCCTTGGCCAGTATGTCACTGAAAGCGGAAATGACATCATCCCGATCGGCTCCACGATGTTCGCGCCGATGGGCGTCTATTCCGAGAAAATTTCCGACGTCTCTGAACTGAAAGAAGGCGACAAGATCGCCATTCCGGACGACCCGTCCAACCAGGCACGCGCGCTCCTTCTTCTTGAAAGCGCAGGCCTCATCACTCTTGCGGACGACTTCGGCATGTTCGGTGACCCGTCCAAGATCGCTGAAAACAAACTGGACCTTGAAATCCTTCCGATGACCGCCCAGCAGACACCGCGCGTCCTTCCCGACGTCGCTGCCTCCGTCATCAACAACGGCGTGGCCGGACAGGCCGGCTTCTCCCCTAAGGAAGATGCGATTTTCGTAGAAGATGAAACCGACGAAAACGTTCACCCGTACGTCAACATCATTGCGGCTCGCGGCGAGGACAAGGACAATGAAACGTACAAGCGCATCGCAGAGCTTTACCAAGAAGAAGACATCGCCGAGGCCGTCAAGGAAGACACAAACGACGGATCGATCCTCGTCGAACTCAGCCAGGAAGAGCTGGACAAGGCATTTGAAGAACTGAAAAAGTGATTTAGAGTGGAGGGATCCGGAATGACCGTTGCACAGGATGCGAGAGGTAAGATCTGGGAATCGATAGAGGAGAACCGCGAACGCTATATCGGGGTGAGCCATGATATCCATGCCCGGCCAGAAATCGGGAATGAGGAAGTGTACGCAAGCGGACGCCTGTCCGCACTGCTTGAAGAAGCCGGATTCACGGTTGAACGGAATGTCGCCGGCCATGAAACGGCGTTCCATGCCGTGAAGAACAGCGGGAAAGAAGGCCCGACGGTCGCCTATCTGGCGGAATACGATGCGCTGCCGGGACTCGGACACGCCTGCGGCCACAACATCATCGGAACAATGAGTGTCTCAGCAGGAATCGCCCTCGGAGAACGTTTGGATGAAACCGGCGGACGGGTCGTCGTATTGGGCACCCCGGCCGAAGAAGGCGGCCCGAACGGCAGTGCGAAAGGAAGCTTTGTCCGCCATGGGTTTTTGGAGGATGTCGATGTCGCCATGATGATCCACCCGGGCGCCAAGACTTCTCCGACCGGAGAGACGCTCGCCGTCGATCCGCTTGATTTCCACTTCTACGGCCGCTCCGCGCATGCCTCCGGCTCCCCGGAAAAAGGCATCAACGCTCTGGATGCCGTCATCGGCCTGTTCAACGGCATCAACGCACTCCGCCAGCAGCTGCCGAAAGATGTCCGGATCCACGGAATCATCACGCACGGCGGCGATGCCCCGAATATCATTCCGGACTATGCTTCCGCCCGCTTCTTTATCCGGGCGGAAACCTGGTCCCGGACCGAGGAAGTCGCCGCGAAAGTCCGTGCCGTCGCGGAAGGCGCTGCCCTTGCGACCGGCGCCACGGTCAAGATCGAACGGTTCCAGAACGAAGTCCGCGACTTTGTCCTGAACCGCGTCCTCGACGAAACGATCGGACAGGAACTGTCTGCGGTCGGCGAACATGTCGTCGATGAAAAGCGTTCCGGCAAAGGCTCCACCGACGCCGGCAACATCAGCTACGCCGTCCCGACCGCCCACCCGCACATCAAGATCGGGCCGGACGACCTGATCGGCCACACCCATGAGTTCCGCGAAGCCGCCGCCTCCCCACTCGGAGACGAAGCCCTCATCCGCGGCGCCAAAGCGATGGCCGCGGCGGGCTACCGGCTGCTTACTGAAGAGCTGCTGCTTAAGAAGATTCAGGAAGAGTTTAAGCGTGCGCTTGCGGCTAAAGGTGAATAATTAAGGTTGATGTGATCCCCCGTTGCGGCTTCGGCCGTGGCGGGGGGTTTTTCGATTTGGGGTGGTTACGTCATTCGGGTCCGCAGTTTCGTCATTCGGGGCTTTAATCTCGTCATTCGAAGCCGCAGTTTCGTCATTCAACCTCTCCCGGGGCGCGAATGACGAAACTTTTCAGCTGAATGACGAGATTGGACGTGCGAATGACGAGATTACCAAGATGAATGACGAAATTATCGCCGGCTATCGTTTCTGAATCAGTGTTTTTCCTTTCAAGTGCCTCATAGGATCGAATCTGAATCTCTGTTTATTAGTACTGCCGAGTACGTCCAGCTCAACACTATTCAAGTGGCGGAGTCCGGTAGATATAGAAGGTATTCCGGTGAACTCACAGAATGCCCGTGTGGTGATGACCGGGTCGATCAGCAAAAAGTCGTCGAGCAGGGCTTGTTGGTACGGGTTACCCGCTGGAACGCCACAGGTGGGACATTCCAGCTTTCTTCTTGTCATCCATCTCAATTGACCATCACACTTTTCACACAGGAGACCTCTTTTGAATTCGTGAGGATTGATGCCATAGTGTTGATCAATCTGTATCCTTTCCGGCCCCAGCTCTTCTTCAAGTATCCGGCTGACGATCATATTCACAGACGTATTAGGGATATATGGCAGTTCCTTTACCGATACAAACGGTGCCCGCTCCGGTAGTCCAATCCACGTGTTGCGCGTGGCAAAGGCAACTATTCCCTTGATGTTCGTAATCAGTTCCCTTTCACGGAGCCAGTACGAGAGGCCTTCCTTCTGATTCTCAAGTTGAATCATTGGGCAGTCGAACGTGAGAACCGAACCGTCTTCTTCAGTACGCTCAAGCCTACGGGGGTTCTCAAGATAGTGAAGCGTCCCCTTGATCATCTTTGCCTCGATGATTACAATCCCATTGTCAGTCACAAGTAAGGTATCAAACTGTGCCACATGAGCTTCATCTATTCTGAGCCGGATATCCCGAAGGATCCACCAGTTGCCTGGCAGTCGCAGGCTTTTCATGTATTGATCGACTTTCTGTTCCCCGCTAAATCCCGCCTCCACTCTTTTTATCCGATCGGTAATCCAATCCCTTTCCCGATGGTTTCGGTGCAGCCTGCGAAGCATGCTCTCCAACTGCAATAATTCCAACGGATATGGCCGCTCCCCCAAAGCACTCCCTCCTTTGTGAGACCATATCATGCCTTGAGAGAGCGTGATACACAATCTGTTGAGATTGCGATTTGAAGCAGATACTGATGACATTTTTGAAATTTGTATTAGAGCTGTGCCTCAAAATTGAATTTCCTCGAGTTAAGGAAGCCACATTTGGCCCCTCTTCACATAACGGTTTCGTCATTCACTATTTTAATCTCGTCATTCGAGGACGCGGTTTCGTCATTCACTGCCCCGATCTCGTCATTTACCGCCCCAGTTTCGTCATTCGCTCTCACACCAAAAACCCCGCCGCCTCCCATCAGGGAAGCCGGCGGGGTCAAGCAGTTTTAGCTAAGCACTTTCTCTTTCCCGGCCGCAATCTCCGCGGCCACATCGACAATCATGTCTTCCTGGCCGCCGACGACTTTGCGTTTGCCGAGTTCGATCAGGATGTCCCGGGAGTCAATGTTGAACTTCTTGGCGGCGCGCTTGGTATGCAAAGCGAAGGTGGAGTAGACGCCCGCATAGCCGAGGGTCAGGCTGTCTTTTGTGATTTCCTGAGGGGTCTGGAGGATCGGGGCTACGATATCTTCGGCCAAGTCCATCATCTTGTAAAGGTCGACGCCTGTTTCGATGCCCATCCGCTCCAGGACGGCGACGAGGACTTCTGTCTGGGTGTTGCCCGCTCCTGCACCGAGGCAGCGGACGCTTCCGTCAATTCGCGTCGCGCCTTCTTCAATCGCCGCAAGCGTGTTGGCCATGGCGAGCGACAGGTTGTTGTGGGCATGGAAGCCGACGTTGACGCCGACCGACTGCTTAAGCGCGCGGATCCGTTCGCGAACCTGGTCCGGAAGCAGGTAGCCGGCGGAGTCGACGACGTACACGGTGTCCGCGCCGTAGCTTTCCATGAGTTTGGCCTGCTCGACGAGTTTTTCGACCGGTGCCATGTGCGCCATCATGAGGAAACCTACCGTTTCCATGCCGAGCTCTTTCGCGTAGGCGATGTGCTGCGGGGACACGTCCGCTTCGGTGACGTGCGTGGCGATCCGCGCCATTTTTGCTCCTAGGCTGGCCGCTTCACTTCAAATTGCCTGAAGCCCGTCCGGTCGGGAATATAATCGAGTGTCTTCCCCTTAAAGTAATGGAGTTCTCTTTCGTCAAGAAGAAAACGGAAGCCGGCCACAACAAACTCCCTGTCACCGGGCTGCGGGGATTCAACAAGCGTCAGCTTCAAGCTCAGCAGGCAGCTATCCCGCATCCGGAGACGGACGAACAAGGGACCGCCCGGCTGAAGCCGGTTTGCCAGCTCCTCTTTTGCTGCGTCAGACACCGCGAACATCAGTCGGAAGCCTGTCCCTGGTCTTTTGAATAGTTCAGGTCCCACGTAAACCCGAACCGGTCCTCCACCTTGGCGTATTTGGCGCCCCAGAAGGTATCCTGGAGTTCCATGATCCGGCGGCCTTCCACAAGCAGGCTGTCATAGAGCCGGCGGATCTCCTCTTCGGATTCGCAGTCGATCATGAGGGATAGGCCGCGGCGCGGGACTTCGGGTGCCGGCTCGGTCGAATCGGCCAGCATCAGCTGGAAGTTGCCCCGTTTCAGGTGGCAGTGGATGACATAGTCCTCGGCCCCTTCGGGCGTCGGAAATTCCGACTCTCCGTACGTTTGAATGGCGAGATTCTCCATGCCGAACAGATCCGCATAAAACACTGAAGCCTCCTTTGCACGGCCGTAGAACGTGAGGTAAGGTGTGATGCAATCTTTCATAAGCAACCGCCCCGCTTTCTGATTATCTTTCTTCATCATACCCGATTTTGCTGTCCGTTCATCAATACTGCCCACTTCCCATTAGAGAGAAGCGGGCAATTTTCCCCTATGTATTTCTATTAATCAGCGCGTGCAGCCGAATTCATACGAGTTGGTGAGCGTGTTGTGAATGGTGAGTTCAACGGTGCCGCCGTTGTCCAGGCAGCCGTCGGTCAGAGCATTGACTTCCAGCTTGTTAAAGTAATGTTGGACGGCCAGGAGAATCGCGGCCACCACCAATAGGGTGACTGCGATGAGTCCGATCTTGTGTCTGGTTTGAATCATGGGGGTCCCTCCTCTTCTTTCTTTTACGGTTCGGGGACCGGAGAGGTTTCGGTCTGCTCAGATCTCACCTTTCTCGGCTTTAACAGGACTCCTGCCAGTGTAACCAGGACTATCGCCAGAAGTTTGTTCATACTCACACCACCCAATTTTCAGGATTTCGACCCGACAAGACCGCTTCAATGTCTTCCGCGTTCATGCGCATCATGGCGAGGCGCGTTTTGACACTGGCGCTGCCGATGTGAGGAAGTGCCGTCACGTTCGGCAGGGTGAGGAGCTTGTGGTCGGAACCGATTGGTTCACCTTCAAAGACGTCAAGTCCGGCAGCCCAGATGTCGCCGTTTTTCAGGGCTTCATACAAGGCGTCTTCGTCGACGATGCCGCCGCGTGCAGCGTTGACGAGGACGGCGGTTTCCTTCATGAGACCGAGTTCGCGTTCGCCGATCATGCCCCGGGTTTCCTCGGTGAGCGGTGTGAGAATGACGACGAAATCGGATTTCTTCAGGAGTTCGTCCAGCTCTTCATACCGGAAGCCGAACATCGACTCGGCCTCCACTTTGCGCGTGCGGTTATGGTAAAGAACATCCATGTCAAAGCCGGCGGCGCGGCGCGCGACCCCTTCTCCGATGCGTCCCATCCCGACGATGCCGAGTGTGGCACCGAAAATGTCCATGCCGGTGAAGCCCATCGGAGACCAGGAAGTCCACTTTCCCTCGCGGAGGAACCGCTCTGCCTGACCGGTTTGCCGTGCGGCGGCTAGCATGAGTGTGAACGCCAGGTCGGCAGTGGTTTCCGTCAGGACGCCCGGCGTGTTCGTGACGATGATGCCCCGCTCCTTGGCTGCCTCGAGGTCGATATTATTGTACCCAACAGCAAGATTTGCGATCACTTGGAGCGTTTCCCCTGCATGAATCACATCCCGGTCGACGGTGTCGCCCACATTCGTCCAGAGCGCATGGACGGTCTTCGCCTTTTTAATCAGCACCTCTTTCGGAGGGACATCGTCCTCGCTCGGCCACATATCCACTTCAAATGCTTCTCGAAGACCGGAGACTGCCTCTTCGGGCAGCTTCCTTGTGATAAAGATCTTTTTCATTCCCCGCATCCCCTTTCATATCCCACTGTGAAAAACCGCCGGAAACTGGATTCCGGCGGTTTTGATGATGGATTATTTGGCCGCTACGGCTTCCTTTTCTTCGCAGCGATCATCTTCTTCGATCTCCAGCACCTCAACTTCATCAATCTGGTCGAGGAGGCGGAGAAGCCGGCGGCGGTTGATCGTACGGCCAGCCTTTCTCAATTCAAGCAGAATCCAGTCCGGATCAAGCACATCTTCCTGTTCCATCAGGTGGCGGATCAGGGCGATATCCTCGCGGTCGCGTTCGGACAGCTTGTTTTCCGGCCGGTTCACGTAGTTGTAGTAGCCGCTCTCTGACACATCAAGCGTCAGGCAGAGCCGGCGCACCTTGTGCTCATCCTTCATCTCGTGGATCGCATCGAAGCGCTCGGTCTTTTTGATGTCGACCATGGACGTGAATTTTTTCAGGATTTCATTTTCCTCGCGCAGCCGGCGCACTTCGCGCTCCAGGTCGCGGAGTCGGCGGTTCGGGTCGATACCCGGGGATTTTGGCTGGCGGCCGCGTTTTTTCGGGATGAGGCCCTCCTCGCCGGATTCCTCGTAGGCATCTAGCCAGTTTTTAAGCGTATTTGGGTGGACGCCGAATTCACGGGCGACCGCTCCCTTTTTCCGCTTCTTTTCAAGGACTTCACTCACCGCCCGGAGCCTTTCCTCAAAAGTTTTTTGTGGTTTGGCTTCTTTGTCTTCAATCACGTTAGCCGCCATGCAGTTCTCCCCCTTGACCAAATTATCATTGACGCAATTATAACAAATTTATGATGTGGATTGTCCATAGTTATAGGAGGAAAATGCTTTTTTTCTGTAGAAATTTGGTTTGATTTAAAGGGATTACAGGTCGTCGAAGCCGTTGAGGTCGCTCGTCTTCGTATATTGCCTGGAAGTCTGCTCGAAAAAATCCGTTTTTGTATCATCGAAACTGTCGACATAAGCACGGATCCACTTCATCGGATTGTCCGTATGTTCCGGATAAATTTCTGATAGTCCGAGCATCCTCAACATTTTATTCGCCCGGTATTTTATGTAGCCTTCCATCTCCTCGGGGTCGATGCCATCCACACCGTCCAGCACGTACCGGCTCCACTGAGTTTCCTGCCCGACCGAATGGCGGTACGCATCATAGATCCAATCGGTGAATTCCGGCGTGTTCAGATTTGGATTCTCTCCCATCGCCGCACGGAACACATCACTCATCGCTTTTCCGTGTTCGAGCTCATCGCGGTTGATGTAGCTGATCATCGTCGACGTCCCGACCATCTTTCCGTTGCGCGCGAGATTATAGAAGAACGCAAAGCCGGAATAAAAGAACAGGCCTTCCAGAAGTGTCGTGTACACCATCGCCTTGAGCGCATTTTCGGTGGTCGGATGGGTTGCGAAATCATTGTAGACTTCGGCAATCCGCTCGTTCCGCTTCAGGAGGACCGGATCGTGCCGCCCGGTCTCGAATGATTTCACCTGGTTGTCGAATGTCGTGACAGAGCTGAGGACATACGCATAGCTGTGATTGTGCTCGCTTTCCTGATCGGCGATCGTCGCGAAAAGGGATTTGACGGAAGGGTCCGCCACGTATTGGGCGAGCCTGGCGGCAACGTCCGTCTGCGGCCCATCCAGCGTAGCCAGCAGGCCGATGATTTTCAGGAACGCCTCCTGCTCGGCCTGGGATAGGTTCGGAAACTGCTTCACGTCCTGTGTCAGATCGACCTCATTGGCCGTCCAGAACAGGGAGCGGATCCGCTGGCGGAGCTTGTAAAAGTGCGGATATTTCAGGTCGTTCCAGTTCAAAATGCCGCTCGCCTCACCGCCGAAGATCGCCGTCGCCCGGTTCGGATTGACCGGGTCCAGCACCTTCACGCGGGTGAGTAAGCCGGTGGATTGTGTTGTCATGGTTGTTGGCTCCTTTCTAATGTCAGGGTGATTCAGGTCGAGCAAGCTCTCAATAGGAAACCTGGCTTTCCGCGCCGGCACCCAGCCGCTCCGCAACTCGAATGGCCCATTTCCGCACGGCCTCCTCCTGCCCGCCGCGGGGGCTCTGTTCGATCTTGAGCGGAGGCAACGGGGATTCGTAAAAGCGGGCCAGTTTGACAGAGGCTCTGCAGAAGAGCGCATCGCCTCCAAACTGGGTGTCACCGGTGCCGAAGATGAATGTATTCGCAGGCTTGTAGCCGACGTCCAGGATAAAATCCTTCACTTCCTCTGGAACGCTGCCCTCAGCCCAGGTGAATGAGCCTAATATTAGCGCATCATACCGGGAAACATCCGGCACAGGCTCCCCGCCGATCCAGTGGAAGCCGACGGCATGGCCTGCTTCTTCGAGGAAATCGGCAATCAGCTCCGCCGCTTCTTTCGTGTTGCCGCTGTAGGTGGCGTAGGCGATCAGGAAATTCATCGGCAGCCCCTCCTTCAACTGATGGTTTGCTTCACATTCAGTTCCGGTGTGTAACATTCGCGTTGGTTTGCTTAACATTCGCCTGTCATTATTATTACGACTGGCACCACTCACACTCTTCCACGTCACTTGCGGTGGAACGGGTATAGTAGGTCGTCTTCAGGCCCGATTTCCATGCCTGCAGGTGAAGGCCCAGCAGCACGCTGGCACGGATCGTGTTCGGGACGTACAGGTTGAACGAGATCGACTGGTCAATGTGGCGCTGGCGGGCGGCGTTTTGCCGGACGCTCCAGCGCTGGTCGACGATATAGGCGGAGCGGCGGTAGACATCGTATGTCCGGTGATCGAGGTCCGGCGCCACGACCGGGAGCTTATAGTCCTTTTTCTCTTCGTGATAAAACGGCTTAAAGACCGGATCGATCGATGCGGTGGAACCGGCGATGACCGATGTCGAGGAGTTCGGTGCGACGGCCATCATATAGCCGTTGCGGACGCCGTTCCGTCTGACTTCTTCCCGGAGATCCTCCCAGCGCCCGCCTTTATATCCGCGGCGTTCAAAGTACAATCCGGTCTGCCAGTCCGACCCGGAGCACAGTGGATATGCGCCTTTCTCCTCTGCCAATTTCGCTGACGCACGGATTGTGTGGTAGGCGATGTCTTCATATAGCTTGTCGGCGAATTCAACCGCCTCCTCCGACTCCCACTGGATGTTTTCCTGCGCAAGCAGATGGTGCCAGCCAAATGTGCCGAGACCGATGCCGCGGTAGCGGCTGTTCGTCACCTGCGCCTGCAGGACGGGGATTTTATTCAGGTCGATGACGTTATCAAGCATGCGGACCTGGATGTCGATCAGCCTGCCGAGCACCCCTGCCGGAACCGCTTTGCCGAGGTTGACGGACGACAGGTTACAGACTACGAAATCTCCAGGTGTCCGGCGGCTGACAATCACGCCGTCTTCCAGCACTTCCTGCGATGCGCTAGTCGCGCTCATGTTCTGCGCGATCTCCGAGCACAGGTTGGACGAGTAGATGATACCCTCATGCTTGTTTGGGTTCATCCGGTTGACTTCGTCCCGGTAAAACATGAACGGCACGCCCGTCTCGAGCTGGCTGCGCATGATGCGCTTCATGATGTCGATCGCGGGCACCTTTTCGGAATGGATATCCGGGTGTGCGACGCAGTCGGCATACCGCTCGCGGAACGAGCCGCCACCGAATGATTCATCGTAATAGTCTTCAAGCGACCAGCCCATCACGGTGCGCACCTCGTGCGGGTCGAACAGGTGCCAGTCGCCGCGCGCCTCGACCTGTTCCATGAAGAGGTCCGGCAGGCAGACGCCGGTGAAGATGTCGTGGGCGCGAAGGCGCTCGTCGCCGTTGTTCAGCTTGAGGTCAAGGAACGTGAGGATATCCTTATGCCAGACATCGAGGTAAACAGCGACGGCCCCTTGGCGCTGGCCGAGCTGGTCGACGGAGACAGCGGTGTTGTTGAGCTGCTTGATCCACGGAAGGACGCCGGATGATGCGCCCTTGAATCCCCGGATCGCGGCGCCGCGTGAGCGGACTTTCCCCATGTAGACGCCGATTCCGCCGCCGTATTTGGACAGATTCGCGATGTCCGTGTTCGAGTCATAGATGCCCTGAAGCGAATCATCGACGGTGTCGATAAAGCAGGATGACAGCTGGCCGTGCGGCTTCCCGGCGTTCGCAAGCGTCGGAGTCGCAACAGTCATGTAGAGGTTGGAGAGCGCCCAGTAGGCTTCCCTGATTTTCCCGAGGCGATCTTCGGTCTCGTTTCTCATCAGGGTCATGGCGATTACGAGCCAGCGTTCCTGAGGCAGCTCGACCTGCTTTTTATTGAAATCGGTCGCAACGTAGCGGTCGGTGAGCGTCTTCAGACCGGTGTATGTGAACAGCCGGTCGCGTGACGGTTCGAGGAAGGTGCCGATTTCCCGCAACTCGCTGTCGGTGTAATGTTCGGTGAGCGCTGCGGCGTAGAAACCTGCTTCGTCCTGCATTCTGACATGCCTCGGGAAGTCGCTGTAAACCTCTTCGATTCCGCGGCGTTCCTGTTGGTCGCGGTACAGTTGGGCGAGCAAAATGCGTGCTGCAACATCCGTCCAGTATGTTTCCGCCTCATCCACCCGGCCAAGCGCCTCACGGATGAGGTGTTGCGGGAGGGACGGGCCGCTGTAGCCTTCTGCCGCGCGGCGGAGCGGAGCGATTCTTTCTGTTGTGAATTCCTGTTCAAGCGCGGATAGGAAGTCGTGCTGATCTGTCGGTTTGGTGGTGACCATGGAAATTCCTCCTTAGTGGTAATGGCAACCCGAAATGTTATGTTGCCGTCGCGAAATTCGGTATTGCGGACGCGAACCGGCGACTTGCCGGCGCGAAATCCAGTGCTGCGGTCGCGAACTGGTGCACTGCCGGCGCGAAAGCGGTTTTCAGACGCGCAAAAGCCCCGTCCGAAGAACATTCTTCGGCGGGGCTTCCGCTGATTGCGTGTGGGTAATGGAGGATCGGGGCCGGGGATGGATGAAGAGATAAATGAAAGATATGAATGGCCGGCGCCCGTTCGCTTCCACCTCTCAACCCCCGAAGAAAGTGTCGCTCATCGATGGGCAGGCAGGTCTACTGGCTCGCGCTTCTTTCTCCCGCCGGCCTTCCCGCAGCATGGCTGCAGTGGCTTCTTTGGCGGTCGTCGGCGCTCACAGTTGCGGGGACAGCTCCGGCATTTTCCGGATTCCCTTTTAAACCGCGATCGGTACCAACCCATCGTTACTACAATATATAGTGTTGTTAACGCTCATATAGCCTAACATATTGTGTTTCAAACATGAATAGGACGAAAGGCTATGAAATTTGGCGAAGCGTGTCACTACTCACGCTTTCCACTATAACAAAAAAAGAGAGCCGGGAAGCCCCCTTTTCAGAGATACATGAATTCCATAAAAACCGCTATGGCTCCTGTAACCAAGCCATATGCCAAGAACAGCAGGAAACCGAGCAGAAAACTGATAAAGCCGGCTCCGCCTTTCTTCATTACGGCCATCTCCACGTGCTCAGCCCTATAGTGGGTCTGGATCTTCCTGATTTTCCGCTCTGCATCCTGGCGGTATAGCTGGTTGCCGCCCACCCCCAGGACAATGGAGACGACAAGTCCGATGCCGTAATCCCAGCCCGCTTCAAAGTCCCCCATCATATAGGCAACCACGTCAAACAGCAGGAAAAGGCCGAGGATGACCAGAAGCGGAATGTACATCTTGCGGTAGCCCAGCCAAAAAAGTCCGAAGATAAACGCAGCCCAATTCCATGAGAACCGCTCTTTTTTCCACTTCTGCTCATATACACCCGCCTTTTCGGGGCCGACGTATATACCCAACAGCTCTTCTTCCCTCGCCGTGGTTCCCGTATCTGAAACAGTTGCTTCCATGCCCTCTCCCCCCTTTTCCACTGATTATACCGGATGGAGGAATTGGATTGGAGGGGATTTACAAAAATGGATGAAGAAAAGCTTCCTCCCTCATTCCTCCCAGTCGACAATCGCCAATGTAAACTCCAGGTCCGCCTCGAGATGCTCTTCCATCAGCCGGCCGGCTTTTTCGGGATTGCGTTCCCCGATGGCCTCTACAATCGCGGCGTGTTCATCGAGAAGGCCGGGACGTTTGTTGATGACCACCGCACGGCTGAACAGGTAGATGATTGATTGCATGCGGTTGACTGTATCAATCATCACCGGGTTCCGTGTTTCCCCGACAATCAGGTCATGGAACCGCTTGTTTTCACGGACGACGGCTGCGGAGTCGTCAACGATAGCGCGGGCGTTTTCGACCGCTTCTTCCAACTCTTCCAGGCTTTCGTCCATCATATGTTTTGCCGCCATCTGTGCTGCGTGGGCTTCGATGAGGATGCGCATCTTAAAGTGATCACGCAGTTCTTTTGCGCTTGGCTTGAAGACTTTCTTGCGGCGGACAAGCCCTTCCTGCTCAAGGCGCCGGATCGCTTCCCTGACTGGAGTCCGGCTTACACCGATTTCTTCGGCCAGGCGCTCCTCGATCAGTTTCGTCCCGCCGGGATAAACTCCTGTGATGATCTGTTCACGTATTTTTTCATAGGCAAGTGTCTGTGCTGCGCCTCCGGTTCTCATCGACATTTGCCCCCCTTTTCTATTTCTTTGTCTCTTACTATCATACATTATTTTCTTGTATACGCTTTCTTAAATTTTGTATACAAGACAGAAAACTTATAGTACACTACAAGAGTAATTGTGACTCATAATTCATCGATTTCCCTCCAGGAGGTTATACTCATATGAAAATCGGATTTATCGGGCTCGGTATTATGGGCCGTCCCATGGCATTGAATCTTGTAAAAGCGGGCTTCCAGGTAAAGGCCTTTGACCTGAGCAGCGATGCTCGGAAGACGCTTGCGGATGCAGGCGCCGAGGAAGCCGTTTCTCCTATCGAGGCGGCAACCGGTACAGACGTCATCATCACGATGCTGCCGAACGCGGCGATTGTAAAGGATGTATTGTTCGGAGAAAACGGCGCGGCTTCAGCAGCAAATGAAGGCGCAATTGTCGTCGACATGAGCTCCGTCTCCCCAGTGGATTCCGTGGAATGTGCTGAGCTGCTAAAGGAACGCGGCGTCCGTTTTATCGACGCTCCTGTCTCCGGCGGAGAGCCGAAGGCGATCGACGGCACGCTTGCCATCATGGCAGGCGGAGACGATACGGCCTTTGAGGCAGTACGTCCGGTATTCGAAGCGATGGGTTCGGAAGTGACGCATGTCGGCGGCACCGGCAGCGGATCCACTACAAAGCTTGCAAATCAGATTCTCGTGAACGTGACGATTGCGGCCATGTCAGAGGCGGTCGTCCTTGCCTCCAAGGCTGGCGTCGATATCGGCAAAATGTATGAAGCGATCAAAGGCGGGCTCGCCGGCAGTGCAGTACTCGACGCGAAGATCCCGATGGTGCTGGAGCGCAACTTCGAGCCTGGCGGCCGGATCGACATCAACTTGAAGGATCTGACCAACGTCTATAACGCTGCGCGCGACCTCGGCACGCCGATGCCTCTCACTTCACAGGTACTGGAGATGTTCCATTCGCTGAAAGCGAACGGGCATGCGACGGACGATCACTCCGGACTGATCCAGTACTATGAAAAACTTGCGAACTACGAAGTGCCGAAAGGCGGGAAATAAAGTGGCAACACCGAACGAAATCACAAAACGGCTGCCGGCATACGGACCGGATCTTGAACAGCTCTGGAAAGAGGAGCGGGCAGCGTTTGACCATAAGATTATCGTCCTGGACGACGATCCGACAGGCGTTCAGACCGTCCACAACATACCGGTCTTCACCGACTGGTCGGAGCAGACGATCCGTGCCGTATTCGGGGAAGAGCGCCAGATGGTGTTTATCCTGACGAACTCCCGGGCGTTTTCGGAGGAACAGACCAGGCAGGTGCATCAGGATATCGCAGAACGGATTGCCCGCGTCTCAAAGGAGACGGGCAAACCATTCCTGATCATCAGCCGGGGCGACTCCACCCTTCGCGGCCATTATCCCCTGGAGACCGAGACGTTGCGGAACACGCTGGAACAAAATCTGCCGGAAGCCATCGACGGAGAAATCCTGCTCCCGTTCTTCAAGGAAGGCGGCCGCGAGACGATCGGCGATGTTCACTATGTAAAGACCGGAGACACTTATGTCCCGGCAGGTGAAACAGAATTCGCGAAGGATCGCATGTTCGGATACAAGAGCAGTGACCTGAAGGATTATGTGGAAGAAAAGACAGGCGGGGCATTTAAAGCAGATGGCGTCCTGTCCGTCACACTTGATGAACTTCGGTCGCTCGATCTGGATTCGATCACCGATAAGCTCATGTCACTGAACAGGTTCGGCAAGATGGTCGTGAATGCAGTGGACGAGGAAGATGTCCGCGCGTTCTCCATTGCCCTGCTCCGGGCCATCAGGCAGGACAAGCGGTTCATCTTCCGGACGGCTGCCGCCTTTACGAAAGTGATCGGCGATGTGCCGTCCAAGCCGATCCTCACAAAAGCAGAGCTCGTGACAGAAGGCTCCGAAGGCAATGGCGGCCTCATCATCGTCGGCTCCCATGTGAAAAAGACGACCGAGCAGCTGGAGCAGTTAAAGACGCTCGACTCGATCCGCTTTATCGAATTCCAAGTGAAACTCGTCGCAGATGAGGAAAAGTTCGCGGAAGAGATTGCGCGCATCCAAGAAGCAGTCAACTCAAGCATCGCGGAAGGTACATCCGTCTGTGTCTACACTTCACGCGAGCGGCTTGACCTAGGTGAAGGCCGGCAGGAAGAAGAGCTTGCCCAGTCCGTGAAAATCTCTGAAGCGGTCACGACTTTCGTGCGGAACTGCGACCCTCAGCCGGCCTATGTCATCGCAAAGGGCGGCATCACGTCGAGCGATGTCGGCACAAAGGGGCTCGGCGTTGAAAAGGCCGAGGTCATGGGCCAGGCAGCGCCCGGAGTTCCTGTCTGGAAAACCGGAAGAGAAAGCGTATTTCCCGAAATCCCTTACATCATTTTCCCCGGAAATGTCGGGGATGCCGATACACTAAAAACAGTCGTTGAACGACTGGAGTCCTAATAGAAAGAAGGTACCCGTATGGTCACCGGCAATCTGCTAATTGTCATCTTCCTCTTGTCGCTTGCGGCCCTGTTTTTCATGATCCTCAAACTAAAAGTCGATCCGTTCATCTCTCTGATTGCTGTCGCATTCGCCACCGCGCTTGCACTCGGATTCCCGCTTGCGGACATACCGGGAGTTGTGGCCGGAGGATTCGGGAACACGTTGGTCGGCGTCGGCATCCTGATCGGCCTGGGTGTCATCTTCGGCCAGTTCCTCGGGGCATCCGGAGCAATTGAAAAAATTGCCGGTGCCGTCCTGAAGCTGTTCGGGGTGAAGCGCTCGGCTGCAGGCCTGTCGCTGACGGGTGTCGCCGTCTCGATTCCGGTATTCTTTGATGCTGCGTTCGTCATTCTGAGCGGGCTCGTGCGGAGCCTGTCCCGCCGGACCGGCATCTCGATTGTCACCTTTGTCACGGCACTGGGCATCGGTCTGATCGTCTCGCACAGCATGATCGCTCCGACGCCAGGCCCGATGGTCGTCGCTGAAAACACAGGCTCCGACCTTGGCCTGTTCATCGTGTACGGCCTCATCTGTGCCATACCGGCAGCACTGGTCGGCGGTTATCTGTACGGAACATTCATCGGCAAGCGGATTCCCGGCATGGTCGTCAAAGAGGAAGACTTTGTACAGGAAGAAGCAGCTGCCTACAAAAAGGAAATCTCCACAGGGCTGTCGTTCTTCATGCTCGCCCTGCCGATTGTGCTGATTCTCCTGAATACAGTCACACAGATCTGGCTTGAAGAAGGTTCCACGCTGTCGAACATCCTCGGCTTTATCGGGGACAAGAACGTCGCGCTGTTCATCAGTGTCATCGTTGCGATCATCGTCCTGAAACCGTACATCAATGTTCCTTACAAGAACCTTTATGATGAAGCCATTGAATCGGCCGGAATGATCATTCTCGTCACCGGTGCCGGCGGCGCATTTGGTGCAGTCATCAACCAGAGCGGCATCGGCGATCACCTGATTGCAACGATGCAGAGTTGGAGCATCCCGGTTCTCGTCCTGGCATTTATCTTTGCGCAGATCCTCCGGGCTTCACTCGGTTCGGCGACAGTCGCGCTCGTCACGACTTCATCGATCATGGGTCCGATGGCTGTGGAACTTGGCGCATCGCCGATCCTCCTCGGCCTCGCCATCTGTGCCGGTGCAATCGGTCTCTCCCTTCCGAACGATTCCGGTTTCTGGGTCGTCAACAAATTCGGCGGACTCACCATTCCGCAGACCATCCAGGCCTGGTCACTTGGCGGCTTCATTGCCGGACTCACCGCTCTTGCTATGGTCTATATCCTGAGCCTTTTCAGCGGCATCCTGCCGGGGCTCTGATGAAAAGCGTCCGCAATTTTGCGGACGCTTTTATTATGGTGTACATGCCAACCCTCCCCCGTTCATACACTCAAGCAGAAGGGAGGACTGGCCATGAAGCGGAAAATCCGCCTTCCGGAGCGTGGGCTTCTGTTGGGGCTGTATGTCATTCTGCTATTTATGATCGTCCAGGATTGGGTCCCGCTGGGGTCGCTGAATGACGTCGATTCGGTGTTTCAGGTCCATTCATTCACGGATATTCTGACTTCGACGCTCATCAACGCCGGCCAGTTTGTACTGTTGATCTTTATTGTCCGGCTGTTCATCGGCAGGCGTTACCCGATTTGGGCCAGACTCTGGCTCATCATCCACCAGGGGTTTATTTTTACTGGTGCGCTGATGGCATGGTGGATTCCTTACCTTTTTGGAGTCGGCGCGGAGGAAAAGGCCGAGCCTTACAGAATCATGTTTGGCAGCACCCACTCGTTCCTGCCCGAAATGAACGGCATCACGCCGAATACCCTGCATACCGGTCTCCATGCCGTCTTGCTCATCTGTCTGCTGCTCACCATCTACATTACATTTACCGGACCAAAGAAACAGAAGAAAAGAAAGAAAAGCCGGCGAACACACTGATTGCGTGTACTCGCCGGCTATTTATCATGTTGCGCGGTGAATCGCCACTTAATATTAAGGTTGATTGATGCTAATGTTAGGGCGTATGCTACTCCACCAGCTTCAGGCCGACCGCTGCACCAAGAATGACGAGGATGCACAGCACTCGCCTCCAGTCTCTCGATTCCCCGTAAAAGAACATGCCTGCCAGAGCCCCTCCTGAAGCACCGATGCCGGTCCAGATCGCGTAGGCGGTGGACATCGGGATGAATTCCATGGCGTAGGCAAGCAGGATGAAGCTTGCGCCGAACGCACCGAGAAGCAACAGGAGCGACTGGGCGTTGCGCTGCTGGTTCAGCCGGTTGATGGTCAAGACGCCGGCTGTCTCAAACAAACCCGCGGCGATCAGTGAGAGCCATGCCATTCTTTTTCCCCTCCCTCATCCGTTACGAATTTCAGGCCGATTACGCCTGCAAGCAGGACTGCGATCAGAATCAGCTTGGCGGGTTTAACCGGCACGCCAAAAAATATGATTTCAGCGATGACGGTGCCTGCCGCTCCGAGCCCGACAAATACGGCGTAGGCCGTGCCGACCGGGAGTGTGCGTCCGGCAACGATGAGCAGATGGAAGCTCACGTAGATCGCCACCGCCGTACCGACCCATTCCACGCCGCTGTCTGCGTGCTTGAGTCCGATCACCCAGCCGACTTCAAAGACGGCCGCGACGACGATTTTCCACCAGTCTTTCATGCGGTTATCCTCCTCTTGCGATTTCCTCACCCTGTCCGGTTCAGCACCCTCTCCAAACAAAAAAGCCCGGGAGTATGCTGATCCGACAGCATCTCCCAGGCTTTTGTCCTTCCGTGGCACGGCAACATCGCCGTGAGCCCCCTCTCGGACCAGGCCAGCGCACTCGGCACCGCGGAACCCTAGGGGACATTTCGTATGAGGTTGGTTTCATTATAGCAAATGGGCCGAGAGGGGCAACTCCCGGGCTTGGGACGCGAGAGTACAGAAAGGGAGTCCAAACGTACAGCAACGCTCCGCCTCAGACGAGGATGGCTTCCCCGGCCCGTGCATACCGGTTTTCCCTGAATGGCAATCCGAGATGATCGCGCAAAGTTGTTCCTTCATACACTTCCCTGAACAGGCCGCGTTCCCTCAGGAGCGGGACGACACCTTCCACAAAGCTTTCGAGGAGGCTCGGCAGATTGGCGATCAGCATGAATCCGTCTGCCGCCCCCGTCCGGTACCACTCTTCGAGCCGGCCGGCCACATGTTCCGGTGTGCCGATAAACGGGGTTTTTGGAGCAGCTTCACGCATGGCCGCTTCCCTCAGGGTCAGTCCGTCGCGGCGGGCTCCTTTAATGATCCGCTCAATGTCGCTCCGGAATCCGTTTGCGCCAAGGCCGTCAAGATCCGGGAACGGCGCGTCCGGTTCATATTGGGTGAAGTCATGGTGGTCGAAGTGGCGGCCGAGATCTGCCAGCGCTTCCTCCAGTGAAACGGTGGCCGTGAGTTCCTCGCGGATGCGAAACGCTTCTTCCTCCGTATCCGCGACAACCGGGCTGATGCCCTGGATGACGAGCAATTCGTCCGGATTTCGTCCGGTACGGGCCGCCCGCTTTTTCATATCCATATAATATTCGCGGGCTGCGCCGATCTCCCCGTCGATCGCAAACACGACTTCCGCCGTATCCGTTGCAAACCTGCGCCCGTCCTCCGATTTCCCGGCCTGGAAGATGACGGGCTGGCCCTGCGGGGATCTGGCGATATTGAGGGCGCCCTTGACCGAAAAGAACTCGCCGTCATGTTCCGCCTCATGCATCTTCTTGGGATCGAAGAAGACACCACTGTCCTTGTCCCGGATGAACGCATCGTCTTCCCACGAATCCCATAGTTTCCGTACGACCTCAGTGAACTCGGCGGCCATCCGGTAACGGATGCCATGCTCGGGGTGCATGTCCCGGCGGTGGCCGAAATTCAGCGCAGTACCCCCAAGCCCGCTTGTGACGGCGTTCCATCCTGCACGCCCGCCGCTCAGCATGTCGAGCGAGGCCAGCTGCCGGGCCGCGGCATACGGTTCACTGTATGTGGAGGAAAGCGTGGCGACGAGGCCGATGTTAGACGTAACCGCGGCAAGCGCGGACAAAATGGTAAGCGGCTCAAAACGGTTCAGGTAGTGGGGAGCCGACTGCGGTGTGATGTACATTGCATCCGCCACAAAGACGAAATCTAATTTCCCTCGCTCCGAAATGAGCGCCTGCTTCTTATAGAAATCAAAGCTGGTACTCGCATCGGACGGAATCGCCGGGTGCCTCCAGTCCGTCCGGCGTTCCCCCGCTCCGTGAATCATCGTCCCCAGAACCATTCCTTTTCCCATGATGCATGCCTCCCGGTTGATATTGGCTTCATCATACCGCCTTTCTTTACAGGTGTAAAGACACCTTTTCCTGGACAATTTCCGACTTTATTTCCCGGTAAATGTCGAAAACGCCCTTTCCGCGTCAGGAGAGGGCGCTTTGTTTAAAGTGCGGCATGTACGGTTTTCCGGTAGTAGCCAATGGTGAGGACAGCAAAAATCAGGTATATCAAGGCGTACGCCATCATGGCAATCGTTACCGGCAGTGTGATGTCGGTAGACATAAAGATGAACGATACAGATTTGATGGCGAAAATCGAGTGGACGAGTCCTATGACGAGCGGGATACCGAAGACAAATGCCTGTTTGCGGCGGATGCCCTTCATGATTTCTCCCGTCCTGAAACCGAGTTGCCGAAGCGTCGTATAGCTCCGCTTTTCCTGTTCGGCTTCGCTCATCTGCTTGAAGTACAGGATGCTTCCGGTGGAAACGAGGAAAGCGAGTCCGAGGAAGCCGGTGATAAAGATCATGATGCCGTTGTACGACAATGATTCTTTATAGGTGGTGTAGAAATCGAGGGTCATATCTCCCCTGTATGGCCTGAAAATGGCAGAGGCTTCCGCGAGATCTTTCTGGTCGGCCAAATTAAAGGCGACCAACTGATGCGTCTCTGCCGGAGCAGCCGCCTTGATCCGGTCGTATGTCTCCCCGCTGACGGTCAGCTGGGAATGGACCCCCGCGTAACCGCTCGCTACTTCCCGTTTGCCGAGGGAGGTGACACGCAGCTTTTCATTTGTCTGGCCTGCAGCGATTGAAGCCTCGTATGGAAAGACCTCGTCGGTCAGCAGCCACGCAATCCCGGAGTCATGAATGACCGCTTCCCCCGCTTTCGGCTCCTCAATGTCGAGTCCTGCCGCTTTCAGTTGCCTGACGTCAAAAACATTCGCAGTGACCGTATTACCTTCCCAACCGAGAAGGTCCGGCAGATTATCCCCAGTATATGAAGCGTTCAGTTCCAGATAGGTGATTGGCTGCATGACATAGCCGATGCCCGCCTCGTCGAGATCTGCGGCAAACTTCGCGGCCCTTTCCTCAGAAGTCCCTTCCTTGCCTTCCCCTATCTCATCAATCAAGAAGTCATGCGGAACCCATACGCGCGTTTCCTGCTCGGTCGAGTAATACATCGAGTAGGCAAACCCTGCCATGGCGAGAGTCATCGCGGACAACGTCGTGATGACGGTGAGCGACTTGGCGTTAGCCTTCATCCGGTGCATGAGCGGCGCAATCGAAAGAGCCCCGGCAAGCCCGATGTGGCCATTCTGGTTTTTCCGTACCAGCGTCATCAGCCAGCCGATCGTTACGCGAAAGACAAGATACGTGCCGGTAATGACGAAGGCGAGGACGAGCAGCATATTGAGTAAAAGAAATGCATTCAGCATGTATGTGGAGTTGGCAAACCAGTAGCCGAAGCCGATCATGGCGACGCCCAGGATTCCGAGAAGTGCCGACAGGACTGGCTTCGGCTGTTTCGGATGTTCATCCTTTTTATCATCATTGAACAGATCGATCAGCTGCGAGCGGCGGACTTTCCAGAACATGCGGAATGACGTGATGACGATCAGGACAGCGAATACGACCGCCGTCTGAAGAAAAGCCGCTCCGCTGAACGACAGGTTGACGAAGCCCTCATATCCGACAAGCTTCATAAGCAGAAGAAGGAATAGCCGCGAGACAAGCAGTCCTGCCCCGAGCCCGACAATAAACGCGCCGGCTCCGAGAAGAATATTCTCGATGATCAGAAGACGCGACACCGCACCTTTTGTCAGGCCGACCAGCTGATAAAGCCCGATCTCCCGGCTCCGACGCTTCAGGAACAGGTCATTCGCATAAGTCACGAAGATGAGGAGGATCCCGAACAGCAGGACGGTCGCGGCCTGAAAGCCAGACGCCATCTTGGCAGACAGGTCGGTCTGTTCCACCACGGAAGAATCATGCTGGAGCGTGGAGAAAATGAAAAACAGCGTGACGCCGAAAATCAGCGCAAAAAAGTACAGATAATAATGCTTCAGGTTCTTCCGCATGCTGCGCAGAACGAGGTCAACGAGCGTCAACGCGGTCACCTCCGAGCACAGCCTGCATGTTCAGGATGTCCTGGAAAAATGCCTGGCGCGTCTTATCGCCCCGGTACAGCTCGGAGTACATCGACCCGTCTTTCAGGAAAATGACGCGGCTGCAGTAGCTGGACGCAACGGCATCGTGCGTGACCATCATGATCGTTACGCCGCGGGATTTGTTCACGTCTTCCAGCGTGCCGAGAAGCGCGGATGCCGACTTGGAGTCGAGCGCCCCCGTCGGCTCGTCTGCGAAGACCATCGACGGATGGTTGACGAGCGCCCTCGCGGCGGACGTGCGCTGCTTCTGTCCGCCTGAGATCTCGTGTGGGTATTTGTGGCCGTGCTCCTTGATTCCAAGAATGCCGGCGAAGTCGTTGAACTGCTCCTCTGCCGCTTTTTTCGACAGCCCGCCGAGGGACGCCGGAAGCAGAATGTTTTCTTTGACCGTGAGCGTATCCAGCAGGTTGTAGTCCTGGAAGATGAAGCCGAGCTTGTCGCGACGGAACTTCGACAGCTGCGCATCCTTCATCTTCGAAGTCTCATTGCCATCAATCGTGATCGTACCGGACGTCGGCCGGTCAATCGTCGCGAGCACATTCAGAAGCGTCGTCTTCCCCGCTCCGGAAGGCCCCATGATCCCGACAAACTCCCCTTCACGGACTTGCAGGTTGATCCCCTTCAGCACCTCGGTTGAATTCAGTTTCGAGCCGAACGATTTGCGGACCTGATTCGCCTGCAGCACGATGCGGCCTTGTGTTTGGTTGGTGTTGGTCACCTTGATGATTCCTCCCGGCGGCGGGATTCACGGTCCCGCCCGATTTGTTGAGTTAATCATAACGCGCGGGGATGACTGCGGTCGTTCGATATTGGTTACAATCAGGGGGGCGCAAGTGACGATTTTGTAAGGTTGGGGGCAACTTACTTCACATTCGCCGCCGCAACTCTTCCACCGTGCTATAATTGAATAATTCATTCAACTCGGAGGGGGACAAGAGCGATGGCCAGTCGGGTCACCATTTATCTGGCGGGACTTTTCATAGCAGCGCTTGGCATCGCGCTCGTGATTTTGTCCGCCGTCGGAGCCGGGCCGTGGGACGCGGTGGCAGTCGGGCTGAACCTTCACTTCGGGCTGACGGTCGGCCTCTGGTCGATCCTTTCCCAGCTCCTCTTCACCTTCCTCACTTTCCTGCTCGAGAAAACAAGGTTCCGGCTTGAGTCGATGTTGCCGATCATCATCCGCGGCACATTCCTCGACTTCTGGCTGTACGGGGCCCTGCACGGAGCGGATCTCGCTTCGTCACCCGCCCTTCAGTGGACAAGCTTTGCCCTAGGCCTTCTTCTGATCGGCGCGGGACTCGGCGTCTACATGGAAGCCGGATTTCCGAAAACACCGATCGATGGCCTGATGATCGCCTTCAGCGGCCGAACGGGCTGGAGCTTCAGCTCAGCCCGGATGCTGATTGAGGGGACAGGAGCGGCCACCGCCTTTTTCCTGGGCGGGCCGGTTGCGCTCGGTACGTTGCTGACCGCCCTCTTCCTCGGCAAAATCATCCAGATCTTCAATACGAAAATGAAAACCTTACTGGAAACACAGAGCCTGCACGAGCAACGCTTATAAAAGGAGAGATCTGACATGGCCAAAATCACCCCGTTCCTGATGTTCCAGGACGCCAACGCAGAAGAAGCGATGAACTTCTACACATCGCTCTTCAAGAACTCCGAGATCACCAATATCGTCCGCTATGGTCCGGATGTGCCGGGCGGCGAAGAAGGCACCGTCATGCTCGCCACATTCACATTGAACGGCCGTGAATTCAAGTGCATCGACAGCAGCATCCGCCACCAGTTCGACTTCACCCCGTCGTTCTCGATCTACGTGGATGTCGACACCGAAGAAGAAATCGATCATGTTTACAGCAAGCTCGCGGAAGGCGGCATGGAACTCATGGCACTCGGAAACCACGGCTTCAGCCGGAAATTCGGCTGGGTCAATGACAAGTACGGGGTTTCGTGGCAGATCAACTTGCCGTGATTGATTCGTCACTTTCAAGGGTCGTTTCGTCACTTTCAGGAACCGTTTCATCACTTTCGGGCTCCCTTTCATCACTTTCGGGCTCCCTTTCATCACTTTCGCGGCCGGATTCGTCACTTTCGCATCAAAACAGGCCGCCTGAAAATAACTCGATACAAAAAAGGGACGCTATCGCGCGTCCCTTTTGTCATGCTTCAATATAAAACAGGTATTCCTGGCCGGCTTTCTCGGGGTCTTTCGCCAGTTTGTAGCCTGCACTCACGGCTTCTTCGGGAACATTCCGGAAGGAGCCCGGGCAGTCGGTGACGACATGGAGGATTTGACCTTTCTGCATGTCCTTTAACGCATCAAGGGTGTAGATGACCGGATACGGGCAGGATTCGCCGCGGAGGTCGAGTGTGAAGTCAGCTTGCAATTTTCTTCTCCCCTTTCGGTAGGATCAGTGTGCCGCGTTTGTGTTTTGAATAGAGGTCGATGAACAGGTAGCACGCGGCGAGCATCGTAAGTGTGGCGATGATTGCCCAGCCCGGTCCCATTGCAGTGATCAGGTTCAGCTTCTCGCCGCCTGCGACAAGCAGGTTGTAGACGCCGAGGTGGTCCCAGGAATAGGCGAGCAATGTGACGCCGATCAGGTTGCCGGCGAAGACGAACAGGTACAGGACCTGGCCTTCCATGAGACGGTACATCATGCCGGTTTCGCAGCTGCTGGCCAGGACGATGCCGAGGCCGAACAGGAAGCCACCGACGAATGTGCCGATGGAGGCGACCTGAGTGATCGGCGTCATCCCATAGTTGGCGATGATGATGATCGTCAGCACGGAGCTGACGGCCATGGCGATGACAATCGCCTTCGCCATGAGCGTGCGGCCGGTGAGCCACAGGTCACGGAATGCAGACGTAAAACAGATCTGTCCGCGTTCGATCAGGATGCCGAAGATGGCGCCGAAGATCGCCGCAATACCGAGGACCGGTTTTCCGGTGGCGAAAAACCAGACGATGAGTCCGGCATAGAGCAGCCCGATCAGACTGCCGACGTACGGCTGGACGATGCGCTTTTCCCGTTTTGCAACGGGTGCGGGACCGCCTTTCATCAGCTTCGGCTTGCCTTTCCACCATTTCGTCTTGGCGACTTTCACTCCGGCAAAGGTACCGACACCGGTAGCAACAATGAAGATCCACGAGTGGAACGAGAATTGCGGGACGCCGGTGAAAAATGCGGCAAGGTTGCAGCCCATCGCAAGGCGGGCGCCGAATCCGGCAATCGTGCCGCCGATCAGGCCCTGCACATAGCGACGTTTTTGTTTGGCTGTGCGGATCTTGAAGTTATTGGCGAGAAGGACCGTGATGAGCGCGCCGATCAGCATGCCCCAGACGATCCAGCCGTCGGAGCGGGCGAACGTCGAGCCTTCCAGATGAACCAGGTCAAAATACGCCCAGCCGGAGACATCGCCGCCGAGAAATTCGACAACGTGTCCGCCGAGCCTCGTGAACTCGCCCGTCACCGCCCACACCGTGCCGGTGAGCCCGAAGTAAGCCGCACTGAAGATGCCGGCCAGAACAAGTGCCATCACCGGGTTCCAATATTGGCCGAACATCCGGTTATAAAGGGATTTCATTAAAAGGACTCCTTTTATTCCATAGAAAAAGACGGACCGGAATCCGTCTATATCATCTGTTTCTATACCAAATTATAGTCTTCGTACTTTAGACAGTCAACGTTCTTTCCAGAATACGGAATCTCTGCATGCACGCCAGGTAGGTTTGCCGGAGCTCCACGTTTATTCCTTTTTCCGCCTTTGGATCATCCCCCGCACGACATCCGGTGCCGGTCCGCCGATGATACGTCTTCTGGCGACGAACGTGATGGGGTCGGTGATGGCGTTCCAGTCCTCGGCGGTGAGTTCAACGTCGCCGAGCCAGCCGTTGACCGTTTCAAGCGGGATTTCGTACAGTTCCTTTTCCTGACGGTCGGCTTCGCGGGCGATGAGGCTGGCCTTATGATGGGCCCGGCGGAATGAAATCCCGTAATCCCTGGTCAGCACATCAGCGAGTTCGGTGATGGTGATCATGTTTTCCCTCGCCTGCCGGAGGGCGCGGTCCTTGTTGAAGGTGAGCGTGGTCACGACGGCATGCATCAGCCGGAGCACGCGGTTCGCCTTTTCAAAGCCGGTATACAGATGCGGCTGCAGGTCGTCTTCCGTATCGTTGATGTCGCCGTACGGCGTGTTGTGGATCATGTGGATGACCGCAAGGCCTTCCGCAGCGGCACTGGAGGCGAGTGCGCGGGAGTGCTCCATCGAGACCGGGTTCCGCTTTTGCGGCATGATGCTCGAGATCTGGACATAGGCATCGGACACCCGGAGCAGGCCGACTTCCTTGGAAGCCATCCGGAGGAATTCCTGGATCCAGCGTCCCATGTTCGTCATGAGGCTTACGAGACTCTGTGCAGCTTCAATCAGGTAATCCCCCGTCCCGATCGCGTCATATGAGTTCTCGATCATCCCCTCGAATCCGAGCAGTTCCACCATCCGCTCCCTGCTGATCGGGAATCCGGTCGTCGTGATCGCGGCCGCACCCATCGGCGACTGGTTCACGGTATGGCGGGCGCGCTTCAGCCGCCCGATGTCCCGGATCAGGTTGTCGTAGATTGCGACCAGATAGTGTCCGAAAGTCGTCGGCTGGGCGGGCTGCGTGTGGGTGTGTGCCGGCATGACCGACTCCACATGCTCCTCCGCCTGGGCAAGAATGGCTTCCGCCAAAGCCTCCGCCTGTTCGACCGTCTCGGCCAGGTACTTCCGGAGGACGATCCGGTACATCGCCTCGCCCATGTCGTTCCGGCTTTTCGCGATATGCATCTTCCCCGCCAACTCCTCGCCGATCAGCTCGCCGATCTTCGACTCCACGAGGAAAAACAGGTCTTCGTGCTCCGCGGAATACTTGAGTTCCGCCCGGTCCATCTTCCAGACTTCCCGGATGGCATTCAGAATCTTGCCCGCCTCCGACTCGGCCAGGATCTTCTGCTCGGCGAGCATCTGGGTGTGGGCGGCATGCACCTCGAACATCGCATCAAAGAGGTAGTCACGCTGGTCGTTGAACACAGGGCGGAGAAGAACGTCCACATAGGTTTTTCCCGGGAAGACGTCCCCGTCCGCCACAACAAAATCTTTTTTCCAAGCACTCATATAGCTGGCACCCCAATTTCATTTTATTAACCGAGGGACTTTTCTGCCTTGACCCCGAGGAATCTGCTGGAGATGAACATGACCACGGCGATCAGTGCAACTTGGATCATGCCGTAGGCAGCGGCCTGCCCGATGTTGAACATCCTGAGCTGGTTCATGATTTCAATCGAAATCGGTCGGTTTCCGATTGTGTAGAGAAGGACGGAAGTCGGGAACTCCCCGACTGCCTGGACGAACGCAAGCAGCGTACCGCTCAGAACGCCGGGCATGATGATCGGAATCACGACTTTCCGGAATGTATAGAACCACTTGGCCCCGAGGTTCTGTGCCGCCTCCTCAATGGAGTCGTCCAGCTGCTCCAGCACCGCGTTGGTCGAACGCACGACGAGCGGCAGGAATCGGATAAAGTAAGCGAGCGGCAAAATCCAGAACGTCCCGACAAGGATTTGTCCGAACGAGAACGGGTTCGGTGAGTTAAACGCCAGGATCAGGTTCATCCCGACGACCGTCGCCGGCAGTGCCCATGGAATCATGACGAGAATATCGAGAAGGTTTTTCCCGATGAAGTTCCGTTTGACGAGCGCGTAGGATGTGAAAATCCCGAAGACAAAGACGCCAAGACAGGCGATGAATGCCATGATCAGACTGTTGCGGACCGGCTCCCAGATATACGGCGTGTCAAACAGCATCGTATAATTTTCCATGTTGAACATGGTCGGGTACGTCTGCCAGGTCCAGGATCCCTCCGGCACGAGCGACAGGATGAGCAGCGTCACATGCGGGAGAAGCAGGATGACCACCGCGAAGACTCCGAGCGTGACCATTGTCCACTTGAGCAGAGGGTTGCTGACTTCACTGCGGTGGGCACCGATTCCCTTGGAGGCCATCCGGTAGTCCTTCCTGCCCTGATACCAGCGCATGAACAGCAGGAACACAATCGAGACGATCGACAAAATGACTGACTGGGTGGCCGCCATCTCCAGGTCACCATTGATTTTGGAGAAGTAAATCTGCAGGCTCAGCACCCGGAAGCCCCCTGCCAGCAGGAACGGTGCACTGAAGCTTGCCATCGAGACCATGAAGACAAGGAGCGAAGCTGCCACAAGTCCCGGTGTAAGGAGCGGGAATGTGACCTGCCAGAACACCTTGAAACGATTTGCACCCAGGTTGGAGGCCGCCTCTTCCAGAGACGGGTCCAGATTCGATAGCGCAGATGCCGTCGTCATGTAGAAGTAAGGGTACATCGTATAGGCATGGACGATCAGGATGCCCGAGATCCCGCCGATCTTGAACGGCACTTCCGAAAGGTTCAGCAGGTCCTTGATCGCATTCGGAATAAGGCCCGCCTCACCGTAGAGGAACATAAACGCCATGACGCCGACTAGGGACGGCAGCACGATTGGCATGATGGCAATGTTGGAGAAGAACCTGCGGCCGGGAAACTCATAGCGGTTGAAGATGTATGCAAGCGGCACACCGATCAGCGCACTGAACAGGACCGACAGCAGAGATATCCAGACCGAGTTCCATAGCGCCTGCAGGTTCGCCTTTGCCTTTGAGCCGAAGAAGTCTTCATAGTTCTGGAGGGAAAACACACTGTTATGCAGGAAACTCTCATAGGCGGTCCTCAAAGTCGGATAAAGAACATAACCGATCAATACAAGGACGACAGGGATGAGAAGCACCAATGTTTTTCTTTTTTCAGCATTCAGCATATCGGCGTCCCCCTTCCCCAAGGGCGTGCGGATTCCAGTTTTTCATGGATTACACCCCCGCTTTCGGCACAATCCGGATCTGGTCTTCGGGAAGGCGTACGAATACATCCGCGCCTTCTTTCAGATAGGTGCTCGGCCCCTGGTTCAGAGCAGTTCCGACGAGGGTCAGCTGTTCGTTCATCTCTACATAGGTATGTACAGCCGCCCCGGTGAACTGGACCATTTTCACCCTGCCGGGAAAAACATTCGCCCCGGTGACCCGCTGGCCGGAAACCTCTACCGCCTCCGGCCGGACCGACATCATCAGGTCATCGTTCTCCGTATACCCGGCAATATTCAGGGAAGTATTGTTCACCGACACCTCACCGCCCAGCACATCTGCATGGAATGACCGCAGGCTTTCTCCGGAAGCAGCCTCTCTGACAGGCAGCAAGTTCGTCTCACCGATAAATTCCGCGACGAAGTCGTTGACCGGTTCATTGTAGATCTCGGTCGGCGTGCCGACCTGCTGGCATTTGCCGAAGTTAAAGACGGCGATCCGGTCACTCATTGTCAGGGCTTCGACCTGGTCATGCGTGACATAGATCGTGGTGATCTGATATTCCTTCTGGAGCCGGAGGATTTCCGCCCTCATTTCATCCCGCAGGCGGGCATCCAGGTTACTGAGCGGCTCATCCAGAAGCAGGATGTCCGGCTCGATGACGAGCGCCCGCGCCAAAGCCACACGCTGCTGCTGGCCACCGGACAGCTGGCTTACCTGGCGTTCCATGTACTGGTCAAGCCTGACTTTCCGCAGCACATCTTCCACCCGTTTTTTCGTCTCTGCCTTACTCATCTTCCTGACTTTCAGTCCGAACGCGACATTCTCGAAAACCGTCATATGCGGGAACAGCGCATAGTTCTGGAACACCATGCCGGTATTCCGTTTTTCGGGCGGGACGGTCGTCATGTCCCGGTCGTTGAACTTCACGACCCCTTTTGTCGGGTAATAGAACCCGGCTACCATCCGGAGTGTCGTCGTCTTTCCGCAGCCGCTCGGGCCCAGGAATGTGAAGAACTCCCCTTCTTTGATGATGAGGTCAAGACCCTCCACTGCCGTCACTTTGCCAAATTGCTTGGTAATCGCCGATAAATGAACGGTTGACATGCAACCACTCCCTTCCCTGTAAAAACACTGGACTACCGCAGGCATGCCGCCCGCGATAGTCCAACGTCAAAAGTAAACGCTATACGGAGCCCATGAAGCCTGCTGGTTACTCGCCTGTTTCTTTTTCTGCATTTTTAATCTGGTTATCCCAGTGATCCATCCACTCGTCGGATTTTTCCTGGAACAATGCCCAGTCGATGTCCATCGGTTTGATCTCATCTTCCGCTTCAGTGATCCATTCCGGAAGATCGGTCACGTCTTCACGTGTCGGAATGCGGTAGTATTTTTCCGCGAGCAGCTTCGCCGCTTCCGGCGTGTTGACGAACTCATAGAATGCTTCTGCCGCTTTCGGATGAGGCGCATCCTTGACGATCGCAATCCCTTCGGTCAGGACCGGCGTTCCGCTTTCCGGCAGGACATAACCGAACGGATAACCCTTTTCTTCTGCGAGCATGACGGCATCCGGCATGTTCCAGACGGTCAGGGAGCCGACGCCTTTGGCGAGCTGGTTGTACATCAGCTCAGGGTTGGCCGAATATTCTTTCGTGTTGTTGTCCAGCTTCTCAAGCCATTCGTAGCCTTCCTTCGTATCTTCCGTGTCTTTGTATGTCCGGTAGATCATAGCTGAATAGATGGTCCGCATCGTTCCGGATGCAAGCGGATAGCGGATGATCAGCTCATCCTGCCACTTCGGATCGATCAGGTCATCCCAGTCTTTCGGTGCTTCTTCTTCGGAGATTTCCTTGTTGTTGTACATGATGACTTCCGGCGTCATCGAAGTACCGCTCCACATCCAGTCTTCGTCGTGATACATTTCATCCAGCGCATCCGCGTAGGACGGCTTGTATTCGGCAAGCAGCCCTTCATCCTTCGCCTGGTCGAAGTTCACCTGAGGCGCTCCCCACCAGACGTCCGCCTGTGTATTATTTTTCTCGGAGCGGACCCGGTCCAGAATTTCCTGGGAGCCCATGTCCAGGAACTCCATCTTGATGCCATACTCTTCTTCAAAGCGCTGTTTGAAGTCCCCCAGAATGTCACTGCCGTGAGGAGAATAGACGACCACTTTCTCCTCGAGGTCTTCCGTCTTGGCGGCATCGCCGCCCGCATCACCCGATGTTGTTCCGGAAGCATCCTCTTCTTCTCCTCCATCGGAGCCGGCCATGCAGCCGGCCAAAGCAAGTGCAAACAGTGCCGTCAAAACAAGCAACCAGCTTTTCTTAACCCATTTTCCCATCTAAACTGCCCCCTTCTGAATTAAATGTTGTACAACCCCTCATGCTCCTTCAGCAGCAATGCAACCGCGCCGATCACACCGGCTTCCCCTCCGAACGCCGTCCTGACGATCTCACATTCCTTCGGTGCGTACCGCTTCACGTTGTCTGAGACAATCGGCCGGATCACATCGAATGACTGTGACAGACCACCTCCTAAAATGATCATTTCCGGATTCAGCAGGGACACATAATTCGCAACTGCAATCCCGAGATGTTCAAGTGATTTCCCGAGCGTTTCTACGGCTTCTTTATTTCCGGATCGGTACAAACCGAATGCCTCTTCAGCCGTCACTTTTCTGCCAAGCTGCTCCGACAGGGCCGTGCCGACAGATGTTCCGCCCGCGACACTTTCCAGGAATCCATAGCCTTCATAGGAAGGCCGGTAGCTTCTGGCCAGGCTCCGGTCTGTCACCATGTAGCCGAGCTCGCCCGCACTGTACTGGCTTCCCCGGAACAGCTGGCCGTTCAGGATGATTCCGCTGCCGACCCCGGTCCCGATGGAAATGTAAATCAGGTTCTGCTTGCCCTTGCCGCGGCCCGTCCAGTGCTCCCCAAGCACTCCGATGTTGACATCATTGTCCACGTATACGGGATACGGAAAGACTTCCTCCAGCTTTTCCCGCACCGGATAATCTCTCCACCGCAAGGCCGGCGCTTCTTCCACGATTCCGGTCTGTACGTCGGTCACTCCCGGGACACCGGCGCCGACACCCAGGATCTCCTCCTCGTCCAGCGACAGCTCTTCCATCATCTCTCCGGCCATCTTCCGGATTTCAGGGAAGAAATCATGATCCAAATATTCCTGTGTCGGGAATGTACGGTAACTCTCAAGCTCCCCTTTCAGATCGGTGATGCCGACCGCCACCTTGGTTCCCCCGATATCAATCCCGATGCAGCGTGCCTTTTTCGGATTGAACTTCAGGTTCACCGGCTTACGGCCGCCGCTTGCGGATGCCGCCCCGCTGCCTGTCTCGGTGACCCAGCCTTCATCGATAAGCCTGGAGATGGCCGCCGAGACAGTCGGTTTGCTGAGAGACAGCTTCTTGGCAATGGCCGTCCGGGTCGTCGGCTCTGTTTCCAGCACACACCTGAGCACCTGCCGTGCGTTGCGGTTCATATTCGATTCGTCATTCACATATTGCATGGCACTGCCCCTAAAAGGTTAGTTTGTTAACCTAACTTACTAACTTATCTGAAAACATTGTAATCAACGAAATTCGAATTGTAAACCGCTTTCATCAACTTTTTTTGGTTTTTCTTTCAAAAAGCATAGACTGCAGATTTCATCTCTGCAGTCTATGCTTCAAGTGCTCTGTTTTATTGATCGGCTCCATAGCTGATCAGATTGGCAAAGATCCGGTAACCGCCTGGCACCTGGGCCCCGATCTGCCTGTAGAATACAAGGTTCGTATACAGATATGTTCCCTCTCCGTATTCGGCCATGAGAATTCCGCTCGTGAACGGATCTTCTCCCGGGTCTGCCATCGAAACGAATGTTTCGTATTGCTTATCCCACTCCATCGGGAAGTACAGGCCCCGCTCCTGAACCCAGTTGTCCCAGTCACTGTCCGTAATTTTGTTCGGATAGTTGAACAGCGGATGATCCGGCTGGGTCACCGTCACCTCCGCATTTTCATCCGTGACGCGCCAGCGGATGGACGGGGTTCCGATTTTCAGGCGATAAGGAGCCGTCAGATCCGCATCCCATGGATCGGAAGCCGTTACATACTGCATGACGAAATGCCCGCCATTGCGCACGTATTCCTTGATCCGATCATTGTTCGCAAGCAGATCTTCCCTGCCGAGTGTCGCGCGGATGCCCGTTACGATCGTGTCATATTGTGAAAGGTCCGCTGTTGCAAGGTCTTCAGGCGTCAGCTTTGTAATATCAAAACCTGCATTGATGAACGAATCTGCAATCGTGTCAAACCCGCTGTCGATGTATCCGACCTTGAGGTTCTCCGGCTTCAACAATTCAAATGCAACGCCGTTAATAGAGGAAGAATACAGGTAATACGAGTCATTGATATGCTCATATTTGATCTCCTGGACAGTCGTGTTGTGGGTTTTGCCATTCGCTTCGGCGAACGCCCCGATTGTGAAGTCCCCTTCCTCCACCTCGGAAGGAGGGATCAGGTTGAAGGAAACGCTCTTTTCCTCAAAACGCCCCTCCAGATTCACCTCTGCCGATGCTGGCTCACTGCTCCACCCTTCAGGCAGGTCCAGGGAAACCGTAGCTTTCTGAGAAGCGTCTGCGTAGTTCTTCACTTTCACGCTGACCGGAATATTTTCCTGCACATCAGCCGTGTTCACTGTGATATTGACCGGATCAGGCGTCACACCCAGTTCAGGCAGGACACTGACCGTATTATCGAGATCACTGACAAATACAGTGTCCGTTCCATTTTCCTTGAATGACAGCTGTGCCCGGATGGAAGCTTCTGCATAAGCCTCAAAGTATTCCGCGTCCTCCGGAACATTTACTGTGAAGCTGGCGGTCTTGGACTCGCCGGGTTCCAGATGCTTGAGCTTAACAGCTTTATTGTGTTTCCAGTCTTCAGGCGTCAGAAGCGCCGCTTCAATATGATGAAGTTTTCGGCTTCCTTCATTCGTGACGGTCACTTCCACTTCCGTCTGTTCACCCTGGGTCAGCACATAAGAGCCGATTGAAATGTCCACTGACAACTCGGAAGACACCCGGCTTACTTCAACGAGCTGTTCTTCTTTGAGCTCCAGTTTATGGAGAAGATCGTTTTTGGTACCCGGTTCCAACTTTGAGGAAGCCACCTTTTCGGACAGCTTCCTGACATCCCGCAGCGCCTTCTGGGATTCCGGCAGGATGGCACCGCGATCCGGATAAAGTCCGACGATCCGGTCCAGTTTTTGCTGAAGGGAACGGAGAGATTCACCGAGCCCCTGGTTCGGAATTTCATCTGCCCATTCATTAAAGTCATACGGAATTCCGTCGAACAGCTTGCCCGAAGTTTCCGTCACAGCAGAATCAGCCAGCTTCAGATGAACCTGGCGCGGCTCGACCGGAATGTCCCGTCCCATGCCCTGGCTCTTATGAAGATAGCGCGACGCTTCACCCAACTGCGGGTAACTCATCCCGTAGATCGGATCGTAGTCACCAATCTCAATGGACACAGTCGCTTCATCCTGGGAAACCGGCAGGTAGAGCTTTTTGATCTGCCAAGGCTCGAGGCCATTTTCGATCTGCTCCGGGAAGACCGACGGATCGGCCGCATCTTCGAATGCCTTCACCGACAGAACATTAATCAGCCGGTGATGTCCATGCTGGCTGTCCACATTCAGGAAGGATGGCATCACCACATCCGGCTGATAAGTACGGATGAATTCGATGAGACGGGAATAAGTGACTTCCTCTCCCCATTTCTCAAGGGTTTCTTCCGGTGATTTCGAGAAGCCGAAATCATAGATGGCGTCCGAAGTCGTGTTGCTCAGGTGGTAAGCTTTTACGCCGTTGACTTTTGCCGCCTCGATCATCTCGTTGGAACGGATGATGCCGAGACCGTTGCCCAGTTCATTTCCGATGGCATTCTGCCCGCCTTCTCCCCGGTTGGCAATCAGGCTGGCCGTCTTCACACCGAGCCCCCTTGAGAGATAAGCGAGGAAATCACTGCGCTCGTCATCCGGATGGGCACCCGTATTGAGGAACGTGACCGTCGTGTCCAGCGGCTTCACGGCATTCCACAGTTCTACGTCTGCTTCATCCTGACTTTCCCCCAGGACAGCCTGCGGCAGCAAGGACAGCACAAGCAAGATGGAAAGCACACTGTACCAAAACCTCTTCACACTTCTGACCCCTTTCGTGAATCGATTTAAAAGAAAGCACATACAAGTTGGTTAGTAAATATAACTAACCAACTAATTAAGCACTCTCCTCTATGAAATTCAGTATACATATAGTCAGAATATTTTTAATCTAACCATGTAACTATTTATCTTTCCCGTGGCGGGTATTAAGACAGGGGGAAAAAGTATGAATGGATTTCAGGCAAAAAAACACCGCCCGCTCTCCTTGGAGAACAGGCGGTGATCAAACAGAATTTGGTACAACGGGCCGCGGCGCGACGGTGTTCACGGCCGCGGACGTGCATCCGAAATCATACGGATTCCGCCGTTTTTCCTGCTGTGTCCCGTCTGCCGAACGCGAATCTGAGAAACAGCGGGACCAGGAACAGGATAAAAAATACACGGAACAGCTGGTAGGCCGCAACCATGGACACATCCGCCCGTATTTCGTGGGCAGTCACCCCCATCTCCGGAAGGCCGCCCGGCGCGATGCACAGGAATGCGGTCGCCATGGACATCGGATGGATCAAGTGAAGGATGTAGGCGAGCAAAAGTGCAAACCCGACCATGAGCGATCCCGAAACAAGGGAAAATGGCAGCAGCTTTTTCCAGTCCTTGAGCATGTCCAGCCTGATGCTGAGACCGAGATAGACCCCCATCAGAAGCTGAGCGGCCACCATCAGCAATGGAGGCAGATGAGGCGCGGGAAATCCGCTTACCGTCAGAATCGCCGCCGTGATCAGCGGGCCGAGAATCCAGGGGGTCGGGAACCTCAGGCGCAGTGCCAGTGCCGTGCCGGTCAAAACAGCAACCACGGTCATCAGCAAGTGCATCATGCTGCCGGGTACTGCCTGCTCCACCACTGCTGAGGATGCAGGGATCCCGCTGTCCGATCCGCCCGCAAAAGCATACGTTGCCAGCATCGGTACCATGAACGTGACGGCGAGCATCCGGATCGTCTGCATGAAAGTCACGATTGTCGGGTCTGCGCCCCTGATCTCTTCGCTCAGCATCGTCATCTGGGACAAGCCGCCGGGCGTCGTTCCCATGACCGCGCTCGGCGCATTGATGCCGGTAAGCTTGGAGGCAAGGTAGGCGATTCCCAGACCGACGATGACCATGAGCACGGTGCTCACCGTCATGGACGGCAGCTGGCCTGCAATCTGCGACGCGCTTTGGGCGGTGAACGACAGGCCCATGCTGTAGCCGAGCAGCATCTGGCCCCCATTTTTAAAGTTTTTGGGCCAATACAATGTCCGCTTCGTCAGCAGATTCCACAGGATCACCGCCGTCAGCGGGCCAAGCATCCATGCGAGCGGCAGGCCGATCCATGAAAAGATGGCCCCGCCTGCCAGCCCGCACAGCAACGCTTCAAAAAGCTGATTCCATTTTTTCTTATTCTCCGGTGTCTTCATCTTGGTGCCCCTCTGCCTTGTCAATAAAAGTCTTTAATCTATCTTAGCACTTTTACAAAGGCGATTGAGCGAAGGCGCGGGGAGCGTTTCCGAAAAAAGGGTTCCGTTCCGCTACTATCGAACTAATTGGGTATAGATGATCATTGTATGTTCGTGCAATAAGACGTTTTCTCAGATCAGAAGGAGGCTGTGCCATGTTTCCTTTTATCCAAAGAAGAAAAACGATCCAAACTGCCGAAAGCAGATTTTCATACCGCTATGCCGCGCATTCTCCGGAAGCGGATATGCTGGCCGATATTGCCTCGGAGCTTGCTCTTCTGCACCGGTCACACAGTGGTGACATCGTCTTCCTATGTATCGGGTCGGACCGCTCAACCGGGGATTCGTATGGCCCCTTTGTCGGGAAGATGCTCAAAGATCAGCAGTTTCCGCATCCCGTCTATGGAACCATCGAGGAGCCCGTCCATGCGCTGAACCTGAAAAAGGTGCTCGGGGAGATCCGTGGCCGATATACCGATCCGCTGATCGTCAGCATCGACGCCTGCCTGGGGGACACCCATCAGATCGGTTCGATCCTGTTTAATGATGGCCCGCTCATCCCCGGATATGCCATCCAGAATCCGCTGCCCGGTGTGGGCGACTGTCACTTCAAGGGCGTCGTGAACCATCTTGATCCCTACTTTCCCGCCGATTCACTGAATAACACGCGGCTGGATACAGTCCTCCGTCTCGCTGAAATTACGTCGGGGATCATTGTGGATTCGACCAGGCAATCCATCCTGGAAGTGCGCGAAGAAATCGTTTGAGCCGGGCGCAGGGTCCTTTCACCCGCCCATGATCCGGTCAAATTCATTTTCCTTTGGAAACGTCAGCGTCAAAACGGTGCCCCGTCCTTGTTCAGAAACGGCGGACAGCCGGATACCGAGCCTCAAGGCGACTGTGTCGGCCAGGTACAGGCCGAGCCCCGTCGCAGCGTTGTGGATGCGGCCCGTCCCGCCCGTGAAGCCCTTCTCGAAAATTCGCGGGAGGTCGTGCAACGGGATGCCCGGGCCTTCGTCTTCAATTTGCACCCGGATATTGCCATCAGTGGAACGGTCGGCTGTGATGGTGATCGCGCCGCCGACCGGGCTATACTTCACCGCGTTCGTCAATATCTGGCGGATGATGAAGCGTGCCCATTTCACGTCCGTCCGGACAGGGAGGTCGTCCCCCTCCAGTTCGACCGCGACGTCCTTTTCCAAGCACCAGGCCGCGAGTTCACGGATTTCGGGTGCGGTGAGCGAGCGCACGCTTGCCGTCTCCGGCAGGAAATCGGCAGCCAGCGTCGGCATACGCGAAATGTACAGCTGCCGGTCAATCAGCAGATGGAGGCGAAGCCACTCAGCGGCGATCCGGCGCATGGCCGGATCCGCCCGGTGCTCATCCAGAATCAGCTTCATCGCTGTCATCGGCGCTTTCGCCTCGTGCACCCACGCCGCCAGGTAATCCGCCTCCAAGTATTGGGCATCCGCGAGCTTCGCCAGCTCCTCGCGGTGCGCGCGGGAGGCCGTGGTGAGCAGCTCTGCCGTCGTTCGTTCCAAGCCGGACGGCCGCTCCGGCAGAAGCTCCTCCCACTCCCGGAGCGATTCATCGGAAAGCCGTGACATCTCCCGCAGAAACACCGTTTCCCGCCGCCATCGCCAGAAAATAAACAGAGCAAATACGGCGATCAGGAGGAAGTTCATATACAGGACGGAAGCCGCTTCGATCTCAATCCCTTCATCAAGGATGATGATCAGGTCCGCGAGAAGGAGTGCAGCCAGGAAAAACAGGATCCATGGAAGACGGGATTTCAGATAAGGAATGAACATGATGGGCTTGCCTCCTTCGATATTGCGGAACCGGTCCGCGAATCTGGGTTGATTTCGTCATTCAACCATTTAATTTCGTCATTGGACGGAAAAGTTTCGTCATTCAGCTGCCTGATGGTGACGAATGACGAAATTGTAGTCGCGAATGATGAAATCGGGACATCGAATGACGAAATCCAGACCCCGAATGACGAAACCGGGCCTCTTCGCCCGCTCATCCCCACTCTATTCCTCCACCGCCACATATCCCATGCCCTTTTTCGTCACGATCTTCTCTCCAAGGCCGATTTCCTCAAGCTTATTCCGCAGCCGGTTGATGTTCACCGTCAGGGTATTATCATTCACGAACCGCTCGTCGTCCCAGAGCTTCCGTATGAGCTCATCGCGCGTCACGATTTCATTGCGTGACTCCACGAGAACGGCGAGGATGAAGAATTCGTTCTTCGTCAGCTCCACGTCGGTGCCGCCGGAGCGGATGATGCCCCGCTTCAGGTCAAGCACCGCTCCGTTCCACTCCACAATGTCCGGCTTTTCTTCTGCATAGGCATATGTGCGCCGGAGGATCGCCTGGAGCTTGGCCAGGAGAACATCCGAATTAAACGGCTTCTGGATAAAGTCGTCCCCGCCCATCGACATAGCCATTACCTGATCCATCGGGTGGTCGCGCGACGATAAAAAGACGATCGGCACGTTCGATTCCGATCGGATTTCCCGGCACCAGTGGTATCCGTCAAATGCAGGCAGTCCGATGTCGAGAATCACGAGATGCGGACCGGCCGCCCGGAACGATTCCATCACACCGTGGAAATCGTCGGGCCCGGTGACCGTCAAGCCCCACTGCCCGAGCTTTTCAGACAGCGACCGGAAAATCGCTTCGTCGTCCTCCACCAAAAACACCGTAAACTCCATCGCGCAGTCCTCCCTTTTCCATCAGTTTACCGGAAAACTCCGGAAAATTTGAATAAACATGAATAACTCTCAGACAAACGGGTACCATATGAGCAACCCCACTTCTCTATTTCCCCCTTTTAGAGAATGCAGGTCCTGGCCCGCCGGCGATGTCGGCGGGCATTTTTTGTGTTCGATAAAAAGAAGTAATGTTGCCACTTCTCTTTCTTTTATCCAAAGGCTTGCCAAGCAAAGAGGAATAGATTACACTTCAATACACAGTTATATTAAGTAACTTAAAAACAAAAGGAGAGTTGTTTAGATATGAACAAGAACGATATCGCAAAAGTCATTTTGAGGGTCATCCTCGGTTTTACTTTCTTCATTCACGGACTGGTTAAGTTCCAGGGGGGCATTGCCAATACTGCAGGATACTTTGACAGCCTCGGCATCCCGGGATTCATGGCATATGTCGTTGCCACTATTGAGCTTTTGGGCGGTTTGGCCATGATTCTTGGGATCGGAACAAAAATTGTCGGCATTCTTTTCGCCATCATCATGGTCGGTGCCATCTTTACCGCAAAGCTTTCGCTCGGCTTCCTGGGCGATGGACAGATGGCGGGCTACGAACTGGATCTGATCCTGCTTGCAGCTTCCCTGTACTTTGTGCTCGCCGACCGTTCGGTTCTGTCGATTGACCATAAACTTGCCCAAAAAGGATAATTGTACGATTACTTTTCCTATTAACCGGGTACACTATTTCCAACCCCACTTCTCTATTTCCCCCTTTAGAGAAAGCAGGTCCTGGCCCGCCGGCGATGTCGGCGGGAATTTTTTTATGGAAAGACGTGCGGAACCCCTTCTCCCCCGGGCGGGACGAAAACCATCAGGAAATTTGCTTCTTTATGATTAAAATCCGACGGACCGGGTATCCTATGACCAGCCCCACTTCTCTATTTCCCCCTTTTAGAGAATGCAGGTTTTTGATCCGCCCGGTTGTCGGCGGATCTTTTTTATGCAAAAAGAACCCTCCATCCAGAATCGGATGGAGGGTTCTGCGCATTGAACCATCAGTTTGCCGGGTAAGCGTAAAAGACGAATCGTTCCGGAGCGGCACCCAGTGCATCAAACGGGTAGCATGTCGAGACAACGAGGACTTCCTCGCCCATGCTCCGGATGACGGTCGTGTCATCCGCATCGACAATCTCAGTGTCACGGATCACATATTCGTGCCCGCCGTAAGGCATCTGGACGATGAAAGTATCACCGATCTCAAGCTCCGCAAACCTTTTGAACACCGTATCGCGGTGCCCTGCCAGCAGAATCTGTTCACCCTGCCCGGGGAAAACCGATTCCGACAAGTGGCCCACGCCCTTCATAAGAGCATCCGGATCCGTCCCTTCCACGATCGGCAATTCCTTGCCCAGTTTCGGCACTTGGAGAATACCGATCGCCTCCCCCGTTGAAGCAGCGAAATCCATTGCGCTCCCGTTTGCTTCTGTTGATTGGTTTTGTTCAAGCCGTTCCTTCGCTTCCACGAGTGACTGCTCCTGTGCTTTTGAGTGACTGAAATAGGACCAGCCTGCAAACAAAAGCGCTGCCGCGCCGATGACGATCAGGATGTTGCTGATCCATTTCATCTGTCCTTCTCCCTTCTAATGCCGGGTATCTTCCGAAAGCATTACTGCACGTTTCTTCCCTTGCGTGAAAAACGTCTCATCAGCAGGCCTGCGAGGAGCACGCCGCCTCCTGCCAGTCCCAATGCACCGGTCGCTGTAGCGGTCTTCGGAAGCTTTTGGCCGGAACTGCTGCCGCTTGTACCGCTCGTCCCCTTCGTACCGGACTCTGCCTTGTGGTCCGAGCCTGTACCGGAAGTTTCTGCTTTTTCAACGGTCACTTGAACCGGCTCGCTCAACTTGCCATCCGCATTCGCCTGGCGGAATTCGAGCACAGTGCCCGCAGTAAACGGATTTTCCAGCTTCATGCTGAACTTGCCGTCTTCATCTACTTCCGCTTTACCGATTTCCTCGTTATCCAAATACCCAAGAACGGTATGACCCGGCAGACCTTTGCCCGTCACTGTCCGGTCTTTATCGGTAATCCGTTGGACTGTAGGCTTCTGCACGACCGCATCTCCGGCTTTCTGAACAGTCACTTGTACAGTGTCACTATACTGGCCGTCTTCAGAAACTTGGAGCAGTTCCACTACCGTTCCTGCCTGAAGAGGTTCTGCAAGTTCAATGACAAAACGGCCATCTTCATCCACATCCGCAACACCGATCAGTTCCTCTCCGACTCCTGCGAGAACAACATTGCCTGCGCCTGCAGCACCGGTAATGCCAAGGTCGTCGTCATCGATCGGGTCCACTGTCGGCGCGTCGAGTGACATTTCTGCCTTCAGAACCGTTTTGAAAGTGAAGTCACTGTACTCTTCCGCTTCATTCACCTGGATAAAGCCGACTTCCGTTCCTGCCTCCAGAGGCGCTTCCAACTCCATCAGGAAAGAGCCATCTTCCATTACCTCAGCAATACCGACCAGATCCTCTTCGGTAACTGCTGCGACCAAATTACCCGGACCGGCTGTTCCCGTAACGACATAGTCAATATCGTAGATATCATCGACCACAGGCAGTTCGAGCGTCGGTTCAAAATCCCCGCCATCCGGAGCCGGAAGGACTTCTACATACACGGACTCACTTCTTTGTCCGTCTTCTGTTTGCTGGTAAAACTCAATGACTTCCCCTGGCTCCAAAGGCCTTTGCAGCTCCATTCCAAAGAAGCCGTTGTTTTCAATAATGATCTCGTCTGCAAAATAAACAAATGGCGGCTCAACAACCGCGTGGCCGATATGGTCGCCTCCTTCTGACCTTGCAAAGACGGTCGCCCCGACCAATCCTTCGCCAAAAGCAAACTGATCGCCTCCGAACAAGTAGATGCTGGATGGCCCTTTAGGAATTTTCACCGGATCAGATTCTTCTCCAAAGTCTGCTTCGGCCTTTATCTCCGAATGCTTCAATTCTTGTTCATTTGGCTTAACATTTGTCAGTGCCGCCTGGATGATCACCGTATTATCGGCTCGGACAGGCTTTTCTATCCTCAAGGTTGTCTCGGCATGTATTGAGTTCACCTTCGGCAATCCTTCAAGGCTGGTTGTCCATTTTGAATCTTTCTCTTCAATACCAGTACGGAATTCTTCAATCAGCTTGTTCAGCTCGGCTTTTCCGGGCTCAATGATTTCAGAGATAATCTCATCAATCAGAAGGTTGGAATCTGTGATAGGTGCAGCAGCCTCTTCCGGATCCTGCTGTTCTTTTTCACTCACGGCAAGGCCTTCCATGCTCGACCGAACTCCTTCAACGGAATCCAAAACAACCTTCTCAATCTCGCTTTCCAAGTGGGTGTACAGGCCTATAAAATCATCCGATCCTTTCGAGTCTTCCATAAAATTAGCAATGAACGCTCCCGATATCTCCTCATCAAAAGATATCTCTACATCTCCCTCAAATACCGGAAGGGATGCGAGTTTTTCATTGGGGTCTTCAAGTTGTGTGACAGCCGCTTCGATGGCCGGCATTCCTTCGACTGCTATCACATCTGAAACTTTCATGTTGCCGGTATCCTCAATGTCCGATGCAAGCTTCATTTCCAGCTGTCCGATGACGTCTCCAACCTTGTCTCTAATCGGCTTCAGTTCACTTTCTAATTCCGTTAACTGGGACATTGCAATCGAAGATGGCTCGATCGTCGTGGTCACCGTCCCATGTTCTTGCCACTTGTCCGAGAGAAAAGGAGCATAAAAAACAACTGCTTGTGCAGATCCTTCATTGTCATTCGCCGGTCCTGCAAGGCTCAAATCAAGTTTGTAATGATCTCCCTCGTCGCGTACATTTGCCGTCAGCTGCAAGGCGCTTTCAGGTTGTTCCGCAAATGTCCGGGCCGGAGCTGCTCCAAACGGAATGGTGCTGAATACAAGTGCCGCTGCAATGCCTGCAGTGGCGATAGTCTTTCTGATCGGATTTCCTCTTTTTTTACGGTTAAGCGGGTTCATGCGTACGCTTCCTTTCCATCCGGTAATGGGTTGATAGAGACCGGCGATGCGCACGTCCGCTAAAAAGTCGGTAGGGCAATCTTCCCGGTTTGAGCTATTGAATTCGACCTATCATAATGGAATCCCTTCAAGTATTTTCCCTTTAAAAATATATATTTCCTACACGAAAAAGTGACCGTTGCCCAAACCGGCAGCGGTCACTCAATTTTATCAGTCTTCGTCTTTTTCAAAGTCGATGATGTTGCCGTTTTCTGCGTCAATGTCGACCTCGTATTCGAACTTGTCATCACGGAGTTCCACTTCATAGTTCCAGCGGCCGTCGTCTTCATCGAGTTCAGCTTCAATGACTTCAGCTCCAGAGCCGGCCTTGCCTTTTGCGATCTTGATCGCTTCATTCTCCGAAATCAGGTTGTCCGGTGCCGCTTGGCGGTCGTCGTCATCACGGTCGTCTTGGTCATCATCCTGGTCATCCTGTTCGGTCTTCAAGACCTTCCCGGATTTCGCATCAATCTTGACCTCTACTTCGCCTGACTCGCCGCGGATTTCGAACTCATACTCTTGATCGTCACGATCCAGTTCCATCTCGCGGACTTCCCCGCCGCCAGCCGCTTCTAGCGCGATCGACTGTGCCTCATCCTCCGAAATCCAATCCGATGCAACCTGCTTTACTTTCGCCGCAGCCGTTTCGACCGGCGCGAGTTTCCCTGTGTCTTCTGCAAAAGCCGCCATGCCTCCGATTGTCAGAACCCCTGCTGCGACCGGTGCAATAAACCAACGTTTTTTCATTTTAATTTCCTCCTCGTTTGTTGTTGTCTTTATCATATCCGTGCCGGATTAAGGGACACTGAGGAGAAGATTAGAGATTGATGAGAATGAATTAATTCATTGCCTTGCGGATCTTTTCAGGGATCATCACGACTTCCGGCTTCAGGTCGACTGGGTGGAAATTCCGGTCGATGCACGCATCCCAATACTCCAGGTGCTTCTTGTCGATCCAGTGGTCCGACTCCTCGACCGCCTGTCCGCCCTCGCCTTGGACTGAGAACCAGTACAAATACTCTTCTCCGCCGTGGGTCTCGCGGAAAATGGTCTCCACATACATTTTCTCGCCCTCCAGCGTGACGAGCACATCCTCCAAATGCTCATTCAGAAACGCCAGCCATTCATCCACCATCTTTGACATTCCGGGCTTCACCCGGAATCGTGTCAGTTCTGTGTTCATGTAGGTTCCCCCTTCTCCTATGTAAGAAGGGCCGGGGATCGCCCGGCCCTAGTGGTTCGTTTATTTTAGTCGTCCCAAGCTATGGTCAGGATCTCTCCGGTGATGGCGTGGATCTGGATGTCGGCTTCCCGGTCATCTGCTGTTTCGACCTGGACCATGTAGTAGCCGCCGTCCTGGGTTTCCTCGAAGTCAATGTCGTCATCCGCTTCACCCGGGATTTCTTTGACAGCGATGGCCGCTGCCTCACTCGGAGTGATCCGGACGGACTGCTTAGGTGCTTCTTTCTGGTCCTGTGGTTCGGCCGGTTCTTTTTCCTTCACGGATTCCTTTATCTGCTCTCCGGTGACCGCATCGTACTCTGCTTCAGTCGTTCGGGTTTCGTCTTCGACGGTTGCCTTGTAGACATTGCCCTCCAGAGTAAGCGCCGACGGTTCGGATCCGTATTGCTCCGTGATTTCCGCTTTCATGTCCGCTTCCGGAATCGGTTCGACACTTTTCTTACTCTCCAGTGAAATGATTGCGCCACCGTCGCTGTCGACGACTGCTTCGAAGACGCCGTCGATACGCTCGAGCGTGACCCGATAGAGGTCGCCGTCCCGCACGATTTCCCGCACTTCTCCGCCGTACATATTCATCAGCTTTTGCTCGACATCGTCCGCTGCCATCGCCTCCCCGCCACCGCGGGTTGCAATGAAGGCCACGACAATCACGATCAGTGCGGCTGCGCCGATTGCCGCGGGCCATAGCCATTTTCGGTTATCCATGCTGAACGGCTCCCTCCTTTTCTCTCATTATAGAAGGTGAAAATTAAAAAACGCTGAGAAGCCTGACGTTTATTCCGTCACGGTGTTGATCTGCCAGAGGATGCCGAAACGATCCTTGACCTGGCCGTAGGCGGGACTCCAGAACGTTTCCTGAACCTCCATGATCACTTCGCCGCCTTCCGACAGAAGGCCGAATACGTCACGGGTCCTATCCGGGTCGGTCAGGGAAAGGGCGATTGACAGGTGATCGCCGACGGTATGCGGGTCGCCGGGGTTTGTATCGGAAATCATGAAGTCGGTGCTGCCGACTTTCAGATGGGCATTCAGCACCCGGTCCTTCATTTCTTCCGGCAACTCTTCACCCGGCTGTGACGGCATGTCACCGAAGGTCTTTACATCAAGCACTTCCGCCTGGAGTGCCTTTTCATAGAAGCGGACCGCTTCCTGTCCGTTGCCGTTCGTGACGAGATACGGGTACATCGATTTAATCATGTTCATCTCTCCTTTTAGGGTTCATGATTGCCGATTTGACGGGAAGCTGATTCTGAATACCGTACCAATGCCGACGACGCTTTCCACACTTAGTTCCGCCCCGAGTCCGTCCGCGATTTCCTTGGCCAGTGCGAGGCCAAGGCCGGTGCCGCCTGTTTTCCGGTTCCGGTCGCTGTCGACCCGGTAAAAGCGGTCGAACAGATGCGGAAGGTCCGCCTCCGGAATGCCCGGGCCGTGGTCGGCGACGGAAAGTTCAATGAGGCCTTCTTTTTCTTCCAGTATGAGCCTGACCGCGCCGTCACTGTACTTTCGTGCATTGTCCAGCAGGATAAAAAGCAGTTGCCGCAGCTTGTCCGGGTCGGTTTCGGCAAGAAGCTTGTCCGGTCCCTCGATGGCAAATTCCTGGCCGTAAGCCTGGCGCATCGGGCGGACCGTCTCTTCGGAGATGCCGCGGATATCGGCCTGCCTGAAGTTATAGGCAGCCGACTGATCGGATCGCGCGAGGTCCAGGAGCTGGGCCGTCAGGTCTTTCATACGGACGGCCTGCGACAAAATGGCATCGACGGCTTCATTCGCGATGTTCCGGTCATCAAACCCGCGGCGCTTCAGCAATCTGGAGTAGCTTTCAATGACAGTGATCGGCGTCTTCAGCTCATGGGAGGCGTCGGAGACGAACCGTTCCTGCTTTTCATAGTTCCGGCCAAGCTGGTCCATCATGTCGTTGTAGGCAAGGGTCATTTCGTGCAGCTCGTCCTTGCCGCGGGTTTCGTCGATCTTTTCATAGGTCCCCTTTTCACGGTTGTCCCTCATCGTGCCGGTCAGTTCATTGATTGGCCTGGTGACGATGCGTCCGAGGGCGACGCTCGAGGCGATGACCGGGATCATCGCTGCGGCAGTGAGGCCGATCAGGATCAGCCGGAGGGTGGACAGCTGACCTGCGATATCATCCGCCAGTTGGGTGATGCGGAGTTCGGCCACTTCACCGCCTGTGCCGATAAACGGCATGGCAACTGTCACGGCAGGTACACCTTCCACATCAGTGATCGTGTATGGTCCGTTGCCGTCCGGGTCAGTTCCGAAGCCGCGCAGCCGCTTGTCGCTGTAAACCTCTGTGATGACCCGCCCATCCGTTCCGACGATCAGCAGCGCGCCGTCCGGCGGCATGTAGGCCCGGATGACCATGTTCCTGTTCTGGGCAGCGGTTTCCTGCAGCGCCGAGGTCAGCTCCTCGCTTCTTGCCATCAGCTGATCCGCCTGCCGTTCGTACATCATTTTCTCGAACAGGAAGTAAATGCCGATGCTGAGACCGGCCAGAATGAAGAACATGAGGAGCGTCGTGAATACGTGAATCCTCGTCTTCAGCTTCATTTCGGCGCTTCCTTCAGCACGTAACCGACGCCGCGGACCGTATGGATGAGCCCCTCGCCGATCTTCTTGCGTACGTATCGGACATAGACATCCACGACGTTCGTATCACCGTAGTAGTCAAAGCCCCACACCGCATCCAACAGTTGCTCACGCTCGAACACACGGTTCGGATGTTTCAGTAAATACAGCAACAGGTCGTATTCGCGCGGGGTCAGGTCGATGGAACGCCCGTCACGGGTAACGTCGCGCGTCTCTTCGTTCATGGTGAGTCCGGCGAACGAATGGATGTGTTCAGGCGTCTCCTCTTTCGGTGCTGCCAGCGCCTTCGCTACACGCAGTGTTGCCCGGATGCGCGCCAGAAGCTCCTCGATCTCGAATGGCTTCGTGACGTAGTCGTTCGCCCCGAGATCGAGACCCGCCACCTTGTCCTCCACCTCATTCTTTGCCGTCAGCAAAATGACCGGTACCGCCTTGTCACTCGCACGGATGCGGCGCAGCACATCAAGCCCGGACAAACCCGGAAGCATCAGATCGAGCAGTACGAGATCCCATCCGCCCCCGCGGAACTTGATGAGCCCCTCGTCACCCGCATGCGCCACCCCGGCCTCGTAGCCCTCAAACTCCAGCTCGAGTTGCAGCACCCGCGCGATATTCTCCTCGTCCTCCACAATCAGGATCCGTTCTGCCATGCCGTCCGCCTCCTTCTCTTTCTACCTACAACTATGATTGGGAAGGATTTCGGCGTCAAGGGCGGAGGGTCTCACGGCCTGCAGGCAGCACAGAGCGTGCGGCGCACGGCTTTTCTTCCCCAAAAGGGTTCACCGTCCGTGCCGGTGGTACACTGTTGGTAACGAGTTTTTAAAGGAGGGGTTTTGGATGAAAGTGATTCCTGTCGGGATCTGGGGCGGTTATCCAAAGGCGGAGTCGGCGACGTCGTCGTTCCTGATCGAGCATGAGGGGTTCCGGGTGCTGTTCGACTGCGGGAGCGGGGTGCTGGCGCAGGTGCAGAAATACGTGTCGCTTGATGAGATTGATGCGGTCGTGATCAGCCATTATCACGCGGATCATGTGGCGGATGTTGGGAGCCTCCAATATCATCATCTGATTGCGTACTACACGGGACGGCCGCTCCGGAAGCTGACGTTTTACGGTCATGACCGGGATGCGGACGGGTTCTCGAAGCTGACGTATAAGGAAGTTGCCGAGGGCCATGCGGTGGCGCCGGGCGAGACGTATGAGATCGGGCCATTTTCGGTGACGTTTGCCGAGACGGTGCACCCGGTGTACTGCCTGGCGGCGCGGTTTGAGGCCGATGGCAAGGCAGCCGTGTTCACAGCGGATACCGAATTCCACGCGCCGCTCGCGGAGTTCGCGTCGGGGGCGGATCTGCTCGTGAGCGAGGCGAATCTGTATGAGGAATACAAGGGCAAGTCGCCAGGGCACATGGCGGGCAGCGAGGCCGGCGAGCTTGCGCGTTTGGCCGGTGCGAAGCGGCTTTTGTTGACGCACCTGCCCCAGGACGGCGATGTACAGCTGATCTTGTCCGCGGCGCAGGAGGCATTCGGCGGGAGTGCGCGGCTGGCGGAAGCGGGAGAAGTTATTGAGATATGAATGAGAAAAGGGTTCCGCCGGGGATGGCGAAACCCTTTTCTTTGTAGGTCTAATTTGCTATTTCGGGCTAATCATATAGAATGTTGTAGTTGGTGCTGCAGACATTTATCTTAATTTTCAACATGTGTTAAGGAGGATAAACGATCATGGCTGTTTTGCCGAATTGCCCCAAATGCCAGTCGGAGTATACTTACGAGGACCGTAATGTATTCGTATGTCCTGAATGTGCAAATGAGTGGACACATGAAGATGTAGAAAAAAGTGAGGAAAACGTTGTAAAAGACGTCCACGGAAATATTTTGAAAGATGGAGATACGGTGACCGTCATTAAAGATTTAAAAGTGAAGGGCAGTTCATCAGTCCTCAAAATCGGTACGAAAGTAAAAGGGATTCGTATCGTTGACGGTGATCACAATATTGATTGCAAGATCGATGGATTTGGTGCCATGCAACTGAAATCTGAATTTGTAAAAAAGGCCTAATCATGGTCTCGTATTCCCCTACGGAATACGAGACCATTTTTCGCACACAGGTGATGAAGGAGGGCCCTAATCTTCAAACTCGGCCTGCTTTATTTCAAACTCACTAAAAGGACAAGGGGGTTCGCTGCGGCGAACCTCCTTTCCTAATACGGCCGGCGCGTCAGGGGCATTGTGTAGTCCCAGACATAACAGGTCGCCCGGCCCTTTCCTTCTTTTTTCAGTGGATAGAATTGAAGCAGGCGGGAGGCGGCGCCCGGGCTTTTCATGCCGAATAGCTCCCGGACCTGTCTGTTCACGAGCGTCCGGCTCCTTAGGGTGAACCAGTCTTCCAATGTGCGGGCGAAGGGGTCGGCGGTCTTCCAGTTGCAGGCCGGGCAATACCAGGTCCGTTCGCTTTTGCGTGCAAGACGGCCATCGCATGGCTCACAGAGCGGGGCCCACTCAACCTCTTCGGCAGGGATGCCGAACCGCCCGATCAGCGGGAAAGCGATATAAGGTCTGTTATGGCGGCGAATGTAGGCGGCAAGTTCCCAGAGCTCCCGCTCGCTCATTCCCCTCTCTTTCCCTCTTCCGGCCAGATGTTTGCGGATTTCACGGAGGCTGAAGATGCGTCCATTGGCTGGAGGTTTCTCGATGATCGCGCTTCCCGTCATGATGACAGCGCCATCTGCCCTGAATGGTATACCGTGCAAGTGAAACCAGACCTGCAGGTTGGCGATTTCGTCCTGCAACTGCAGCATGGGACAGTCGTAGCGGTCAGTGATGCTTCCATGTTCGTCCACCTTGTCCAGCCTCTTGGGGTGTTCCTCAAACCGGAGCCTTCCGGCCATGTTCTTGGCTTCGTAAATAACCGCTCCCGAGGGCAGAAGGATCAGGACATCGAGCTGGACGTATTGCCCCGGCGTGACTTCCAGGCTGACGTCCCAAAGTACGGGCCAAGGGAGTTCCAATCGCCGGATATAATTCAAAACCTTTTCTTCTCCCGCAATTCCGGCCTGGATGGAATTCATTTTCCCCTTGATCTCTGCGTAAGACCGGTGGCGGCTGCCCACACGGACGAGCAGCCGTTCATGCGCCTTCCCTTTAAGAATCTTCATCGACTCGTTTCCCAACCGATCCGCCCCTTCCTTTTTCCGAACCATACCATAACCGGGTGTCCGCCGGAAGACAACTCGGCATCTTTGAATTTTGAGGCGTTTTTGCATGTCAAAATTGAAAAATGCCCCGGCTGGCGGGGCATTCATATTAGCGTATTTAGACGGGTTTGAAGATTCGTGTCCTGAGTTTGAAGATTACCGCCCCGAGTTTGAAGATTAGCACACTCACGCTATCATTCTACCGTCGCCGGCGGTTCGGGCACGACTTTCTTCCCACGCATTTCCTTGACCTTGTAGAAAACCATGCAGGCGATGAAGAAGCCGACGCCGTAGATGAGGCCGATGCGCTGGGTCGGATCGACGAACAGGAATCCGAGGATGAGCAGGCAGAAGGCGATGCAGAACAGCGGCAGGAACGGATAGAGCGGTGCCTTGAATTTCAGGTCCTCGATACGGCCGCCGTCACGCACATATTTTCTGCGGAACATGAACTGGCTGGCGGCGATGCCCATCCAGGAGATCGTGACAGAGATGCCGGCGATCGACATCAGCAGGACAAAGACGGCGTCGGCTTCCATGAAGCTAGTCAGGAGCGACAGGAGCGAGAAGACCATCGTGAAGAGCAGCGCGTTCAGCGGGACTTTGCGCTTGGTCAGCTTGCGGAACAAGCCCGGTGCCATGCCTTCGCCTGACATCGACCAGAGCAGGCGCGTTGATGCATAGAGGCACGAGTTGCCGACGGACAGGATGGCCGTCAGGATGATGAAGTTCATGATGTCCGCGGCGAACGGCACGCCGGCGATGGTCATGAGCGTGACGAACGGGCTTTCAAGCAAGCCGAGTTCGGACGCCGGGAAGATCGAAGACAAAATGACGATGGATGCGATGTAGAATAGGATGATGCGGACCAGGATCGTGCGGATTGCGCGCGGGATGTTCTTTTCCGGGTTTTCCGTCTCCCCGGCCGCAACCCCGACCAGTTCTGAGCCCTGATAGGAGAAGATGACGTTCATCATCGTCACAAAGACGATGGCGATCCCCGCCGGGAACAGGCCGGTCGGCGCAAGGTTGGACAGCCCCGGTGTCGGCCGGTCGGCGAGCGGCACCGCTCCGAAGATGGCCAGCGCGCCGATGATGATAAACGCGATGACCGCAAGCACCTTGATGCCGGCGAACCAGAACTCCGCCTCCGCGAAGCCCCGTGTCGAGAGTGCATTCAGCCCGAACAGAAGCAGCATGAAGACCGCGCACCAGATCCAGACCGGCACATCCGGATACCAGTGCTGCATGAGGATCCCGGCTGCGGTAAACTCGACGCCCGCGGTCGCGGCTGATCCGACAAAGTACATCCAGCCAAGCGAGAATCCGGCGGAAGGACTGATGAATTTTGTGGCGTACGTCTGAAAGGATCCGGTGACCGGCATATGAGTCGCCAGTTCTCCGAGGCAGGTCATGACCATGTACAGGATGAGCCCTCCGACGAGATAACCGAGAATGGCGCCTCCCGGACCGGCCTGGTTGATCGTATAACCGGCGTTCAGAAACAGCCCCGTCCCGATGACACCGCCCAGGCTCAGCATCAGCAAGTGCCGGCTCTTCATGGAGCGGTTCAGTTCCTGTGGAGGCAGCAGCGTTTGTGGATCGTTCATCATTTCCCCCTGTCCGGCGATTCCGTACCCCTTCAGCCGGAAACCGCCTGTTTTGTTGTGAATCCGCTTACAGCAATGGCTAATGGTGGCAATTTTCAGTCACTATCACTATCGGAAATGGGAGGACCCGGACGCGCGACGGCGGTCGGTTCCTCCCCATTTCTCTTAATCAAAACCTCAGCGACAGACAGCTGAGTCCCCCGTCCTGCTTTTGGACTTCGCTCATGTCGAGTTCCAGGGTCCGGTAACCTGCTTCTTCGATCTTGCGCTTCGTTTCCGGGTAGCCGGACGGGATGATGACGGTGTCGTTGACCTTGATGCAGTTGGCGGAGTATTCGTCTTCCTTGCTGATGACGATCCGGTTGTAGTCTGCAAATGCCGGGTGGTCGATGAACTCTCCGGCGACGACCATGTTGTTGTTGCCGAGGTAGGCAATTCCCGTCTTCAGATGGAAGAATTCCTTGAGCGGAAGGATATCCGCCTTGTATCCTTCTTTCTCTACGATCTCTTTGAGCTGGCGGGCGCCTTCTTCATTGGTGCGCTCGGACAGGCCGATGTAAAAGTGGTCGTCTGCCTGGAGCACATCGCCGCCGTCGAGATAACCCGGCGCTTCGATATGGTAGAACTTGTCGTAGAAGTTCTTCAGGGCCTCTTCGATCGCATCCTTTTCCCCATTTCGGGATTCCGCGCCCGGATTGGCGATCACGGCGAATTCCGGCGTCAGGACAGCAGGGTCCTCGACGAATACGGAGTCGGGGTACTGCTCGTCTGCCTGAAGTTCGGTTGCTTCGACTCCGCAGCTTTTCAGCGCTTCGACGTAGGCTTTGTGCTGTTCGACGACCTTCTCATAGTCCGGCTTGCCGAGGTCGGAGGTTGTCAGCCCGTCCACATAGCTTCTGGCGGGCGCTTTGACGATGACGTTCTGGAATCGGGACATGGAGATCTTCCTTTCAGGATGATTGGTTGTATTGGGTTGCGGCATGTTCACTTCTTTCAATAAACAGCTTTCGGATCAGCGTCTCCAGCATGATCGGCAGACGGCGGAAGGCGCTGTCGGTGTGGAGGCGTTCCGTGCGCTGATGGGCGTCGCGGCCCAGCGGTCCGACGTTCAATACGGGAGCGTTCAGTTTCCGCATGTCTTCAAACGGGATGCTGTACGTGTCCCCCCAGACCGGGGTGTTGCGTTCGTAGGCGGTCCAGCCCGCGTTGCCGTCACGGTAGTTCACATAGCTCAGGTCACAGATGCCGTTGAAGTAGTGGACCTGCTCCAGTTCGGTGCCGAGCGTCCGTGCGGTGTCCTGCATGAGCGAGACCGCATCCCGGATCAGCTGGTCCTCCGTGGAATTGACCGCCGGGTAGTATGGCGGCGCGTACAGGAGGACAATCGCCGGTGACAGCTCCTGGCATTCGATCATGAGCCGGTCGGCGACGGCGAAGCTCTGCGCCCGCTCGTCCGGACCGGCCAGGGCAATTGCTTTTTCCTTCAGCTTGCGGACCTCTTCCGCGCCAAGTTTGTCTTCCGCATGAGTCAGGATCTGCTCGTAGCGGTACACCTTCACGTCACCGACGCCGCTTACGCCGTTGCGGCGGCACAGTGCCCTATAGGCCGAGTTGCACGCGGATGCAGCTTCCCCGGCAACCTTTTCGAATGTCTCCATGACGTCCGCCGCCGTGCGTTTGAATAGGAAGACATTATAGAGCGCGGCCGCGCGGTACGGTGTCTGGGTGGAGTACTGGTCCTTCAGGTCCCGCTGGTACAACGAAACCGGGAGCGGTGTCTTCTCGCCATACACGCTCTCCTCGAACAGGTCGCTGAATTCCATCTGCTGCGTCATATAGGAAGCGATATAGTTTGCGGTCAGGCCCTGGAGCGGTTCCCCGACATGGGTTTCCTTTCCATAGAACAGGGCAGCCGGCATGATCTTGCCAATCGTTCCGGAGTAGATATACTCCTTTGTGTCGCCCGGTTCCTGCGTGAAGGACGGCTCCCCGTTCAGGAACAGGCTGAATGTGAGCCCTTCCTTCTCGGCGATTTCAAGCAAGGCGCCTACCGCAATCCTCATTCCCGCGGAGTTCACTTCCTCATCCGGTACGGTCAGGAGAAGAAGGTTGACCGGCCAATCTTCGTCGATTGCCTGCTCAAGCAGCGAAAGATGGGCGGTCAGGCCCGCCTTCATGTCCATCGTGCCTCTGCCGAACAGGTACTCACCCGACTCCAGGTCGGCGCGCGCTTCCGCGTGGAGCGTGTCCTTGACGTCGTGGAGCTTGGCCGTCAGTTCCTCCGGCAAAGTCGAAAGCGCCTGGAGGGCCCCGTATTCCTCGGTCTGGACCGTGTCAAAATGGCTGATCAGCACGATCGTATCCGTCGCATCCGGATGCTTGTAAAGTGCCGTCACCGTCTGGCGGCCAAGGCCCGCATCGTGAAGAGCGACCCGTTCCGGATGCTGCTGGAAGTGAGGCATTTCGCGGAGTTTCGTCTCTAGCCGCTGTGCAAACAGCCGCTCTCCTTCCGTCAGCGTCCGGCTGTCCCAGCTGACCAATTCACAGAGAAGCGCGCGGCGTGCTTCAGGTGTGCTCCATCGGCGTCCCATCGGCTGTTCCCCCTTGTTCATCTGTTTTTGTTCGTATGCCAGAGTCATGTCGTTCTCACCACCGGGCAGGTCAGGCAAGTCGGCCCGCCGGTTCCTTTATAAGAGATTTCATCGCCTTTGTATTCATACACGGTTGCACCGGCTTCCTCGAGGCCCGCTTTCGTCACGGGATTGCCCGCCGGAATGACCACTTTGCGCGGTGCCAGCGCGAGGACGTTGCAACCGAGATTGTCGTATTCGTCCTGAGGCACTTCGACCAGCCGGACCCCGTTTCCAATGAGGCGCTGACGAAGGAATACCGGCATGAGCGGGGAATGGACGACGGCCAGATCCTTGTCGACGATGCTCAGGAAGGACATGAGGTGCAGGCACTCCGCCTCCCCGCTGTCATGAGGCAGCTGCACTTCGATGAACTCGTCTACGAAAGGTGCTGTCATTTCCCTCAGCTGCCTGATGGCTTCATCATTTGTCCGGTAACCCCTGCCGACCGCAATCGTCCGGTTGTCGAGCCAGACGATGTCTCCGCCGTCGGAAACCGCGTCTCCCTCCAGTTCTCCGATTACAGGGATGCCTTTTTCTTCGAGAAACTTCTTATAGACCTGTGCTTCCGGCTGGCGGAGGGCCTTGCCAGATTTCAGGATGATCGCGCCGGCCGGCGTGAACTTCACCGGGTCGTGCGCATAAAGCGAATCGAGGCCCGTCTCCTCTGCCTCCGGAAGAAAGTCGATCTCTTCGACATGCTCTTTCAGGATATCGAGGAACGCCTCATATTCCCGGAGCGCTTCCCCGTAATCAGGGACCTCGGCGTAGTTAAAGCGCTTCCAGTTTTCATCAAGATGCTTCTGGCTTTTGAATGCTTCCTGCGGCCGCTTGACGATCACGCGTCGGAGCGGCTCATGCATGGATGACAGATAAACCATATTGATCAAGCTCCTTTTTCCGTTGAACGGAAAGTATTTTCATTAAACGGAAAGTTGTTATGATTAATATAGTCAATTCGTGCTATACTGTCAATATACTTTGAACCTTCATTTCAGGAATATCTTTCTTCTATACAAAGAGAAGTCAACTGGCATACATAACACGTTAAAATCGGTTCGCCATCAAAGGAGAAGTTGCAATGCAGGCACTGGAACGGGCAATGAGCATTATAGGACTATTATCGGAGGCGGAAAATGGGGGAATGTCGATCTCGGACCTTTCCAAGAAAAGCGGACTCGCGCTCGGCACGATGCACAGGATCCTGAAAGGGATGGAAAAGCAGCGGATGGTTGAGCAGGATCCGCAGACCAAACTGTACCGGCTCGGCCCGGTCTGGCTGGAATACGGTCTCCGCCTGTATGACTCGATGGATTACATCACCAAGATCCGGCCGGAACTCGAGCGTCTCTCCCGCGAGGTAAAGGAGAGCGTGTATCTGAGCCGGCCATCGGGCCATGAGGCGATTGTGATGGAGCGCATTGACAGCGATGACAATCCGATCCGGATCAATGACCCGCTCGGCATCCGAATCCCGCTCCATATCGGGGCGGCCAACAAGGCCATGCTCGCGGATATGCCGCCTGAAGAAGCTGCGGAAATCATCGGCCAACTCGTCCCCCGCGACGAGCAGCAGGCTTTCCATGCCGGGCTTGCGGCCATCCGGCAGGCCGGATATGCCGAAAGCCACGGTGAACGTACACCCGGCACCTCTTCAGTTGCCGTCGCTGTCAGGGATGGGCTCGGCACCCTCGTCGGCGCCGTCTCCATCGGCTTCATCAGCTATGACCTGACCGAAGAGCGGCTCGCTTACCTGTCGGAGAAAGTAAAAGAAGCCGGTGCCCGTATTTCAAGGAATCTGGGGGCCAGCTGAGGATCGGGAAAGCGGGGAGAGAGCCTAATCTTCAAGCCCGGGGCACTAATCTTCAAACTCACGGCACTAATCTTCAAACTCAGGCACCTAATCTTCAAACCCATCTCACCGCACACAAAAACCCCCTCGCCGAAGCGAGGGGGTTTCCCTATGATCAGTTTCCGTTATAGTGAATCGGCGCATCCGGTCCTAGCGGGAGGCCGAGAAGCATCCAGATGACCAGGACGGCCGACCAGACGAACAGGAAGGCCATGGAGTAAGGGAACATCGTGGAGACGAGTGTCCCGATCCCCATTTTCTTATCATACTTCTGTGCGAATGCGATGATGATCGCAAAGTACGTCATGAGCGGCGAGATGATGTTCGTCGAGGAGTCCGCGATACGGTATGCCATCTGCGTGAGCTCAGGTGAATAACCGAGCTGCATCATAATCGGCACGAAGATCGGCGCCATCATGGCCCACTTCGCGGAAGCGGAACCGATGAACAGGTTGATGAACGCGGCAATCGCGATAAACAGCAGGACGAGCGGAATGCCGTCGAGCTTGATGCTCTGAAGGAATTCAGCGCCATAGACGCCGAGGACGAGGCCCATTCCGGATTCGGAGAAGTAGGCGACGAACTGGGCGGCGGTGAAGCTGAGGACGATGAACATCCCCATTGCCGACATCGTCTTGCCCATCATTTCGGCGACGTCTTTGTCATTGCGGATGACTTTCGTCACTTTCCCGTAGACGAGCCCCGGGATAAAGAACAGGATTGCGATGATTGGTACGAGTGAACTCATGAACGGCGAGCGGATGATCGGCATATCCGCCTCATCCCCGCGGAGCGGAGCACCAGGGATCAGGACGAGCAGCGCCATGAGAGCCGCTGCGACCACCACAGAGACAGTTGCCCAGACAAGGCCCTTTTTCTCAACAGCTGTGAGCTTTTCCATGCTTTCGCGGTATTCACCCTTGTATTCGCCGAGTCGGGGCTCGACGATTTTCTCCGTAACCCATGCGCCGACCAGCGTCAGGACAAAGGTGGAGATGATGATGAAGTAGTAGTTCATGGCGATGTTCATGCCTTCGGCGTACGCCGGGTCATAGATCGCCGCGCCGAGGATCGTCAGCTCACCGAGGAGCGCGTCCGTACCCGACAGGAGCAGGTTCGCGCTGAATCCGCCGGACACACCGGCGAACGCAGCGGCAAGACCCGCGAGCGGATGCCGCCCGAGCGCAGCGAAGATGACCGCGCCGAGCGGCGGCAGTACGACGTAGCCGGCATCGGATGCGACGGACGACATGACCCCCGCGAATACGAGGCCGAGTGTGATGAGCCGCTTCGGCACCGACATGACGAAGCCGCGCAGAAGCGCAGAGATGAGGCCGGAATGTTCCGCGACCCCGATGCCGAGCATTGTGAGGAGCACGACACCCAGCGGCGCAAAGCCGATGAAGTTAGCGGTCATGCTCGTGAATATGTAATGGATTCCCTCTTTATTGAGGAGGTTCTTGACCTCGATGATCTCCCCTTCTTTGCCCGGGTGCTCTACCGAGATGCCGAAGGACGAGACGATTGCGGAAAGGACGAGCACGAGAAGCGCCAGCCCGGCAAACAGCGTGACCGGATGGGGCAGCTTGTTCCCGACCGTTTCGATCGTATCGAGGAATTTCTGGACGAACCCTTTTTTCTTGGTCGTTTCCATGTTTTCTCCTTTCTTAGATGACAAATAATATTCAGTCATTTTAGCGTTCAGAAAATTACGCTTTGCCCAGTATAGCGTGGACTGCAGCAGAATTGAAGGCGCATTCAATAAGTTCTAATTGGGTAAATTGGGTGAACCTTTACAATCGGGAGAAGACATAAAAATCACTGTTACGGGTTGCCGTTGCTTACTTCACGTTCACCCGAACACCACCATTTCCGTACGCACGCAAAAACCCCTGCCGCTCCGGCAGGGGCTTCCTCTTATTCGTCTTCTTCGGATTGACGGGTCGTCTGCTCAGCGAGCGTGTCCCAGAACGACGTATCCTTGGTTTCAATTGAGCCGTCGGCAATCGCCCTGACTGTCGAATCGAGTGTCTTGATTGTCTGCTTGATCAGGTAGCCATTGCTCTTCTGACCGAGGACGTACGGCTCGTATTCGTGATCGGACATGCCGCGCATTTCAAAAAGAAGTGTGGAGATGCCATATTCGACCGCGATGCCATTACGGGAGATGGTTTCCGCTGTACCGCCGACATACTTGCCGAGGTGGCCCCAGCCCGTGGAGTCGACTGCGTCAAAGACGACCGCTCCCAGCTTCTTCGAGCCCTCGAGCACCTCAGGGTCCACGTTTGGTGTTGTCGGATAGAGGATCGAACCGGATACGAGTTCACCGTCCCGCTCACTCCGCGCACCCTGATGATGAAGGTCGATCATATAATCGATGTCATACTTCGACATGACATTGTTGTGCAGCGCCTGTGTTTCCGGCTGGATCTTCGTGACGTGGTCACGGTTCAGGTCGACGCCGAGCGCATTGTAGCGCGTCAGGTGGCGGTCACCGGAAGCGACATAGTCATCCAGCGAAAAGTCGACATCCCCCATTGCCCCGTCCGGATTCAGCATCGGCACGATGAGGATGTTGACGTTGTCCGTCACGCCCTTCATCTTGCCCGTGCCGAGGTGCTTGATGAACTCAAGCGCACCTTCCGTCGTCAGCTGCTCGTTGCCGTGCTGTTGCGTCAGGAAAAGGATCGTCGGGTTTTCCGGGTTCTTCATGTACTTCACGAGGTACAGGTCGCGGCCCTTGACCGACTGGCCGATCACCTCGAGCTCCATGTCCTGCTGCTTGGCCTCCTGCTTCTGCAGGTACGACGCCAGCTCGCTGTACGTATGGAGAATGGACGTGTTGATCGTTTCATTTCCCCCGTAATTCGGTCCGTTCCCTACTGCGTCCGCCTGCAACGGTGCCGCACTCAACATGAGCGCCCCCGCGGCAGCCAAAGAGATCATCATCTTCTTCATGTCCCCACTCCCTTTTCGATTATCTGACTCTATCGTACACCCCAAAAGTAACCGCTTCCATATGGCAATGGAAGGGTTTCCATGCCTGTCCAGTGGGTCTTTACCAACACTTTTGGGAAGAAAAGATGGGGCTTATTTCCTCTCCGGTTGGCCGGTCTGAATGAAAAGAGAAGCCCGGTAACTTCCGGGCTTCTCTCAACTCGGTTTATTCCGCCGGGCGGTAAGCTGTCAGCGGGATGTCTTCGTAATCTTCCGGATTAAGGTCATGTACAGAGTCGTCTGCGACCGCATTCACGATGCCGAGAAGGCCGGTTTCAACTGCCTTCACAAGCTGGCCGCGCTTTTTCTGGCCGAACGACTGCGTCTGGCCGGTCACTTCGAACAGGACGGTGCCGCTACCGTTCAGGGCGTAAGAACCAAGTGCCGTTCCCGGTAGGTCAAGCCCCTGCGAGTAAAGCGTGATGTTGTTGAAGATCGAATTGCCCTTGGCCTGAAGCGCGTCGTAGGCAGCAACGTTTAGCTGGCGCGAGAAGTCATAGTTGTACTTATCCGCGTACTGCGCATAATCCGAGCCTTCAGGGCTAGACGGATCCGGAACAAACTGTGCGGACAGCGACAGTGTCACTTCGTCGGATGTGCCTTCCACGTAGTAGACCCCCTGATGATGAAGATCGATAAAGACATCAACCTTGCCGAACTCCCCGACGAGCGATTTGTACACATCACGGGATGTCTGCGATTCCGGCGTGATGAACCAGCCCGGATCGCTCGAGCTTCCCGGGAAGTCCTCCGGCTGCGGCACATATTCGAGGTCCGGGTTGAAGTCACGGTTCACGTCAAAGCCCGGATTTTTGCTGTAGTCATATTCCTGCTGGATGCGGTCGTCCAGGTAGTTCCAGGATGGCTGTGCATCGCTGAGCTGCGGGAAATCCTCGACCACTTCAGCCCACGTCATCGTATTGCGGCGCTTGTCCCCTTCCGACGCATCCGGGTTCATCATCGGCATGAAGACGAACGTGATTTCTTCACGAAGCTGCTGTGCGTATGGCGAGCTGCCGGATACCGTCTTCAGGAGATTCAGGATTGCATCTGTGCCTGTCTTCTCGTTTCCGTGGATTTCGCTCTGGATCAGAACGACTTTGTCACCGGAGCCCACGCGCACCGTGTAGATGTCACGTCCCTGGTTCGACTGGCCCGCCACATCCACGGACACCAGCCCCTTGCTCGTCTTCTCGATCTGCTGCAGTGCTTTCGTCAACTCCTCGTAATCTGTGAAGCCCTTGATCGAAAACTCATGGTGCGACTCTTCCTTCGCCAGCGCATCCCCCGGTGCTGCCGGCAGGGCGATTCCTGCTGCCATGGCGATTGCCGCCGTCACGCCAACCCACTTCTTCATCTATCTCCACTCCCCTTCAGTATGTTCAACGCAAGCATAGCAAGGTTTATGGGGTTGCTCAATGACTGTTTTAATATTCAGTCATATAGGTATAGGACGCTGTCGAATCGTTGGGAAAAGGGATGCCAAACGGAGTGGACGCTGTGTAATGCGATGGAATGAAGCGGCGAAGTGTTTCGTAGGTCGAAATAGGTTGGCGCGCTGGAATGCATAGGTCCAACCACTCATTTTACAGGGGCAAAATTGAATTTTGAACTGCTTGAGATTGCATAATTGAAAAACGGACAACCCCTCGGTGCTTAGCGGTTTTGCGGTCTCTTTCCAGCTTCAAACTTCCATGGTATGGTGGGTGGAAATCCGACGGGAGGGTGGAGGAAATCACAACGACATCCTGGATCGTGTATGGACATGAACGGCTGTTGGAGATGTTACCCGACTGGAATCCGAAGCGAAATGAGCTGAAGCTGCAACAGAAAAATCGCCGCGCCGGATTGGCGGGCGAGGAGCGGGTATTAGAAGTGGTCCGCTCTTCAGGACTACCGAACGACAGTATGGTGCTGTCAGATATCAGACTGCAGATCATACCGGGTGTAACCATCCAAATTGATACACTTGTGCTGACGCCTGCCATCGCCCTGATTTTCGAAACCAAACAAATTGCCGGCCGCTTACGCTTTGTCCGAAATCCTGCGCAACTTGAGAAAGTTGAGGACAATAAAATCATTCAGTCCATGGACTGTCCTGCCGCCCAGTTCGAGGACCAGCGGGCAAGCCTGGAAACCTGGCTCTTGATGCGCGGATTCTCCATCCCGGTAGGCGGCTCTGTCGTCTTCACGACCAACCCGATCATTGAAACCATTCCACAAGGACTCCCGGTCATCAAACTCCGCGAGCTGCGCAGATTCATTGCGCAATCCCTGCAATTCGATCCGGTGATGAGCCGCCGTGAAGTGGAAATGCTGGCCAACACAATCCGCTCGAGTCATTCGCCGTACATTCCGTTTCCACTGTTCGGAAAGTATGGATTTGATCCGGAGAAGTTTGACTGGGGACCCAGATGCGATTGCGGCTACCTTCTTGATAAGACTTCTGAAATGACCTGGTCGTGCCGCCCGTGTGAACTGAATATGATCGATCCATATGTAAAAACCTTGTTGACCTGGTTTCTGCTGCGCAGCAAAACGATTACGGTAAAACAATTCTGTATGATATTTCAGTGCTCAAGGAGAACCGGGGTACGTGTGCTTAATCGGCTCCCACTCATGAGAGACGGGAAGGCCCGATCAACTTATTATGAAATCGACTACCACCAACTCGACCTCTTTGAGTCGTGAATGTCTCGATACTGCTCGTGAATGTCCCAATACCGCTCCTGAATGTCTCAATACCTCCCATGAATGTCTCGATTCGCCGCCTGAATGTCTCGATACCAGCCTTACGCTCACAAGAACCACCGCCTAACCGGGTCAGTGCGTGCCTGGGCAAACGCCCATGCCCTCCTGCCGGCTTTGAATAGGTTACGGTGAAAAAGGAGAGTGACAAATGACCAGGTATCACCGGGAAGATTACAGGCGTCGTGATTATCGGGATCGTGATTACTACCGCCGCTATAGACCAGGCAGAGGATTTTATCCGGGGTATCCATTCTTCTACCCGCCATTCTATTATCCTCCGTATGTGTATCCTCCGTATGGATATCCTCCATTCGGCTATCCTTATGGATACTAAAAAACCCCGCCGTTGGGCGGGGTTTTTAATCCGTTACATCCACACAATCCACGCCAGCAACGCAGCGAGTACGATGCGGTAGATGGCGAATGGGGTGAGTTTGATGCGGTCGATGAGTTTCAGGAAGAACTTGATCGACAGGAGCGAGAACAGGAACGCGCTGATGAAGCCTACCACGTAGAAGGACAGATAGTCCATCGACATCATGTCCATGTTCTTGACGACGGAGACGAGACTCGCGCCGGCCATGATCGGAACCGCCATGATGAAGGTGAAATCGGCGGCCGTTTTGTGGCTGAGGCCGAACAGGACACCTCCGGAGATGGTTGCGCCGGAGCGCGAGAAGCCGGGCCAGAGCGAGAGGCACTGGACAAGGCCGATCGAGAAGGCCTGCTTGTACGTCAGCTGGTCAAGCGACGTGACACGCGGGGTCTTTGGACCGAACTTGTCGGCCGCGATCATGAGGATCGCCCCCGCGACAAGCGCCCAGATGACGGTTTCGACGCCGAACAGATGGTCATCGATAAAGTCCTTGAAGGCAAAACCGAGCACGACCGCCGGCAGCATGCCGATGATGACGTGCATCAGGTTGAATCCGGTGCCTCCGCCCTCACGCGTTTCCACCTGGTACAGCCCGATCAGGCTGAACAGGCGCTTCCAGAATACGATGACGACAGCCAGGATCGAGCCGAGCTGGATGACGATCTTGAACGTGTTCGCCGGATACTTCCCGAGGAACTCTTCCGTTTTTAACCACATGTCGTCGACAATGATCAGGTGGCCCGTCGAGGAAACCGGCGCAAACTCCGTCATCCCTTCGACAAACCCCAGAATAATGGCTTTTAACAGGTCAAACCAATCCATACTTTATTAAGCCCGCTTTCTTCTGAAGTTGATGTACCAGATGATTGCAGCAATCCCCAGGACGGCGATCAATGCATAAGCGATGTTCGAGTAAATGTCCATGTAATGAACGATGCTTTCCCAGTTGTCTCCCACGGCCGCTCCGAGTGATACGAGAACGGTGTTCCAGATCAGACTTCCGAGCGTTGTGAGGAGGAGGAACAGCCAAATGTTCATATTCGACATCCCCGCAGGAAGCGAAATCAGGCTCCGGATCAGCGGGACGAGGCGGCAGAAAAACACCGTCCACGGTCCGTATTTGTCGAACCACGCATCCGCTTTATGGATATCTTCACGCGTCAGGCGGAGCACCCGGCCCCAGCGGTCCACGATTTTCCCGAGCCGCTCCACATCCAGAAGCCGCCCGATGTAGTACAGAATGATGGCGCCTGCGACGGATCCCGCCGTCGATGCCGCGATCACCCCGATTTTCGTGAGCGAGCTGGCCGTCGTCATGAACCCGCCAAACGTCAGGATCACCTCGGACGGAATCGGCGGGAATACATTTTCCACCATAATTAGAACGAATACTCCGGCATACCCGAACTGTTCCATGATGTCGGTAATCCAATTTCCCATCTGTTTCCTCCAAATTTTTGCCTTAAGTCAGTTTACTAGAGAACCCCGTTTTTGGGAAGACGTGCCGTACGCCGCTCCCGCCGGACGGCCTGCTGGCAGGGGCGGGACGCACTCCCGGAGTTCATAAAGACGCAAAGGCCCATTGAAGGTTCCCTTTTATTCCTCTTCCCCGGCAATCGTGATCGACCGGTCGATCCGGAGCGTAAAACGGACGGTCTCCTCTTTGCCCGCGGGAACCGTGACGGGGATCAGGACGTCACCGAACTCCCGCTCCGCCGGGTGGTCAGACTCTGCAATGTCCCAGTGGCGCTCATGGACCGGGTGCCGGATGATGACCGTCACGGGAACGTCCTTCGCATTGCGGATGGCATACATATAGGATTCCAGATCATAGCGTCCTTCTTTCCGCGACGATGTGAGACCGGAATCCACGGTGATGTCGAAGGCCTGCCCGAGCTGGAGCCTGACGCGCTCCCCCTTGGCGGTATGCCCGATCCGGTCTTCACCGACAAACTCCGCCGTGCCGTCTGTCCGGTTGTTCCGGTAGAACTTCACGGTGCCCTGCGGCAGCGGGAAGCCGAGGCCGGCCGCTTCGGTGTTGCCGAACTCAAAGTAGATTGCCGGGTTGCGGTCGTACGGTCCGATTTCATAAATGGTGCGTCCCGCCGCCCCCTCTGCGCCGATCAGCCGGACCTGCTTTTGCTGGCGGTCCTTGATGGTGACTGTTCCCGGGATCGTATAGAGATGGTAGTCGGCAAATGATTCGTGTTCCGGCATGCCCCTTTCCTCGACTGCACTGTATAGGATGAACCGGTCCGGTTCTTCCGCGCGGTGGACCTCCCCTGCCAGCACCCGCAATACCGCATCCTCATACGTCATCCCCGACTCGTTCCGGAGCGTCATCCAGCCGGTCAGGCTGAATGTCTCCTTGCCGTCTGTTTCCGCAGGGAGCGCAATGACGTAATCCGTCTCCCACGACATCCCCTGTGTCAGGTAGCTTACCCGGACTTCATCTGACGTGGTCCGCGACGCATGCCAGACAAGGGCAGGAGTCAAAATCAGGCCGCCCGGCAGCTCCGGCAGGCGGACCTGTCCTTTCGGATCGAGGACAATCTCGCCCGTTTCCAGGTCTTCGACGACCATGCCATTCGCGACACTCAAAAGCCGGTAGCGCGAACGCTTGCCGGATTCCGGATCGACGATGGTGAGCTCCCGCCCGATATACTTCTCCAGCAATTTATTCTTGTCCACGAGATCGTATTCATAGTTCATCTCCCGGATGTCCAGACCCTCGACGAGGATCGACTCCGTCTCGATCCGCTGCGCCACATCCAGATAACGCAGCACCCCGTCCGCCGGGAACTCCGGCAGCTTCCTCGTTTCCTTGACCAGCGCAAAGCCATCATTATAGACAGTCAGCGCGCGCGACACCGCATCCTTTCCAGAAATATCAGCAGGCATGGCGATCCCCCCTTTTCTGTGATTGTATCACTGCGCCCGGCGGTTGCGCCTCTACGAATCTGCCGGATGAATCCTAATTTCAACTTACTCGCTGCGCACTTCAGGCATGATGCACCTTGCACAAATGAAAAAATCGGGCCGAAGCCCGATTCCTCATGCATGGATTGCCGTATTTTCCTGCTCTGCCGTATCCCCAAGAAAATCGAGGACCGCTCCAATGAAGGTTTTGCCGATGTATTGGATCGAGCGCTCATCGACGTTGAACTTCGGATGATGGTGCGGGTAGTCTGCGCCGATTTCCGGATTGCCTCCGCCGATAATGAAATAGGAGGCTTTCACGTGCTGGGTGTAGTAGGCGAAATCCTCGCTGCCGGACATCGGCTCGCCGTACCGGACTTGGTCGCTGCCGAAGAGGGACGACGCCACCTTGGCGATGCGCGCCGTTTCATTTGTATCATTCTGGATCGACGGGCAGTCCCGCACATATCCGAATTCATAAGTTGCACCATTGCCTTCGCAGGTAGTGCGTGTCAGACGTTCCATCGCTTCCTCGATCAGGTCGCGCACCTCGGGATCATAGGTGCGGACGGTACCTTTCAGGACTGCCTTGTCCGGAATGACATTCGTGGCCTCACCGCTCTGGAACGAGCCTACGGTGATGACGCCCGAGCGCATCGGATTCACTCTGCGGCTGAGGATCTGCTGGAAGTTAACGACGAGCTGGCTTGCGGTCACGAGCGGGTCGATCGTCGTGTGTGGCGCCGCTCCGTGCCCGCCCTTGCCGTAAATGGTGATCTCAAAATCATCCTGGGCCGAAGACGCGTAGCCTTCCATCACCCTTACGGTGCCGAGCGGCTGGTCGGACATGACATGTGCTCCGTAAAGCACATCGACCCCGTCCAGGCAGCCATCCTGGATCATGAAGTCCGCGCCGCCCGGTGTCGTTTCTTCCGCGTGCTGATGGAGAAAGACGACCGTGCCGGTAAGTTCATCACGGACTTCGGAAAGCACTTTGGCCACACCGAGCAACGTGGCCGTATGGAGATCGTGGCCGCAGGCGTGCATGACGCCCGGCACGGTCGATTTATACGGAACATCCTTTTCGTCCTGGATCGGCAGCGCGTCAAAGTCCGCGCGCAGGGCGACTGTTTTGCCGGGCTTGCCGCCCTTCAGTGTCCCGACGACCCCGCGGCCGCCGACGCCCGTGCGGACCTCGATGCCGAGGTTCCGGAGATACTCGGCGACAAACGCCGGTGTCCGCTCCTCGGTGTGTCCGACTTCCGGATGCATATGGAGGTCGCGACGGATCGCGACGAGTTCTTCCTGAAGTTGGCTGAAACGCTCATATAATGTTTGATTCATGTTTATCCTCCTCATCATTTAAAGGGGCGGCAAACGCCGCCCCAGGTATTCCAATCAAGCCGGCCAGATGAACAGATGGGCGATCGTGACGATGATGATCGCCATGATGAATTGGATGACAAACAGCGGAGCCATCCACTTGAACCATTTCGTAAGGGAAATACCGGCCATGGCGAGTGCCGCGAACAGCAGCCCGTTTGTCGGCGAGAAGATGTTCGTGATGCCGTCACCCATCTGGAAAGCGAGGACCACGGTCTGGCGGCTGACGCCGATCAGGTCGCCGAGTGGCGTCATAAGCGGCATCGTCAGTGCGGCCTGGCCGCTGCCGGAAGCAACGATGAGGTTCATGAACGCCTGAACGACAAACATAGCACCCGCGGCAAGCGCGGTCGGAAGCTCCGAAACGAGGCCGGAGATCCCATAGAGGATCGTGTCGATCGTGCTGCTGTTTTCAAGCAGCGTGACGGCACCATACGCGAATCCGACTACGAGGGCGCCGACGAGCAGCTCTTCGCATCCGCGGACGAACGCCATTGTCGTCCCGTTGACCCCCATGCGGTTCACGATTCCGATCGCAATCGCCATGATGACGAACAGCGCGGAGATCTCTTGGATATACCAGCCGTACTTGATGACGCCGTAAGCAAGGGCAATGAATGTGGCGAGCAGGATCAGAAGCGTGACGCCCTGCCTGCGGGACAGCTTCATCTCAAGCGCGGCCGCCTTGTCCACATTACGTTTTTTGTCTTCTTCAAATGTCACGCTAAGCTCCGGATTCTTCTTCACCTTGGCAGCGTAGCGCATTACGAAGAGAATCGATACCGTCACGTAGGCGAACCAGAAGAAGATCCGCGGAACCATTCCCGAGAAGGTCGGGAGTTCGGCGATGCCCTGTGCAACACCGACCGTGAACGGGTTCATGAACGCAGCGGTGAATCCGGTGGCGACTCCGACCATGACAACTGCAGCACCGGTCATGGAGTCAAAGCCCATCATCATTGCAAGCGGCACCAGGATCAGGATAAACGGCAGCGCCTCTTCGAACATGCCGATCGTCGCGCCCCCGATGGCGAAGAACATCATGAACACCGGAATCATCAGCATCTCCCGGCCCTCGAGCTTGCCGGAGACGGAGCCGAATGCGCCTTCGATCGCTTTGGTTTCCTTGAAGACGTTAAACGCCCCGCCGACGATGAAAATAAAAAATACGATGCCGGCGCTGGTTGCGAGACCGGCATGGATCGCCTTGAAAATATCCATAAAACCGGCCGGGTTGGACTCAATCTGCTGATAGGAGCCTTCCACGACCAGGGTCTGCCCCTCTTCGTTAGTCGTCCGCTCATATTCACCTGCCGGGATCAGATAAGTACTGAGCGCCGTCAGCAGTATAACTGCGAACAAGATGGCAAACGGATGGGGAACTTCGAATTTAAACCGCTTTTTGCGTGAGACGGATTCTGAGATGTTGGCCATGGTGTCACTCCTAGATGTCGAAGACTTTCGAAATTTGAATATGTATAAATATAAGTTAATAGGAGTAGGTGGTCAATACAAAATCTACAGATAATAAAACTTATTTTCCTCTATTTGATTGCACCTTCAAGAAATGGAAAAACCGGGCATCGCCCGGCTTTAACTGTATATTTATGAATGGTTTCTTATACCGTCTGCCCCATCTGCTCCCGCAGTTTCGCCTTGAGGAATTTGCCGACGGATGTTTTCGGGATTTCATCCAGGAAGACGACGTTGTCCGGGACCCACCATTTGGCGAATTGGCCTTCCAGGTAGTCGAGGAGTTCCTGCTTTTTCTCATCACTCCGCTCGATGCCGTCTTTCAGGACCACACACGCAAGTGGGCGCTCAAGCCACTTTTCGTGCGGGACAGCGATGACGGCAGCCTCGAAAACATCTTTATGCGTCATGAGGGCGTTCTCGAGGTCGACCGAGGAGATCCATTCGCCGCCGGACTTGATCAGGTCCTTGGTCCGGTCGGTGATCTTGATGTAGCCTTCCGGCGTCATAACGGCGATGTCACCGGTGTAGAGCCAGCCGTCGCGGAAGGCGTCTTCTGTGCGCTCATCCTTATAGTACTCACTGGCAATCCACGGGCCGCGGACGGTCAGCTCGCCCATCGTCTTGCCATCCCACGGCACTTCGCCCTGCTCGTTGATGACGCGGGTGTCGATGCCCGGGATCGTCATGCCCTGCGAAGCGCGGAGGTCGAGCTTTTCTTCGGTGGAACGGTCTTCCACCGAAGTAGTGTAGTTCGACAAGCTGACGAGCGGCGACGTTTCGGTCATGCCGTAGCCGACGATGAACGGGATGCCGTACTTTTCCTCGAACGCCTTGATCAGGCCCTTCGGCGATGCCGAGCCGCCGCACACGATGGCGCGCAGCGAGCTGATGTCACGCGGCTTCTGCTCGAGCGTCTTCAGCACGCCGAGCCAGATGGTCGGCACACCCGCAGTGAGTGTGACCTTTTCCTGCTCGATCAGATCGAGCAGGACTTCCGGGTTAAATCCGCCCGGCCCCGGCAGCACCTGTGTGATGCCGAAGAAGACACCGGCAAACGGCAGGCCCCATGCATTAGCATGAAACATCGGGACGACTGACAGGGTGATGTCGCGCTCCGACAGCCCCATGCCGTCCGCAAGTCCCAGCGCGTAGCTGTGCAGGACGAGCCCGCGGTGCGAATAGACGACGCCCTTCGGATTGCCGGTCGTGGCACTTGTGTAGCACATGCCGGCCGGCGAGTTTTCATCCAGGTCATCCGGGAACTCGAAGTCGTCCGCCGCTTCTGCGATAAGCGCCTCGTAGGAATGGACGTTTTCGAGAGCGGTGTCCGGCAGCTTGTCCGAGTCGGACATGACGATGATGTGCTTGACCGTCTTCAGCTGCGGCGCGAGTTTTTCGATCAGCGGGAACAGGTCGTCATCCACAAGCAGGATTTCGTCTTCCGCATGGTTGATGACATAGACGATATGCTCCGGCGACAGCCGGATGTTGATCATATGCAGGATCGCCCCTGCGCACGGCACACCGAAGTACGCCTCGAGATGGCGGTGCGTGTTCCAGGCGAATGACCCGACCTTCGTCCCCCGCTCCATGCCGAGCGCGGTCAGGAGAGAAGCGAGCTTCCGGGTACGCTTCGCGAATTCGCGGTACGGAATGCGGTGCGTCTGTGTGGCTGTCTTTGAAATGATCTCCTTGTCCGGGAAGTAGCGCTCGGCGCGGTCCACGAACGTCTTCAATAGCAGCGGTGTCTTCATCATTTGAATCCATCTCCTTTTTTATGGCGGATTGGCGATGGTGAAGGTCTGGTTGGGGTGGTGCTGCATAGCATGGTCGGCGGCTATCGGATGTGAGTTTGAAGATTAGGTGCTTGAGTTTGAAGACTACACGCTTGAGTTTGAAGATTAGGCCCACGGGTTTGAAGATTACGTCCTGCTCAGCCCTTCTTCCAGTGCGGGTGTTCATCGATTTCGCCCGGACGCAGAACCGGAGTCAGGCAGAAGTCGGTCCGGAGCGAGATGTCGAGCCAGTGGCTGAGCGGTTCCGACCCGAAGTAGCGGGCGACGTCTTCATGGACGTCGTCGCGCTTTTTCCACTCCGGATGGCCTGCGAAGTCACAGAAGGCGTGCCAGAACTTGTCCTCGAGCGCGCCGAGCGCGACGTATCGGCCATCCGCGGTCGGATAGATGGCGTAGCGGGCGCGGGAGCCGTCAAGATCGGGCACTCCCCGGTCCGACAGGCCGGCTTCTTCGAACGCCTTATGGACACTCTGCCAGTGCGTGAGCCCGTCGGTGATCGACACGTCCAGGCGGGCGCCTTCCCCGGACTTCATTTTCCGGACAAGTGCTGCAAGCACGGCTTCTGCGACAAAATGCCCGCCGGCAAAGTCGGCCAGCGTGTTTTTCGGCTGGACCGGCCGGCCGGATTCATCGGTAAGCTGCGACAGCACACCGGACAGTGCCAGATAATTGAGGTCATGGCTGCCGGCTTTGGCGAACTCGCCCTCAAGCCCGTAGCCGGTCATCGAGCAATAGATGAGTCCGGGATTCAGCGAGAACAGCTCGTCCTCACCGAAGCCGAGCCGCTCCAGCGTGCCAGGGCGGAACGATTCGATCAGGACGTCGGTTTCCCGGACCAAGTCCTTCATCCATGCGCGGCCTTCATCTGACTTCAAGTCAAGCTCGAGGATCGTCTTGCCAGCGTTTTTCATTTCGTGGATCAGCCCCCCGGCAAGGCGCCGGGCAGGCTCACCGCCGGGCGGCTCGACTTTTGTGACGTCTGCGCCCATTTCGGCAAGGCGGTAACTCGAATACGGTCCCGGGAGATAATATGTGACGTCGAGCACCTTTATGCCTTCGAGAAATCCGCCGCCGGGAGGGCGAACGGCATTCCGATTGCTGCTTTCCTTCATACTGGTCATGCCTTCTTTCCTCCCGACAGCCCCATGTTTTTCGCGATGATCGTTTTCATGATCTCGTTCGTGCCGGCGTAGATCGACATGACCGGAATGTCGCGGTACCAGCGGGCGATCTTGTATTCTTCCATATAGCCGTAGCCGCCGTGGAGCTGCATGCACTCGGCCGCGGCCTTTCGTGCGGTCTCGGTGATCCAGTATTTCGCCATCGACACCTTCGTTACGATGTCTTTGCCTTCAAGATGGTCGGCGATCAGCGACTCGAGGAATGCCTTGCCGAGCTCTGCTTCCGTCGCGAGCTCCGCCAGCTTGAACTGGGTGTTCTGGAACGCGGCGACCGGCCGGCCGAACGCCTCACGGGACTTTACATAGTCGATGGTGATTTCGAGCATATCCTCCATCGCGGTCTGGGCGCCGATCGCCACCGTGAGCCGCTCCTGCTGAAGCTTTTCCATCATGTAATGGAAGCCCTTGCCCTCTTCGCCGATCAGATTAGAAGCGGGGACACGGCAGTCCTCAAAATAAAGCTCCGCCGTATCCTGTGAATACATGCCGACCTTGTCGAGCTTGCGGCCCTTCGTAAATCCTGGTGTTCCCTCTTCAATCAATAGCAGGCTTACACCGCGGTGTTTCGGCTCCACTTTCGGGTCAGTCTTGACCGCAACCAGCGCCAGGTTCGTATTGATCCCGTTCGTGATGAACGTCTTCTGGCCGTTCACGACATAATGGTCGCCGTCTTTGATCGCGGTCGTCTTGATGTTGGCAAGGTCCGATCCGGTCCCGGGCTCGGTCATTGCAATCGCTGTAATAACATCACCCGTCACACAGCCCGGAAGGAAACGCTTTTTCTGCTCATCGGTTGCGTACGATTCGATGTATGGCACGACGATGTCATTGTGCAGCCCGACACCGGTGAGTCCGGCACCGACACGCTCCATCTCCTCTTCAATCACGACACCGAAACTGAAATCAAGTCCCAGTCCGCCGTACTTTTCCTCCACCTGCGGGCAGAGGAACCCCATCTCCCCGAGCTTTTTCCAAAACGATTTCGGAATCAGCCGGTCCTCTTCCCATTGTTCATAATGCGGCACGGCTTCTTTTTCGAGAAATTTCCGGAGCGTTTCCCGGAACAGATCATGCTCTTCGGTCTCCCAGCGGTAACGCGGCATGGCGACCACTCCCTTCTTTGTGTATGGCGGGTTCGGGCGGCGGATTGGATTCGCGGCGGCAGCACCGAATTTCACGGCGGCAACTGCCGGTTTCGCGCCGGCAACTCGTCAATTCGCGCCGGCAACCGGATTCGCGCCGGCAACTCGAGATTTCGTGACCGCAACACCCAATTTCGCGTCCGCTCCTACCAATCCCGCTCCCCTTTACTTCGGCTGCATCCGGATGGCGCCGTCCAGGCGGATGACGGTGCCGTTCAGCATGCGGTTTGTCACGATGGATTCGACAAGCTGAGCATATTCTTCCGGCTGGCCGAGACGTTTCGGGAACGGAACGGTCTGCTCCAATGCCGTGCGGGCGCTGTCCGGCAGGCCGTCGAACATCGGCGTATTGATCAGCCCGGGGGCAATCGTGATGACGCGGATGCCGTATGCCGCAAGTTCGCGGGCGATCGGGAGCGTCATACCCGCGACGCCACCCTTCGATGCGCTGTAGGCGACCTGGCCGATCTGCCCTTCAAAAGCTGCAACGGAAGCGGTATTGATGATGACGCCTCGTTCGCCGTCCTCTCCCTGTTCATTGTCCGTCATGGCGTCCGCTGCGAGGCGGATCACGTTGAACGTGCCGGTCAGGTTGACGCGGATCACCTGCTCGAACTGCTCCAGCGGATGGACGCCTTTTCTGCCGATCAGCTTGCCCGGCGTGCCGATGCCGGCGCAGTTGACAACGGTGTTGAGTCCGCCCATCGCTTCTTTTGCCGCCGCCACGTTTGCCGAGACGCCTTCCCCGTCGGCAACATCCGTCTGATAAAAGAAGGCGCTGCCCTTACCCAGTTCAGCCGCGTACGCGGCACCTTTTTCTTCGTTCAGATCAAAAATCGCGACTTTGCCGCCTGCATCGACGATCCGTTTTGCAGTCGCGCCGCCGAGGCCCGATGCCCCGCCGGTGACAATCGCCTTTACGTTCTTCATGTCCATCTCAATTCCCCCAATCTGACTGAATGCTCATTCGGTAATATTAGTGATGACTTAATCCAACCGCTCAATCACCGTGGCGTTGGCCATGCCCATACCCTCGCAGATGGCGAGCAGTCCGTATCTTCCGTTAGTGCGCTCCAGGCGGTTCATGAGTGTGACGAGCAGTTTTGTTCCCGTGGCGCCGAGCGGGTGGCCGAGTGCGATGGCACCGCCGTCAACGTTCAGCTTTTCCGGATCTGCACCGGTTTCCTTGAGCCATGCAAGCGGAACAGGAGCGAATGCTTCATTCACCTCATACGTATCCATGTCCCTGATCTCCAGTCCTGCTTTCTTCAATACTTTCTCCGTCGCTGCGATCGGTCCCGTCAGCATCAGTGTCGGATCGGATCCGACAACGGAACGCGCGACGATCCTGGCCTTCGGCTTGAGTCCGAGCTCGTCAGCCTTTTCTCGGGACATGAGTAATACCGCGGATGCGCCGTCGCTCATCTGGCTGGCGTTGCCCGCCGTGATGACGCCGTCTTCCTTGAATACGGTCTTGAGCCCTCCGAGCACATCTGGTGTCGAGCCCTCGCGTGGACCTTCATCCGTGTCGAACACAGTGCCGTCCGCTGTCTCCACGGAAACAATCTCATCTTTGAACCGGCCTTCTCCGATTGCCGCTAACGCGCGCTCATGGCTTTTCGCGCTGTATTCATCAAGTTCAGTACGGCTCATTCCCCACTTTTCCGCGATGCGTTCCGCGGACAGGCCCTGGTTGATGATTTCGTACTGCGACGTCAGCTTTTCGCTCGGCCTGGCGTCTCCGACATTCGAGAACATCGGCTCACGCGTCATGCTTTCGACGCCGCCCGCAATGACGATATCCATGTCTCCCGCGGCAATCGCCTGGGAGCCAAAGTGAACCGCCTGCTGGCTCGACCCGCACTGGCGGTCGATCGTGACACCCGGCACCTCGATCGGGAATCCGGCAATCAGAGCCGAGGTCCTGGCGATGTTGCCGCCCTGTTCGCCTGACTGCGTCACGCAGCCGAGGATCACATCTTCCACCTGTTCCTTCCCGACACCCGCACGTTTCACCACTTCATCCAACACAACCGCCGCCAGCTCATCCGGACGGGTCCCGGAAAGCGCGCCCTTGCGCCGGCCGACTGCCGTGCGCACGCCTTCCACGATTACGACTTCTCTCATTCTCTCTCCCCCTTTATCACAATAGAAAGACTATTCTTAAAAGAATCGTATCATGAAAACGTTGTCATCGTCCATATCATTCGATGTGTCCGGTCCGAGCGAAAATCAGCCTCAAGACCTAGACGGAAATCAACATGCAGCCCGTTCGGAAAACCTGAGTTCCTGACTACAATAAGGTTAACAACGAAAGGAGGCGGAAACCTTGAAGAAATTTCTGCTGATCACCATCGGAATCGTCGCAGGGATCACCATCCTTGCCAACCTCGGCGCGATCATCGGTCTCGCCATCTCTGCCGCCATCATGTATGCCGGCTACCACTACTACAAGAGGAGCACGTCCGGCTTCGCGCGCTTTTGCTGGGCAGCGGTCGGCATCATCGGCCTCTTGACCGCCGTCGGCAACATTCCGGCATTCGTCGGCCTGCTCGCCATCGCGGCACTCTGGTACGTGTACCAGAAGTGGAATGGCCGTGAAGCGGTCCTGTTCGAAAAAGACGGCGACCCGTTCGACAACTTCGAGCGCGAATGGAAGAACATCACGAAATAAGTTCCCAACAAGGAGGAAAACGCTATGAACACACTGTTCAACCGCATCAAGTACAGCGTCCAGGCCGATCTTCATGAGCTGCTGGACAAAAAGGAAGAAAAGAACCCCGTCTCCCTTCTGAATGAATACCTCCGCCAGGCGGAAAAGCAGACCGAAGCGACAGGCAAGCTGCTGGACCGCCAGGCGAAGCTGAAAGAAGAACTTGAGAAAGAACGGAAAGAAGCAGCTGTCATGCTTGAAAAGCGCAAAAGCCAACTGGAAATTGCCGAGAAAGCGGGCGTTGAAGACCTGGTCGCCTTTGCCCGGGACGAAATCCGCGCCTACGGCAACCGCGTCGACGAACTTGACCGCACACTTGCCGAAACGGATGCCGAACTGATCGGCCTCGAGCGCAAGTATGAAGAGATGAAGCACAAGATCAAGGACATGAAAGTGCGCCAGCTCCAGCTGATGGGTAAGGAAAATGTGACGCGTGCGCACCGCAAAATGGACCAGGTGATCCAGGATGAAAGCAGCGGGATGGCTCCTTACACAGAAATGAAGGCTTACGTCGAGCAGCTCGGCGATAAGGTCGAGAAAGAACACAGCCATGATACGATGGAGCGCCGGCTGGATGCGCTTGCCATCATCGAGCAGGCGGAAAACGCCGGCAAAGCCGATAAAGAAACGGTCTGACGGGGACATCGCCATCAAGATTCTGTAAGATGGGAAGGGGGATCTCCCCCTTCCCTTAACATTAGCCTTAGATTAGCGAGACGGGCGGATGCCCGCTCCCGTTTGGTATTTATTCCGCCCGAAAGGAGGTCCGCGCCATGCATGTGTCGTCCGATCAGATCCGCTTTATCCTCATTGCGTTTGTGCTGCTCGTGTTTGTCGAGGCGGCTTTTTTCCATGACGGCAGTTTCATCTTTGTCATCATCGGCGGCGCGCTGTCCTATTTCGGTTTTCGCCAACGCAATAAATGGCTTCTCTGGACGGGTGTGTTCTTTCTCGGAATCGCTGTGCTGTCCCTGTGGAGCCTGCGGCTGCTTGTCTTCGGCGTGCTCGTCTACATTTTCATGAGCCTCTGGAAAGGCGTGCCGGCAGAGGAAATCATCCGCCCGCTCCGGGAAGCACGGTCAGAAACGCCGAACGGCATCCTGAAAAACCGGCTGTTTTCCGTACAGTCGACCCCGTTCAGCTCCTACGAATGGGAAGACGTCCATATCCAGGGGGTTTTCGGCGACATCCATGTCGACGTGACGGAAACCGTGCTTCCTAAAGGAACCTCTCTGATTTCCATCCGCCAGGGCATCGGCAAGGTCCGGGTCGATGTGCCATACGAAATTCCCGTCCGCGTGCATTACACGACACTTCTCGGCGACTCCCGGCTGTTCGGCCGTCACCAGAACCGCCTTTTCAACGAACAGCTTCACATGAAGGATGGCTACGGCGCGGAGGAACGTCCGGCGTCCGAGCTGATCATCACAGTGGCCACCTGGTTCGGTGACGTGGAGGTGATGCGGAAATGAGACATTTACTCACACGCGGCATCACACTTTCCGGCCTTTTCCTCGCTGTTTCCGCGGGGATTCTCTACCTTCTGCTTGGCATGCCGGACAAAGATTGGTTGTTCCTCATTGAAGAACAGCGGTTCGGCCTGCCTGCCGCCATCTGGATCGCTGCCGGTTCGCTTGCTGCCGGCTGGCTGATCGCTTTCTGGGCATCCGGCCTGGTCCGCTCGAACATCCGCGCGGTCGAGCAGCGCCTATACGGCCTGCTTGAGACGGCGCCGGCCAAGAAGCAGCGCAAGCTCCCCCGACCGACCGAGCGCGCAGTCGGTGAAGTGGAAGGCCTGCTCACCACCCAGCGGGAGCGGCTGAAAGAGATCTCCGACAAACGTGCGGAAAACCAGGAACAGATGGTCCAGGAGCGGCTCGTCCAGGAACGCCAGCGGCTTGCCCGCGAACTCCACGACTCGGTCTCCCAGCAGCTTTTCGCTGCTTCGATGCTGTTATCCGCGATGGCAGAAAAGGAGCGTGCAGAGACAGGAGCGACGTCCCGGACACTCGGACAGGTCGAGAAAACCGTCCAGCAGGCCCAGGTCGAGATGCGGGCGCTGCTGCTCCACCTCCGCCCCGCACCACTCAACGACAAGACCCTGTCGGAAGGACTACGCAGCCTCCTGCACGAATTGGATGAAAAGGTCCACTTCACAATCCGGGGTCGGATCGAGGACGTTCCGCTGTCCAAGGGCGCAGAGGACCACCTGTTCCGGATCGCCCAGGAAACGCTCTCGAACACACTTCGCCATGCGAAGGCGACCGAGCTCGACGTGCTGTTCGTCGAACGGGACGGCCTGGCCATCTTCCGCGTTCAGGATAATGGAGTCGGATTCCGTGACGGGGACGGCAAAACCGGCTCCTACGGCCTGCGAAACGTGCGTGAGCGCGCCATCGAGATCGGCGGCACGTGCAAGATCGTTTCGGTGCCGTCGCAGGGGACGATTGTTGAAGTGAAACTTCCGGTGACGCGTCCCGAAGAAGACGGCCAGCCGGAAAAAGAAGCGGAGACCGCCCCTCTTCCCCACAAAGAGGAGAAGGCGGACGGCCAACCGGAAGAAACGGAGGAATCGAGATGATTCGGGTATTGCTTGCGGATGATCACGAAATGGTGCGGATCGGCGTATCCGCGTATCTTCAGGTCCAGCCAGACATGGAAGTGGTCGGTGAAGCCTCGAACGGGCGCGAGGCGGTCGAGCTTGCACTCCGGCTTCGGCCGGACATCATCCTGATGGACATGGTGATGCCGGAGATGAACGGCGCCGAGGCGACCGCCGCCATCATGAAAGAATGGCCCGAGGCGAAGATCATGGTCGTCACGAGTTTTCTCGATGACGACAAGGTCTATCCGGCACTCGAGGCCGGCGCGTCCAGCTACATCCTGAAGACCTCGAAGGCATCACGCATTGCCGACGCGATCCGTGACACGCTCGGCGGCCGGACGGTGCTCGAGCCCGAGGTGACGACGAAGATGATGCAGCGCATGCGCGGCACTGAGCGTGCACCGCATGACGGGCTCACGGCACGTGAAATGGAGATTTTGCTCCTCATTGCGAAAGGCAAGACGAACCAGGATATTTCAGACGAGCTTTTTATCGCCCTCAAGACCGTCAAGACGCATGTCTCGAACATCCTCTCCAAGCTTGGCGTCGACGACCGCACGCAGGCCGCGGTCTACGCATACCAGAACGGCCTCGCAGAATAAGAAAAGCCGCGGATGCCTTTGGCGTGCCGCGGAAAGCAGGTGCATGTAAATGAACAACAAACAGAATTCCTCTTTGATCCCGGTGGCGGTCATCTTGCTGATCGCCGTCATCCTTTTCCTGAACATCGTCCTCCCCGCGCTTCCTTTCCGGTGGATGATGGTCATCATCATCGCCGTAATCGGCATCGCCGGCGCGCTCGTGATTTTGTGGATGAAAAAGCGGGGCGGAGGACGCGGAGAGTGAGTGGCGGGATTGCCCCGGCGAGTGGCGCGATTCACAGCTTGAGTGTCACGATACCCGATGCCAATGTCCCGATTCCTCCTCCGAATGTCTCAATACCCCGCTACATACAAAAGCCGCTCCCTGCAGGAAGCGGCTTTTTCGACTATCCGATTATGACTTCGCCAGATGCACCATGGCGTTCAGGATGCCGCCGTGGACGCCTTCGTGCCAGACGGTGAATTGCAGGAGTTTTTCTCCGGTATCCATATGATGTCCGGCAATCTCGAGCGGGCGGCCGAGCTGGCCGTCGAGCTGACCCTCAAGTACCCCTGCAATGCGGTCCGTCTGCTCTTTAAGCGCAGACAAAATCTCTTCATTGGACGGAACACCTTCTCCCCAGCCGTCCGGGCTGGTACCGGTGTTGAAGAGGCCATTCCATTCCGGGTGGGCACTCTCGTAGTCCGGGGCAATCATCTTCGTAAAGTTCTCAAGGGAAACGAAGATATGGCCCGCGTTCCAGCGGATGTTGTTGCTGAAGCCGGGATGAAGCTTGTCCCAGTCGGCCCCTTCCAACTGTGACAGCTGACCAAGTGTGTAACCGCGTGCGAATTTCATCTGTTCAATCGTTGCCATCTGAATTCCTCCTTCAGGGTACTGTATCCATTGTCGCCCAACCGCAGGATTTTTCAAATGAAACACACAAAACCGCTGCCCGTGATGGGTCAGCGGTTTTGGTTTACTGTTTTCCCGGATACCGTTCATTTGGAGCGGTATCGTTATAGCCTTTATCGAGGCCTTCATCTCCCTCGAATGCGGATGGCTCGTCCTTGCCGACGTCCTCTTCTTCATTTTCACGGAACGTATCCGTCGAGTTGGATTCGGACGGATCGGCAAGCGGCAGTTCGCCTTCATTTCGATCCCCGCGCTGCGGGTCATAGTCACGTGCATTCGGATAATTTTCGTGTCTAGTCATGGTTTCCGCTCCTTCCCCCGGCTGACCCGGCTGTTGGCCTGTCAGTTCATGGATTTATTTGCGGACGGATTACCGTCCTGACCGGCGACACGCCGGATGCCCCAATTGGATGCCCGGCAGGCGCCGGGCGGCCAATCGGATTGTTACCCAGTCTCCCCTGACTGCAGCAATCGCCTGACTTGTTATTATTCTCTTCTTGATTCCCAGTTAAATCCCTGCAAAAGAACTCCAAATTTACGGAAACTAAACAAACCACCATCGGGAGACGGGAAATAGTGGTAGACTATTCCTTTTTCAAACAGCCTTTTAAACATGTAACGCCCAAAATGGCTAAAAGGACCCGGTTAATAAATACAGAGCTATCGTGTTTCAGTCTATTGTCCCGTTCACTTTTCCATCAAGCGAGGCGATGCTTTCCTGGTTGCCCGCGACAATCAGCTTGTCCCCGGCCCGCATTCGCTCATCGGGATCCGGATTGCTGAGAACGTCTTTTTCCCGGCCGATCGCAAGCAGCGTAATCCCGTATTCGCGTCTGAGATTTGATGACTCAACAGACTGGCCGGCAAGCGGACAGTTTTCTCCAAGGACCACTTCACCTACGACAAACTCCTTTTTCTCGGCTCTCATCAGGTTATTGATAAAGTCGATTCCGGAAGGGCTGACGACGGAAAGCGCAAGCTCCCTGCCACCGATGCTTGATGGATTGATGACCCGGGTGGCGCCCGCCCGTTTCAGCACTTCCTCGGAACCTTCCTTCTCGGCCCGCGCGGCGATTTCAATGTTTTCGTTCATTCCTTTTGCCGTCAGAGTGATGAATACATTGTCCGCATCCGTATCCAGAGCGGCGATCAGGCCGCTCGCCTTGTCCGTCCGTGCCTTTTCAAGAATGTCCCGGTCGGTCGGATCACCGATCAGCCGGAGCGTCCCCTGGTCGACCACTTCCAGGAGTTCGTCTTCATTATCATGTATGTACAGGACCTTCATTTCCTCTTTCATACCATGCAGTTCCCGATACACCTGCTGGGCGACACGGCCGAATCCGCACACGATGATGTGATCTTCCAGCTTGTCGATTTCATGGTCCATCTGCTTATCCCACACTTTCTCCGACAGTTGTTTTTCGATCAGATAGGATGCCGCGGTCCCGAGCCCGTACGTGACGACTCCCGCGCCGAACGGCACAATAAGCAACGCAAAGCGCCGCCCCTCATCGGTCACCGGATACATGTCACCATAACCGATTGTCATGACTGAGATGATCGTCATCCAAAGTGAGTCGAAGAATGTCAGACTCTCATAATGCATGAACCCGATAATCCCAACCCCGACAAGGAGGAAGACCAATAGGCTGAGAAACAGCAGCCGCCGGTAGCCGGTCGGGATGTCGAGCCATTTTTTCTTGAACATAGCAACCCTTCCTTCCGGGGTCTGGTCTATTTCTCTTACCCCGGGAGACGTGCCGGTAACCGCAACCCTCAAAGGGACCGTCCGTCCTATTAATGGAAATCTCGATTCGTTATGGCGAGGGGAGGGAACATCGATGAGAAACCTGATGCTTGTGGCTTCCATTTTTATTTTGATGCTGCTCTCCGGCTGCGGAGCGGAAAAAACCGCCGCAGACCACGGCAGCGGCCTCTCGGTGGAAATGCAGACAGGCGGCCAGTACCGCCACGTACAGCTGATCCGCTACGAAAACGGCGAGAAGGTGCAGGATGAAAGCGTGGTGAATGCGGACGGCAGCCCATTTGAAGACGGTGAGGTCATCTGGTTCGATATCCAGCAGGGCGAGTGGAAAGAAACGACCGCCTTCGCCCTGTCTGTCAGCACGGACGGGACCGGAATTGGGGCCAGACAGACAAAGCCCGTCGAGCTTGAAGATGGGAAGCAATGGGCACATGCCGTATTTGATGACGACGGCCTGACCATCGAGGAAGCGGAATGACGGCCACAAGCGGACCGCTCCGCAGGAAAATTACCGCCGCCTCCCTGACAGGCGCTGTATTCGCCATCCTCCTCGGCATCATTGTTCCGGACCCGTTCGGCGGTACAACACCCGGGGGCTTCTGGAATGCCTTGACGCTGTCCGTCCCGCTCTACCTGATGTACAGCTTTCCGGTCATTCTATTGTTCGGCGTGCCGGCATCCTTGCTTGCGGACTTTCTTGCGGCACGACTTTCGCACGGATTCCGGAAGCCGGGTGCCGAGCTCATGATTTCCGGCGTGCTGCATGTCGCGTTCGGTCTGGTCGCACTCGGCTACGGTGTGGCGGCGGCTCTTCTCGGATTCCTTGCCGACCGGCTGCTCCGCAAAAAGCCCGCTCCGGGATGGCCCGACACCCTCAAGAGCCTCGCTGTGCCGGCACTTGTCTGGCTCTTCTTCATGTTCATCGTCTACCTGAGGGAGTTTTCCGCCGACCTGCCCGCCCTTCTTCAGACCGTCAACCCATTCCGCAACTAGCCCGATCTTTTTCCGTCTATCAGAATAGAAGGAGGCCGACCAATGAAGCGGGGACTGTTCATTGCACTGGCGGGAATTATGTTATTGCTCTGGATCGAGCAAGGGCTCGCGGTATCATACGTATGGAAAACACTGGCGAAGATCCTGCTCTTCCTAGTCATTCCCCTCCTCGTTTTCCGGGGTGAAGTCCGGCAGTTTATGGCTTTCAGGGAGACCGATCGGCGTCGGATCCGGATTGCACTTTGGGCGGGAGCCGGTATGATGGCGGTAATCTTCGTCGCATATCTTCTGCTCAGCCGTTTTATCGATGCGGAGGCACTCACCGAAGATCTGGCCGGACGCGTCGGCGTGACGGGTGCGGTTTATCCGTTCATCGCACTCTATATCCTCTTTGGCAACTCGCTCGTTGAGGAATTCTTTTTCCGTGGCGTGCTTCCGGCGCAGTTCAGGAGACGTCCAGGGCTTGCCCTCACCGTCCCGCCACTGCTGTTTGCTGTTTATCACGTTGCCATCTTCCTGCCCTGGTTTGACCTCCCGATCCTGCTGCTGGCCGTAGCCGGACTGTGGGCAGGCGGGGTGATTTTCCAGCTGGCGAATGGTCCGAACGGAACTATCCTGCCGTCCTGGATTATCCATATGGCCGCCGACCTGGCGATTCTTATGATTGGAGCCGTGATGATCTATGGGTAATCCTCTTGCCCCGGCAAGAGGATTTTTTGTTCATTCAGAGAATGACTGATTGACTGGAGGCACAGCCATGGCATGTAAAATCCATATCATCGGCGCAGTGGGAAGCGGGAAGACAACAATGGCGAGGGAACTATCAGAGAAACTCGGAATCCCCTACTACGAAATAGATAATGTGGCCTGGGAACGCCGGGCGGGCGGTGATGTCCGGAGAAACCCCGAAGACCGCGACAAACTGCTTAATTCAATCGTTTCCGGAGATGCCTGGATCACGGAGGGCACACACCCGCATGACTGGATCCTGCCCTGTTTCCGGGAAGCGGAGGTGATTGTGTTCCTTGACACGCCCTACCGGGTACGGATTATGCGCATTATCAAGCGATTCGCCCGCCAGAAAGCCGGCATCGAGACCGCTCATTACCGTCCGACATGGACCATCTTCCGAAAGATGTTCAAATGGAACCATGCCTTTGAGCACAAAGACAAGCCTAAACTGCTGGCACTTTTCCGGCTGCGCTATCCCCAAAAACTCGTCGTCATCCGTCGGGCGGAAGAACTGGATATCTAAATAAAAGAGGCGCTCCTGCATAAACGAGTTGCAGGAGCGCTATTATTTTGGGGAATGCCTAGTCTACAGTACGGTTAGCATGCTCCGATTCTGATGCGCTTGCCCGACAATCCTGCCACCCGACGCCTTAAGAAATGAATAGCCGCCATAAGGCTGTGGAATAGGCATTCACCTTATCCCCCTAAATGAATATCTTATTTGGAATGCCTATTTTAGGGGGGAATCGCTGTGGGTTACTATGTAACCGTAGAGCCAGGCGTGAAATTATATGTAGAAGATATCAATCCCGAGAGCAGTAAGACGATCGTGTTTTTACATGGCTGGCCTTTGAGCCATAAACAGTTTGAATATCAATTTAATGTCCTTCCGAATATGGGTTACCGCTGTATCGGAATTGACTGGAGAGGTTTTGGAAAGTCTGATAAGCCAATAAGCGGGTACAGTTTTGACCGGTTGGCGGATGATGTTCGTGCAGTAGTTGATGTACTTCAATTAGATGATTTCACTCTTGTCGGTCACTCTACAGGTGGAGCCATTGCCATACGATACATGTCCCGACATCATGGTTACGGTGTATCCAACCTTGTGCTGATTGACGCTGCTGCGCCTATAGGATTTTCTGCAGAAACTGCAGCCAGATTCCTTGACCAGGCGTTAAATGACCGTCCCAAAATGATGCGGGAAGTGACAGAGAACTTTTTCTTCCAATACATTACAGAACCCTTCTCTGAATGGTTTCTCCAATTGGGCCTGGAAGCAGCAGGTTGGTCGACGGCAGCGATCATCATTACCTTAAGAGATGAGAAACTTTATTCAGATTTGCCCCAAATACATGTCCCTACTCTGATCGTCCATGGCGTTCACGACAAAGTGATTCCATTTGAACAGGCTCATGAACTCAATCAGCAAATCAAACATTCACAGCTTGTTCCGTTTCATTACAGCGGCCATGGTCTTTTCTGGGAAGAACGTGATAAATTCAACAAGCTATTAAGGAAATTTATTGGCTGATCGTACATACCCACCACTTGAGCATCAGAAAAGCGCTCCTGCAGAACCATCTGCAGGAGCGCTTTTCATTGGAATGCATCCCCGAATTTTCGTTGCAATTCTCGCCGAGTATTTCTGCAATTCCGCTCTCGGAACCCAAACACTTAAGCCCTTGGCACCGCCACGGTCACTTTGAACAGATCACCGTCCAGTTCGATTGACATCCTTCCGTCATGCAGATCGACGATCGACTGGGCGATGGCAAGGCCAAGGCCGGACCCTTCGGTATTGCGGGAGGCGTCGCCGCGCTTAAATCGTTCGAACAGTTCATCCGCGTTGTCGCCGAGTTCGTACCGGGAGACGTTTTTAATAGTAAACCGAACTTCCGGCGCCACCCCTTCCATCTCGTCCAGCGAGACGTAGACCCGGGTGCCCGGCATCGCATATTTGAGGGCGTTCTGGATTAGGTTGTCGATCACACGCCACCATTTCTGGCCGTCGACCGATGCCGGAAGCGGGCCATTAGCGATGCTTACCCGGAAGTCGAGCGGTGACGCAGCGATTTCCTCGCCGTGCTCTGCAATCGCCTGTCGCACGAGTTCCACGAGGTCGACGCGCTGGCGGTTCAGCTCGACGTTTCCGGTCGCCATCTTGGAGACGTCAAACAGATCATCGATCAGCGTCTTCAGCCGCTGGGATTTGCGGTCGAGGACATCCACGTATTCCGCGCGCTCCCCGGCAGACAGATCGGGGTTCTTCAACAGATCCGTATAAGTGATGATCGACGTCAGCGGCGTGCGCAAGTCGTGGCTGACATTGGTGATCAGTTCCGTCTTGAGCCGCTCGCTGCGCGCCTGTTCGGACATCGAGAGCCGGACGCCTTCCCGCAGGCGGTTCAGGTCTGATGCGTGCCTTGCGAACACACTGGTTCCCTTTACCGGAATTTCATCAGTCAAACGCCCCTCTGCCATCCGTCCGGTCGCATCAATGATCCGGTTCAGATAACCGGTACTCCGGATCATGAAGAACATCACCGGCAATGCGACCGTGAAGAAGAGAAACAGCCAGATAGCTCCAAGCACCACTCCACCACCGCCGAATCCCATCATGAATGACAGGAAGACGCCCCCGAACCCGAGGCCGGCGAGGAAAATCACAATGAGCAGGAACAGCACCTGCGTGCCGAGTTTCCGGTTCAGGAAGAACGCTCTTAGATCATCGGCAGCCCTCCGGATGTAAGCCCGCTCCAGATCCTGCCCGATCCGTCCGCTGTCTGCAAATCGCCGGACCACGTGAAGGATCAGGAACACGGCTCCGCCAAGGGCAAGCACAAAGAATAGGGCGTTCACGGACAGTTCCGAGTACAGGAAACCCCCTGTATGATGGACAAAATTCATGAAGGTTTCTTTCATGTATTCCGCGAATGCGATGGCGATCAGCGATGCCACTGCTGCCGCTACCGTCACCATATCAATCGGGAAACGCTCCAACTTCGATGACAGCGCGTTCCCTGTCCAAACAGAAGGCTGTAGCCTGAACACGGTGAGCAGGAGTCCAAGCGCCAGAATGCCGGCCAGCCAGACGCCCATATACGCCCGCTGTTCAGCTTTGAACACGGTATACCCCCATGCGAGCTGATCATCATTCAGATAAACCTCATCCCTGATCCCCCGGCCCGCCGCTTCGTTCAGCACGGACTGCGGGACAATCACCGTTCCCTCGAAGGTTTTCACTTCATCCGGAATCAGGCTGCTTGCCTCTCCCGTGTAGTCCAGGTCACCCGCAATCTGCGAGGCCCGAAGGTAGCCGTCTTTCTCGTTGAAAGTCCGTTTGTAGGCAGCATTCTCCCGGATATTGCCGTTTGTATACGTCTTTCCCGTAGCCGTGTCGGTCAGTTCGTAATAGACATGGCGCACATGGTTCTCGAAGGATGGCCGGTTCTCCCTGAGTGTCTTCATATACTCATCGATGACCCGGCCCTTTTCGGCGCGGACCTTTTCCGCGACATGTTCATCGTCCAGGAAGTTCTGCCGGATGTCCTCAAGTTTCTTGTTCTGTTCCGCAATAAGCACTTCTTTTTCCTCGTCGCTCTCCGCACCGATCCGGCCTTCATACTGGTCCCTGATCGATGCCAGCTGATCTTCGAGGTTTCCGTAACGGTACCGGTGTTCATCCAGTTCCTCTTCCGTGACCCCGATGCTTTTCTTCGCCTCTTCCGGCTCGACCGGATTCAGGACATAAGGACCGATCTGTTCATAGAAGAAACTCATACTGTTCCGGAAATCGTCCGACTCGGTGTATGACTTCCCGATGATCCGCGGTCCCGCTTCGATCAGCACCATCACGGAAAACAGGCCGAATGCGGCAAGCATCAGCCAGACGGCCTGTTTCCACTTTTTCTTAGTCATCAGAGCGCACTTCCTTTCAGCACATCACGCAGCCGCGCAATTGTCTCCCCCGGATCCACGCCCCTGCTGTTGAAAAAGTCCACGACAAAGCCCGAGCAGTAGATGAGGCTTGCGGCCGCAATCGCCAGCGCAATCATGGACAGCCAGATATCACTTTTCGATTTTATAGCCAATGCCCCACACCACCTTCAGGTATCTCGGATTTTTCGGGTCCGCCTCGATTTTCTCGCGTATTTTCCGGATATGGACAGCGACGATGTTGTCGGCGTTGTACGCCTGTTCGTTCCACACCCGCTCGTAAATGTCGTTGATCGAAAACACACGGCCCGCATTCTGCATGAGCAATTCGGTGATGCGGAACTCTATTGGTGTAAGCTTCGCCGGCTCACCGTCCACCAGCAGTTCTTTGGACTCCGGGTTCAGCGTCAGTCCGCCCACGCGGATTTCTCCACCCGTGTCGGCGTACGTGCCAAGACGGACATAACGGCGGAGCTGCGATTTTACCCTCGCCATCAGTTCCATCGGGTGAAACGGCTTCGTGACATAGTCGTCCGCCCCGACCGACAGCCCGTGGATCTTGTCGGTCTCCTCGGACTTCGCGCTCAGCATGATGATCGGGATATTCCGCGAATCCCGGATGCGGAACGTCGCTTGGATGCCGTCCATTTCCGGCATCATGATGTCGAGGATGATCAGATGCACTTCGTTGTCCTCCAGCAGCCGGAGCGCTTCCGATCCGTCGCCCGCTTTCAGCACGTTGTAGCCTTCATTCTTCAAATAAATTTCAATGCCGTCACGGATTTCCTTGTCATCGTCGACGACCAGCACCTGAAACCGTTCCATACAGAGCCGCCCCTTTCTTGTTGATTTCATTGTACCGCGGAAAACTGAAGAAATTGGGAGGGGAAAGATGAAGATTTTCTTAAGGAATAAAAGCGGAGCCGTTCCGTTTCGGGCGCAACCGTTGTATGAATCGCCCCGTTCCCGGACATTCTGAAAATGGAGGTGCATCATGAGCAAAAACAAAAAAGAGCACAACAAGCCCGGCAGCACGAAAAATCGCGAGGAATACGGCTACGGCTATGACATCAGCATTGATGACCTGGGAGTCATCGGACAGAATGACGTCGCGAAAAAGCAGAAGCCCCGCGGCAACAAAAGGGAAGAACGCTGAAAACGGGCAGCCGTCCATGACGGCTGCCCGTTTAATGAATCATTCTTTCTTGGCCCGGATCATCTTCCGGAAGTACGGCGTTTTCTCCTCATCGGAACCGCGCCGACCGAAGGTCAGAACGATCAGTCCTCCCAGCAGGAACCCGACACCCGTCCATGCGAAAAAGTTCAACTCCTCGCCCACTATGGCGACGCCGAGAATGGCTGCCGTGAGCGGCTCGGCGAGGGACAGCGTGACGGCTGTGGCCGCCGGGATCTCTTTCAGTCCCGCTGAGTAAAGCACATAGGCCACGGCAGTCGCGGCAACCGCGATATAGACGATGACCGAGATGCCTTCTTGGGAGCGGAGACCATCCAGCGGATAAATGAAGAGAAACGGAGACAAGATCAGCGCGCTGATTGTGAACACGACGCCGACCGCCGCGGAGGGATCCGCGAATTCCAGGACGATCTTACTTGTCATGGAGTAAGCGGCAAATGTCAGGCCCGCTCCCAGCGCAAGCAGGACCCCCATCGGGTTGACTGTAACTTGATCTCCCGTCAATAGCAGCAGGGCGCATCCGGCAACGGCGAGAACCGTGGCCATCGCCCATCTCCTGGACGGTCTGCGCTTCAGAATGATCCATTCAATGAGACCGGCAAAGACCGGTGCGCTGCCGATACCGGTGACCGTGCCGACCGCTACGCCCGTCAGGCGGACGGAACCGAAGAAAAAAGGCTGGAACAGCGCCATCGCGACAGCCGCGACCAGCGTAGCTCCCCACGGCCACTCCCCGAGGTTCAACCGGCGCATCGCAACCGCGAAAAACAGGAGGATCAGTCCGCCGCCTGCAAGCCGGAGTGCGCCGACTGTCAGCGGATGGACGTTCTCAGGAAGGTAGGACTGAGCAGTTCCTGTGGTCCCCCACAAAATGGCGCCGATCAGCACACTGATAAACGGCAGCAGGTTCATTATGACTTCCCCCTTTTTTCCAGAATTCTGATTCGACTATATCATAACCACAAGGCCGACCGAATCATCATTTTTCCCGAAACCATTTTGCAATTGTTTATCAACTGGTTAAGTTGGGTAACTTTAATCGCAGACAATCAGACCGATCAAAGGGAATCCATGCAGAAAGTCCCTGCTTTCCGGTCCAAACGGCACCGTCTTTTACTGAGAAAGCAATGCTGTGGCGGAAATATTCAAACAAAACCGATTTGCTATCGGTTAAAATCTTTGATAAGGTGGTAAGCTGATTGTCAGGCCAAACCAATTCACAGGGGGAATCATGAAAAAAGTCTCAAAAGTCTTCTATATAACATTGGCTCTGATTGCGCTGACGGTCGTTTTCGGCGTTATTGCGCCGAAGCAATATGAATCGTTCACCGGCAACATCCAGAGCTTCGTTTCCACATCATTCGGATGGTATTATCTGCTCCTGATGGCGGCCTTCCTCGTGCTGTCGCTCATCATAGCTGTCAGCCCATACGGCAGGATCCGGCTCGGCAAGGACACGGACCGGCCGGACTTTTCAACGCCAACATGGATTGCCATGCTGTTTTCCGCCGGGATGGGCATCGGGCTCGTCTTCTATGGTGCTTCCGAGCCACTCTCTCATTATGTCATCAGTCCTGCGACAGAAGAAGCGGGTACCAACGCTGCGCTAAAGGAAGGGCTTACCTATTCCTATCTGCACTGGGGCGCACCTGTATGGGCGATGTATGGCATCACCGCGCTGGCCCTCGCTTTTTTCCAGTTCCGCAAAAACGAACCCGGGTTAATTTCTTCAACATTGAAGCCGATTTTCGGTGATAAGATGAACGGCCCCTGGGGAACCGTCGTTGACGTACTTGCCGTCTTTGCGACCGCATTCGGCGTCGCGACTTCCCTCGGCTTCGGTGCTGTCCAAATTAACGCCGGCCTGAACCATCTGTTCGGAGTCGACATCGGCTTCCTGTCGCAGTTCATCATCATCTTGGTGGTGACCGTGCTGTTCGTCGCGTCCGCCTGGTCCGGACTCAGCAAGGGAATCAAGTACCTGTCCAATACGAACATGGTGCTCGCTGTTCTCCTGCTCATCATCATCCTTGTCGTCGGACCGACGCTGCTCATCCTGAATCTCTTTACAGAGACATTCGGCATGTACCTTCAGAACCTGCTGCAGATGAGCTTCCGCACCGCTCCGCTCGGGGATGACAACCGCAGCTTTGTCGACGGCTGGACGATCTTCTACTGGGCATGGTGGATTTCCTGGGCACCATTTGTCGGGATGTTCATCGCCCGCGTCTCACGTGGGCGTACAGTCCGTGAATTCCTGCTTGGCGTCATCATCATCCCAACCGTGTTCGCGTCATTCTGGTTCGCCGCGTTCGGCACGACGGCGGCATTCGTCAATGACTCCATCACAGACCTGAGCGGCTTCTCCACGGAACTGGTCCTCTTTAACATGTTCGACCAGCTGCCAATGTCCATCGTACTGTCGATTATCGCAATTCTTCTGATCGCTTCGTTCTTCATCACTTCCGCGGACTCTGCGACATTCGTCCTCGGCATGCAGTCGACAAACGGCTCGCTGACGCCGCCGAACACCGTGAAGCTGATCTGGGGCATCGCCCAGTCTACGATTGCCATCCTGCTGCTGTATGTAGGCGGCTTGCAGGCGATCCAGAACACAATCATCATCGCCGCGCTTCCCTTCTCCTTCGTCATGATCCTTATGACCATCGGAATCCTGAAAGCCCTGAAGGAAGAGCGCCGCAGGATGGAAAAGCTTGCAAAAGGAAAATAATCACACTGCATGACCCGGCCGGCAATCATAGCATCAATAGATAGACCGCCCGTTCCCCATCAAGGGAGCGGGCGGTCTGTTTGTTTGCCGGCCGCGTGCAGGGTCGATAGTCCGCCGGGTATATGGAGTCAAAAGGAAGTGAGCAGCATCAGGCCCGCATAAGCCGCAGCGATAAAGCCGATTCCCGATAAGGCGGTGAGCCACTTCGGCAGATCCCGCCTGCCCCCGATAAATAACAGCGCCAGCAACAGGATCGAATTCGCGAGGAAGAGAACCCCTTCGGGAGACGGATCCATGCGGGCACCAATCGGCATAGCCGGCGGACCCGATAACCGTTCCGCAAAAGGCGCTGCCCCTTCCGACCGGAACGTCGAGTCGATATCATGGGGCGGCGACAGCTTGCTCATCACAGACGTGAAGAAAAGTACGAACAGGAGCATGAGGCTTTCCATCCTGAGCCACCATGCAGGCGGATGGTCCTTTTTTGCAATGAACCCGTTGATCGCTGCTGCTGCAAGGAGCGGAATGATGCTCAGATGCTTGAGCAGCAGCATCTGACCATAAGGCAGGATCCAGGAGCTCGCATAATCTTCGGCTTTCATCACGAGCAGCATAAGGAAAACTCCTGTTGCGATCATAACGGCCATCAGTCCCGCCGCAGTTGGAGTGAACCATTTAAGGAAACCGCGCCAGTCTGGAATGGCATCGGGCTTTGCCGCAACATGAAACAGGATACCCGCCCAGACGGAAAGTGCCGTCAGATGGACCCCATGGGCGATCAGCCCGGCAGTTTCATCGATTGTAGCGGAATGGCTGCCGTAGGCGATGGCTCCGAACGCCGCCAGGATGAGGAGGGCCTGGATAAACCGGCTCAATCCGAACCTGAGCACTGCCGCCAGAAGGAGGGCAGCTGCCATGAGCGCAAGGAAACTGTGTCCGGCACGGAACCCCGTCGCAATGTCCAAAAATCCCCGGAACCGGTACCCTTCCGGCGCAAGGAGGAACGTCAGCTGAATGACGGGAGCGACCCCCAAAAGCGGAATGGCTGCAGCAAGCAATGCTTCGGTCCTTCTGCCCAGTTGCGCAACGGGCCTGCGGCTTTCCGGAATAAACTTGAGAGTGATGGCTCCCGCCAAGACTGCCATTACTATATAGAGGAAGAAGTCGGACAGGGACGTGAAGGCGATCATCATTTCCTCTTGCGCAACGCCCAGAAGATCACGCCAAGTAGGATGATCACGGCAACCAGTAGTCCGAATGTCAGAAAGACACTGCTTCCTTCTTCTGTCTGGTCAGAAGCGTTGCTTTCCTCCGCCGTCTGCTCCCCGCTTTCTGCAGGATCAGCGACGGCCTCTTCCTCATCGGCCGGATCTTCTTCTGTGACTGGTTCCTCTTCCGCGTCGTCCGCTGAAACGCCCGCAGCCGCCTCGAACGTGATTTCTCCTTCAATCGGATGGCCATCCTCACTGACAACATTCCATCCCAAGGTCCATTCACCGTCCGGCAATGGTTCCGCGAGGGTTCCGGTGATTTGATCGCCTTCGATGTTGATGTCTGTAAACCCGGCCTCGCCTTCCGCTCCGGTCAGGGATAATGTGCTTCCTTCTTCAATTCCCGCGCTAAACGTCAGGGTGACTTCCTCAAGCGGTTCTGTCACCGTCGCCCCGTCTTCCGGCACTGAGGTTTCCATGTGGGAATGAGCCATTGCCGCGCTGGGGAGGGTAAACGCAAAAACGATGGCCAGAATTAGTTTTTTCATAATTTCCCCTTCTTTCCAATTTAGTTTGTTAGGTCAGTCATTATATTCATTCAAAACAGCAGGCGTGTTGGCCGCTGTTTTCAATTTAAAGCAGTGAATCACAATAAACAACATTGAAGCGAAACACTCCGACACCAGGTATCGTATTGGCATCCTTCCCCATTGACCAGAACCGCCAGACTGTAATATTATAGAACTTCGGGCTTTTTTATTGCCTGCGCGGTTCGTAACCATCCCGCGATAACAAAACTAAGGGAGAGAAAACAGATGAAAGTCAAAACGCTGGCCGTCAATGCGGTCATTGCTGCACTCTATCTTGCCGTCACTGCGCTGATTGCGCCGTTCGGCTTCACAAATATCCAGTTCCGCGTATCCGAGATGTTCAACCACCTCGTCGTGTTCAACAAAAAGTATCTGGCCGGAGTTGTTCTCGGCGTGTTCATTTCGAACTTGCTCCTGTCGACGCTCGGCTGGTATGACCTGACATTCGGCGTGGCCCACTCGCTGATCTCACTTACGATCACCATCGTGCTGTGCAAGTTCGTCAGGGGACGTGTAAAGGGCATGGTTGCCAACACGCTTGTCTTCACGTTCACGATGTTCATCATCGCGATCGAACTGAATCTGGCACTCGGCTTCCCGTTCTGGTTCACGTACGCTACACTTGCCATCAGTGAATTTATCGTCATGATTGTCGGCGTACCGGTCATGAACGCCCTGAATAAACGGCTCGACTTCAGCCGGCTGATTGAAGACTGATCCACAAAAAACCCCGGCGGCTGCCGGGGCTTTTTTTGGAACCTCCCGCTGACTCATTCCGTATAAAGATTAAGAAGGAGTGATCGAGGATGAGAAAATTTTACCGATCTACACGGGAAAAGCAGCTTTCAGGCGTACTGGGCGGACTCAGTGAACGGTTCGGGGTCGATGTCAGCATCCTCCGAATCGTGACCGTCGTGTCCGGGTTTTTCACTTCCGGAATTACATGGCTGATCTATTTTATCGCAGCTGCTGTTATGCCGACGGATAAAGACCTGTAAAACTGACATGTACTCATGCCTATGGATAAAGGAAAAGCGATGCCGCCGGGGCATCGCTTTTTTATTATTCCTTATCCGCCACAAGACCGTCGAATTCAGGGGCTTCCTTCAGGAACTCAAGTTCATAGGAAGAGTTTCCGAATTCCTTGAGGACCGCTTCGTTGACTTCTGTCGTGTACGTCACACGGCTCATCGCCTGTTCGACGATTTTCGCATCCATCTCCTGGTTTGTCAGGTCTTTGATGGAGTCGATGGCGATTTGCTGTGCCTTTTCAGGGTTGTCGTTGATAAACGCAACCGATTCATTGTGCGCTTCAAGCAGCTTTGCCGCAAGCTCCGGCTTTTCCTCCGTCAGCTTGTTGTTTGCAACGAGGACGGTGTTCGGAAGGCTTTCACCGTAGGCAATGTCTTCCGTGCTGATGATGACTTTAGCGCCGTTTTCGACGAGGATCGAAGCCCATGGCTCCGGAACCGCCGCAAGGTCCACCTTGCCGGATTCGAACATCGCCTGGTAGGACGCCGGGTTGCCGGTCACGTGGTTAAGCGAGCCGCCGATCCGGGAAGAAGCGAGCTCGTCATTGCCGAGCTGCTGGAGGTACGTTTCGAACTGGACATCATGCGTGCAGCCGATGCCCGGTGTGATGAAGGTTTTTCCTGCCATGTCTTCGACCGATTCGATGCCGCTCTTCTCGCTTGCGACGACGACCGTTCCGCCGGAAGATGCACCGGCCAGGACTTTCACTTCCGCACCGTTCGAGAAGTTGTTCAGGACAGGCCCTGGACCGACGAGGCCCGCATCGATTTCACCCGATTTCAGCGCGGCCATGAATGTGCCGCCGTCAGGGAACGTGATGTACTCCAGCTCGACGGTATCGCCCAGCTTTTCTTCGTAATAGCCGTTTTCCCTTGCCACCATCGCCGGCGCGTGGTCAATGTTCGGGAAGTAGCCGATGACCATCTTCTCTTTGTCCCCGCCCCCTGCATTGTCCGAATCTCCACCACATGCCGCGAGCAGTGTGATGATGCCGAGCATAAGTGCCCCAAGCCACCATTTTTTCAAATCCAACATCCCCTTTTCCGGGCCTCGGCCCGTTTATTAATCAATGACTGAATTCAACCAACGTAAAACCCGTCACGAAGACGGTTCAAGGCCCCACTTTTTCCTGACTTGCTGTTCAAATCGCTGGAACAGGAGCAGGTCGACCGTGACGCCGATGACACCGATGACGATCATGATGCCGAGCACCATGTCCATCCGGCCAAAGTCGGAAGCATATTTCAATGTGTAGCCGAGACCCGGGCCGGTGCTGAGAAGCTCCCCGGCCATGAGGGCACGCCATCCGAATGCCCAGGCAAGCCGCGTGCCGGTGACGAAATACGGCACCGATGCCGGCAGCATGACCCGAAAAAACAGATCCGGGCCGGATGAACCCATCGTCTGCGCCGCCTTCAGGTAGATCGGCGAGACGTTCTGTATGCCGGTGCGCACATTGATCGTCATGACGATCGCGGCACCGAGCACGATAATGAAGATGACCGATTTCTCGTTCAGGCCGAACCACATGATGGCAAGCGGCAGCCAGACGATGCTCGGAATACTCTGCAGTGCAAGAATGAGCGAACCGAGCGTTTCATCTGCCGTCTTGGACTTTGCAAGCAGTATGCCGAGCAGAAGACCGATCAGGAGGGCGATTGCGAGACCGACCAAAAGCCGCATGAAGCTGGCTCCGAGGTCACGGAACAGCGTACCGTCCGCAATCATTTCACCGAGTGCGCGGAACACGTCGGTCGGCGCCGGCAGGAGGACCGCCGGGATCTGGAACAGCCGGACCGCGAGTTCCCATACCAGAAACAGGGAAACGAAGAAGACGAGACGTTTAATAGCCAACCGCATTTTTACGTTCCTCTTCTTCCACTTTGTCGTTTTCCGTCTTCAGCATTTCAAGGATCGATTCCTCATAGGCCGCCATCTCTTTCAGATGACCTTCCCTCGGGCGTCCGAGCCGGACTTCGATATCCCGCAGGACCCGGCCGGGATGCGTTCCCATGACGATGATGCGATCGGAAAGCCGGACCGCTTCCTGGATGCTGTGCGTGACAAAAATGATGGTCTTTTTCGTCTCGATCCAGATTTCTTCGAGCACGCCCTGTAGGCGCATCCGTGTCTGTTCATCGAGTGCACCGAACGGCTCATCCATGAGAAGCACCGCAGGGTCCATCGCAAGGGCACGCGCAATGGACACACGCTGTTGCATGCCGCCCGACAGCTCATGCGGATGGTGGTCTGCATACTGGCTCAGCTGCACCAGCCGGAGGTATTTCTTGGCGATTTCTTTAGCTTCCTCTTTCGGCATGCCCTTCAGCGGAAACATGACATTCTCCTCGACGGTCAGCCAAGGGAACAAAGCAGCTTGCTGGAACACCATGCCCCGCTCTTTGCCCGGCTTCACGATATCGCGGCCGTCCAGCTGAAGGATCCCCGAGTCCGGGCGGTTCAGCCCGGCGACGATGTTCAGAAGTGTCGACTTGCCGCAGCCGGATGGTCCAAGCAGCGAGATGAATTCGCCTTCACGGACATCGATGCTGATATCCTTGAGCACCTGCTCGCGCCGGCCGTCCTTTCCGAAGCTTTTTTGTATTTCATCTATCTTAAGGAACATTATTGCACTTCCTTCTAATCTAAAATTATAATCCATATCGAATTACTAAGTTTTAAGCATAATCATACCCGAAAACCTCCATAAGTCAATGGATGTAACTTGGAAATCGGAGAGTTGCGGGAGATAATTTTTTAAACTATACTTTTTAAATAGGAATTAAGACCATCGTATGTAGGAAAGGCGGAATCTGCCATGAAAATCGTTCAGTCCATTCTGGATCTGATCGGAAACACCCCCGCCGTCCGGCTCAATAAAATCCCGGATGCGGACGGGGCGAACGTATATATCAAACTGGAATCGTTCAATCCCGGCGGCAGCGTTAAAGACCGCGCCGCACTGAACATGATTGAACGCGCCGAAGCAGAAGGCAAGCTGACTCCAGGCAAAAGCACCGTCATCGAGCCGACATCCGGCAACACAGGGATCGGCCTCGCCATGGTGTGCGCGGCAAAAGGCTACCGGTGCATCATGACGATGCCGGACAACGCGACCGCGGAACGGGTAAAAATCCTGAAAGCATACGGCGCGGAAGTGTATTCGACGCCGGCTGCCGAACGCATGAACGGCGCCATCGCCAAGGCGGAAGAACTGGCCAAGGACATCCCGGATGCGTTCATCCCGATGCAGTTCGAGAACCCGGCAAACGCGGATGCCCACCGCGGAACGACCGCTGTGGAAATCATGGAAGCCTTTGACGGCAAGCTGGATGCTTTCGTCCTGACGGCAGGCACAGGCGGAACCGTGACCGGCACAGGGGAAGAGCTGAAAAAGCAGATTCCGGACCTGAAGATCTATGTGGTCGAACCGAAGGGGTCCCCCGTCCTGTCAGGCGGAGAACCCGGGCCTCATAAGATTCCGGGCACCGGCCCCGGATTTGTTCCGGCCATCCTCAACCGTGACGTCTATGACGAAATCCTTCTCATCGATGACGGTGATGCCCAAGTGATGGCACGCCGCCTTGCCGCGGAAGAAGGCATCTTCGTCGGCGCATCCGCTGCGGCCTCCGCCCACTTCGCCGTACAGATCGCCAAGACGTTGCCGAAGGACGCCAATGTCCTCTGCCTCGCTCCCGACACCGGCGAGCGGTACCTGTCGTCCGACCTGTTTCCGGAATAAAAGGAGATACCCGAATTTACCGGGGACCTCCTTTTTGCGGCCGGCGGACAGCCGCCCGCCTCGTATTCTTCAAACTCAGGGGGCTTTTCTTCAAACTCGGGGCGGTTTTCTTCAAACTCGGAGGGCTATTCTTCAAACTCAGTTCCCCGCAACACAAAAGCGATGCCCCGCTCAAGGCGAGGCATCGCTTTTCTTCATTTACTTCGTCACGAGTTCGCGAAAGGTGGCATGTTCCCGCAGCAGCACTGCCGCGTCCTCGACCATGACGCTCGCGGTCGGAAGCATGCCGGCGCCCGGGCCGATCACAGTGAGCGTCCCGGCATAGGCCGTTTCGATGGCGACTGCATTGTCGACGCCGTCGATGCCGTAGAGCGGATGGTCTGGGCCGATCAGCACCGGGCCGACCGATGCCTGGATGGTGCCGTCTTCTCCGCGACGCACATCTGCTATGTGGCGGTAGCGGAGGCCCTGCCGGTCTGCATCGGTCACTTCTTCAAGCGAGAGCGAATCGATGCCTTCCATCGGCACGTCTTCCCAGTCCGGCTGAAGGCCGAACGACAGACCGCTCAGGATCATCAGCTTGCAGAAGGCATCGAAGCCGGACACGTCATTGGTCGGATCCGCCTCGGCATAACCGAGTTCCTGCGCTTCCTTAAGCGCGTCATCGAATGTGCACGATTCCTTGCGCATCTTGGTCAGGATAAAGTTCGATGTGCCGTTCAGGATACCCTGAATTCCGGTCACTTCATTGGTGAGGTTCAGGTTGCCGATCGTCTTGATCACCGGGACGCCGCCTGCGACGGTCGCCTCGTATCCGACACCGGTCCCCTGTTCCTTGGCTTGCCGTTCAAGCGCCGGGGCGGCTTTGGCATACATCACCTTGTTCGCGGTGATGATATGGCAGCCGGCGGCGATCGCCTGCTCCAGATATGTGCGTGCCGGCTCTTCGCCGACGATCGCTTCGAAAACGACCTTCAGATCCGGGATGGCCAGGATTTCCTCAAACCGGTCGGTAATGAGGACTCCCGGAGTTTCCGGGCGGGTTTTATCCAAGTCGCGGACGAGGATCGCAGCAATTTCGATCGGAGAACCGATCGTTTTCTCAAGTTGTTGTTTCCGTTCATTCACGATTGTATAAATGCCTTGGCCGACCGTACCGAATCCAAGGATGGCCGCTTTCACTGGAGCCATGGGCGAAACACCTCCGACACAAAGATTCCTTCCAATATAACAAGTTCCGCCCCGCAAGGAAACCCCCGGGGCGGGAAAAGTTTAAAATTATTCAAACATTCATGCGTTTACAGGAGCTGCAGTCTCAATCGCCTGTTTCAGATCGGCGATGATGTCTTCGACATTCTCAAGGCCGATGGAAAGGCGTACGAGTTCTTCTGTTGTCCCGCTCTTCTTCAGGTCTTCCGCAGAAAGCTGCTGGTGCGTCGTGGAAGCCGGGTGGATGATGAGCGAGCGTGCATCGCCGACGTTCGCGACATGCGAGAACAGCTTCACGTTGTCGATCAGCTTGCGGCCTGCATCGCGTCCGCCCTTGATGCCGAAGATGACAACCGATCCGGCGCCATTCTTCAGGTACTTTTTCGAGAGTTCGTACGACGGGTGCTCTTCGAGGCCGTTGTACTGAACCCACTCGACGGACGGGTGATCCTTCAGCCACTGCGCGACCTTCAGCGCGTTTTCGTTGTGGCGCTGGATGCGGAGGTGAAGCGTCTCAAGCCCCTGGAGGAAGAGGAACGCATTATCCGGGCTGAGCGTCGGTCCGAAGTCGCGAAGCAACTGCACGCGGAGGCGTGTTGCAAATGCTGCCTGCGCCGTATCAATGCCGTAGCGGAGACCGTGATACGTCACATCCGGCTCCGTGTAACCAGGGTGGCGGCCCTGGGTCCAGTCGAACTTGCCCGCGTCAACGGCTACGCCGCCGACACCGCGGCCGTGTCCGCCGATCCATTTCGTTGCCGAGTGGACGACAACGTCCGCGCCGTACTCGATTGGAGTTGAACCGTAAGGCGACGCAAATGTGGAGTCGATGATGAGCGGCAGGCCGTTTTCGTGCGCGATGTTCGCGACGGCTTCCACATCAAGGACGTTCAGGCTCGGGTTGCCGATGATTTCGCCGAAAATCGCCTTTGTCTTGTCGGTGATCGCCGCGCGGAAGTTTTCAGGGTCTGTCGAGTCGACGAACTTCACGTTGATGCCGTAACGCGGAAGTGTCACCGCGAACAGGTTATACGTTCCGCCGTAAAGGTTTGCCGCGGAGACGATCTCGTCCCCTGCCTGGGCGACGTTCAGGATCGAGAACGCGATTGCCGCCATCCCGGAAGAAAGCGCAACGGCAGCCGTGCCGCCTTCCAGTTCCGCGATGCGCTTCTCGAACGCGTCAACCGTCGGGTTCATGATTCGGGAGTAGATGTTGCCGGACTCTTTCAGGGCGAACAGGTTTTGCGCGTGCTCTGTGTCACGGAATGCATAAGCGGTCGTGCGGTAGACCGGTACGGCGATTGCGCCTGTTGTCGGATCCGGCTCCTGGCCTCCGTGCACGAGAATCGTTTCTGGTTTGAAGTTTGTCATATTGATTTCCTCCTAAAGGTATGGTTTCGATGGAAACACGATAGGAGAGGAGGTTTTGTCTTTTCGGAAAAATGAAAAACCCTCTTCTCTGATAGGAAGAGGGCCGATGCGAACACGCCGCATGCCTCCCCTTATCTGCCAGATCCGCTCCCGGATCTGTAGGAATTAGCACCTTTGCAGACATCGTCCGCCGGTTGCCGGGCTTCGCAGGGCCTATTCCCTCCGCCGCTCTTGATAAGAGTATTCTGATTTTGTTTTCCATCTGGTAAACAGTATAGGATTGTGCTGCGGGTAAAGTCAAGTGTATTTTTCAGAAAAAACATGAAACGTTTCCCGGCTTCATCCGTTAACATAGTAGATTGCCATTTCTAGGAGGAATTCGATGAAAACATGGAGAGAAAGACTCGAGGCAAATGGACTTGCCCAATACGTTGCTCCGTTTAGTGAACTGACAAAACCCGGCTTCATCCTAGAAAAAGAAAACGCCGCCGGGACACTGGTGAACTGAACCCCGAACTACGGACACTTTAAAAAAAGTCCCGGTTCGGGGTTTTTGCGTGGTCAAAAACTCCGCTATACTGAACACAAAGTTGAACGGAGGAGATTTTCAATGAGCCGCCAACCTATCAATGAATCCATTCGCCGACTTCTCGAGGACAATCCCAATGTCCTTCATGTAACGGATAAGACCATACAATACTCGCCTGAATTTAAATTGAACGCCGTGAAGGCCTATCAGGAAGGCAAGACGCCATACGAAATCTTCCTGGAGGCAGGGTTGGATCCCAAGCAGATTGGGACGGATATACCTAAACAATCGCTAAAGCGATGGAGGAAATCGTATGACGCCCTTGGCGAGGAAGGACTGTTGTCTGAGCGTCGGGGCCGCGGAAGCACTGGCCGGCCGGTAACACGAGATCTGTCTGCGGAAGAACAACTGAAAAAGGCACAGGCTAAGATCAAGTATCTAGAGGCTGAACTGGAATTGTTAAAAAAGTTAGAGGCAGCCGAGAGGAGGCTGAGGAAGTAAGGCTTACACCGGGAGAGAAATATGCATTGATTGAAGAAGTGATCCGGACGTTTGGGCTCAAGAGAGCCGTCGCCTATCTATGCAGGGTCGCGGGAGTCCGCCGTCAGGGTTACTATGAATGGCTGATCCGCCGTGATTCACGCGACCTCCGTGCGGAGGCGGATTATGAGGATGCCCTTCTACTGATCGAGATCCAGGAACGGAAGAAAGGGAAAGCAGGATACCGCACCCTACATATGATTTTGAGGAATGAATATGGCGTAGTCATGAACCACAAGAAAATCCTTCGCCTCACTGGCCTCTTCGGCCTTCATGCCAGAATCCGGAGAGCCCATCCCTACAGGAAGATGGCGAAGGCGACGCAGGAACACCGTACGGTGTCTAATCACCTGAATCGTGAGTTCCAACAGGATGAGCCGGGCAAGGTCCTCCTGACTGATATTACCTATCTGTATCACGGCAAAGGCCAGCCAGCCTACCTTTCCACGATAAAGGATGCGGCGACCAAGGAAATCCTCGTCCATGAACTGACGACCAGCCTTTCCATGCCAATCGTCTACCGGACGCTGGACAAGCTTGAAGGAGCTCTTGGAGAGAATCTTCATCCGGAAATCGTCCTTCATTCAGACCAAGGGTTCCACTACACCCATCCCGAGTATCAGAAACGCATCAAGGACCTGAACATCAAACAATCAATGTCCCGAAAGGGAAATTGTTGGGACAATGCGCCGATGGAATCCTTCTTCGGTCATATGAAAGATGAAATTGACTACAGGCAATGCCAAACCTTCGATGAGCTCAAACTACTGGTGGATGAGTATGTTTACGAGTACAACAACCACCGATATCAATGGAATCTAAAAAAGATGACTCCGGCACAATACCGGAGTCATCTCATCGCCGCATAAGCAGGGTCTTTTATTAAGCTGTCCGCTTTATAGGGTTCGGTTCA